>NZ_JBITZW010000026.1:0-89507 GCF_044547105.1 Kitasatospora sp. NPDC052868 | reverse complement strand
GCCTTGGAGAGCGCCTGCGAGGCACAGGGGCACGGTGGTCTCGCGCGCGGTGGCGCCCGTGATGACGGCCTCGATGTCCCGCCCGGCCGGGCGGGGGCCCTTGCCAGCCATCACGCGACCACCGCGTCCGGGATCGCCTCGGCGAAGACCTTCATGGGCACCATGTACTTGGCGAGCTCGTTGGCGGCCGGGGCCTTGCGGGCGCGCTGCCCGCAGGCGACCGGGTAGACCTCGACGGCCTGGCCTGCGGCGAACGCGTTGGCGGTCGGAATGTCCCGGCGCACGACGAGGTAGCCGTGCGTACCGCGGGTGAGGGTGGTGTACGGCAGCTGCTCGGTGGGCGTGGAGCCCACCTTGAAGGTCACCTCGACGTCCCACTTGACGCGGCCGACCTCCTCGGTGTCGGTGGTGCTGGCGAGGCTGCCGGTATCGACGCCCGCTGTGGTGGGGTCGGTCTTGAGGCCGTCGGGAGTGATGCGGCTGGTGTAGTCCGGTGCGGCGTTGAGCTCGGTGGCGCTTGGCGCGGACAGGCTGGAGAGCGACGCGCACCACACGACCTTGGTGAGGCCGTCGCTGATGAGGTCGGACACGGGGGGCTCCTCGGGGCATGAGAAACGCCCCGGCGCCGGGGCGGCGGGGCGAACAGATCAACGGGACGGGCGGGAGGCCAGGGTCAGGACCGGTAGGCCGCGACGGTCACCGTGGTGACGCCGGAGTACGAGATCGACGCGAGGCCGTCGGACGGGTTGGTGTTCAGGTCCGCGAAGATCGGGATCTTCTTGGTGGCCGAGGCGGCGATGGTGACCGTGCGGTCGACGGCGGCCTGGCCGCGCACCGTCGCGTAGGAGGAGATGGTGACGGTGATGGACGAGCCGCCGCCGTTGGTCACCTCCACCCAGACGCGGTCGCCGACCGGGGCGACCTTGTCGCCGCCGGCGGACGCGGCGGCGGGGGCTTCGAGGGTGCCCGCCGCGGCAAGCGCGGCGGCGGTGAGAGTGGCCACGGGGGCCTCCTTGTCGTCAGGCGGTGATGGAACGGATCCGGTACTGCATGGGCAGGTACCAGAGCGGCGGGGTGACGTCGTCGTCGCGCTGCAGTGGCGGGCCGCCGAGCGCCTCGGGCCGCCAGCACACCCGGCCGTCCACCACCAGGCCGCCGGCGACGGCGCGCCGGACGCGGCCGGCCGTGCCGATCGCGCCCTCGGGGGTGGTCGCGACGGCCGTCGCCTGCAGCATCAGGTCGAGGCCGGTCCGGTCGTCAGCGAGCGACGCGGCGGACTCGATGCCCGGAGACGGGTACAGCACGACGTAGGTGGCGGGCAGCAGCGCGCGGCCAGCCGGGGCGCCGCCGAGGTACACGGCCAGGCCGGTCGCCTCGATGGCGGATTGGGCGGCGAGGACGTGCGGCAGGTCCTCCGGGACTGGGGTGGTCACAGCAGGTCCCGGGTAAGGGCCTCGACCGCTGCAATGAACCGCGCCTCCTCGCTCATCAGCGCGCGGCCGCCGTCGTTGTGGCCGCCCTGCTGGGACGTGCCGTACTCCAGGATGTTGCCGAGCGCGCCCTGCTTCGCATCCTTGTCGGGGCCGATCACCGCGGAGGTGCTGCCCGGGGCGCTGTCCAGGTCGTAGCCGATGCTGCCCGGGTAGTGCGGCGCGTGGCGGCCGGAGGACGCGCGCGCGTTGGCCCGCCAGTCCCTCTTGATGTTCAAGGCGCCCTTGGAGACGACCTGTCTGGCCTGTCGGTCGGCCTCGTCGGCGGACCTGGCCAGGTCGGCGACCAGGGCCTCGAGGGCGGTGATGTCGACGCTCACGATCGGTCCTCCGCTTCGATACGCCAGGCGGTGGCGGTCGCCGAGGCACCCGCGCTGGTCACCCAGAGGTCCAGCGCGGCCAGCCGGGGGTCCGGTGAGGCGGTCACGAGTACCCGGTCGCCGGGCAGCACCTGGCCGGCTGGGACGGTCGTCCAGGGCAGGGCGACCTCGTAGCGGCGCAGCACGACGGCGCGTTCGCCCGCCGGGACGTCTTCGGAGACGGCCTGGAAGGGCTTGACCCTGGCGGGGCCGGTGTAGAGGGTCTGTCCGGTGCCGGGGGTGGTTTCGCCGGTGACGGGGTCGTAGATGTCCGGTCCGGGGCGCAGCAGGGTGATCTGGTCGATCATCAGGGCTTGGTGGGCGGTGCGGCCGGCGGTGAGGAGTGCGTCGAGGGCGCTCATCGGGTGGGGGCCACGGAGTAGGCGGGGCTGAGGCGGTAGGCGTTGAGGGTGCGGCGGTGGTCGGGGGTGAGGGTGCCGGCGCCGATGGTCTCGCTCGCGAAGGTGCGGGAGTAGTCGTCGATGGACTCGGAGCGCAGGCCTTGGGGGTTGGTCATGGTCATGGTGGCGAGGTCGACGACGATGTCGAGGATGTCGTCGGGGACGGTGGTGTAGCCGTGGCTGTAGGTGAGGCGGATGCGGTCGGCCCAGATGCCTTGGGGGTGGGTGCGGGGCCAGCCCATGAGGCGGGTGGGCTGCCAGTAGGCCTCGGCGCGGGTGAGTTTCGGGCCGAGGCGGGTGTAGTCGCGGCCCTCGAGGCAGGGGAGTTCGATGCCGGCGGTGCCGGCCAGCTCGGTGATGGTGAGCGGGTTGTCGGCGTCCACGACGAGGGGCCGCTGGGGGACGAGGAGATGGCGGGTTCCGCCGGGGATCTCGATCGTGTCCTGGGCGTGGAAGGTGAGTTCCTGTCGGCAGTAGCCGCGGACCTTGGCAGAGGCGCGGCGCAGGGCGGCGGCGGCCTGCGTGGGGTCGAGGGTGCGCTGGAGTGCGTCCTCGAGGTCGGTCTGGGTGGCGAGTGGGGGGAGGGGCACGGTGGGCCTCCCTTGCTCAGGCGGTCTCGGCCTCGGCCTCGGTGGCGTCGGGGGTCTGGTCGTCGTCCTCGGCGGTCTCCACAATGGCGGCCAGGCGCTTGACGGCGGTGGCGCGCGGGGCGTCCTTGGCCTGCTCGGCGGTCAGGGCCGTGCGGGCGCGGCCGGGGTCGCCGCCGACCCAGTTGATGAGGGTCTCGATGGTGGCGTCGACGGGCGGTTCGTCGGCGTCCGGGCTGTCGCCGTCGTGACCGGGGTTGGTGTCGGTGTCGGTCGGCGCCTCGTCCTGGGCCGGGTCCTCGGGCGGGGCGGGGGGCTCACCGTCGACGATCTCGACGGGCGCCCGGACATTCCACAGGTGCTCGGCGAACTCGCCGTCGGTCTCGTACCCGGACGGCAGGTCGTGGACCTGGTAGTTCCAGTAGGCCTGGGTGGCCTCGGTGGTGCGGACACGCATGGGTCCTCCTCGGGGGGACGGGCCCCGGGGCTCGACGGCGGTCGGGCCCCGGGAAGGGGGGCTCAGGCGTGCTCGATGACGACGCCGCGCTTGTAGAGGGCGGCGTCGCCGGAGCCGGCGTCGGTGGGGACGCCGAAGTCGCCGGTCCAGGCCCAGGTCGTGGTGACGACCTGCTGCAGGCGGTCCTGCGGCGGGCGGACGATGAGGTTGACGTTGACGCCCGGGGCGGCGTCGACGACGCGGATCTCGGGGACGTCCTCGACGCCGGTGCCGGCGAGGAGGTTCGCGGTGCCCTCGAGGGGGGCGTTCATCAGCGCGTTGGCGCCCAGCACGATCGGCCGGTGGACGGTGAGGGTGCCGGCGGAGCCGCCGAGGATGGTCGGCGCCTCGAGGTTGCGGACCCAGTCGATGCCGGCGAACCGCCCGATCGACAGGTCCTGGTAGATCGGGGAGTCGACGCGGCCCTGGAGGGCGCCCTTGAAGTCGCTGTCCGAGAACAGCTGCGCCTCGGTGTCGGGGTCGATGTGCGCGACGTAGTAGCCGCCGACGGTCGGGACGGCCATCTTGCGCAGCCGGGCGACGGCGGCGCGGAAGTGCGCGAAGGTGGCGATGTTGCCGGCGGTCAGGTCGTAGGCGCTGTTGCCGGCCGGGCGGACGGTGACCGGGGCGTTCGCGGCGACGATGTAGTCGCCGGCGGTGTCGGCGCGGGCGGTGCCCAGGGTGAGGGTCTTGGTGCCGGTGTTGACGCCGACGACGGTGTTGGCGACGCCGGCGATGGACACGGTGAGCGGGTTGGCCCCGGAGACCGCGGTGGGGACGCCGTTGACCAGGACGGTCTCGAAGCCGTCCGTGGACTGGACGATCATCGCGGTGTCGGAGCCGGCGGTGGTGGTGCCCCAGGTCCGGCCGCCCGCGTAGGCCTTGAAGAGCTTGTTGCGGGCGACCTGGTTGATGGTCTGGCCGGCGTTGACGCCGAGGCCCTCGATGTCGGCGAGGTACTTGGACGCCAGCGCGAGCGCGGAGCCCAGCATGTTGGTGTCCATGGTGTTGGCGTACTGGTCCATCGTCACGGACCACTGCTCGACGGTGTAGGTCGCCGGGGACGGGTCGGAGCCGGTGACCGGGGTGGTGGCCGGAGCCAAGAGGCCCTTGCGGGTGAAGGTCTTGGTGTCGCCCAGGCCGCCGACCCAGGGCTCGGCGTCGGCGATCTGGGGGAACAGGAAGTTCGGGACGAGGGCGTCCTTGAACATCCTGTCCAGGGTGCCGTTCTGCAGGATCGCCTGGATCGCGGCCGGCAGGGTGGGCCGCACGCCGGCGTGCCGGTCGATGCGGAACCACGCGGGCGCTGTCTTGGGGGTGGTCATGATCACTCCTCGGTGATGGTGACGGACACGAGGTCCGGGTGTTGCCGGGCGAGCTCCTCGAGGCCCAGCAGTGCGGTGTGGGTGACGGCCGACACGGCGGCGCAGACGCGACCCCCGGCAGCGTGCTCCTCGTGACCGGTCACCTCGATGGAGGTGCGCCCGTCGCCCAGACGGGCGCGGATGGTGATCACGAATAGCGCTGCCGGTAGCCGTACTTGGCAAGCTCCGCGGCGAGGTCCTCCTTGGAGGCGGTGCGGAAGTCGGCGGCGGGGGGCGGGGTGCGGGTTCCCTGCGCGGGGTCGGGACGCGGCCGGGTGCGCTTGTCGGGTGCCGGGTCCGGGGTGGCCGGGGCGGGTTCGGGCTTGGCCCAGTGGGGCTTGCGCTCGAGCAGGTCGGCCAGGGCGCTCTCGATGGCGTCGGCGTCGATCTCGCCGTCGCCGTCGACGTACTTCGCGGGGTCGCGCATGAGGACGTCGATGGCGTCGGCGGGGTCGGCGAACCGGTCCTTGGCGCCGGCCTTGATCTCGGCGGAGACGGCCCGGGCGACGGCCTTGGCGGCCTGGTCGGCGGCCCGTTCGGCCTTGGCGGCGGCCTTGTCGAGCTCGGACTTGTCGCGGTCCTCGTACTCGCGGACCTTGGCCTCGGCGGCGATGCGGGCGCGCCGTTCCTCGGCCGCCTTGCGCTTGGCGTCGGCCTCGGAGGCCTTCATGCGGTCGAGGGCGCGCTTGCCGGCGTCGCCGAGCTTCGCCTCGTCGCTGTCGCCGGTGCCCTCGGGGTCGGGGTCGCCGGTGCCCGGGTCTGCGCCGGGGTCGGGATCGGTTCCGGGCGGGTCGCCGTCGGCGGGGTCCGGCGTGCCCGGGTCCGGGTCGGGCACGGGGTCGGGGTCTGCCTCGTCGTGGCGGGCGAGGTCGAACCAGGAGCGGGTGAGGCGGTGGGACATGTGGTGGTCTCCCGTTGCAGGAGGTGGGACCGGTCCGGCGTTGCGCCGGGGGTCAGGTCAGGTAGCCGTAGCGGCGGAGCATCGCGATCACCTGGTCGCGGTTCTCGGCCCGGCCGTAGATCTCCTCCGGGGTCAGCCGGCGGGCCCGGAGTCTGAAGGCGCGCCGGTCCTGGTTGCGCGGGACCAGGCCCAAGCGGATGGCCCGCTCGCGTTCGGCCCGGAAGAACGCGCCGCGGGCGGTGGTCGCGTCGTAGGTCGCGCGGACCCGGTTGGCGCCCTCGCCGGCGGTGTAGAGGCCGCGGCGGGCGTTGACGACGGAGTTGATGTCGGCGCCGTCGCGGATCGCCTGCGCGCCGTGGATCGTGAAGACCCGGTTCTGCTCGGCGCGCGGGAGGCTGTCGAAGTAGGCGCGGACGTCCATCGTGCGGGCGCCGCGCCGGTAGCGGGTGATCGGCAGGTGCACGCAGTCGCATCGCGGGTGCCGGTCGAAGCCGGAGTTGAAGGCGTACTCGCGGCCCGCCAGGATCGCGCAGCGGGAGCACGAGGGCGGGCTGAGGACCCGTACGTAGCCGCGGGTGGCCCGGTTCGAGGCGATCCCCGCGCCCACCGCGGTGCGCCCGGCGTCGGCTACCTCCGTGGTGACGGTGCGCAGCAGGGTGGACAGGGCGCCGGTCGTGGCGTCGCGCACGCTCTGGCCGGCGGCGATGCGCCATTTGGTGTCGATGACGGGTTCGTAGAGGAGGCTGCGCAGGGATCGGCCGTCGGCGGCGTGGCCGGCGAAGGCGTTGGTGTTCAGGGTGCCGGCGGGTTCGGTGGCGGCGCCGTCGGCGGCGATGACCGCTGTGAGGTAGGTGTCGGCGGGGGCGGCGGCGGCCTGCTGGCCGTCCGTCACGGCTTGGACGAGGCCGGGTCCGACCGTGAGCCACTGGGTGTCGAAGCGGCCGGGTTCGAGGCCGAGGGCGTGCCAGAGGGCCTGGGCGCGGTCGGCGGCTTGGCGGACGGTGCGCTGCTGCTGGAGGTAGTGGGCGGTGGCGAGGTCTTCGGCGGTCGCCACCGCTACTCCTGTCCGTCGCCGGTGCGGGCGGCCGGTCGGCCGTCCTCGGTGTCGGTCTCGAACGGGAGGGGGTCTGCGGGTGGCTTGGGGCCGTATCCGGCGGCGAGGTCGCCGCCGACGGCCCGGTTGAGGGCGTCCTGGTCCATCTCCCGCATTCGGCGGCGCTGTTGGGCGCTGTAGCCGAGGTCCTCGCGGGCCTGCTCGGTCGGCAGGAGGCCTGCGGCGTGGAGCTTGACCACCGCGTCGGCCTTCTGGGCGTAGGTCGGGGTCGCGGCGTCGCGCCACACGGTCTCCAGGGAGCGGGCGGAGGGTGCGACCTCGCCGTCCCGGACGAGGAGGGCGAGGCGCATGATGCGCTCCCACGAGCCGCCGAAGGTGCGCTGGCGGCGCTCGGCCCGCTTGACGAGTCGGGCCTCGCTGGAGCGGATGGCGTCGGCGCTCGGCGGGTTGTCGGTGGCCAGGCCCAGGAAGTGGGGGGGCAGGCCGGACATGGAGGCGACCAGGCGGGCGAGCTGATTGATGGTGTCGTGGAAGTTGCCGAGCTGGGCCTCGGGGAACTGCCCGTACTTGACCTCGGTGCCTTCGTTGACCCAGAGGCGGCCTGCGAGGGAGGAGAAGGCGCCGAGGGGGTGGCCGTTCTCGTCGGCGAAGTCGTTGAGGGAGGCGCCGGTGGCCCAGCGGCGCGGCATGGCGTGGTACTCGGCGGACAGCATCATGTCCGTGGCGATCTTGCAGGCGGCGTCCGAGAGCGGGATGACCGAGCGCAGCTCCGAGACGCCCCGCTGGTTCTGCAGCCGGGGCCGGTTGATGATCGGCTCGACGCAGAGCCGGCCGAGGCTGTGGTGGTCGTGCTCGTCCGGCTGCTCGACCCAGCGGCCCTTCTGCAGCGCGAAGGTGTGGCGGTCGTCGGGCAGATAGAGCGTCGTCATCTTGCGGCAGTCGCCGCCCGGGACGGGCTCCTCCCAAGGCTTGATGGCGGCGAGGCCCCGGCGGGTGCGCGGGTCGCTCTCGGCGTACATCTCGAGGGCCGACTCGACGGTGATCAGGGGGGTGCTGTCGTCGTCCTCGTTGACGCCGACGACGCCGTAGGCCCGGCCGAGGAGGAGGCTGTCGAGGTGGCCCTGCTGGCTGCCCTCGTCGAGGTCGTTGGCCTGCCACATCTCCCACAGGTCGTCGGCTGTCTCCTCCTCGTCGGCGTAGCGGAACCCCTCGACGTCGAGCCGCTCCTCGAGGCTGTCGACGACCAGCTGCGGCCAGTTGATGACGACCTGGCGCAGCCGGCCCTGCAGCTCGTTGACGAGCTCCGGCGCCATGTACGACAGCGGCTGGGTGCCGTCGTAGTAGGCGTTCATCAGCGTGAGGTCCTTCAGCTCCTGGCTGTGGCCGTGCTGCAGGCGCTTGAGCCAGTCCTCGGGGGTCAGGTCGTCCAGGGCCACGGCACCCCCTCGTGCTGGTCAGCGAACCACGGTGGTTCTCCGCGGTGTGGTGGGGCGGGCGAGGCCTGCGGCGATGGCTTCGCCGGCGGCTTCGTGGGCGAGGATGCTGGTGACGGCGAGGTCGATCTTCTGGTGCGGTGCGGGCTTGCGAAGGACGTACCGGTCGGCGGGGCGGGCTGCCCGGCGGGCGTTGCCGACGTGGGTGGAGGTGTTCTCGCAGCCGTCGTGGGTGAAGCGGCTGTCGGCCTTGGTGACGTCAGTGAGCAGGCGTTCGCAGGCGGCGTGCATCTGGACGATGCGGTTGGTCCACCAGCGGATGACCCGCTTGTCGCCGTACTTGTCGGCCCAGGTGTCGACCTCGGTCTCCCAGTACGGCGGGTCGGCGTACATGCGCACCACGCGGTAGCGGCGCATCAGCTCGTCGACGGCGGCGTGGACCTCGAGGCGGGGCACCTGGCCGCCCCAGTCCTTGGGGTCCCAGATCGTCGGCAGCTCGAGGCTGCTGTAGACCGGGGTGAACTGGTGGCCGGTGTCGAGGGTTTCGGCGCGCAGGCCCGTCCAGTCGTCAATGTCGGAGCCGTCGAAGCCGAGGACGATCGGGGTGCCGTCGCTCACGGTCTGGTGGCTGGCGCGCGCGTCCCACCGGTCCCGGGCCAGCCAGACGCCGACGCCGGCGGTGATGCGGTTGCCGAAGAACCGCTCGGCCTGTGCCGGGTCGACGCTGATTAGCTCGGCGGCCTCGGCCTCGATCGCGTCGAGGTCGACGTGCGTGGATCCGGCGTAGACGTGCCGGTGGATGCGCCGCCGGTCCGTCTTGAGCTCGTACTTCAGGGCGGCGGGCGGGAGCCGGTGGAAGCGGAAGATGTCCTTGACCTTGGTGACGGCCTCGGCGGTGCGCTGCGCGACGGAGTTCTCGGAGGGGTCCCAGGCGTTGGTGGTCTCCATCGTTCTGCCGCCCATGCCGGCGGCGCCGCGGCGCTGGGTCTCGGCGACCCGGGTCATCTTGTTGGCGACCGTCCACAGCTGCGTCTCGTCCTGCAGGACGAAGGTCACGGGGTTGCCGAGGCGGGACTGGGCGCTGCTGGTGACGACGTCGATGCGGCCGTCGTTGGGGAGGCGGATGAACTCCTCGCCGACTTTCATCAGCTCACCGAGCGGGCCGTTGCGGATCATCGATTGCAGCGGCCGGTAGACGTTGTCTGTCTGCTCCTCGCTGAACGCCGTGATCTGCACCAGCGGCGTCGGCCACGGGCGGGCCATGGCGTCGCCGGGCTCGTACTCGTATACCCAGCCGCAGCCGCAGCCCCATTCCCGGCAGTCGTAGACTTCGCCGCCGACGGCCCAGCCGTTGAAGACGACCGGCCCCACCGCCTCCGTGGCGCAGATCGACGACGTCCACGGGCCCTTCCCGGTCTTCTGCGGGGCGACGCACTGCGAGCGGCGGTTGTGGAACGCCGGGGCGAGCTGCCCTACTGTCGCCTCGGGCTTGATCCGGTAGTGGTTGGCGGTGCACCACAGCTGCCAGTCGTACATCTGGAACGGCTGGCCCTTGCGGAAGCCGTCCGGGATGACGCAGTGCTGCTCGATCCAGTCGCAGGCCACCCACAGCGTCGGGAAGTCGACGACGAACTCATGCTCCGTCACCGGTCACGACCTGCAGGCGGGATCGGGCCGACTGTCGGTTCATGGCCGGGCCCGCGCCGGCGGCCGGCCGGGCTGCGGCCTGTTCCTCGTCACGGATGATGCGCCACCGGTTGGCGCGCATCCCCGGCGTGGTCAGGCCCAGGCTGTCCGCCATCTGCTTGACCACCGTGGTCAGGGTGACCCGGGAGTCCGCGAGCTCGGCTTCGGTCAGGCGGCGGATATAGAGGGCGACCTCCAGCTCCTGGCCGTAGCGCTCCCACATCAGTGCCTGCGGCTTGGCCCACAGGCACTGCCACAGCCCGTCCTCGCGCAGGCTCTGCTCGGTCAGCGGCCAGTCGGGCGCTTCGCCCTGGCGGCCTTCGGCGGGAAGGATCGTCCACTCTCCGGCGTCGCGTTCACGGCGCAGCGCCATGGGGTCGGGCGCCGGTCCGGATCGCGCTCGTGCTCCGCCTTTCGCCATGTCGGTCTCCTCGGTGTGGCGCCGTTGCGGCGCTGGTGCTCGGGCGGCGTTGCGCGCGCCCGGGTGTGTGGCAGGGCCGCCGCTGGGAGGGCCTGGTGCCTGTCGGTAGTGGCCGACGGGGTGTCACGGATGGTGACGATCTTGAAGATTCCAAGATCACTTAGGAAGTTCTGAACCTGGCAAACCGGATGCGACCCTCCCCGGCGGTCCGGGGCAAGACGGGGTCGGGGGGTCACCCCCCTGGGGTCGGTCACCCACAGTGGCGGCCGGTCCGGGGCGAGGTCACCCTTCGCGGTCACCGCCAGGGCCCCTCACCACCACCGCCGACCACCCGCAGGCCCTCAGCACCCCCTGACCTGCCCTCAGAGGCCTCGCCAGAGGGCCGGGGCGCCCTGCTGCAGGCCTTCCCCCGGCCCGGCCCGGGTACGGCGCCGGGCTGGGCAGCTGCGCCCCGTCCTGGCCCGCCCAGCGCGTGGGCCTCAGCCTCGCGGACAGCCTGGTGACACACCTCGTCCCGCCCGGTCGGAGCCGGCCGGACCGGGACGGGCGGCCCGGCCTCGAAGTCGGCCAGGAGGCGTGGGCCGGCCAGGGCGCAGCGGGTGGCCTCGGCCCACTCCTGAGCCGTCCACGTGTGCTCCTCGGCCACCATCAGGGCGCCGTCGGGCAGGCGGTGCACCGTGATGCTGTGGCGGCTGCTCACAGGGTCTGGTCCTCGGGCGGTGTCCAGCCCAGGCCGACCAGCAGGTCCACTGTCGCCTTGTTCACCAGGACCCTGACACCGTCTGCCTCGGTGGTGTCCAGGGCCACGACGCACGGGTCGAGGAGCAGCATGGGCTGCTCGCCGCTGGCGAGGTGGAGGGTGCAGGAGCGGATGGCCCGGGAGACGTCGGTGCCGTCGATGGTCAGGCGGTGGGTGATGCCGGTGGAGCCGAGGGCGACGTGGTGGCGGGGCTGCTCACGGTGGCTCATGCGACGTCGAGCTTCCCGCCGAAGACGAGGACGGCCTTGGCGCCTGCGGTGTCGCGGGTGCTGGGCAGCGCGGCCGTCAGGTCGGCGAGGTCCTCGTCGCTCAGGCCGGCGGCCTTGTCGATGACGAGGATGAAGGGCCGGCTTCCGTCGGGCCGGATGGGCAGGGGCAGGGCCTGGATGCGAGCCATGGCATCTCCCGAAGGGTGAGGGGTGGTCAGCGGTGCCAGCCGCCGGGTTGGTGACGAGCGGTCTCTGCGCTGTGGCACGGGTGGCAGAGGCCCCGGCCGTGCTTGGGGTCGTCGGGATCTGCGCCTTGCTGGAGGAGGTCGCGGCGGCTGAGCGGGTGGTGGTCGGCGTGCCGTGAGGGCTGGCCGCAGGGCTGGCTGTGGCCGTGCTCGGCCTCCGTGCAGACACAGGCGGGGTCGCGGGCGAGGACAGCGCCGCGGAAGCGCGTCTCGTGCCGGGTGCCGTAGCCGCGTTGGCGTGCGGTGCCGCGGGCCCGGTCGGCTGCGCGCTCGTGCTGTGCGCAGCGGCCGCCGTCCGTGAGTTCGGGGCAGTCCTTGACGGTGCAGACGGTGAGTGCGCGGCGGCGGGGCATGGTTGCCGCTTAGGCGCGTGGGGGCCAGGACCAGTGGCCGGGTGCGGGTTCCTCCGAGTAGGGGACGCACTCGTCGAAGAACATGCCGGTCGGGTTGAGGACGGCGAGGCTGACGAAGATCGGGTTGCCGTGTTCGTCCTGGTTGGGGCACCCGTCGTACGGCTCGTCCTCGCGGTAGGCGGGGATGGCGGTGACGATGGCCGCGCGCGGCAGGGGCTTGTACTTCTGGGCGCCGTCGGGGAGGACGGGGCTGCCGTGGCTGGTGTAGTGGACGATCCGGCCGATGGTCGCCTTCATGTGGTCCTCCATTCGTCGTGGGTGCGGACGAGGTGCTGTCCGCAGCCGGAGCAGATGGCGTTGGGCAGTGGGTCGCCGAAGCCGGTGACGTCGACGGGCTGGTGCTCGGTGCAGGTGGTGATCCGGCGCATGGCGATGACGAGGGCGGCCAGGCTGCCGGGCTCGGGTGGGATGCCGAGGAGGTCGTGCTCGAGGACCGCGATCCGGACGGGGTCGGCGGGCGGCGGGCAGGACGGCGGCGGGGTGCTGTGGCGGCGGGCGCGCCAGCGGGCTGCGGCGTCTTTGACGGTCTGCGAGGTGAATGGCTTCGCCGGGTGCCGGTTCACGGCCGGGAGGCGAGGTTCCGGCGGACGGTCCTGTTGTGGAGGGCGTCGGCGAGTGCGTTGTGCCGGCCGGAGGCCTGCTGGGGGAGGTCGGCGTCGGTGAGGCCGAGCCGCTCGATCTCCTGGCGCAGGTCGTGGGTCCACATGGGGATGCCGTCGGGGAGGTCGATCATGCTGCCCCAGAGCTGGCAGAGGGCGACGTGGTCGTAGGCGCCGTAGTCGGCCCAGAGGCGGCGCGGGCCGGGGGCCTGGAGGATGAACGCTCGGACCTCGTCGGCGATCTGGGCGAGCGGCTTGACCTTGTCGAAGTCGGCCTTGTCCGGATCCCAGGCCACGAATCGGCCGGAGGCGTCTGAGCCTGCCGTGAGCGGCAGGGTGGGGACGACGTTCGCCATGAGCCAGGGGTTGTCGGCGAGCTGTGCCAGGTCGAGGTCGCGGTTGATGGCGTAGTAGGTGCTGCCGTCGTCGGTGGCGAAGCCGGCCGAGATGACTTCGATGGTCCGGCCGTTCTCGATGAACTCGAAGTCGTAGTCCAGGTCGGTGCCGTTCATGCGGGTCTCCTTGAGGGGGTCGTCGGGTGACGAGGAGCTGGGCGAGGGGGGAGCGGCGGCGGCGTGCGGGGCTGCGCCGTGGTGTGGGGGGTCTGCCCGGACCCGCCCCCCTCAGAGCGGTCCGGGCAGACGTCTCGGTGCCGCGGGTCGGTTCGCGGCCGGGGGTGGCCCCGCCGGGGCCGCGGGGGAGGCGGGCGGCGGGGCCGGTACGTGGGGGTGGGTCAGTCGCGGTCGGCGATGACGGTGCGGGCGAGGCTGTTCCAGGAGTCTGCGAGCGCCTCGTAGCGTTCCATCAGGGCGAGGTTCGTCTCGTTCTCGGCGAAGCCCAGGAGGCGGGCGGCGTTGGCCAGGGCGCTCTCGACGGTGACCGGGGTGCTCGCCGCGGCCGTGGGGGCGGCGGGTGCTTCGGCGGGGGGCGCGTCGGTGCCGGTGTCGGCGGGGGTGTCTTCGGTTGCCACGGGGCCTCCCGGGGTCAAGGGCGCTTCGGGGGGCGCTTGGCGCGGCCCTCGACGACGTCGCGCAATTCGAGGTAGTCGTAGCGGCCGCCGACGTGGCGGGTGAGGCGTCCTTCGTGGGCCCAGCGGCGGACGGTGCCGACGGGCCGGTCGATGAGGTGCGCGATGTCCCGGGGGGCGAGGAGGACGGGCCGGTAGTCGGCGGTCATGGAGGCATCCCTTCCCCTGGGAACGCCGAAGGGCCGCCCGGTGGGCGGCCCTTCGTGGCAGTAGGGCTGAAGAAGCCCATCTGATCAGATCATGGATTCATTTCTGGGGTCCCGTCAAGTCCCTGCGGTGACGTCTTGCCCGGACGCCCAGCGTAAGGCGGGTGCGGGGCGGCGTCGAGGGACGGCCGTGGAGGCGGGTGGGCACGGGGTCAGGGGCGGGGAAGGTCGATGCCGGCGGCGAGCATGCACGCGATCGTGGGCCGCAGGCGGCGCTGTGGGGGGCCCGCCTGCGGGACGAGGGCGAGGTGGCGGACGGTGCGCGCGCCGACCGGTCCGGGCACTGCGCTGGTGCCGGATATTCCGTCAGTTTCGGTTCGGGTGTCGGGCTGTGGCTGACGTTCGGGTGTCGGACGGATCAAGTTAGGTCCCCCTTACCGGCGTATGCCTTGACGGGGCCGGGTGAGAGTGGGTTGCCGCCCCGTCGAGAAGTCCCGATTGTTTCTCCCTCAACCTCCTCTTTTACAGGGCAGGATTTGGCAGATAATTCGACCCTCTGCCTGCGGACGGTAGGCACTCGATGTCATCGGAGACACCTGCGTGGACATGAAGTCGTTCGGCCGGCTGCTGCGGGAGGAGCGCGGCCGTCAGGACCCCGAGAGGCACGGCCTGCCCGCGCGCCCGCACAGTCGCGGCCGACGGGTGGCCGGGCTGAGCCAGGAGCAGATGGACGAGCTGCTGGGGTGGCCGGCCGGCACGTACGGGCGGTTCGAGCGGGGGGAGAAGCGCAATGCCCGCCTGCTGCGGGCGGTGGTCAAGACCCTCGGGTCGGCGGAGGAGCAGTACGAGGGCCTGCATCTGCACCTGTTCGGCTTCAGGCCGCCGCGCCGACTGGCCGGCCCCGGCGACCGGATCGGCTCGAACTGGGAGCGGGTCGTGCGCCTGCACCCCGAGCCCGCGTACACGACCAACCTGTGGTGGGAGGTCGAGTTCGGCAACAGCATGTTCGCCGGGATCTTCCCCGACGGCCGGGCGCCGGAGAACACGATGCGCTGGATGATGTGCTCCGAGGACGCCCGCTACCGGCTCGTGAACTGGGAGAGGGACTGGGCGCCCCTGGTCGCGGCGCAGCTGCGGGGGGCGGCGGCCGAGTTCCCCGACCATCCCGAGCTGTGCTCCCTGGTGCGGGACATCCGGGCGGATCCGGTGGCGGGGCGGATCTACGACGGGACGGTGCGCGCCTACCAGCAGCCGGATGGGGATGTGCGGATGCTGCGCCATGCGGGGTGCGGGGATGCGGTGCACTGGGTGGTGATAACGGCGGGTCAGCCGCTGGGGGCGCCGGGGGCGCGGTTCATGGTGCTGCAGATGGATCCGCTCGACGGGCAGGGGGGGATGGCTGTTTCCGGGGATTTCGGATCTTCCTAAGGTTCGGGTCTTGTGGGCGCGCTCCGGGTGGATGTTGTCTGGTCGGACACATTCCGTCCCTCGTTGGTGGACGCGCTTGAATCGAGGCCCTTGCATGACAGGCCAGCAGCAGGTTTATGTGAGCCGTCCGCAGGCGGTTCTGCCGCCGTACCGGGTGGCGCGGGAGACGGTGCTCGCGGACATGGTGGCCCGGCATCCGGGGCATCCGCGGCTCGCGTCGATCCGGCGGATCGTCGGCGGGGCGCAGATGCCGGCGTGGCGCTCGTACTCGCAGCCGTGGGACGTGGTGGCGGCCGAGCGGACGCTGGAGGAGCGCAACCGGACGGCGTTCGAGGACGTCGCCGCGATGGGCACGGCCGCGGCCCGGGCGGTGCTCGAGGCGGCGGGCGTGTCGGCCGGGCGTGTCGACTGCGTGGTGACGAGCCACTCCACCGGGGACGCGGTGCCGGGCCTGGATGTGCACCTGCAGCAGGAGCTGGGGCTGCGGCAGGACGTGCGGCGCCGGCCGGTGACGCAGTTGGGCTGCGGGGGCGGTGCGCACGCGCTGGGGATGGCGGTGGAGGCGGTGCGGGCCCGCCCGGGCAGCATGGTCCTCGTCGTCGTCGCGGAGTCGCTGTCGAGCATCTACCACCACGGCGACGACCGGATCGAGCACATGATCTTCAAGGCGCTGTGGGGGGATTCGGGGGTGGCGGTGCTGGTGTCGGACCGGCCGCTCGGCCCGGGGCTGCAGGTCGTCGACACCTGGGAGTACCTGGTGCCCGCCAGCGCCGACCGCTACCGCAAGCGCCTGGACGGGGCGGGGGTGCACTTCGACAGCGAGAAGGCGGCGACGGACTCGGTCGGCGACATGGCGCCGGCGCTGCGCAAGTGGCTGGCCGAGGACCCGTCCGGCGCCGGGCGGCCGTGGCCGCTGGACTTCATGGTCGCGCACACCGGCGGGGCCTCGATCCTGACCGACCTCGCGGCGGGCCTCGGTATCGACGAGGGCCTGCTGGGGAACTCGTTCGCGTCGCTGGACGAGGACGGCAACCTCGGCGGGGCGAGCGTGCTGCGGGTCCTGGAGCGTACCTACGCCGCGCCGCCGGCCGCCGGGGAGAGCGGGCTGCTGATCGGGTTCGGCCCGGGGTTCTCCGTGTCGGCGTCGAGGGTCCTCTGGCACGACGGCCCGACGCGGCCGCAGGCCGGGCCCCGGCGTACGGGTACGCCCGGCGGCGCTCGTTGTCGCGGGCGGGCTACGCCTGAACGACGGGGCGGGTGATGTGGTGGTGCTCGACGTCGACGGCGATGTCGTCGATCTTGAGGTACTCGGCGGCTGATTCGGCGGCGGCCACCGACCGGTGGCGGCCGCCCCTGCACGCGACGACGACGTGGACCAGGTCCCGGCGCCGGTTCGCGTAGCTGAAGAGGACCGCCTTCGCGGATTCGGCGATGCGCTCGACCATCGGCATCATCCCGGGGGTCCCGAGCACGTGGTCGCGCACCTCCTCGTCCAGGCCGGTGCGGAACCGCATGCCCGGGTCGTCGTGCGGGTTGCGGAACTCCGGCCCGCCGACGTTGAAGAACAGGCCGCTGTGGCCGGCCACGATGTCGAGGGCGTCCCCGTGGAGGGTGCCGATGCTGTGGATGACGACCTGGACCAGGCCGCCGTTCTCGCGGTGCGTCTGCTGCTCGGTCATGGCTCCACCCTGCTGCAGATTCCGGGTGCGACGGGGCGAATCACGGTGTTTCCCGTTTCCTCTTCGGGGCCCGAACCCGACGGGCATGCTGCGGGTCCCACAGTCCGGCGGCGGCACGGCGGCCGGGCGGACGACTGGATGCCGACAGGCCGGGGACGGGCGATGACCAGCCGGTATTCCCGGCGGATGTCGCGTGCGGCTTGTTCCTGCAGATCCCCCGTACGATGCACCGGTGACTGACGAGGATGAGCTGGCGCGTCTGCGCGCCGACGTGGTGAAGGTCCAACGCCGGTGGTTCGAGGCGGAGGCCTTCTGGGTGGCCGAGCCCGAGGATCCTGCCCGGTACGAGGCGTTCGCCGCCGTCGGCCTGGAGTTGCACGGGCACGCGTTCTGGCAGGCCGCGGGCGGCAACCGCTTCGAGCGGGAGACCTCTGTCCGCAAGGACGCCCGCGAGGAGCAGGACGGGGCGTAGCGGGGCGTGTGCGGGCCCTCCCGGTCGGAACGTGCGACCGGGAGGGCCCGCGGTGTTCGGGATGTCAGTGGAGCCAGGGCCAGGTGGTGTTGCGCCCGGCCTCCAGGAGCGGGATCAGCTGGAACGCGGAGTCGGTGAGGCCGGCGAAGGTGTGCCGGTTGGCGGTGCCGGACGGGGCGTGGCCGGCCTGGTAGCCGACGAGGTTCCACGTGTACATGGGCACGTTCGCCGGGACCTGCTGGGTCGGGTCCCCGCCGAAGTAGTTGCCGGCCTGCTCGTCGGTGACGATGACGACGCGGTCGTGGCCCCGGTAGTGGGCCTGCACGGCCTTCGCGGTGTTGGTTCCGCCGAGGTCGCCGAACTTGCCGATGACGCGCAGCACGGCCTCGCCTGCGGTGAACGGCACCGGCCGGGAGTCGGTGCCGAACTCGACGAGGTCGGCGTGGGCGGCGCGCAGGGCGAGCGCGGTTCCGAAGACGGCGGCGGTGTCGGCCCGGTTGAGCTGGGTTCGCTCGCTGATCCCGCCGAACATCGATCCGGACCGGTCGACGAGGACCAGGGTCCGGCCGGGCAGCGCGGGCACGTTGCGCAGGGAGTGGCCGAGGGCCTGCTCGAGGGCGTGGCCCCAGCGCAGGGACGGCGCGTGCTTGTAGGCGGCGAGGAACCGGAACGGGAACTGGCGGGAGCGGGCGACCTGTTCGGGGTCGGCGAGGCGCTCACAGACCTGGGCGGCGACCCGGTCGGTGACGCCGGCCTGGTCGAAGTTGCGCAGGTTCCGCAGCAGCCCCATGTAGCCCATCGACGGGATCACGGCCTGCCACGCGGCGGCGTCGAGGGGGCCCTGCAGCCACCCGGCGAGGGCCTCCCACGTCATGCCCGCGTCCCGCAGCGCCTGCTGTGCCCCGGCGGTGTCGAGGTGGGCGCGGCGGTCGGGGACGGGGATGGTGTCGAGGTGGGCGCGGGCGTGGAGGGCGGTGAGGGTCTCGGGGATGGGGTTGTCGCGCTGGTGGCGGCGGTCGATGGCGTGCTTGAACAGGTCGCCCTGCCAGGCGGCCTTCGGGCTGGGGTGGGTGAGCTCGAGGACGTCGCCGAAGCGGTAGCCCTTGGAGGCGGTGTCGTACTTGAGGAGGGCGCGCTCGGTGTACAGGGTGCCGATGGCGTCCTCGATGCCGCGCTTGACGGGCTTGGGGATGTTGCGGCCGTAGCGGCCGGTCCAGTAGGCGAGGAGCTCGCCGGGCTCGTCGGGGCGCTGGAGGACGGACGCGATGACGGCCCGGTTCGAGGAGGTGCTGTAGGAGAGGGCGTCGCCCTCCCACCGGCCGGTGCGGTCCTGCGTCTCGTGCTGGCGCGGTGCCCGGGCGCCGGTGGCCTGGAGGCGGGCATGGACGTACTCGGCTGCGCCGACGAGGGCGGCGGTACGCATGTTCGCGTCCGTGCGCAGCCAGCGGAGCAGGCCGGCGGTCCAGTCGGGGTCCTCGACGGCGAGTTGGCGCACGAGCTGGCGGTAGCGGTCGTCGCGCCCGGCGGCGTTCTCGTAGAAGGTGTCGTTGCCGACGGTGTTGGCGACCGCGAGGAGGTAGAGCTCGCTGCGGGCGTCGCGGAGGTGGCCGGTGCCGCCTGCGTGGGTGGTCGCGCTCGCCCCGGTGGTGGTGACCGGGGACGTCGCGGACGGGCGGGCCGTCGGGGTGTTGAAGCGGGTCATGAAAAATCCCCTCGCTGTGGAGGGGAGGCTTCAGCAGCAGGGTGCCCGAGATCGAGGTCGGAGACGGCGACAAGGTGTCCTGGGCCGCTAGACGACACCGGCCGTTGGGCCGGCGGCGGGATTCGAACCCGCGTCACCCCTTTGGCAGAGGAAGTAGCCGTCGCCTGCGCACCGGGCACCCCGGATGCTGTGCCTCCCGAGATCGGATGCGGACCGCGGCGTTGCTCGTTCGAAGAAGTAGCCGTGGCCCTGCGCACCGGGAGGTGCATGTGAAGTTGTACTGCCCGGAGATCGAATCGGTCGAGGTGACGTAGGCGCTCTACCGCTGAGCTACACCGGCCGTGGCCGGCGGCGGGATTCGAACCCGCGACCACCCCATTAGCAGTGGAAGTAACCCCGTCCTGCGCACCTGGGCAGGACGCTGACTCTACTCCGCACGGCTGACATGTCACCTTATTTGCGGGTAAAGAAGTGGGCTGCCCGGGTTGGTGGTTTCGGCATGCGTCGGCCCACCGAAGTACCTGCTCCGGTGGGCCGTACGAAGATGCAAGAGCTGTCAGGAACTCGGGGCGACACCAGGTGTGGTCTGGTCATCGTCGAGCGCGCACAGGGCGAGGACGGCGGCGTACTCGTCGGCGTCGAGACCGAACGGCCGGGCTCCCTCCGCCTCGTAGCCGACCCACAGGCGGCGCTGGCCCTCGGCCCAGACGCGCAGCAGGTCGCGGGCCTCGACGGGTGTGACATCCAGGGCGGCGGCGACCTCGGTCCAGGAGGCGCCGGCGGTCAGGGCGTCGCGGACCTGGATCGGGCGGAACTGTGCGGCGGCGCGGCGGATGGCCTCGCCGAGGGCGAGCACGGCCAAGGCGTCGTCGGCGTTCCCGCGCTCGACCTTGTGGGGGAAGTCGGCGGGCAACTGTCGGTTGGCCATTCGGTCGGCGTGCACGACGTGCTTCTCGGTCAGCCAGGACAGCGGGGTGGAGGCTGGCACCTGGTTGGGGTGGCGGACCTCGAGGTCGGTCCAGTGGGCGTAGGCGTCGGTTGTCACGGCGGAGCTCCTTCTTCGGTATTGCGCGGGTCAGGCCAGGCGAGTCCGGCGTCGGGCAGCGACGTAATCGATCAGGGTGTCCGGGCGGTGCGGCAACAGGTTGTCGGTGGCGTAGCGCGGCGGGGCTTCTCGGTCATGGGCCGATCCTCTCGGGGTGCGCTTGCGGTGTGGGTGGGTTCGATGGTTTCGCCACGAGGTATGCGGAGGTGTTCAGCGGCGCAGGACGTGGACGAGCTTGTCGGGGTCGAGGATGGGGGCACCGTCGGGGCCCTTGAGGTGGTCGTCGATCCAGATCGGGCGGTGGGTCTTGCGGGAGGGGTAGTACTGGTTGCGCCAGTGCCCGCGCACGATCCAGCGGTGGTGGCGCACCGGGCCGTTGCCGTCTTCGGTGGCCCGGTCCTGGCCGGGGATGCCCTGGTGGCGCAGGCGGACGTAGCGGACGGCGGTGAGCAGGGTGGGGTCGATGCGGGCGATCCGCTTCATGGAGGTCTTGGCGGCGTGCTGCTCGTCGGTGCTCACCAGGGTCTGGCCCATGAGGAGCCAGGTGACGATCAGGGCGCGTTCGGCGTGTTCCAGCTGGCCGAGTGCGTTGGCGCGGGATTCGAGTTCGACCAGGCTCATAGTGCTGGTGTCCCCGGGCGCGTGGGCGAGCCAGCCGGGGATCCGGCCGAACGGCAGGTACGAGACGTGCATGGAGACGATCGGCTGGGGGTGGCGCCGGCGCAGTGCCCGGACTTCGGCGGTGGTGAGGGCGCGCAGGCCTGCGCGTTCGTCGCCGGCGGCCATGTAGCGGATCCAGTTCTCGCGGGTGGCCCAGGTGCGTACGGAGATGCCGTTTCCGGCGGTGGCCCAGGTGGCGGCGGTGATCGGGGCGCCGGTGTACTCGCCGCCGTCGTAGGAGTCGGCGGCGGGTTCTTCCCAGACGAGGAGTCCGTTGCGGGAGGGGAGGTCTTCGGGGTGGAGGCGGTAGGAGGGGAGGGCGTGGCCGGCGTTGACGGCGAGGCGGGTCATGTCGGCGGCGATGTAGTAGAGGTCGGCGACGCGTAGGGCGTGGGCCCATTCGCGGGTGGCGGCGCGTTCCTGGGCGGCGATGTCCGGGGGGTGGCGGGCGGACCAGGTGGCGGGTCCGCCGTCGGGGCCGGGGTCGGTGAGCCAGGTGGCGAGTTCGGCGCGGATCTCGGGCAGGTCGCGCGGGCTGATGCCGGTGGGCAGCGGTGTGGGGGCGCTCACCGGTTGTCCTGGAGGTCGGTTCGGGCGCCCTGGCCGGGGCGGGTGGCGTGGGCGTACATGACCTCGGCGGTGGTGTAGAGGGACTGGCCGCCGCGGCCGGGGGCGCGGCCGACGGCCTGGACGCTGAGGCGCCGCAGGACGATGTCCGCGTACTTGGTGCTGGAGGCGCCCATGTGGTCGGCGGCCTGCTGCAGGGTCCACGTCTCGTCGTCCCGGCGCTCGACCACGGCCACGTAGCCGGTGTCGACGGCATCCCAGGTGCCGGTGACGCGCCAGCCGGCGGCCTCCAGCAGCTGCTCGGCCTCGCGGATGGCCTGGTCGGTGTCGCCGTCACGGGCGTCGACGCCGGTGAGCGCGTGGAACAGCGGGTCGCCGGTGGAGCTCCAGTCGGGCTTGCCGTTCTTCCAGTTGTCGGCCTGGTCGGCGAGGACGGTGACGTCGCAGTCGTCGCCGTCCAGGGCGCTGCGGTCGTTGACGAGCCAGGCGGTGAAGTGCGGGCCGGGCGCGGGGGCGATGCTGTCGGCGGTCTCCTGCAGCTCGGGCAGGTATTCGGCGGCGTCGTCGTCGGTCCAGTCGTCGCCGAGCTGGTCGACGAGGGCTTCGCGGGTGATCACGACGTGGTCGTCGTCGACGTAGGCGCTGGCCCGCACGTCCAGCTCGGGTTCGGCGTCGACGTCGAAGTCGACGTACAGGACGGGCTCGTCGGCTCCGCTTTCGAGGAGGCGGCGCAGGTGGGCTGGGGTGATGGTGAGGGACATGGTGGTACTCCTGCCGGTCGGGGTGTGGGGCGGGTCAGAGGGCTGCGGCGGCGGCGTTGATGCCGGCGCGCAGGCGGGCGACGAGGTCGACGTGGTTGCGCTCGCCGTCGAGGTAGCGGACCTCGACCTGGTCGGCGTCGTAGTGGCGGATGTGGAGACGGCCGTCGGTGACGTCGAGCCAGACCTTGCTGATCGAGCCGAGCAGCTTGGCGACGCGGCCGTTGGCGATGCCGCGGCCGCCGAGGGTGGCACCGGAGGCGTTGCCGGAGCCGTAGTAGGCGACGTCGAGGCCGGCGAAGGGCGCCCAGTCGCTGAGGTAGACGCGGTCCATGCCGTTCTTCTGCCAGCGGCGGCCGCCGAGGGCGGTCATCAGGTCGGCGGTGAGGGTGACGGCCTTCGCGCGGGTCGGGCGCAGGAGGGTGGGGAGCTTGATGCGGTAGGCGAGGGAGGCGGTGTCGATGATCCAGCGGCCGGCCTGCTTCACGGCGGCGACGGCGCCGGTGCGGCACCAGGTGCGGATGGTGGCGACCGTGACTCCGGCCCGGGCGGCGGCGTTGGTGGTGGTGATGGCGGTCATCGGAGCCTCCTCGTTGGCGACACCCCTAACTATGATGGATAGTCCATCAAAGTTCAAGTGGGTTGGTGAGAAGCATTCCAGACGGAACGTCAGCAGTACGGAGGTCCTCCATGGCGACCGCACCACCGGATCCGGAACCCTCCGCCTCCGGCCTTCCGCGGACCCCGGACGCGATCGCCGCCGCGCTCGGCCCGGAGCGCCGGACGCAGCTGTGGGCGGAGCTGGGCCGGGCCCCGACCGGAGCGGCCTTCGAACGCCTTCTGGATGTCTGGGCCTGCCGGGCCCGGCTGGATCAGCGTCCCGACCGGGCAGAGCGGGCCGACGCGGCCCGCACCGGCAGACTCCCGACCACCACGTGGGAGGAGATCCGGCGCGCACGGAATGCCGGCCCGGGCGCGCCGACGTGACGGAGCCCCCTCGTCACAGGGACGGGGGGCTCCGGGCCGCGGGACGATCCGGCTACCCGCCGGTGACCGCGCTGTCGGGGGGGAGGGGCAGCCCGTACTCGCCCTTCGTCTCGGGGTGGCGGACGACGGTGCCGTCCTTCACGAGCTCGCTGAGCCGGTTCTCGGTCGTGCTGCGCGCGACGCCGGCCATGGCCGTGATCTGGTCGATGTGCAGGTAGTTGATGTCCAGCCCGATCGGGTCCCGTCGCTCCTCGAGGACGAGGAGAATCTTCTCCCGGGCGGTGGGCTCCTTCGCCAGGACCAGCGCCGGCGCTGAGGGCGCCCACGCTGCCGCGGCGCCCTCGGTGCCGGCGAGCGCGTCGGGGCCCACCACGGTGGCGGCGATGGCCTCGCGGTCGTCCCAGCCGGGGAAGTCGGCCGGGACGCAGATCCTCTCCGGGTCGAACTGGCCGGCCGCGGACTCGAGGATCCAGGCCCGCATCATCTCGGGACGTCCGTCCGGCCCGGCGATGTAGGCGACGCCGAACGTCCGACGCGGGTCGTCCTCGGGGATCGTCGGGTCGTAGACGAGGCTCTCGTCGTCGCCCTTCCAGTAGGCCGGGATCTGGGCCGGGTCGATGCCGTCGAAGTTCGGGGGCAGGTCCACCCGGTGCTTCTGCGCGCCGTCCGAGCGCAGCAGGACCAGGGCCCCGCCGTAGTAGACGTTGTCGCGGATCGCGGTCGCGCAGCCCATCTGGTCGAGGTTCATGATCTGGCCGCACAGTACGAGGGCCATGCCGAGGGATCGGGCCAGCGAGGCGTAGGCGGCGACGATCAGCGCCGCTTCGGCTCGGTGCGGCGACTTGTCGCCGAGGAGCTGGGCGAATTCGTCGATGACCAGGGCGACCCATGGTGTACCGGGGCTGGGGACGAAGTTCTTCGCGCGCGTGGCCTTGGACTGGGCGACGCGGTGGAGCAGGATCGCGTAGGCCAGGCGCAGGGCGCCCATCGCCTCGTCGAGGCCGCAGCCGGCGTAGGCGGCCATGTCCTCGACGTCGGGGTTGGAGCTGCCCTTCGGGTCGGCGTAGATGATCGCGAAGCCGTTGACGTGGTAGCTGAGGCACAGGAGCTGGATGACGCCGCCCTTGCCGGAGCCGGTGACGCCGGCGATCAGGACGTGCTGGGCGCCGGCCTTGGGGTCGTAGAGCTGGATGCGGGCGGGCCGGCCGGACACGCCGGTGCCGAGCTGCACGAAGCCGTTCTTGTTCGCCACCAGTGCCCCGGGGCCCGGCAGCGGGGTTCCGTTCTCGAGCGGGGAGCGCTCCATCTTGCGCAGGATGGCCTTGCGCGGGTTGTTCGTCGGCTCGAACGACACCAGGAGCATCGTGGTGCGCAGGGCGCCGGCGAGGCGGTACGGCGCGGGCACGGTGACGGTGTCGGTGTCCTCGTCGGCGACGACCCACGCGGCGACGCCGCCGGTGGCCGGGTCCGCGATGGCGCCCTCCAGGTGGGTGCCGGGCACGCACCCGCCCTGGCGGGCGACGCGCTGCAGCCACAGGGCCTCGAGCTCGCCGTGCTGGACCTCCTCGACGCTGGGGGCGACGAGGTGGACCGTGATGTGGCGGGAGCTGTCGTGCGGGCCGGCGGTGATGCGGATCTGGGTGGCGGGGAGCCGGTAGACGCCGGAGACGGTGTCGCGGGTGACGGTGACCGGTCGGCCCGGGGCCGCCTCGATGGTGCCCTCCCACGCCTCGGGTCCGTGGCCGGTGAGGGTGAGGTGCTGCCCGGGGTGGACGCCGTACTCGCCGGAGATGTGGGCGTGCCACAGCTGCAGCACGCGGTCGACGGGGGTGGGCTCGGCGGGCTCCGGCGCGCTCTGGGGGTGCGGTGCGGCGGCGTGGCGGCGGGGCCGGCTGCTGCGCAGGACCCGGCGCAGGGAGAAGGCGACGAACCCGCTCGCGCCCCACCACGCGGTGGAGACCATCCCGGCCATCGACGGCATGGTCATGAACCCGGCGACGAGGGAGTCGACGCCGGTCGCACCGTGCAGGGTGACGGCGGCGGCCGCGGTCGCGGTGGTGACGGTGGAGACGAGGAACGGCAGGCGGTGGGCGCGCAGGATGTCGCCGCCCGGGACGGCGTCGAGGACGTGCGCGGACAGCAGGCCGCTGAAGTTGGCGCCGGCGACGAGGGCCGGGGCGGCGAGGAACGTGGCGACGGTGGCGGCCGCCTGCGGCTCGAGCAGCGGCATCACGGCGGCGGTCAGCAGCGGCGCGAGCACCTGGCCGGTGGCGAAGGCCTTCTCGGCGGCCGGGCTGCGCACGATCGCGGTGTCGGCCTGGGCGGGGGTGTGGTCGGTGGTCATCGCTGCTACTCCTGGGTGTACCACGTGCGGTCGGCCATGGGGACGGGGGCGGCATCGCGGGCTTCCTGGATGCCGTCGTGGTCGGTGCGGGCCTGCTGATCGGCGGCCACGGCTTCGCGGCCGGTCTCCTCGGTCGCGGCGGCATAGGCGATCGCGGCCTGGGAGAGGCCCTGCATGATCCGGGCGACCTCGTGGGTCTCGGCGATGGTGGCTGCATCCACCTTGAGCGCGGCGATCTGTTCGGCGATCCGGCCGGTCTCCTTGGCCTCGTCCGCCTGGGCGGCGGCCAGGGCCCGGAAGGCGGCGGTGTCCCGGCGCACCTCCCATGTCAGGCTTCCGACCTGGAGAAGGAGTTCGCGGTAGGTCAGTCCGGTGGCCATGTCAGCGTCCCTGCTGGTCGAGGTAGAAGGTGCGCTCAGCCGGCGCGGTGAGCGGGCTGTTGACGACCGCCCGGTAGATGAGGCCGTGGCGCGTCTCGGCGTTGGTGGCCAGCACCCTGACGGCCTCCGCGCCGCGCAGGGCCGTCCGTTCGGCCTCCTCGGTCCTGCACTGCAGCTCCCGGGCTCGTTCGGCGAGCCTGTGGAGTTTGTTGACCAGCGCGATGCCGCCCTTGACGTCCTTGGCGTCCTCGGCGAGCTGCTGGGCCCGCGCGGCGTGCAGGGCGGCGTGCTCCCGGGCGGTCTTGCTGTCCTCGGCGATCCGCGCCAGGACCGTCTCCTTCTCCCCCAGGCGCCGCTCGAACTGCCGCAGCGTGCGCACCTCGCCGCGGCTCATGGAGTGCCGGCCGCCGTCGCCGGCGCCGGAGGTGAACGTGATGTCCTTCTCCCCGACGGCGATGTCCTGTACCGGGGCGACGGGGGGCGCCTCGTACCGAAGGGGCCGCGGCGGGACGGTCGGCTGGTAGGGCGTGAGCGTCGCACCCGGACCGGCCGGACCGGCAGTGGCGGGAGCGGGGGCGGTGGCGGGCGGTGCGGTCATGAGGTTCGGGTCCTTGGTCGGGGTCGCTTGCAGGTGGTCGGCCATGGCCGTTGCGGCCGCGGCAACGGCTGCGGCGGGCGGGCTCGTCGGCTGCGGCGGGATCCGCGTGCCGTTCTTCGCGGCCAGGTCCGCGGTCGATCCCGCGGCCGATCCCGCGGCCGGGGCCGGGTGACCGGTGGACCGGTCCGCCGGGGCCGCCGGGGCGACGGGCTTGACCCGGGAGGGAGTCGGCGCCCCCGCAGCGCCCGGCTGCGCCGTGCTGCCCGGCTTCGCGCCGGCGAACTTGGTGTCGAGGCCCTTCGCCCCGGCGGGCTTCGGTGCCGGGCCCGGCCGCGTGCCTGCAGCCGTCCCACCGGCCCGGGCGCCGCCCGCGTTCGCTCCTGCGCCCGGCTGCGCCGCGGTGCTCGGCTTCGGGCCGGCCGGGGCGGTGTCGGGCGCCTTGGCGGGCTTGGGCGGGATGGTCGGCTTCGGTGCGGCGGTGCTCGTGGCGGCGGGGGCCTTGGCGTTGCCAGCGCCCGGCTTCGCGCCGGCGAACTTGGTGTCGAGGCCCTTCGCGCCGGGCGGCTTCGTGAAGGGGTCCTTCTTCGGGCCGGATTCTGCCGGGCCGGGTGCCTTCGCCGGGGTGTGCGGCTTCGACCCGGCACCCGGGCCCGGTCCGGCCTGCGGTTTGGGGGTGTTCGGGCTCTTGTCGCCGCGGGCGGGCGGGGCGGTGGTGCCGGTCTTCGCGTCGGACGCCTTGGAGGTCTTGTCGTCCCTGCCGGTCTTCGATGAGGTGTCGGCCTTGACGGCCTTGGAGGTCTTGTCGTCGTGGTGGTCCTTGTCGTCGCTGCTGCTCTTCGAGGCGGTGCTGGTGTCGGCCTTCGCCGCCTTGGTGGAGGCGGTCTTCGTGTCGGACGCCTTGGAGGTCTTGTCGTCCTTGCCGGTCTTCGAGGATGTGTCGGCCTTGGCGGTCTTCGTGTCGGACGCCTTGCGGTCGGTGGTGTCGGCCTTCTTGGCGTCCCGGTTGTCGCGGGCCTGGTGCTGGCTGGTCTTGTTGTTCAGGTCGGCGACCTTGGCGTCGCGGGTGGAGCGCTGGTGGGAGCTGGTGTCGCTCTTGGCGTTGCGGTCGGACTTGTTGGTGTTGGTGGTGTTCGCCGAGTTCCCGGAGACCCGGGTCTCCTTGACGTCGTGGGTGCGCTTGGTGCTGGTCGTGGTGCCGGTGCGCCGCAACCGTTCGGCGAGGGCGCGGACCAGGGCGGCGAGGGCTCCGTCGCGGGGGCCTTCCTGGGCCGGGTCGCCGCTGTTCTTGGCGCCGGCGGCGCCGGTCGTGCCGGTGCTGTTCGTCCCGGTGCCGGTGGTGCCGTTCGTGCCGGGGGCCTGCTGCATGAGGGCGGTGGTGCCGAGCGGGGCGGTGGGGCGGGCCGGCTGGACGGGGGTGAGGATCTGGGCGAGCGCGCTCGGTGCCGGAGCCGGCGGGGCGGTCGGGGCCGGGCTCTGGGGCGGGGCCGCGGCCGGGGGCGGGGGTGCCGTCGGGGGAGCGGGTGCGGGCGGTGCGGTCGGTGTGGCCATCGCCGAAGTCCTTACTCTTGGTGACCTCCCTCCCTCCCCCACCCGGGCCGAAAAGCTCGGAAGGCCCCGTGAACGGCCTGCATGGCCGGTGGGTGGTTGGTTCCGGGAGGGGGGAGGGAGGGGGGAGGTGACGGTGCGTTACTGGCGGGTGAGGCGTTTCTTGGCCCAGCCGATGGTCACCACCACTCCGACGGCGCCGAGCGCGATCAGGCCGACACCGGAGCCCGAGTCCTCGTCCTCACCGCCGTCGGCGACCGTGCGGGCGGTGTTGACCATCCCGGGGGAGTCGACGATCGGGTAGGCCTTGCCGCAGTCGGCGATCGCGTTGTAGCCGCCGCCCGCCTTGCCGACGCAGGCCTGGACGGCCTCGCGCCGGGCCCGCTGGGCGTCCGTCTCCACGCCGCTGGCCTTCACCGTCTCGGCCGCGAGCTCGGCCTGCTGCTTCTGGCGCTCCATCTCGAGCCGGGAGGCGTCCAGGGAGATCTGCGCCTTGCGCACCTCCGCGTCGGCCTGGGAGGCGCTGTACGAGGACCAGGCGAACATGCCGGACGCGGCGAGGACGACCGCGCCGGCGCCGAGCCCGGCCATCGCGCGGGGGGACAGCCGGGCGTTCGGGGCGTAGGCGCCGTGCAGCGGCGGGGTCTTCCAGGACGGGATGCTCGAGATGTCGTAGGCGGGGTCGTTGTAGACCGACTCGTCGGCCATGGCGGGTGCTCCTTCTGATCTGGGAAGTGCCGGGGAACGTCGTGCTGTCGGCGCTGTCGCGGCCCGCTCGGTGCGGGGCTGAGCGGCGCCCGGGAGGGGTGTCAGCGGGTGTCGTCGCCGGCCAGGCGGGCCGAACGCGTGAAGTCGTTGATCTCCTGGCCGGCCAGGACCGCGGCGGACTCGTCGAGCCGGATGGTCAACTCGATCGGGGTCCGACGGCGGGTCTCCGCGGTGGTGAGGGTCTCGTTCGGGGCGATGACCTTCAGGCGGGCCTCGATCAGCCGCTGCGCCGCTTCGAGGATGTTCAGGGCCTCCTGTGCGTTCGCCGCGGTCCACTCGTACTGGTAGGCGTTGTTCTGGGTCTGGTTCATGGGTTGTCATCTCCTTCGGGGTGGGGCGCCGGGCGCCTTCGTCGGCCGCCAGAACCGCCTTGGGGGGGCGGGGCTGGCGGCCGGGCGGAGCCGCCGGGATCCGGGGGTCAGCCGCGGCGCGGACGGGGCGGCGTGCGGGGAAGGGAGAGTGCGCCCCGGGCGGGCTCGGCGCGCACCGGAGCCGGCACGATCGGGGCGGCCGTGAGGAGGGTCGCGGTCAGGACGGCCAAGGCCAGGCCGAGAAGGTGGCGGGCGGCGGCTTTCACGGGAGGTCTCCTTCGTCGAAGAGGTGGAGGGTCTGGGGCGGGTGGCGATCCCAACGGATCGGCCCGGCGGGCGGCCTCCGGACGAGCGCGGCGGCATCGTCCGGGGCGCCGGATTCACTTCCGGCCGCTGCGGACGGTGCGCCGCGGGGCACGGTTCGCGCCCTGGGCGGAGGCGACTTTGCCGACGCCGGCGGCATACGGCGGGGTGTCACCGGGGCGGCGCCGGGGAGGCGTTCCGCCGTTGTACTTGCGGCCGTCCTCGGCATCCGGGTCACGCCGGGGCGTTTGGGATTCGACCTGCGGTTTCGCGGCCTTCTCCAGGCCCTGCCCGGCCTCCTGCATGGCCGCCCGCGCGGCCACCAGTTGAGCCCGGATCTCGGCCGTGACACCGATCTCCTTGGTGCCGTGGATGACCTCCCACGCCGCCGCCCAGATCTGCTCGGTGACGGCTGGCGAACCGGTCGCGGTACGTCGGGCGACGGCGACCGCCCACACCTGCGGGTGCTCGTCCTCCCGCTCCTTGTCACGCCGCCGCTGGTCCTCGACGGCGGCCTTGTGCGCGGCGACCTTGTCCGCTAGCTTCCGCGTTTCCTCCACCCGCTTGGCCTCGGCCCTGGACTTCTCCTCGACGGCGTCACGCTCGGCTTCCATGGCGGCGACGGCCCGCTCGCGGGCGGCGATCCGCTCGGCGGCGATCCGCTCCCGGCGCGTCGGAACGCCGTCCAGCCGCTTGGCCCGGCCGTGCTCGTACGCGGTCCACACGATCGGCCCGCCGATGGACGTCAGCGCGCCGATCGTGCCCGCCGCGATGCCGATCCTCGGGTCGCTGAACCCGTGGACCAGGTTCACGGTGGCCGCGATGCCGGCCGCGAGCATCACCCCGACCCGGTAGGGCCACACCGCCTTGCCGCTCGACACGGCCGCGGCCGCACCGAAAGACACCACCAGGGCCAGGCCCTCGAGGAAGACCGGCGCCATCAGCAGGAACTGCTTGTGCGGGTCGTAGAACGCCAGCAGCTGCAGCGGCAGGCTGACCACCGCGCCGGCGATGTAGATGCCCAGCGCCCCCCACTTCCACTGGCGCTCGGCCTTCTCCTTCGCACCCGCCTCGGCCTGCGCCCGATCCCGGGCCGCATCGGCGGCCGCCTTCTGTTCGGCCGCCTTCTGTTCGGCCGCAAGCCGCTCGGCGGCCAGCTGCGCCATCTTCACGGCGTGTTCGGCCTGGTCCTGGTCCAGGCGCATCTCGGCGCGACGGTTGGCCAGGCGTCGGCGTTCCGCTTCGGCGGCGGCCTTGTCGGCCTCCGCCTTGACCAGGGCAGCGCGGGCCTCGGCTTCCGGGCCGTCCTGCCCGGCCCGGCCCTCACTGGCCTGGTCGTCCTGGTCGGTCTGGGGGCCGGTTTCGGGTTTCTGCTCCTCCTCGCCGGCCAGGTAGATGGGCGGGTCGTACTCGTGGACGTCCTTGGGAGGGTCGGTGGCCTCGCGCTTCCCGACGGGGGTCTGCCGCGCGGTGGCGGCGGGGCGGCGGGGCCGTTCGGCCTGGGCCCGGGCGAACGCCTCCGCGTAGGAGTCCGGGGCGTCGAGGGAGTCGATGGCCGCGCCCGGTTCGGCGGTAGTGGTCATCTGGGGACTCCTTTCATAGATCATCATGTAATGCGCATGACATTTGAGGGGGTGGGCGGGTGCGCTGCCGGATCGCGGCACCCGCCCCGGGGGAGGCCGGGCGGTCAGGTCTGGGCTCGGCGGGCCCGGGCCTGTTCGACGGCCCGCTGCTCGGCGAGGAGGCTGTCGGCGGTGACCGCGCCGTGCCGGGGCGCGCAATCGGGAGCCCAGGACTGGTGGGTGTGGCAGGTGGAGCGGTCGTCCGCGTGCATGCCTGCGTCCTCGCGCCGGTCGTCGCGGACGAGTGCGGCGGTGAGCTTCTTGCTGGCCATGGGAATCTCCTTCGGGGCTGGTGGGCGGCTGAGGGGCGAGGGTCAGCTGGCGAGCCGGATCTCCCGGGCCGCTTCGGTGGCGGCGGGCAGGAGCTTCGCGGCGAGGTTGAGGAGCGCGTTCTGGTGCTCGGCCTGGATCTGGAGGGCAGCGCGCAGGCGGGCGGCGGCCTCGGCGAGGTCGTCCGCCTCCCCGTACATGCGGAGGGCGGCGTGGGCCTCCAACTCGTCGGCGGCCTCCTGGACCAGCGTGGTGAAGGCTTCGGGGGTGAGGCCGTCGTGGCCGGCCGGGGTGCCGTCGAGGCCGGCCGCGAGGTAGGCGATGTCCTCGCCGTAGCTGGCGATGAGGGAGTCGAAGGTGACGGTGGTGTTGGTCATGACGAGTCCTTTCGGGTACGGGGCGGGGCCCGTCCGGGAAGGCCGGGGCGCTGCGCCCCGGCCTTCGGTGGTGGTTGGTCAGGCGGCGGTGGGCAGTTCGGCGTCGTCGGGGACGGGGGCGGGTTCGCCGTCCGGGTCCGCGGCGGCGGTGGTGCGGGTGGTGATGCGGCCGGTGACACCGGCCTCGGTGACGGTCAGCACGGTGGTGCGGCCGTGGCGGTGGCGGATCGTGCCCGCCGCGATCAGGCGGCGGCCGGCCGGGGCGCTCACGGGCGTTCCTTCTCGCAGTAGGTGCAGGCGTACTCGCCGTCGCCGGCCTCGCCGTGGACGGTGCAGTGCCAGGCGGGCTGCCAGTCGTCGGGGAGGTCGAACGGGTTGCGCGGATCGGTGACAGCGTCGCCGTCACGGCCCGGGGCGCAGGGCACCGGGACACCCGCCGCACCCGCGGCCTGCACCCAGGTGAGATGACCTTGCCGATCGAGAACCTGAGCCAGCTCCAGGACCTCGCGCCAGAAGGCGTTCAGCCACAGGTCCGCGACGCCGTGCAGGGCCTCGAGATCACGGCCCGGGTCCTGGCTGACACCGTAGGTCGGGCCATCGGGGTGAGCAGCGCGTACGGCCTCCTCGATCCTCGCCCGGTCGTGACAGGCCAGTCGTTCGGTCACCCACGCCCGGTCCGGGGTCCACAGCCCGGCCTCCCGCAACCACCGGTCCTCCGCCCGCTCACCGGCTGCGCACACCAGCATGACGTCCCGCAACGGTGCGGTGTAGGCGGTACCGATCTCGACAAGGCCGGCGGATCCGGGGGCGTCCGGTCCATGGCCGAGACCGTCGGCGATGGCGACGGACTCGAAGGACATGCCGAGGTGGAGCATCAGGACGGCGTGACCGGCCTCGTGGACCGCGATGAACTGGCGCAGCAGCGGGTCGGGCAGGTCGAGGATGCGGTAGGCGGTCGTGGGCCGCTCCGTCAGGGGCTTGGGGTTGCGGGTGGTGAGCCCGGACTCGTCGTCCAGGTGCCACGTCGTCCGGGTGGTGGTGGTCGGGTTCACCGGGCACCCGCCAGCGTCAGGGCGCGGGCGGCGGTGGTGCGGCCGGTCGGGGCGGGGGTCTGCTCGAGGTGGGTGATCGCGGGGGCGAGGTGGTCGCCCGCGATGCCGGTGAGGGCGATCTGCGCGAGGCGCGCCGCGTAGGCGACCTCGTCGGCCGCGGCGGGCTCGAGGTGGGCGGCGGCCTGGTCGGCGAGCCGGACCAGGACCCGGGCGAGGGTTTCGGCGATGCTCGGGCCGCCGGTGCCGTCCCCGGCGATGCCGAGGAGGAGCAGGGCGGCGTCGGCGGGGCCGGTCGCGGTGAGGGTGTGGAGGGCGTGGACGGCCCGGTGGGCGTCGGCGAGGGCGGGGTGCTCGGGCGGCAGGAACGGTGCGGCGCTGGCCTTGGGGGGCTGCGGGGGCGGGGTGGGGATCGGCTTGTTGCCGTAGCCGCCGTTGATGTTGTGGTCGCTCACTGGGCGCTCCGGTCGAGGGCGATGATCGCGGTGACGAGGTGGGCGCAGACCCCGGCGAGGGCGGTCTGCGCGTTCGCGAGGGCGATGCGGCCGTTCAGATCACCGTCGGCCTGGGTGAGGATGCGGTCCGCGTTGACGGCTGCGCCGGCCCCGATGGCCATGAGGTGGGAGGCCGTTGCTGCGGCGTCGTCGCCGATCACGGCTGGCTTCCCTGGGTGCTGTTGGCGGCCCGGGCGACCATGGCGGCGTGCTGCTCGATGTGCCGGTAGATGTCGGTGCTCATCGGCGCCGGAGTGCCGGGCGCCGGTTGCTGCCCGGTCTGGGGCTGCGGCTGGGGGGAGGCGGGGGCGTTCATCGGGTGCCCCCGGCCCAGGACGCGGCGGTCGGGATGCCGTGCTCGGCCCGCAGGTCCGCGTCCCGGCGCAGGAGCTGCGCGAGGAGCAGGGTAGTGCGGTGGGTGAGGCCCTCGATGACGTCGCCGCCGTGGCGCAGGTCCATGACCTGGACCATGGCGACGACCTCGGTGTCGTCGGGCTCCTGCAGGGTGACGACGGTGGCCCACTCCGCGAGGGCGTTCATCAGGACCGTGGCCGGGTCGGCCAGCAGGCCGGCCATCTCGAGGTGCCGGTCGATGGCCGTCGCGGTGGTGACGCCGGGGTCGGTCTCCGGAACGAGCCCAAGGTTCGTCAACGCGGCCGGGAACGACCCGGCCGGGGAATCGGCGGGAAGGGGAGCTGTGAAGCTTGTCGTTGCGCCAGTAACATCACGCATTGGGTCGACCTCCTGATTGAGCAGGGGTTGGTCCGTCCGCTGCTCGTGGTGAGACACGGCAGCGGGACATAGGCCCCGGCTGGTGGTGAGACACCAGCCGGGGTTTCGTGCTGATGGACACGACATTAGTGGAGTACTGGCGTATTGACAAGTACTCCGGAAAGGTGGGTTCATAGTGAGCGAACAAGGAAGGAGGAAGATCCCGGAGATGGTGACGTTCACCGAGATCGCCAAGCAAGTCACCGAGAGAGGTCTCGTCACTCGCCCGATCACACGCCAGGGCGTACGGCACATCGCCGAGACGGATCCCGAATGGCCCGTACCGGCCGACGAGTGGATGAAGATCGGCAACGCATGGGCAATGCCCTGGGATCCGATCGAGAAGTTCTTCGAGGGGCGGGAAACCCGGGGCCGCGGGCCCGACCGCCAACCTCGCCAACGACGAGACGGGGCCGAGTAGCGCTGCCCTGGAACGCACGAACGGCCGGCGGGGCTAGAGACCCCAACCGACCGTCCAAGCAGCACAGCGAGGTGAAGCTCGCTGTTCGAAGCAATCTGCCCAGCAAGGAACAGGTGCTCGACGATGAGCGTAGTCACGCGCCCCGACAACCCCAAGGCATTGCGCAAAGCAGTGCACAGAGTAGCTGCCGTTCGGGGGAAGCGGTGAGCGACCCGGACGAGATCGTTGCGGAGGACTGGCCGACCTACTACACGCAGGTCCCCGTGTGGATCCTGCTGGCTTCCACCACCGCACAGGCCTACCGCATGTACGCGTTCCTCGCCGAACACATCAACAACCGCCAGCCCGGCAAGCGCATCTCTTGCCCCAAGCAGAAGGCCATCGCCTTGGTGCTCGGCTTGAGCAATCACCGCCAGGTCGGACGCTACGGAGCTGAACTCGAGGCTCTTGGCGCGCTCTCGATCGAGGAGTACAGGTACTCCGGTGGGATGCGCCGAGGCTACCGATACCACGTCCGCTTCAACCCGCCGCCGGGCTACCAAGGTCTCATCGCGCTGAGCCAGTTCTACGAGGCCAACCCCCATGTCCGGTCGGCCCAGGCCCAAGGACGCGTGGCCGCGGCACTCAGCGAACCAACGGGCCGACACGGTGGTCCTGAAAACAGCACCACTGGCGGCACCAAAAACAGCCCCTCGCACGGTGCTCCGAAGAGTCCCTCCCATGGGCCTCGAAATAGGTCCCCAAAACGAAACCAACCTGAAGTAGACCAAGAGGAACGAGACCATGCGCCTTCGGCGCGTCGCGCCCCTGACGGCCGTAGGCCCTCTACAGGTGGTAGGGCGGCTGGCGGCGGCTCCGCCGCGTCCGGCAACACGCAGCGCCTCACTCCTCAGGAAGGGAAGCGAGTGGCCGCGTTCGTCCGGGCGCTGCCCGAGCATGTGGCCAAGCACGTACCGGCGAGGCGGCCGGCGGTCCTCTCGCGGGCGATTCTCGAGGCGCTCGCCGTCGGGTCGCCGCACGAGCGGACTCCGGAGCAACTGGCCGAGTTTCGGGCCCTGGTCCGGTGGGACAAGCACTGGGGCTCGGTGTTCGGCCGTGGTGAGGTCAAGTCGGCCGTCGGCGCCCTCGTTGCGATGGTCGAGCGGAAGACCGAGTGCGGGAGCCCACGCTGCGACGAGCGCACCGACGTCGACACCGGCCAGCCCTGCACCAGCTGCGCAGTACGGGTCGAGGACCGACGCCAGCAACGCCGCCCCGCCGATGGTCGTTCTGCAGCGCCCCAGCCCTCGGCTGGCGAGCCTCAGGTCCCCGCGCAGCGCACCAACGCCCTGCCAATGCACGACTGCCAACAGTGCGACCGGCCCTACCGCACCGCCACCCCCGGTCTCTGCCGCGAGTGCCGCGAACCCCAGACCGTCTGACCTAGGGAAGAACTGATGCCGTACGACCTCGAGAACCGGCGCACCGCGCTGTACCGCCTCTACAACGCCCTCGACCAGCTGCTGTACATCGGGATCACCCACAACCCCACCGTCCGCTGGACCCAACACGCCGCCCTGAAGCCCTGGTGGCCCAAGGCGGCGCGGAAGAACATCGAGTGGTTCGACTGCCGTAGCGCGGCAGCTGCGGCAGAGGTCGCTGCCATCGTGGGGGAGCACCCTCTGCACAACATCCGCCATGTCCATGGCCTCACCTCGACCGGCCCCCGGGGAGCAGCCGATTTGATCGCCAGCATCCTCAGGTGTGCCATCCTCGACGGCGAGTACCAGCCCGGTGACCGGCTGCCCAGCATTGCTCAGCTGTCCGTCGACCGCCAGGTGCACCGGGACACCGTTCAGCGTGCCTTCACGCAGCTCCGCCGCGAGCAGCTGATCCGGGTCTCGCGCCGATCGGGCACCTTCGTCATGGAGCAGAAGTCCACCTTCACGGTGGCCAATCCGGACCTGTACCGGCGGGAGACCGGATACTACTTCGACCGTTCCACCGAGACTTGGACCAGCATCGGTGCCACAACCCAGAGGCTGGCAGCCACACCACCAGACATTGCCGAACTGCTGGGGATCCCGGCCGGACACGCAGCCCTCATCCGCCAGTACAGCGCCGGGCTGGCCGACACTCTCGACGTACGCCAGTTCGTCACGCACTACGTTCCGCTCGGCCTGGTCGCTGCTCTGCCGGTCATCGCTGATGTGGCCCAGTTGCATTGGCTCTACGACCTGCTCGAAGCAGCTCGCCAGGCGCCTGTGGACATCGTCGAACAGATCTATGCCAGGACCGCCACGAAGCCTGAATGTCAAGCTCTCGACCTGCCCGAACACGCGCTGGTCCTCGTACGCTCCCGGCGAGTGACCCAACCCCAGGCGAACGGCCCCGAGACCGTGGAGATCGTGGAGAGCGTCATGTCCGCTACGCGTGCGTCGATCTCCTACGACGTCCAACGCCACGCAAGCACCCTCCCCGCGTTCCGGGGGAGGTGAACCATGGACCTGCCCGACGACTTCGACTACTCCACCAGCGCCGACTCCTTCGCCGACATCCTGCTGCGCACCCAGAACGCCCTCGACGCCGTCCACGACCGCCTCGACGAGGCGCAGCGGAACGCCGACATCGCGGCCCTGCGTCGGCTGGACTCCACGACCTGGCCCCATCGCGAATGACCGCGCCTGACTCAGCCGGTACCGCCAGCCCGTATGTGGAAGGGCCACCTGGGCCGGGGATACGGCACGGAGGTCCTGGCGCGCATCGCGGGCGGCGGCATCAGCTTGGACAATCCCACCGGCGCGGCAGGTCGGCGCAGAACTGGCCTGTACTGGTTGTGTCGAGGTTGTGGCCGCGGTGATCGTCGGGCCTCTACGCTGGCGCCCTACTCGAGGGGGCATCAGGTGAGCGAGACGGCGGCGGACAAGCCGACGGGCCCGGATCCGGAGTTGGTGCGCCGCTACAAGGCGCTGCTCGGTGTCGGAGTCGTCGCGGTGGTGGTGTTCGCCGTCGTCCGCGGGTGCGCCAGCGACGACTCCGACAAGGTGCGCAGCCGGGCGGTCACGTCGGGGGAGGTCGTGCCGTGGCCGTTCACCGTGTCCGCGGGGATGCTGCGGTGCCGGCCGGGGGAGAAGGTGACGTTCGAGGTGGGCGGCGTGGAGTACGCGTTGAACGGTCTCGCGCAGGCGGATTTCCCGAAGCCGACCGCGATCTGGGCGGACGATCCGGTGCTGGGGCACGGGCTGAAGAAGGACATCGGCAAGGTGATCGCGGCCGGCCGGGCGCTGTGCTGACATCTCGCATCCGTGTTCCCCGTTGGCTTGCCGTTGGGGACCGGTCAGGGCATAGCATCGCAGTATGGCTGCACATGCCGAGACAGCGCCGGGTGCCCGGGTACCGACCGGGCCCCGTGCTGAGCGTGCCGAGCTGGACAAGGCGTTGACGACTCTGTACCGCGCCGCGCCGAAGGAGGCGTGGCCTGGGGTGGATCGAGCGCTGGCCGCGCTGACAGCGTGGATCAGGTCGGTGTCCAGCGGCGGCTGGTCCGACGAGGCGCTTTCCATATATCGGGCCGCTGCGATCGCCTTGGAGGAGTACGAGGAGAGTCTGCCGCCTGACCTCGTCCCGATCGCGGCACTCCGGTCCCGGGATTGGGCTGCCATGTCCGCGGAAGGAGTGGTGTACCACGAGTCGGCGGCGCCGTCCGGTCCGTGGCACAGCAGCACCGAGGCCCTGCCGAACGCAGCACAGCGTGCTCGGAGGCGGGCATACCGGAATCTGCCGGATAGCGAATCCGGAAAGCAGTCGGAAGCAGTGGGCGGGCGGAAGCAGGCCGACGTGGAGGCTCCTGTTTCTCTCGTCCGAGAGGATCGCATGGTCCTCCCGCCAGCTCGCCCTCGGGCCCCCAAGGGATGGCTGCCGGTTTTGGGGTTCGAGCTGCCGGAAGAGGTCGGCGCCGAGGTCGCGGAGGTCGCCGCCGACAAGGGGGTGACGTCCGCGGAGTATGTGGCGGAGGCGGTGCGCCGGCAGTTGGAGCAGGACCGGCTGGCGGGCCTGGACGCATGGCTCGAGCAGGAGCACGGTCCGATCCCGGAGGATTCACTTGCGCGGGCGGAGGCATTGTGGCCGCGCGCCGAGTAGCCCCGGCCGTCCGAAGCGGCACCCTGTTCTTGGACAGCGAAGGTCTGTCGAAGCTCGCCGAAGGCGACCGCGATGTGCATGCGATCATGCGTGTCGCCAGGCTGAACGGCGCGCGTATGGTGCTGTCCGCTGTGACCCTCTCCGAGGTCGTACGTGGGGACCGTCGGGACGCCAACATCAACCGGGCGATCGCCGCATCCGGTGAAGTCGTACCTGTCACCGCAGAGATCGGCCGAGCCGCCGGGAAGCTGTTGGCGAAGGCCGGGCTGGATGGCCGGTGCACAGTCGATGCGGTCGTCGTCGCGACCGCCGCGCTGCAGGCCCCGCCAATCGTGATCCTGACCAGTGACGTCAACGACATCACCGCGCTCGTTGCCGAGACGGGCCTGCCGAAGGACGCGATTCACGTCCGGCATGTCTGATTGGTGCTGGTTGGGCGCCCGGCCCGACGAACCCGCGTAGCTCACCGCTCGCCTCCGACGGCCGGGCGCAGCGCCGGGGTTGTCGGGGTGGTGCGGTGGCGGGGTCGTTCGGTGCGTAGGCGGCGGGCGTCGCGGTGGAGGGCGGCCATGTCGGTGCCGGCGGCTTCGAGGAGTCGCAGGGTGGGGCGCAGGGTGCACAGCGCGGTGCCGGTGTCCGGTGCGGTGGTGTCCGTGGTGGCGGTGGCCGGCTCGCTGGTCGTGTCGGGGTCCGCGGCGGTGGCGCCGGCGGGGTCCGCCGCCGGGCCCGGGCCCGGGTCCGGCGCCGTCCCGGCGGCCGGGGCCGTGGGGGTGTCGGGTTGGGGGTTGCCTGCCGCGCCGCTCGTTGTGGAGGGCGGGCGGCCGGGCTCAACCCGGTGTGGTGCGGGCTCCGGTTGCGGCGCGGCAGGCGTGTCCACGGCGTCCCCTTTCGTACGGCGGCCGAGGTGTTGATCACTGTGCCGCCGTGGTGCTTCCCGCCGGAAGCACCGCATCGTCTTCACCGCCGGCCCGTAGGGTGGGTGAATACAGGCCGGGACCGGGCGGGGGCGGACGCGTGGGCACACTCGACGACATGAGCGACCTCACCGTCGGACGCCTCCTGCGGATGCTCCGCGTCAACGCCGAGCTCACCCTCGCCGACCTCGCCGCCCGCATGCACTACTCGCGCGGCCACGTCCACAACGTCGAGAGCGGCAAGCGCGCGGCGAACGAGGACTTCACCCGCGCCGCGGACACCGCCCTCGACACCGGCGGCCTCCTCACCCACCGCTGGCACCAGGAGCAGAACGCCGCCGGCGGCGGGGACCCGCGCCTCGAGCGGCTCCTGCGCGCCTCCGCGGCCGGATCGCGCACCCTCGCCGCCATAGCCGGGCAGGACACCGACGACCTGGGCGCGGACGTCGCCGACCTGGCGACCGCCTACCTGGCCTCGCCCCCGGGGCCGATGCTCCACGATGCGCACACCGTCCGCCAGGAGGTCCTCGCACGCCTGCAGACCCGCCACCACCGGCCGGCGGAGCGCACCGAGCTGTACCGGGCGGCCGGGCACCTGTCCGGGATCCTGGCGTATGCGGCCCTGGACCTGGGCCATGCCGGTATCGCCGCCGACCACGCCCAGGCCGCGTGGCGGTGCGCGGACTTCGCGGGCGACGACGAGCTGCGGGTGTGGGTGCGCGGCACGCAGTCGCTGATCGCCCGCTTCCGGTCCGACTACGCGGCCGCGCTGGAGTTCATCACCGACGGGCTGCGGTACGCGGCCCCCGGGCGGGGCACGGGCCTGGCACGGCTGCTGTGCGGGCAGGCGCAGTGCCTGGCGAACCTGCACGACTCGGCGGGGGCGAACGCGGCCCTGAACGCCGCCGAGGACGCCCGAGACCGTGCCGGCGCGGACTTTCTGGGCGGCCTGTTCGGGTTCTCCCTCGCGAAGCAGCGCTACTACGCGGGCAGCAGCCTCATCTGGCTCGACGGCGGGCCGGACGCGCAGCGGGCCGCCCGCGAGGCCGAGGCGGCGATCGCCCTGTGGGGTGAGAAGGGCGCGGTCGAGCGGTCCCTGGACGACGAGCACCTCGCGCACGTCTACCTGGCGACCGCCCGGGCGCAGCTCGGTGACGTCGACGCCGCGGCCGCGGCCCTCGGGCCGGTCCTCGGCCTGCCCGAGGACATGCGGATCTCCTGGATCGTCAAGCGCATGGGCCGCCTGGCCGCGCTGCTGGAGGAGCCCCGCTTCGCGGGCAGTGCCGTCGCGCGGGAGACGGCCGGGGCGATCCGCGCCGCCGGCTGACCGGCCCGACCGGGGGCCGGGGCCCGGGGCTAGGGTGGTCGGTGTGTCCCCGATCCTCCATCCGACCTGGTGCGATCCCGCGCACTGCGACGTCCCCGACGACCGGCCGCTCGGTGCCCGCGGTGGCGCGCACCGCTCCGTGCTGGTGCCGCTCAACCTGGAGGCGGAGGTCCGCGGGGAGAGGGGCTGGGTCCAGGCGGGCCTGTCGCAGGCGGCCCGGCCGCGCGCCGTCGTGTTCCTGAAGTGGGTGATCGACGGGCAGGCCGTCGGACACATCCCCCTCGAGCAGGCCGAGCCCCTCGCGTGGCTGATCGCCGACGGCCTCGCCAACCTGCGGGGCGATGACCGGCCCGTCGAGCACCCGGGCACGCCGGGCCCGTAGGCGGACCCGGCCCGCCGGGCCGCCGGGTCAGAGCCGCTTCGGTTCCCCGGCGGGCTCCAGGACGTACGGCGCCCCCCGGTACATGGGCGGGACCCAGACGCTCGCGACGACCTGCAGGGCCTCCGGCAGCCGCGGCGCCACCGGGTCGGCCGCGGGGACGCCGTTGACGACGCTGACGGTGTCGCCGTGCCGCACCACGGTGTCGATCCGCGGCAGGACCGGGTGGGCTTCGAGCAGGACGAAGACGATGTCGACCGTCGTCGTGACGACGATCCTCGGGTTCCGGGGGTCGTTGTCGACGGACCGGACGGTGTCGGCCATGCGGGGTCTCCTCGGTCGGGAAAGCGAAAGCGCCCGGCCGGCAGGCCGAGCGCAGCGGGGCGGGCGCAGGTGGCGGGGCTACAGCAGGGTGATGGCGAGCGCGGCGGGGAGCAGGCCGAGGCCGACGTGCGCGGCCTGGTCGACATAGGCGGCCCCGCCCTGGGCGAGGAACTCGGCCTGCCCGGTGCGCTCCATCCACCACCGGACCGCCCACCGGCGGTCGATGAAGCTGTGGCTGGCGCCGATCCACGCGAGGCCGGCGGCCAGGCCGGCGGTACTCGGGTGGAGGTCGAGGGCGAACGCCCCGAGGAGGAGCACCGCGGTGATGGCGACGTGGGTGGCGGCGTGGAGCAGGTTCTCGCCCCAGCCGTGGTGGTGGCGGCCGGGGTTCGGGCCGTCCTCGCCTTCGGTCCAGCCGGCCTTGCGGGCGGCTTGTCGGTCCGTCTGGCCGGGATAGTCGGCGAGCCAGTGGCCGGTGAGCAGCAGAACGAACAGATCGGCGAACATCCGGGTCTCCTCAGGCGGTGGGTTCGGGCGGGTAGTTGTCGAGGTCGGGGGTGGTGGGGATGAGGTCGTCGGTCTCGAGCCAGACGGGCCACGGCTTGCGCCACCAGGGCGGGTAGGCGGGGTCGGCGTCGGGAAGGTCGACGCTGTCGTCGAGGAGGTCGGCGCGCTCCTCCGGGGTGGCGCCGTCCCACCAGGTGTCGAAGTCGCAGCTCACGGCCGAACCTCGGCCGCCGTGTTGGTGGTGGCCCCGTCGAGGGCGCGCACGGTGGGACACGGCACTGCTTGGAGCGGAGAGCACTCGTTGCACACGGGGTCGCCATGGCAGTTGCGGCCGCGGGTGAAGTGCAGCGCCCGGACGGCGGCGAGGCGGGCCTCGGCCTGCTCAGCGCGGGCCGTCTCCGCGTAGCTGGAGTCCAGGACCCGCGCGCAGGACAGGCAGGACGTCTGCCAGTCGAGGGCACCCTCCAGCTCACGCAGCCTGGCCTCGGCCTGCCCGGCGCGGGCGGCGCCCCGGAGCTCGCCGGACGTGAGCTCCCGGATCGCCTCGTACTTCTGGTCGGTGGTGTGTCCGTCCCACTGGGCCCGCGGGTCGGTCGGGTCGACGTGCTCGACGTGGTGGTACAGCTCGGCGTCGCGGGGTGCGATGTGCCAGGACATCTGGCGGCCACCGGCGGTGAGGTAGAGGATCTGCCAGCCGGGGTCGGCGATGTCGGTGGCGGGGGTGATGACGGCGGGGTGGATGGCGGCGAGCCAGGCGGTGAGGTGGGCGCGCTCGCGGTAGGCGCCGTCCCGGTTGGCCTCGGCCTCGGCGAGGCGGGCCTGGAGGATGTCGACGGTGCGCGCGGCGTCGGCGGCCCGAGCCTGCTGGCGGCGGGCCTCCAGGATGGTGGACTGCCAGGCGCGGCGGGCGTAGGTGGCGCGACGGCGGGCGGACTGCCAGGCGGCCCGGTAGCGGTCGGCGCGGCGGCCCGGCCGGCGCCACGCGGCGAGCTCGTCCTCGGCGGCGCGCAGGTCGGTCTCGGCCTTGGTGGCGCGGGTGAGCGCGTCGTCGCGTTGGCGCGTGAGCTGCTGCTGGTAGGTCTCCTGCTCGGGGATCATGCGGCGCTCCTGACTGGGCCGAGGTGTAGCTGGCCGGTGCGGTAGGCGAGGACGATGGCGCTTGGGTTGGTGCGGGCGCCGAGCTTGCGGCGGATGCAGGAGAGTCGGCTATTGACGGCGTCGTAGCCGATGCCGAGTTCGGTGGCGATCTCGTGCGGGGTGTAGTTGTCGGCGAGGAGGGCCAGGACGTCGACCTCGTTGGGGTTGAGGGGGTCGTCGGCGCGGGCGTGGACGGTCACGGCTGCGGCTCCTCAACGAGGTCCATGGCGACAGCAAGGGCCATCGCCGCGTACTCCCCACCGGACAGGCCGACGGTCCCACCCCGCTGGAGAATCGCGACCGAGTTCTGGCCGAGCCGGACATCGACGGTGCGCAAGGACCGTTCGATCCGGGCAGCCAGCTCGGCCGCCGTGTACGTGTCGAACCCGATCGACATCTTCCCGTCGGTGTCGCGGAACGTGCGCGGGATGCTGATGCGCGGCTCAGGGCGGGCGGACTCGGGGGCGTAGGCGCAGTCACCCCATGCGTAGGTGTGCGTAATGGCCTGACGGCAGGCTCGCGCGCACCCGTCGAAGTCGGTGGGGATCGGCTCGCGGGTCACGGCTGCGGCTCCTCGGTGACGGGCTCGTACGTGGCGGCGAAGATGCCCGGCTTGCACGGGTAGTGCTCGCCCTGCACGCCTCGGATGATCCAGTCGCCCTCGGAGGCGCGCATCGAGCCCTCCAGGGTGTCGATGGTGAGGAACAGGCCCTGCTCGTCCTCCCCTGCGGCGGAGAACTGCTCGATGGGCACGAAGCGGACGGCGGCGCGGAACGAGTCACGGGTGAACTGGATGGCGTCGATCTCGACGGGGCGCTTACGAAAGCGGGTCACGATGTGCCTTCGGGGCGGGGGATGAGGCCGCTGGTCTCGGCGGCCTGACGTACGGGGTCGGGCTGGGCGGGCCCGGGCGGCTGGTTGCTGCGGGCTGTGCCGTGGCAGCAGGCGATGAGGGTGAGGCCGGAGCCGGCGCCGAGGATGGCGCCGGCCACGAGCAGCAGGTGCGCGGTCGTCACTCGGCTGCCCGCAGACGGGCGATCCGGTCGAGCGCGGCCTGCACAGTGAGGCCGTTTACCGTGACGTGCCGGGCCGCCTCCTGTGCGAGCTTCAGCGCGGTGTCGAGGTCGTGCCGGTGATTGGCCGTCCACTCGTCGCGGGCGGCGTGGTAGGCGTCCCACTCGGTGTCGTTCTCGGGTTCGCGGCTGCCGGGCTTGCCGGGCGGCCACTCGGGGCCCCAGGACCACTGGCCATCGGTGCCGAGCGACTGGTGGTGCCGGGTGACGGCCCACAGGTCGCGACCGCGGTACTCAACGGCGATCTCGAAGACGTGGGCGTCGGGGCTGGAGTCCTCGGGCATGCAGTTGACGGTGTAGCGGGTGGCCTGCACGCGCGGCTCGGGGGCGGTCACTGCTGGCCGCCGTCCTGGCCGAGCACCGCACGGGCCACCGCCAGGGCGTGATGGTCGGTGCGCTCCGCGATGAACGTGGCCCGGGCCTCGTCGTCGCCGTCCTCCCGCCAGACCCGCCGTGCCGCGGACTCGGCCGCCCGGTGCGTGCGGGCGGCCTGTGCCAGCCAGGCCGCGACGGCGAGACCGACGCCGGGGTGCATCAGAGCGATGTACTCGGCGGTGTCGTGGCGTTCCTCGGGGAGGTCGGCGCCGGGGTGCGACGTCCATCCCTTGCGGGGCTTGACGATCGGGCCGACGCGGAGGAAGCCGTTCGCCTGGTGGACGACCCACGGGCCGGGGTCGCCGTGCAGGGTGGCCGCGGCGCGCAGGCGGCGGGCGGCGGCGGTGAGCAGGGCGGCGGGCTGGTCGGGCACGGGCGCTCCTCGGGTGGGTGGGGCCGCCGCCCGGGGTGGGCGGCGACGGGACGGTTGGTCAGGCGGCCGGCTGGAGGTCCTCGCCGGTGATGGACTCGACGAGGGCGGACATCAGGACCTCGGCGGCAGGCGGGGTGACCGCGTTGCCGTACTGGCGGACCTGCTCCCGCTTGTTGCCGAGCACCGTGTAGTCCCGGCCGAACGCCATCGCGGCGCCGATCTCGGTCGGGCTGAGCATCCGGAACAGGCACTCCTCGACCGCCATCTCCGCCGTCACCAGGGCGTGCCGGTCGACGCTCGTCACGGTGGGCGCGGGCTGGCCGGTCGGCCGAGCGGTGCCGTTGCCGTAGTACGGGACGAGCAGCGCCTCGGTCTCCCGGGTGGTGCGGGCCCTGAACGGCTCGCCCACGGGCCGGGCTTCCTCGTTCCAGGTGCCGCCGGCGGGGACGAGCATGGGCGGGGCGACCAGGCCGTGGTGGTTGCCCGACGCGCACACGGTGGCGAGCGGGTCGGAAGCCGGTCGGTGGTCGGAGCCGCCGCCACGGAGCTCGGCGACGAAGGGCTCGAACCATGCCACGCCGGTCTCGTTGCGGGTGGTCATGGTCCGCAGCGGGTCGTCGGCGGGTGCTGCGGCCTTGCCGTCGCGGCCCTCGACGGGGACGGCGAGCGGGCGGGCGTACTTGGCGAGGCCCGCGCGGATCCGGGCGAGGGTCTTCGCGGCGAGGGGCTTGGCCCGGTCGCCGATGCGCTGGCCGGGGGTGTCCCAGTCGATCGCTGCCGCGGCGGGGAGGGCCCACGGCTCGACGGGGGTCCAGCAGCCGGCCACGGGGCAGCGGTAGATGTACTGGGCGCGGTAGCGGCCCCACCCGCGGTCGGGGTTCTTCCATGACTGGACGGCGTGCACGCGGCCGTGTTCGGGGCAGATGGCGTCGGGGCGGGTCCACTTCTCGATCTGCGGGGCACGGTTGCCCTTGAGCCAGTAGACGACGTACATGCGGTCGCGGGACTGCGGGGCGAGGGGGGTGCCGAAGCGCGGCCTGGCGTGCATGGAGTTGAGGTAGACCAGCCGCATGTCGTAGTCGAGGGCGCGCAGGGCCATGCACCAGGAGTCGAACAGGGCCCAGTTGCGGGCGTCGACGACGTTCTCGACGACGCCGCCGAGGACGGGTCGGCCGCGCAGGGCCATGGCTTCGAGGTAGCGGGGGACGTCCCACATCGTGGCGCGGGAGCGGACGGCGGCTTCCTCGGGGAGGACCTCGCCGAACAGGTCGGGCTGCATGTCGGATCCTCGCTTGACGCCCTTCGCCACCGAGTGGTTCGTGCACTCGGGACTGGCCCAGAGGAGGTCGGTGCGGGGGTAGCGGCGGAAGTCGATCTGGGAGATGTCGGCGCAGTCGTGGCGGACGTCGGGGAAGTTCTGTTGGTGGGTGTCGACGGCGAGCTGCCAGTGGTTGGCGGCGGTGGCGACCTGGAGGCCGGGGACGTTGTGCATGCCCTGGCTGGATCCGCCGGCGCCGCAGAAGAAGTCGGTCACGGTGAGCACGAGTTGGTCTCCTGGTGTCAGCTGGTCGGGGTGCGGGCGGCGAGGGCGTCGGCGTCGCGGTCGATCTCGTCGGCGGCCGGGCAGTGGCAGCTGATGAACGAGCCGCCGTCGGCGTGGACGTCGTGCTTGGGGCAGTGGCGGCGGAGCATCGCGGCGCCCTCCCGCATGCCGGCCGCGCGGGCGGCGTCCAACTCGGCGCGGAGGCGGGTGTTCTCGGCGTCGCGGGCGGCCAGCTCGGCCTCGACGATCGGCAGCACAGCGGCGGCCAGGCCCTCGGGGCTGCCTTCGATCCGGACGACCCACCGCCACGGTGCGGGCCGGCGGACGGGGTGGGCGGCCTCGCACTCGTCCTCGGTGGCGCGGCAGTCGGTGCCGTCGCAGGAGTAGGCGGCTGCGAGCAGGCTGTGGGCGATGCGGTCGTGGAGGTTGGCCGGCGGCGGGGTGGCGGTCACCGGTCGCCGCCAGCAACGCGGGCGATGCGGGCGGCCTGCGAGAGCCCGAGCCGGCGCATGACCATGGCGTCGTCGCCCGGGTGCATGCGGAGGTTCCGCAGACTCGCGGCGTCGATCTCCTGGGCGATCTGCTCGCAGATCTCGGCCTGGTAGGCGTCGAGGAGGTGGATCATTACCTGCTCGGACTGTGGGCGGATGTCGAGCAGCTGTTCGCGGGCGGTGGTCATGGCGGGCCTCCGTGGCGGGTGTGGCGGGGCTGTGCGGGCGTGTGGCGGCCTTACGGGCGGGCGGTGGCCGACGGGTCTGGTCCGGCACTGCGGGGTTGTCAGGCGGGCGCCTGCGGGCCGCCGGGGGCGGGCTCCGGGTTGAGCGCGGAGGCCTGGCTGCAGCCGGTGCAGCCGGTGGCGTCGTGCTTGATGCCGGCGGCGAGGAGGTCGAGGAGGTTGACGGCGTCGTCGTCCCGGCCGGCGTGCTCCAGGGTTCGGGCGGCCTCGGTGTACGCGTCGCTGCGGGCGGTGGCGAGGGCGGCCTCCAGGTCCCGGACCCGGGCCGTCAGCCGGCTGTTCTCCTCGGTGATGGCGAGCAGGTCGGTCGCGGCGTCACGAATGCGGGCCGGGGCGAACCAGACGAGGGCGTCCGGGTCGATCAGGTCAGCCACGGTGCCGATCAGCGGGCGAACGGCGGCGAGGTGTTCGGGGAGGATGTCTGCGGCGGCCCGCTGCCGGGCGGCCTCCGTGGCAAGTACCTCCTTGCGGTAGGCGTCGAGGAGGCCCTCCGGAGTCCTGCCGTTGTTGGCGCACTCGGGGACGCTGATGACGCCGAGCAGGAGGTCACGGGCAGACTGCTGGGTGCTCATCGGCTGGTCTCCTTGGAGGCGATCTGGCAGGCGGTAGCACGGCAGGTGACGGACGCGTCGTCGGGCTTGAGTTCGTCCTTCGGCCCGTTGCGGTAGCCGCAGGCGGTGAGGAGGGCGGTCTCGCCGGAGGGGAGCCGAACGGGCTTCGCGGCGTGGGTGTTGCGGCCGCCGTGGAGGCGCAGACGGTGCGGGTAGGGCTGGGTCATGGGTTCTCCTGGGCGCGGGTCGGGGCGGGTCCGGTCAGGCGGCGGGCTGGACGGTGTAGGTGCCGTCGGGCTGGCGGGTGATGGTGTCGCCGAACTTGGCCAGGGCTCGGGGGAGGCCGTCGTGTTCGAGGATCGTGAGGCCGTCGGCCTCGACCCGGTTGGTGAACGGGTCGGCGACGAAGTGGAGCTTCGACGGGCCGATGAGTTCCCACAGTTCGCCGAGGTTGGCCGGGCCGACGGTCCACTCGGTGCGGTTGGTGTCGGCGCACAGGGTGCACGGCGTGTGGCCGGTGGTGTCGGTGGTCTGGAGGACGGCGCCGCCGTGGTTGAGGCGGGCGGTGTCGAGGGCCTGGCAGGCGGCGTCGGCGTGGTAGCGGGTGGTGCCGCGGATGACGAAGGCGGTGGTCATGGCGGTCTCCGGGTTCAGGCGGCGGGGCTGGAACGGGGATTCAGCCGCGGGTGTCCCGGGGCGGGGGTGTGGACGCCGGCCCCGGGACACCCATGGCGGGCGTCAGCCGGCGGGCGGCGCCTCGGCAGCGGCCTTCTCGGCGTGCTTCTTGCGCTCCGCCTGGTGCTCGTCGACCCACTTCTCCGGGTCGTGGCCGGCTGCCATGGCGTACTCCCAGGCGGCTTCGGAGAAGTCGCCGGCCTCGAGTTCGGCTTCGATCCTGGTGAGCAGCTTCGCCGTGCGGGCGGGGCTGAGGTTCCGCATCCCCTCGAGCAGCCGGTAGGCGGTCCAGGCGTTGCTGCTGGTGATGGCGTACGTGCCCAGAAGGTGGGGGTCGGCCGGGTGCGGGAGTTCCATGGCGTCCGCTGTCGCGACGGCGATTCGGTAGAGGAGGCGCTCGGTCACCGTTGCGGCGATGCCGTCCGTCTCGGGTTCGTGGGTGTCGGCCGGGGCGGCATCGGCGGCGCCGAGGGTGGCGCTCCATTCGGCGGCGGCCTTCGCGCGGGTGTGGCCTTCCTGTAGGCGTACGGGCATCTGGAGGCCGAGGAAGTCGTCGCCGAAGAGGATGAGCGGCTTGCCGGGGGCCGCCTGGCTGGCGTTGAGGATGCAGCCGGCGGTGGCCCAGCGGCCGAGGTATTCGGCGGTGAGCGCGGTCAGCGGCACGGGCTGCGGGGCATCGGCCAGCAGGGTGGCGACCATGGCGCGCCACTTCGGGAAGTCGCCGCCCGTGGCGGTGAGGTGGATCTCGTCCGTCGGCCCCTCGAGGGTGATGGTCTTCCCGGTCGTGCCGATGCGGATGTTCGCCTCGCTGTCGTGGGCCTTGAGCCACTGGCGCAGGCTCTTGATCCGGGAGCCGGGGATGGTGGCCTGCCAGGGCCCGTCGTCGCTGCGGAGCGGGGTGCGGGAGATGGCCATGGTGTGGCGGTCGGTGGCGATGGCGATCAGGTGTGTGCCGTCGCTCTCCAGGTGGACGCCGGCGATGGCGGGCAGCCAGTCGGCGCGGTTCATGTGGGGTTCGACCTGGGAGAGGATCCGGCGCAGTTCGCGGACGTTCACGGCGGCCCGGATCGGGGTGTCGGTGCTCATCGTCGGCACTCCAGGGGTGTTGAGGGGGCGGGGTGGTCGGGTCAGGCGGCGCGGCGGGCGGGCTGCCGGGCGTCGACGGCCCAGCGGTCGACCCAGTCGGCGTGGAGCGCGTGGCGGAAGGCCAGGTCGGCGTCGGCGCAGTCCTCCCAGCCGTTGCAGCGGGTGCAGTCGGCCGGGGGGTGCGCAAGGTCGGCGGCAGCCTGTACGGCTGCGGCGGTCGCGCTGATCGCGAGGCGGGCGCGGTAGCGCTCGTCGTCATCGGGGACGGGGTAGCCGTGGGCGGCGAGGAGGCGGTCCTCGGCGCGGTTCCTCTCGTGGAGGTTGCGCTCCAGGACGTGCGTGCCGGCGGCGGGCCAGTGGGGCAGCCAGTCGGTGATGCGCTGGATGCGGGCGAGGTCGGCGGTGACGTCGGGGTCCTGGTAGGCGGGTCCGTTCGGGTCGGTGATGAGGCTGAGGCCGGCGGCGGTGATGGCGGCGAGGTGCAGGGCGGTCACGGGGGCCTCCGGGGGTGCGGTTGTACGCCTGTCGGTGTGCGCCGCGGGCGCCTGGGGCGGTGCGTCGTGGCGTGCCCAAACACTACAGCTTTCCCATTGCTTAAGCAATAGGAAAGTCTGGTGGGGAAGCGAAGGGCCCGGCCTCATCGAGACCGGGCCCCTGCCGCAGATCGGCGTTCCGTCAGAACGGCGGCTCCTGCGTGTACTCGCCCTTCCCGGCGCCCCACCCGGCATCGGCACCGGCCGGCGCGCCGGAGCCCCCGGGCCGGGACGGCGCACCCGCGCCGTCCTGCCGGGCCGGCCCCCAGCCGCCGTTCTGCCCCCGGCCCGGCGTGTTGCGCGCCACCTGCGCGGACGCGAAGCGCAGACTCGGCCCGACCTCCTCCACCTCGACCTCGAACACGGTGCGCTTCTCGCCGTCGCGCGTCTCGTACGAGCGCTGGCGCAGTGCGCCCTGCACGATCACCCGCATGCCGCGCTGCAGGGACTCCGCGGCGTTCTCCGCCGCCTGCCGCCACACTTGGCACGCCAGGAACAGGCTCTCGCCGTCCTTCCACTCTCCGGCCGCCCGGTCGTAGGTCTTCGGTGTCGACGCCACCCGGAACTTCGCCACCGCCACTCCGGACGGGGTGAACCTCAGCTCCGGGTCGTCGACCAGGTTCCCCACGATCGTGATCTGCGTTTCCCCAGCCATCAGGCCGCTCTCCTCCGCCTTGTCGTCCGGCACACGGCCGCCTCGAGCACCGCACGGTGGCGTGCGGCCTCCAACTCGCTGACTTCGGGCCGGCGGGGGTTCCAGTCCTCGACCCGCCCCGTCGGCAGCTCCTCCATGAGCAACCGCTCCAACGCGCTGAGGTCCTGCCCGCTCACGAGGCCAGCCTCCATCCTTCGATCTGTGCGGACTGCTGCTGCGACTCGGCCTGCTTCGCGAGCTCGTAGGCGTCGAGGACGCGGCTCTCGGGCATGCCCAGGAGGCGGCCGATGCCGCGCCATCCGCACCGCCTGCGCCCCAGGACGAGCAGCGCCGCCGAGGCGGCGGACGCCAACGCGCGGGCGCCGTCGGGGCCCAGGTCCGCTCCGTTCAGTGCGAACGCCCCGCACGCCCCGCACGGGGGCTGGGCGACTGCGGCGTGGAGCAGCCAGCCGCTGCCCGACCCGCAGTGCCCCGTCCAGTCCGGGGTTCCTGCCGGGTCGTCCAGGGCCTCGTCGTCCCACTGCAGGGGTCCGGCCCATCCTCCGGCCCGGGCGCGTATCAGCGAGCGCACCGACGAGCCGGGCACCGACCAGAGGGCGTTGTACGCCGTAGCCACGGCCTCGTGGTGGGCCGAGGAGATCGACTTGTACCGGCCGTTGAGGATCTCCGAGAGCGTCTGCGGGCACAGCCCGGACGCAGCGGCGATCGTCTTGCCGTAGTGCCCGATGGCCATCAGCGCCTGGATCCGCCGCACGGCGCCGAGGGCCGGGCAGCGCGCCGGGACGAGTCCCAGCCGTTCGGGCCGGACCGCGAGGATCTTCTCGGCGGTGCTCGTCCACAGGACCGGCCGAACCTCGCCGGCCAGCTGCATCAGCCGGGTGTGGGCAACCCCGGTCGCCTCCGAGATCTGCCGCCAGGTCGCGCCGGTCGCCCGGAGCTCGCGAAGCCTCGCCCGAACGGGGTCCGCCGGGGCGGTCCTGCGCCGACCCCGGGCGTGGTCCAGGCGCAGCTCCTTGTCGTAGCGGGTCCGCCGGTACACGCACTGGGAGCAGTTGCATGCGGGCCGGGAGGCGGTGCCGTGCGCGCGGGCATAGGTTCCGTGGTCCGGGCTCCTCTTCGCCTTCGCCATCACGCCACCGCCTTGTCGGCGGCGCGCTGGGCGCGGCGGCGGGCGGCGTCGCAGGTCCGGCACTCGATCTTGCCGTTGGTGCGGACGCTGCCGTGTTCGGCGTGCGCGTGGCCGGCCGCGCAGGTGCCGCTCATGTCGATACGGTGGACGGCGGCCAGGAGCAGCTGCTCGCGCTGACGCAGCGTCCGGTCGGTGAGGCACCGGCCGGCGACGCATCCGCGCACACCGCAGCCGACACGGATGTGGCCGTCCGGAGCAGTGTCATGGTGGAGGAGCCAGGCGATCCGCAGGACGGAGTACTTGGCGTAGTCGTGACCGATGAACGGGGTGCCGGCGTGGTCGGCCGGGCCCTGCCACAGCAGGTGCTCGCCGACGCCGCGCAGGTGGCCGCGGTACTGCCGCACGACCTTGTCGGGGATGTCGCGGCGGGTGTCGAGGCCGGTGCGGTAGCGGCGGGTCCGCGGCGCGGTGCGGGCGCTCATGCGGCCACCGCCCGGGTGGCGGCCGCACGCTGGAGGAGGGCGGGCATGGCCTGGTCGAGTGCGCGGAGCATCACGTCCAGAGCGGCGGTGTTGCGGCGGCCGACCTCGTCGAGGAGGTGGGCGGGGGCGACGCACCGCGCCGTGCCGCAGGAGGCGGCAACCTCGCCCTGGAGGCCGCGGCCCCAGGCCTCCTGCAGGATCAGGCGGCGCACCGCGTAGCGGGTCCGCTGGACCTTGATGTAGGGGCAGGTGCGGTCCATGGGGCCGGTCCACAGCAGGTGGCCGTCGCCGCCCTCCTCGACGCGGGCGCCGAGGAGGGCCTGAAGGGTGGCGGGCAGATCGTGCCCGTCGGGTCGGGAAGTCATTGTTCGCCTCCGGGGGTGTGCGTCGCCGGGGTCGCGGCGACCTGCCAGATTCGGATGTGGGCGCCCGGGACGGGCAGGGCGAGGGGGTGCAGGCCGGGGTAGACCTTGATGCCCGACCACTGCACGACCTGCCCGTCGTCGCCCCACGCGCGGGCGTCGGTCAGGCCGTCGAAGACGGCGCGCAGCAGCTTGTCGCCGTCCGGTCTGACGGCGGGCCAGCCGAGCCGGTCGCCGGGGATCCGCCCGGGGCGGGGCATCGTGAACACGACCGCGACGGCCAGCGGACCGGCAAGGGGAGCGGCCGGCGGCGAGCCGGATCCGGGCGCCGCGTCGGCACGGGCAGCCGCCCGGGTCCCGGCGATCGCCCGGACGGCGGCAGCGGTCACGAGCGCCCGCCAGGGCTTGACCATCTTCGACTGCTCCGCCAGGACCGCCACCTGGCGGCCGGTCACCCGGCTGGTGCGGTGGCCCTTGTAGGCCTTGCTGCCCTGTGCGGCCGGGTCGCCGTACACGGTGACCGTCAGCGCCGGCTCCCGGGCGGGGGCCGCCCCGCCGGCGGGCGGGGCGGCGGCCGCGGTCACGACGCGTTCCTGCGGGTGTCCTTGTCCCACAGCGGAACAACGGCCTGGGGAAGGCCTGCGGGCGACGGCGCCGCGTCGGCGAGCCGGGCAAACACCTCGGCGCGCACGGCGGGCGGCGACACTTCCAACCGGCCCGCGCCCGCCGCCGGGGCCCCGCCCCGCTCCTGCTCGAGCTCGGAGACCCGAAGGCGCAGCGCCCGGTTCTCCTCGGACAGCGCCTCGCAGCGGGCGGCGGCCTCGTCAAGGTCCACCTTCCAGCCGGACACGACGGGGGCGTCGTGCTCGGCGTCGGCCAGCACCTGCTCGAGCTCGCCGCTGGTGCGGGCCAGGCGCAGCCGCAGCAGTTCGACGCGCACGGCCAGCGCCAGGTAGCCCCGGGGCCGGGGCCGGGATCTGCGGGACATCACCGCTCCTCGATGGCGCCAAGGGCCCGGTGGAGGGCGTCGATGGCGGTCCAGGTGGTGAGGGCGCCGGCCGCGTAGTCCTCGGCGAAGCGCAGCGCGGCGCCGTCCTCGTAGGCGGTCGCGCAGTCGCGCATGTCGGCGATACGGGCGGCGATCAGCCAGCGCGGCTCGTCGAAGGCGTCGTCGCGGCCCTCGTCGCGGGCGATGCTGCGCTGGCGGGGGAAGGCGATCGCGGTGGCCGGGGCGGGACGCTGGGAGGGGATGTCGGTGCTCATGGCTGCTCCTGTGTCGGCGTCAGGGACCGGGGCGTGAGGGGAAAAAGCGGGGTGGAGTCTGTGGCGCCGCGGGTCAGGCGGCGTGCGGGGTGCGGGCGGCGGCCCGGTCGGCGAGCTCGGCCTCGAACGCCGCGTACCGCTGGGGGTCGGCGGCGGGGGCGTGGCGGGCGGCGAGGTCGGCGAAGGCCTGCTCGGTGTCGGCGGCGTAGGCCTCGACGAGGAGGTGCTCGACGACGGCGTGCTCGCGCTCGTCGGCCGACCTGGCGCCGGTCGGGCCGGCGGCGGGGGAGGGGCTGGTGGTGGAGGGCTGGTGCGCGGTGGTGGACATGACGGTCTCCTCCGTCATCACGGTCCGGGCGGAACTGTCCGGGCCTCCAGGGAGCGGCACGCACCCCATCGGTGCATGCCGCCGGCCAGGGGGTCCGCTCAGGCCGCCAGCCCGGCACCGGGCTGCGCCAGGCGCGCGATCCGCCCGATCACCTCGCCCTCGGGGGTGTGCGCCGCCCAGTCCGCGAGGCGCTCGATCGGCGCCTGGTCCGCCAGGTCCGAGTCGGCGTTCGCCGCCATGAACTCCACCAGCCGCAGCACCCGCTCGTCCCGCAGGACCAGCTCGGCGGCCGCCGAAGCCGCCCCCGGCGCGCTGCTGGTGAACACCGCCGGGAGCAGGCCGTACACCGCGATCCACGCCGCACCCGACGGGTCGACCGGCCCGTAGCCGGTGTCCGCGCCGAACGACCCGCCCCCGGCCCACACGCCGCGGGCGGCAAGGACCTCGGCGACGCGCAGCAGGTCGCCCTCCACCCCGGCGGCCTGGACCCGGCCGGCGCGGATCGCGGCAGCGGCGTCCGCGTACAGCAGCGTCGCCCCGTTGCTCGACGCCGCGGTGTGCACCACCGCCTCCGGCCCGAAGGCCCGGCACAGCCCGGTCACCCGGGCCGACACCGCGCGGACGGACAGGCCGAGTTCGGCGGCGAGGGAGGCGACGGTCAGGGAGGAGGAGTCGGGGGCGGGGTCTCCGGCGAGAGGCATGACGGTGCTCCGATCACGGGACAGGGGGTGGTACGGCCGGGCGCGCAGGGCAGGCGGTCACTGCTGCGCCCGGCCGGGCTCGGGGTCCGCCGGGTGGGGCGGGGTCCGTGGTGTCCACACTACGCCTTCTCTATTGCTACAGCAATAGAGAACTTGTCGGGGATGAAGGAAGCCCCCGCCCGGAACCCCGGACGGGGGCTCACCCCCTGCACACCGCCCCGCACGACACCGACAGGCCGACCGGCCCCCAGCCCGTCAGGACGGGCCGGCCAGCCACCCCCGGTGGAGGTTGCGGTGGAACGTCCACACGTCCGACATCGACACGTGCTCCGCCCGCTGCCCGGGAACCCGCCAGGTCCTGCGGCGCCCGTCCTCCTTGTAGCGGCGCCTCAGGTCCCGCTCCGACATCGGATGCGGACCGTCCGCCAGCTCGGCCGCCGCGGCCGCCCACGTCACCAGGTCCTGCGGCGGCGTCGAGTAGTACACCCGCGTCCAGCACGGACCCGCCGCACCGGCGGTCCGGCCCGCAGACCCCGGCGCCCCGGGAGAGGCAGGCACACTCATGACGATCGCTTCCCCTCGTTGCACCCGACGGCCGCACCCGCACGGGCGGCCGGACAACCGCCGCAATCACGCGTATCACGCGCGATTGCGCCCACAGGGCAGACAGCCGAGACCCTGCCTCGCTCAGGACGCCCGCGCGGCCGACTCCCACAGCTGATGGCGCGCCACCGCCAGCAGCGCGAACGTCCGCGGCCCCTGCGTCGACCCGCACACCACGTTGCGGCACGCCGCCATCCACCCGCCCCGCGCCGCCGGCACCGCCAGCAGACTCCAGCACCGGCACTGCGGGCACGACACCGCGGTCACCGACCGCCGCCCCGACTCCTGCGTCCGCACATCCGACAGCGCCGCCCGCATCCAGTCCGCCAGGTCGATCGCCTGCAGCTCCACGGCCGCCGCCTCATCACCCTCGGCGATCGCCCCCGCCTGCTCGAACAGCTCACTGCGGTCCCGCACACCCGACCGCATCGGCCCGCCGTGCCGCGCCACGTACGCCGCCACGTTCGCCTCGTGGTCCTGCGCCGCCGCGAGGAGGTCCAGCCGCGAAGGCGCCGACGCCTCGGCCCGCGTCGCCCGACGGTCCGCCAGTTCCACCCCCCGCCGCACCTCCCCCGACGCACCGCCGGCCCGACCGTCCGTCAGGGCGGCTATCAACCGGGAGGTACGACTCGGCACGGCGCTGCTCATGAGGGTCCCCGTTCCCAGCCCCGGTACGCGGCGGGTTGTCAGCCGCTATACGGGGACTCGGTGGTGTCGGCGTGGGTGCCTCATCATGGCACGCCGGCCACACAGGGCAAGATGTTCCCACGCGATGCGTAGCATTGCGCACCAGTTGTAACCCGGCCGTGACCTATGGCACGCCGTCACCACAGCCGGAACCCCGGCTACATGCGCTCCCGGCACTCCGGGGAGAAGAAGTCGGCGGCCTCCCGCAGGCCGTGCACCAGGTCCAGCATCATCTGCGCACCGACCTCGTCGATGCCGTCCGCCGGATTCGCCTCGATCCCCCGCACCGGGTCCCCGTGACGCACCGCCATCCCCCCGTACAGCATCCGCTCCATCAACAGCGCCACCCCGCGCACCGCCGCAGCCGCGGCCGGATCCCGAAGCGAGGAGCCCTGCTCGCCAACGGCCCGCTCCCACGCGGCAGCGATCATCGAAGCCTGCACCGCCCCGCCTCCTCCGCCCTGCTCCTCGAACAGGGCCACCAGCGCAGCATCCTCGAGCACCGGCACCTCCTGCTCCGGGACGTCCGCGCGCGGCCGGTCGCTGCGACGACGGGAGGCCAGATCGATGACAGTGGCAGGAGCCGGGCCCCGGGCGGGCTCGACCTCGTCGGGGTGCGCACTGGCGGGCATGGCGGTCTCCGCTCGTCCGGCGGGAGGGGGGCGACGGGGCCGGCGCCGCCGGAGGCGCCTGCCCGTGGTTGATCAGCGTGCCAAATCACAATCCCGGCCACCACTCATCCGGGCGAAGCCGCCGTGATCGTGGTCCCGTTGTGTCCTGCGGGCGCTGTTCAGTGACTGAAACGCCCGTGTCCCCCACCGTACGGGGTGATCGTCGGCCGGCCCCGATCTCAGCGGGTCCGGAGGCGCCGTACAGCGGAGGACACCGGTGTCCTGCGACGGCCTGACCGTGGTCCGACCGTGCGGCGATTGTAGACACGACCTCCGGCAGACCGATAGATCCGGTCACCGATCAGCCGGGTCGGTGCCACCCATCGGAACGTGCAGGTGCTGCCGAGGGCGCGGTGGAGGACGGCGCCTCCACCGCGCCCGGGCGCTCTGTCGGTGTAGGGGCCCGCTAGACGACGGGTGGCTGCTCGATCAGGCCGACCTTGTCGAGCACGGCGTGGGCGACGGTCCTGGCCTCTGCGGGCTGCAGGTACCTGACGAGCCATGCCGCGACCCCGTCGAGGTCCCGCCAGTCCGGGATGCTGGCCCCGGTGCTCCGGGTACCGTCGGAGACAGGTTCGTCGGAGCCGTGCTCGAGCCTGGCGTCGGCCTCGCGGGGGCTCGGCACCTCGGACGGATTTTCCATGGAAAATCCGTCGTGGCCGACGACCACCGGATCGCCCCCTGTCGGGGAGCCGGTGCCGGGGTCCACCTCCGCGGAGCCGGTGGACTCCATGGGCCCGGCGCCGTCCACCTCACGGGGCGGCGGATTTTCCATGGAAAATCCGCCGGGCCCGCTGTTCGCGCCCTCAGCGAGCGAGCGCTCATCCGGCCTCGGGTGCGCACGCGGCGCAGTGCCCGGGCCGGAAGCGGCAAGCCGCTTCCGCTCCGCTTTCGCCTCCTGACGGTCCATCTTCTTCTTGAGGGCTGCCTCGGCCTCCAGCTCGAGCAGCTGGTTCAGAAGCACCATCTGCTGTGCGGCCGGCATGTCCTCGATGCCCTTTGTCTGGGCGACGGCCCGAGCGTGGCGGATGGCGATACCCTCGCCGCCGCGAGCCTTGGACCGCACGAGCTCCTGCAGGTCGGGGTGGAGCTTCAGGAGGTTCTTGCGCTGGCTGATCCAGGGCCCGGACCATCCCTCACCCTCGGCCGCGTCCTTCGCCGTCGGGTACTCGGCTACGAGGAGCATGACACCGCGGGCTTCCTCGATCGGGTCGAAGTCCTTGCGGCTCATGTTCTCGTCGAGTGCGGCACGCAACAGCTTGGCCTTCGACGCGGCGTGGGAATCGTCCACGACGACGATCAGCCGGGGCTGGCCGTACTTGTTCGCGGCCGCCAGGCGCCGGTTGCCGTTGATGACGATGACGTCGTCCCGGCTCGTGAGGTCGAGGTCGTCCTCATCCTCCGGCCAGAGCTTCAGGTAGGCCTGGAGCGTGACGGCAAGGCAGCTCTGCAGCTGCTTCTCAGCGATGCTTGCGAGGTCGCTGACGTCGATGCTGTCGAGGTTGCTGAGGTCGCCGAGGTCCCGCGGGTTGCGCGGGTTGTAGCGGCAGTTCTCGGTGGGAATCCACCGGGCTGGCCCGGCGTCAACGCGGTTGCTGGGGTCGACGCCGGGAACGGGCTCGACCGGGTCGTCTGCCATGCTGGCGAAGCTGACCTGCTTGCCCATGACGGTCAGCCTCCGTATCCGAGCTCGAGCGCGAGCTTCATGAAGTCCTCGCGAGCCTTGTAGGCGGTGGCGCTGGGCTTGTACTGGGTGACGACCTGACCCTCGGCGCTGGCCCGGGAGTGGATCTTGTAGCGGCGCACCACGGTGTTGGCCCGCGGCCACTTCTTCTTGCCGATGTACTTGATGGTGTCGTCCCGGTCGGGCTCGCCGTCGCGCGGGTCCCAGTTGTTGATCACCACGGTGAACTTCTTCCCCATCGGCTCTACGAGCGTCTGCACGGTCCGTGCCGTCGGGTCGAAGCACAGCGGCTCGGTGATCATCGGCACCACGACGTCGTCGGCGATCTCGAGAGCCTTGCGCAGGATGTGTTCGTCCGCGAGGGTGCCAGGGGTGTCGATGAAGATGTGCCGGTAGTTCTCGCTTGCTCCGAGGACGGCGTTGGCGCAGGCCGCCAGGTTAACGGCGAAGGTGGTCTTGCCGACGCCGCCCTTCTGGTTGGCGACGACGTGGATCCGGGCGCCGGTGTCCTTGAGCCTGAACAGCTGGTCGGCCTGGTCGTGGGCGGCCATGAAGTCGAAGGGCAGCTTCGCTCCGACGCGCTTGGCCCAGACGACGGCGGACCCTTGAGGGTCTGTGGACACGACAAGCACAGAGGACATGATGTTCCGTTCTGTCCGTTGATTTCCCGGGCCTCTTGCCCGGTACTGCGGATGCCCGTGCTCGGGGGATTCTCCCGGGCGCAGGACTGGGCGCCAGAATGCCAGATCCGCAGGCCAACGAACCAACCGACCCGCCGCCACTGGTGAGCCACCGGATTTTCCATGGAAAATCGGTGCCGCCCACCGCTTCATTCGCCCAACGGGACGCATGCTGCCCGGTGCCGGGGTGGGGCGGGTGCCGCCAGCTGTCGGGGGGTGTCGGCGATTTTCCATGGAAAATCGCCGACACCCCCATCGTGCTCACGGCGTGCAGATCGGCAGACGGTTTCACCGTGACCTGCCGTCGTGGCGCCCGTCGTATTGATCCCGCGGGTGAGGTGGCCGAGCCTCATTGTCCGGTGGCGATGGCGATGGCGCTGTAGCGGGTGCGGGCATCGATGATCAGGTTCTGGGTGTGGCGCAGCAGGCGCTGGCGCGCCTCGGGGTCGGGGACGTTCTCGGCGAACGTGGTGGCCAGTTCGCCGTAGCCGGCGAGGACGCCCTGGACGAGGTCGAGGAGCGGGCCGATGCGGGGGTCGGCGGCCCGGGGTTCCTGTGCCTGGGTGGTCATGCTGCTTGCTCGAGTTCTTCGCCCTGCGGGGCGGGCGCGGGTTCGCCGTCGGGGTCGTATGCGGGCACGGGGTCCTCCTGGTGCTCGAGGTGCTGGCGGATGTGGCGGTCGAGGATGCCGCGTTCGACCGCCTGCTGGTAGTCGTCGTGCGCGGCGCGGCTGAACGGCTGCGGGTGGCGTCGGGTGTGGTCGACGACGGCGGCGAGGCAGTCGTCGTCGAGGGGGTGGTAGTCGGCGTGGAGCAGGCACATGCGCGGTGTGCGGGATCGGGTCATTCGGCCTCCAGGGTGTCGAGGAGAGCGGCTACGGCCCGCAGGGTCGCGGAGTCGACCTGGGGCTCGGGGTGGGGGAGGACGGGCCATGCGACCTGTTCGGTGAGCCGGTCCATCGCGGCGGCTTCGGTGCGCAGCGCTGCGGCGGCCTGGTGGTGGCCGTGCTGTGGGGGGTCGTCGGCGTCGGCCGGGTCGAGGGTGAGCAGGTGCAGCTGGCCGTGGGGGCCGATCCGGGCGCTGTGGGTCAGCTGGTCCTGGTGCCATTCAAGTTCGACGCCGCCGTCCTCGGTCGGATAGGCGTGCAGGGGGCCGGTGGCGGTCGTGGCGAGGGGTTCGGCGAGCAGGGCGGCGAGGCCGAGTGCGGCCGCGGTGGGCCGGTGGCCGGTGCCGTCGAGCCAGCCCGGCTGGAGTACGACGAGGGTGTTCAGTCGGTCGGTCATCGCGGTCATGCCTGCTCCCGGGGCGGTGGTCGGCGTGCTGGTGCGTGCCTGTCGCCCAGGGTCCTCCCGGGCTCTGACAACCCCTGCCAGCACCCCGGATCTTTACGGCCGTAAAGATCCGGGGTGCTTAAGCCGCCCGGGTCGGGGTGAACAGGGGCGCGGGTTCGCCGGGGCGGGAGGCCGTGCGGGCGGTAACGAGGGCGGCTTCGTGCCTGCGCAGGCTCTCGGCTTGGAGGGCGGCCTAGTCGCGGATGCTGGTCCAGGCGGGGTCGTCCTCCGGTTCACGCGACCAGTTGCGGGACTCGGGGCCGGCTGTCTCGGCCGCCTGGTCGCGCACGCGGGTCCAGGTCGGGTCGGTCTCGGGTTCGCGAAGGTCCGGGCCGAAGGGGCGCAGCCGGGCCCGGACGGCGGCGATCCGCTGGTCGTTCTCGGTCTGGGCGGCCGCGTGCGCGGTGGCGAGGTTGCGGCGCCAGGTGTCCAGCGCTGTTGCGGCTTCGGCGTGCGGGCCTCGGGCCGGACCTGTGGCTTCGGCTGCCGCCGGTTGTGGGTTCGGGGCCGGGCCGGATTGGGGCGTCCGGCTCGGGCCGGGTTCCAGGATGCGGAGGTGGCTGAGCAGGTCTCGCTTGAGGGTGCGGTTGATGCCGGTGACGATCTGGCGTTCGGCGTAGCGGAGCTGGGTGCCCCAGGCCCGGCTGATCGGCCGCAGGTGCAGGGTTCCGGTGCGCTCGTCGAAGTGCTCGGCGACGGCACCGCCCGCAAGTTCAGGTGCGAGGACGGGCCAGTCGGCGACGAGGTCGCCGCCGGCGACGCCGGTGTCCCAGCCGGCGATCCTGAGGAGGCCTTCGAGTGCGCCTGCGAGGCTGACGGGTTCGCGGCCTGCGTCCTTGGGGCGGGTGCGTAGCGACTTGCGGGCGGGGCCGGTCGTCTCCTGGCGGGGCAGGTTCTTGGAGTTGGCCCGGGCGGCAGCGAGGGCCTGGCGGGCGAGGTCGATACCGCTGGGTGTGCTGCTCACTGGATAGTCCTCCCGAGGAAGGCGGCGACCAGCTCGGCGGCCTGGTCGTCGGTGGGTGTGGGCTGGGCGGGCAGGTGGCCTGAGAGGTCGTCGAGGCCCCGGGAGCGGAAGCTGGTGGACTGCAGGGCCCGGCCCTGGCGCAGCCCGGTGATGATCTGGAGGCCCAGGGAGGGGCGGTGTTCCGGGGCGGACAGGAAGTTCTCGTCGACCCGGGCGGCTGTCCGGGAGTTCGCGGCGACCAGGTCCCGGCTGGCTTCGACGGCCCGCCTGCGTGCGGCCGGGGTCGGCCACACGACGGTTGCGCCGACCAGCCGGGAGGCGAGCAGGCCGGAGCCTCGCCGCAGATCGTGCGGGGCGTCGCGCAGCGCCAGCCAGGCCTGGACCTCGTCGACGGTCCAGCCCGCGTCGGAGACCTCCGACAGTACCCAGGACATCCGGGCCACGGTCGTGCCGGACAACCACAGGACCCGCTCCTTCAGCTGGGCGGCGAGCCGGAACCGGCGGGTGATCTTGTTGCCCTTCCGGGTCTTGCTGGTCTGCTGCTGGCGGGTGCGATTCGGGGCGTTCCCCTCTAGAGGGCCAGCGGGAGGTACGTCGGGATCTGAAGCAGTAGCGGTACCACCCACCATTGGGGTGCAACGCGTCCTCGATGCGGTGGCCTTCTTCCGTCGGCGGCGGACCGCCTTGGAGGCGAGCTTGCCGAGCCGGGCGATCGTCTGGCGGCCGGCCTCGGCGATCCCGGTCATGCGCCGGGTCGGGCCCTTGCCCGTGGTGCGGATGCCGAGCGCCTGGTCGTAGGCCTGGGGGACCGTCAGCGCGAAGTGCGAGGTGCGGCGGGCGACCCAGGTGCGGTCCTCGGTGCGGGGCAGCCGGGTGCCCGCCTCGATGTAGGCGAGCAGGCCCGTGGCCCGAAGGTGCGCCAGGTGGTACTGCACGGTCCGCTCGCCGAGCTTCAGCACCTGCATCAGGTAGGCGACGCCGGGCCGCACCTCGGTGAGCTTGGTCAGCTCCTGGGCGATGCGGACGGTGGTCAGTCCGAACTTCGGGCCCTTCGGCGGCACCGGGGCGATGCCGGCGCCGTGCACCCAGTGGACGGCCTGGAGCCAGCTGTAGGTGTCGGTGACGATCCGTCCGGGCGTCGTGGAGACCCACTGCTGGGGCGCGGGAACGGCCCCGGGGGGTGTGGTCTGAGACACATTCGGGGTCAAAACGGCGCGTGGAGCCACGTCGGTGTGGCATGGCGGCACGGCAGCGTGCATCATTACTCCTAGCTCGTCCGACTGCGAAGGCGGACGCACGAAGGGGCCCCTCGGGGCTTCGGCCCCTCTTGGGGTGTCAGTTGCGAACTGAAAGAACCCGCCCGTTGCTGGGCGGTGAATGCGTCCCGTAGGGGCCGGCTGGTTACCGGGCCTGGCGGGACTCCGCGGAAGCCCTCCGGGTTGGTAGCCCAGGGGGACTGGCAGCGGATGGAACGAGGGCCGTCAGGCGCTCGGTGTTGGTAGCACCGGGTGCAGCTGGACGGCCGGGCGGCAGGAACCTCGTACGACGAAGAGGCGGCCCCGCCCAGTGACTCCTACGTCATGACCACTCCCTGAGGGGTATGCGGAATGCCCGCGGCCCGGGACGGGCGGCGGGAAGTCTGGGTGCCTGCGGCCGGGGGCCGGGATCGTCCGCCGGATTTTCCATGGAAAATCGGAGCTGCCCGGCGGCCGGCTTGACGGTCGTGAAACCCGAGGCCCGCGTCGGGCGGGCCGGGGTAAACCGGGTTTACATCCAGGGGGCCGGGCGCGAGGCGGGGGGCTGCGGGAGGTGTCGGGCTGACGGTACGCCAGGACCCACCGTCGACCGGCGGTGTGGTGTTCACGCCGGGCTGGTGGGTCCGCCTAGCCGTGCACCGGGGTGCACGGGTACCATCGTTCACGACGACCGTCCTTTGTCACGGTTGTCCAAGGGGTCCGTTCTCCTCCATCACGGCGTTGCAGCGCCGGAGGGGATACAGGGCCCCGTTTCCATGTCCAGTTGGAGTATTGCGCAAGGCGTCACAGATTGTGAAGAGCCTTCCGTTGGCGTCAGCCTATCGGTTTTGACCGGCAGAGTGCACACTCCTCGCCGCGCGCCCGCGAGGGTTGACGTTTCATCCGGTTCTGACCGTACTTCGCCCGGTCGCCCCTACCGTTCGGCCGCCCGGTCCCGGCAGGGCGGGACCGATTACTTTGACGCCCGTTCAGCGGAGGTCAAAGTAATGCAGACGTCATGATCGCCGGGCGGCTCCGACACACCGGACCCGGCCTCCTGCGGGGGAGGGCCCGACACCGTGCGGGTCGGCACGGTGGGCTACGGGGCCTCGTGGGGGCGTAGCTCCCAGCCCTGGGGTCGGGTCTCGACGTCGGCGACTTCGTATACGGCGGTGCAGGGCCAGGGGATGGGGGTGCCGGCGTCGACGGTGCAGCGGGCGCAGCGGGTGGGGGTCTGGCCGGTGTCGGGTCCGGCGGTCGGGGTGTGGCCGGTGAGGACGGCGGCGAGTGCCGGCGGCTCCGTGTCCGGGACGGGGGTGTCGGCGGGCGGGGCGGGGAGCAGGGCGGTGGTCATGGGGTGCGGGTCCTTCCGTGAGCGGGGGTCAGGCGGCGTGGGCGGCCGGGTCGGCGGTGGGTGCCGTGGGGAGGGTGATGGAGCCGACGGTGAGGCCGAGCTCGTGCCAGCGGTGGCGGGGGACGGTGCGGCGGCAGCCGGCGCAGCGGATCTCGGGGATCCGGGGGTCCATGCGCATGACGGCGCCGCAGGGCGGTGCGTCGGGGTCGTCGTCGTCCCAGCCGGGTGCGGGGGCGGGGCACGGGTAGGGGACGGTGACGCGGGGGTCGCGTTCGCCGGTGACGGCGGTGGTCATCTCGGCGGTGAGGCGGCGCAGGTCCTGGTGGAGGGTGCGGGTGTCGGCCTGGTGGGTGGAGCACGCCCAGTGCAGCCAGGAGGTGAGGAAGTACTGCACGGCGGTGAGGGTCTGGCCGGGGTCGCCGCGGAAGGTGGCGATGGGCAGGTGCAGGGCGCGGCGCCAGTCGTCCTCGTGGACCTGCAGGCGGGCGGTGGCGTCGCCGGCGAGGAGGCTGATCGCGGAGAGGTTGCCGGGCGCGGCGGACCCGGTGGGGTGCGCGCCCGATCCGCCGCCGGTGGGGCGGTGGGGGGTGTGGGCGGCGGCGGGCAGGCGGCGCCACAGGGCGGCGACTTCGCGGAGCAGGGCGGCGATGGCGCTCTGGCAGCGGTGGCAGGTGGTGCGGCCGGTGAGGGTCTCGTCGTCGTCGAGGAGACGGTGGCAGCAGGCGCAGGGCGGCGCGCCGGGTTCCTGGTGGTCGGTCATGCGGTCCCCCTTGGTGTGGTCTCCCAGGCGCGGTAGCGGTGCAGCCACAGCGGTAGCGTGATCTCGGCCGGGCGCCCGTTGCGGGTGGTGATCCAGAGGCCGGCCTGGGCGGCGAGGGTGCGGGCGAGGAGCAGCGGCGGGCCGAGGTCGGTGGCGCGGGCGGGGCCCCAGTGGGCGGCGGGGTGGTGGGCGAGGCGCCAGATCTCGTATTCGGCGCCGGGGTGCCAGCGGGCGCCGGTGGCGGTGCGGCAGATGTCGGCGAGCGTGTCGTGCAGGACGGCCGCCGGACCGCGCAGGGCGCTCATCGGTCGTGGCGGCAGGTGTCGTCGATGACGAGGTTGAGGGTGCCCGTCTCGTCGACGCGCCAGGTGGTGTTGCCGCCGCTGTCGTGCCAGGGCCCGGTGTGCTGCGGGGACAGGGTGCAGCACAGGGTCGCGGCCCAGGGGCCGCTGGTGGTGGCCGGGCAGCACCCGGGTGCCGGATCGGTCGGGGCCGCGGTGCAGGGCTGCGCGGCGGGGTGGAGCGTGTAGGGGAGGGTGCGCAGCGCCTGGAGGGCGGCGCAGGCCTGTTCGGGGCGCAGTCCGGGGCGAAGGGCGGTCATCTGCTCGACGAGGAGCCGCTCGGCGGGGTCCTCGATGGTGAAGCCGGGCGGTGTGGTGAGCGGGAGCGGCTCGCCGACGGCGCCGTCGATCGCGCGGATCGTCGGGCATGGCCAGGGGTCCGGCACGGTGGGGCCGGTGGCGGTCATGCGGCGGCCTGCCCGGTGGTGTGGGTGGTCGTGGTGGTGAGGGCGGCGACCATGGCGTCGCGCAGGCTGGGCTGGCGGTGTTCGCGGTCGGGGGCGGCGAGGTGGCGGATGCGGGTGGCGGCGCTGATGTTGGCCTGCCACTGGGCGCCGTGGCCGGCATGGCGTTCGAGGTCGTCGGCGAGGGAGAGGAGCCGGCGTACGAGGAGGTCGTAGTCGCGTGCCGGGTCCGGGGCGGGCACCGGTGTCGGGCGGCGGTGCGGGGCGGTGTGCATGAGGGGTCTCCGTTTCAGCCGGCGTGGGCCAGCGGCGCGGTGGTGAGGGCGGGCCAGATCCCGCTCGGGGCCGGGAGGCGCCGGGCGGGGACGAGGTGGAAGTCGGTGTGGCAGCTGCGGCAGGCGGCGCCGCCGGGGGTGAGTTCCAGGGCGGGTTCGGTGCAGGCCGGACAGGCGGGCCGGGGTGGCTGGGCGGCGCGCCGGGCGCGGGCGGTGGCCTCGGTGACGGCGGCGTCGAACAGCGGGTCGCGGCGGCGGGTGTTGTGGACGGTGGCGCGGGTGACGCCGGCGGCGGCGGCCGCCGCGGTGAGGGTGGAGCCGCCGGCCAGGGCGTCGAGGAGGGTGCGGCGCCGGGCCGCGGTGAGCTTGGGCGGCTGGCCGCGGCGCGCGGGCGGCTGGCCGGCGGGGGTCACCGGCCGCCGCCGGCGAGGTGCGCGGCGTCGGCGGCGAGCAGCCCCATCGCCGCCCAGCCGCTGGCGTACAGGTCGTCGGCCGCGTGCTGGAGCTCGTCGGGGTCCCAGTGGCCGCGGCGCCGTCGCTGTCCGGCCCACAGTCCGGCGGCGGCGCCGGCGGTGAACACGAGGCGGTCGCGCTCGGGTCCGGCCGGGACGTGGGGGGCGAGGACGTCGGTCAGGGCGTCGGGGGTGCGCACGTGCTCCAGCAGGCCCGCGGTCATGAGGCCGGCGAGGATCTGGGCGGAGCCGACGAGCAGCCGCCGGCCCGCCCGGTCGACCTCGGCCAGCTCCGGCAGGTCGGGCGGGACGCCCTGGTCCTGGTCGCTGCTGCCGCCGGGGCCGGCGTGGGTGTGGGTGTGGTGGGTCACTTGGGGTCCTCCCATCCGTTCTGGCGCTCCCACAGCAGCAGGTGCAGCCGCTCCAGGTCGGGGCCTTCCCCGGGGCGCCGGTGCGCTTCGATGGCGTCGCTCGCGGCGGTCGCCCACTCGTCCATGGCCCGGTGCAGTTCGGCTGCCTGGGCCTGGGCGGTGAGGCGCTCGCGGGCGCGGTGGAGCTGTTCGGTGGTCAGGGCGCGGCGCCAGCGCTCGCGTTCCCAGCGCCACAGCAGGGTGGTGCCCGCGAGGAGGACGGCCAGCAGCGCGGCGGTCAGGCGCACGGCGTTCCTCCTGTCGGCGGTCGGCGGCGCCCGGGCGCCGGGGTGGTCAGCGGTCGTCGGCGGCCATGAGCCGCTCGCCGTGGAGGTAGAGCGGGCCGACGAGCGGCAGGAGGTCCTCGACGACGGCGCACGCCTCGCGGACGACCTGGAAGTGGGCGTAGCGCTCCTCGGGGAGCAGCGGCGCGTACCTGGCCGGCGGTGCGGGGTCGGGCGCCGGGTCGATGCCGAGGGCCTTCTGCTCGAGGAGGAGCAGCTCTTCGCGGGCCCAGGCGTCGAGGGCGGTGCGGCAGGCGGCGTCCCCGCGGGCGAGGGCGCGCCAGGCCCGGCACAGCAGGCAGAACGCGACCGTGGCCGCGGCCATGGCGGCGACGACGGCCAGGGCGCCGGCGGTGACGAGCCGGCAGACGGTGGCGTCGTCCATCACGCCTCCTCCTGCAGTGCCTGGCGGCGGTCGGTGAGGAGCTGGATCTGGTCGGTGAGGAGGTCCTCGACGCGGCCGTGCTGCTGCGGGTTGGCCGGGTGCGGGACCGTCTCGTCCAGCAGGGCCTTCGCCTTGGCCTCGGCGAGGGCCATCCGGGTGGGCTCCAGCTGCCACCAGCCGTTGCGCATCCGGGCGAGGAACGCCGCCAGGGCGTCCTCGGCGCCGCCCGGGGAGCCGGGGCCGGACGACGGCGCGCCCGCGGCCGGGGTGGGCAGCGGGCGCAGCGACGGCGGCAGGGCGCGCGGGTCCGGTGCAGCTGGCCGGGCGGCTGCGGCCGGGGGTGCGCTGAGGAGTTCGATCTGGGTGTCGACGATCTCGCCGAGGGCGCGCCAGTCGTACTCGGCGACGACGTGGCCGAGCAGGCCCTGCTCCTGGGCTTCGGTGCGCAGCCGGGTCAGGCCGCGCACCGAGCGCCACAGGCGGGGGTCGTCGCCGAGGCGGGCGGCCAGGATGTCCCCGGGGGACGGCTCCTCCTGGTAGCGCGGTGCGGCGCCGGCCCACAGGTTCAGGGCCATGCCGAAGCGCATTCCGGCGTTGCGGATCGCATCGCCCACGAGCTCCTTGACGGCGCGGGTCCCTGCGGGCCGGCCGGTGGCGTCGCCGTAGCCGAGCCGGCTGATGCCGCACACGGTCAGGCGGATCCACAGCCCGCCGAAGCGGTCGATCCTGGGCAGGCCGTCCTCGGTGTAGGCGAGGGGTTCCCAGTCCCACAGCGGGTCGACGTCCAGGAGGCGGGCGGTCGCGGCGGCGTGGCCGACGTAGTCGAGGTGGGTGTGGGCGGCCGTCAGCAGGGCGTTGCAGGTGCCGCAGTGGGTGCGTTCGTGGCGCGGGCACACCCGGTAGCGGGCGGCGCGGCAGGCGTCGCAGGTGATCTCGGGCCGCTGGGAGACCTCGGCGGGCGGGAACGGGGCGCGCAGCCGGGCGAGCGCCTGCTGCTGCGGGTCGGGCGCCGGGCGGGCGGACCGGGTGTCGGCCGGCCTGGGGCGGCGGCGCCGCGGGCCGGGGGAGGGGCGCGGGTCGGCGGCGGGCTGGGGTTGTGCCATGGGACACCTCCACGGGCGCGGGTGGTCGCGGGGAACGCGAAGGGCCCGCACCGGGACGAGCTCGGTGCGGGCCCTGAGTAGGGTGCGGGCGGGTCAGTCCCGGCTGGGCGAGCCGTGCTTGGCCTCCAGCCATGCAGCGCCGACCTGCGCCGGGGAGGGGGACCAGCCCCATGCCTCGGCGTGCGCGGCCACGTACGCGGCGACCTGCTCGGTGCGCTCGGTGGCCACCCGCACGTTCTTCGTGGTCTTCGCGGCGGAGGCGCCGGAGCCGTGCCGGGCGCGCGGGTGGCGGTCCGGGACCCACCGGCCGGACAGCAGCGCGGTGTAGCCGGCCTCGACCTCGTCCTCCATGGTGCGGCCCTCGGCGGCCACGGCGGCCTTCGCCCGCTCCCACGTGGCGCTGGACATGTACATCGGCAGGTTCGGCTTGTCCTGCGGCTTGGTGGTCTTCAGCTGCAGAAACTCCGCCACCGCGTCGGCCAGCTCGTCCTGGTCGTGCTCCCGCAGGGCGGCGACGGCCAGCTTGACCTTCGCGCGCAGGGTACGGGGGTCGGTCGGGCCCTTGGGCACGTGGTGTCCTCGATTCGGCGGGGAGCGCCGTTCCGGGGTCCTGGGCCTGCCGGGCGGGCGCGAGCGGGGTGTGTCCACGCCAGTGTCTCCCATCTGTCTATTGCTCAAGCAAGGGGGTTCGGTCGGATGGAGCCGACCATCACCATCCCACAAGTCTATTGCTTAAGCAATATCAAATAGGTAGGGTGGCACCCTACCCGGCCCGAAAACGCGAAAGGACCGACACCCCTGATCAGGTGACGGTCCGAACGTAGGCGGCCAGCATAGCCAAACCCTCCGGCAAACCGGAAGACCCGAATGTGGAGGGGGGAGCGGTCCCGCGAACCGCAGTCCATCGCACGGCACGCCGACAACCCGGGGTGCCGGTAGGAGCGCTGTCACCAGCCGCAAACGGCGACCCGTACGACTTCGACGTCCGCCCGCAGACCGACAACCTGGCGAGCGTCGCCAACGCCATCCGCGACGCCCATCACCCCGTACATCTGACCCTGCCCGCTGACCAGCGCGAGCACCCGGTGCCGGACGAGGACGTCGCCCGCCTCTCCCCGCTGCGGCACTCCGCCCCGGCCGGCGGCAGCCTGCGTCCGCTGCGCGACCCGGCCGAGGCCGGGAACGGCGACGAACCCGACGAGTAGGAGAACTAGGGGTGCCTGCGGTCGCCCGCGATCATCTCCGCGAGCACCTGGTCTCGGGCGATGTCGTCCCCATCGACAGGCCACCCGTGCCGCCCGTACGTCAGGTGCCGGGCGAGGGCGTCGGCGAGGTGGTCGCGGACGCGCGGATCCGACCACCCCCACTCCATCGCGTCGGCCAGCAGATCCGCCGGCGGGTACGCGAGCAGGTACCGCAGAGGCCGGTCGCCCCACTCGTGGTCGCTGTAGTGGGCGAGTGCGGCGCGCATCGCGGCCACGGTCGCCGGACGCTCGGGGCGATCCTCCTCCCATTCCCGCTCCGGCCGGTCCGTGGCGTCCAGGCCATCGGTGACCGCGCGCACCCCGCGCGGGCCGGTGACGATGCCGTCACCGCCGTCGCGGCCGCGGGCGTACCACTCGTCCAACCGGGCCGCGGTCCACAGCGCGTCCACGGGTTCGCCCCGGCTGTGCCCCCGTCGGCCGCCTTCCACCCACGCCGCCTCTTCCGGCGCCCACTTCTCGTGCGCCGACTGGCGCTTCATCCCGGCCGCTTCAGCGATCTGCTCCCAGGTCGCTCCGCACTCGCGGCTGGCGACCACCGCGCGCGCGAGCAGGGTGGGGAGGAACTGGTCGCGGATCGTCAGGACGTCACGCAGGTAGCAGGCCGGGTCGGAGCGGCGCTCCTCGTAGACCGCGGGCACCAAGCCGCGGGCGAGTTCGGCGACGACGCGGGCGGACTCGGCCACGGCCACCACCGCCTCGTCGTGGGGAGACAGCTGGGGCGTCGCAGGCTTCGTGTCGGTCATGTCTCTACGCTACCCCCCTTTGTCAGGCTGAGCCTGACAAACAAGGAAAGTCGGTGTGCGCCCCCCGAAGCCGTACCAGCTGCCCGCCCAGGTAACAGCGGTGGCCGCCGACGACGCCGTCGGCGCGGCCTGGTGGCCGTTCGGCTCCCTCGACCAGCTCGACGCCGCGATCACCGCCGCCGGACGCACCCTCTACACCGCACACCGCCCCCTGCTGCACCTCGCCCTGGACCACCTCGCCAAGTAAGGGACAGCAGTCGACAGGGGAGCGGAGCCGGAAGAACGGGCGGCCACGGCCTTGGCTGCTGCGCCCCCACCGGCACGACGGTGGGGGCGCAGCCGTGGGAGGACAACCGGAATGGTCGAGACCCTAGGCCGAACCGGCCACGCCCCACAAGGCCCCTGTAGCCGGAAACCTGCAGATCAGCACGCACATGAAGATGCCCCGCCACGCTTGGGACACGGCGGGGCACCATGGTGGCCGGCGGGCGCACCGGCCACCTGCGGGACCCGACCCCAACAGCCTGACGCCGGGGCGACCACCCTCATGGCGCCGAACGCTACGCCTGCGGAACGTTGGAGTCCATATGCTGCGCAGCGGCGATTTCCTCGGCGTCCCGATCGGGATCAGTTAAGAGACGGCGCCGAGTGCGGGATCTGGCGCCAACCCTGAGCAGCCATCGCCTCGCACATCCACGCCACGGTCAACGGGCCCAGCCGGCCATCGGAGAAGTCCTCGGCCAGGTAGTAGGCAACGAGTTCCCCGCCCGCGCCGGCTCCGGCATCGCAGCCGGCGCACAGCCTCAGCTCCACCCCGTCACCGACCGGTACCGACACGGCAAGCAGCACAGCGCCCTGGCAGCGCCCGCACTCCGCCTCGGCGCTCGTCAGAAACGTGAACAACTTCTGCGGCATATGCCCTCCAGCGCATCGGGGGACGCCAAGCATCCGTCCAGCCCGCAGCACAGTCAAGATCTCGACCGCGCAGAGGACCCTGGCCAGCAACGCCATCCAGGCCCCCGGACAAGCCGGCGCTGAGAGTCGGACGCCTAAGCGTTCGGCCCCCCCGTACACGCCCACGGACCGTAGGCTTCCGCCATGCCCGAAGGACGCCCCGCCATCCCCGCAGAACTCCGCCGCCGGGTCCTCGTCGAAGCCGGCCACCGCTGCGCCATACCCTCCTGCCGCCAGCACCCTGTCGACATCGAGCACATCGACGACTGGGCCAAGGTGCAGGAACACCGCTTCGAGAACCTCATCGCGCTCTGCCCAACGTGCCACCGTCGCAAGGGCAACGGTCCCGACCAGATCGACCGAAGGTCCCTGCGTCAGTACAAGGCGAACCTCGCCATCCTCAACAGCCGCTACGGTGATCTGGAACGGCGCCTCATCGAGGTTCATGCCCGGGGCCTGCGTATTGGCTCCGTCCCTGATCCTGCCGATCCGCCCGCCTTCGCGCTCGGGCCCGGGTCGACGTTCCACCTGATGTACCTGCTCCAGGACGGCTATCTCGAGCAGGTTCCCTGGCGGCAAATGTCGTTCGGGCCCGTCGAGGCCTTGGAGGTCTTCCGGTTCACCCCGGTCGGCAACGAGTTCGTCCGGCGTTGGGCGGCTGCCCAGCCGCTCGACCCGCCTGCTGACGAGGCATAGAGCCCCAGCCGTCGGGCCGCCGCACCGCGACGAACGGGTCGAAAGGGGCGGTTGCGGGCCGGGCATACGTACGCCGAACGGAACTGCGCCGGGGGTTCAGGAGCAGGCGTTCACCGGCCCTCCTCCGCCCGCAGCATCAGCCGGACGATCCGGCCGATCTCGTGCATGCCGTGGTGCAGCTCCAGCCGGTCCCGGCCGGACAGCCGCCATGTCCGTACTGGCTGCCCCTCCTCCTCGATCCGCACGCTCTGGTAGGCATCGCCGTCGGTCAGGCGAACCGTGATCCGGCGCCCGGGGCCGAGTACCAACTCCGCGGTGAGAGAGGCGACGACTGCCAGGCCCTCCTCGCGGCAGGAGTTGACCCTCCCCTGGTGCCGGGCCTCGCGCTTCACCTCGGGCACGCTCTCCACCAGGTGCTCGCGCACGTGGTTGGTGGTCCGGTGCAGGTGGTCCAGCGCGTGTTCGGCGTCAGCAAGCCGGTTCGCGTCCGCGCGAGGCGTGAGCAGCGCGTTGAACGCGCTGAGCGCGATCGACAGGTGCGCGCCCGCCTCGGCCAGCGGCGGCGCGTCCTCCATCAGCCCCGCGGGCGAGAGCACCTCGCTCGCGTGCCGGGACAGCTCCCGCAGCGCGGCCGGGTCGAGCGGCGCGGCCGGCTGGAGCTTCCCCGGGACGGCGGTGGTCTGGTAGGTCGTCATCGGTTCCCCTCGATGTGGTTGATGGTGGGTCATGGCCTGCTTCTGATGGTCAGAAACAGGTACTCAAGGCGCTCGGCCTTCGTACCAGGCCGCTGCGGCCTCTTCGTGTGCACCGGCCATGGCTGGTCCCCCTACTGGTTCTGGTCGGTACCAGTCTGCTGGGCGGCCGCGCGGCTGGCCCGCATCCGGGTGAGGATGTCGGCCTGGCGGATGTACTTGGCCATCTCGGCGGAGTTGACCGTCCATCCGCCCCGCCGGGCCAGTTCCTCGCGCTCCATCCCGTCCGCGTAGTAGGCGGTGGCCGCCCCGGCGCGGATACCGTGCTGGGTGGTGCCGCACGCCGCCTCCACGACGTTGCTGATCGTTTCGGAGGAGATGCCGGACCGGGTGAGGCCGGTGCCCCGGTAGAGCCCGCGGAAGGCGTGGCTGTCCGGCGCGGGGCCGGCGGCCGCCAGGTCGTGGCGGTAGGCGGCCCAGGCCTCGATGGCCAGACGCTCCACCGGGTGGGTCCACGGCTCCAGCAGGACGTCGCGCACGGACAACCGGGTCTTGCCGGTGCGGATGTGGACTCCCAGGGTGACGGAGCCGTCCATCTCTCCGAGCTGGATGTCCCGCACCCGCATGCCGGCCAGCTCCACCGACCGGGCGAACACGCACCACCCCACCGCGAGGATCGCCCGGTCCCGGCGCCCCGTGACCGTGGTGGCGTCCAGCTGCTCGAACGCCTCCCGCATGGCCGCCTCGGAGATGGCCTTCGCCTGCCCCCGGCCGGGAGCGACGGGCTTCACCTCGTCGTCGCCGTCCGGCGTGGCGGCGGTGCGCTGCGCAAGGTGCTTCCACGCGGGCTTGGTCTCCGGCCGGTAGCCGACGGCGCGGCCCGACTCCGTGAGGCCGTGGATCGCGCCGGACAGCAGGCTCGACGCGGTCTCGGCGCTGTATCCCGTGGTGCCGTTTCGGCCGGGCAGGATGCGGCCGTGGTCGAGCAGCCAGTCCACGTACAGAGCCAGCGTCGCCTGCTTGGGCCAGGCCGCCGTGGACGCGGGCAGGTCCTCCGCCTCGGCGAAGCGGTTCCACGCGGCCACGCCCTGGGCGTAGGCCGCCGTGGTGTTGGCCGGCACGAGGAGCCTGCGGCGGTTCTCGGCGCGCCGGGCGTGCTCCTGGTTGCGGGCGTGGCCCTGCTCGCCGTAGATGTCCCGCTCGCGCTGGTCGCTGAAGTGCTCGGCGGCCGCCCGGTGGACGTCGGCGACCGGCCGGGCCGCGACCTCCCCGCCGACCCGGTGCTCGTGGTCCGTCAACTCCGCCTCGATGACGTCGCCGTCGTGCTCCATTCCGCCCCTCCCACGTCAGATTTCTGATTGTCGAAACGGTACACCCTCACGTGTATCGATTCGATACACGACGCAGTCTTTGTGGATTCCTACAGGCAGGCTGGCCCTGCCGGTCTACACAAACGAGTGATAGACGTGGACTGACGTGGGGTCAGCGCGCTAACGTCTGTCCGCCGTCTATACACGTCTGATGTAACGGGAGCGCTCGTGAGGCTTATCGTCGAAGACCCCACCCCCGAGTTCCGCGAGGATCTCCTCGCCCTCCTCGCCAACCACCACACCCACGTCGAGGTCCACGTCGACAACACCTGGACCCTGGAGCGCGCCGAGAAGTACTGGAACATCCTGCCGCCGCGCGCCCAGAAGATCGTCCGCGAGGCCGTCCTCCACATGGGCACCGTCCCCGCCAGCCTCCTCCGCGAAGACGGCAAGGGACTGCGCGGCCACAGCGGCCCCCTGCGCACCGCCCTCGAACGCGGCATCCGGCTCGGCTGGTGGCCCGACACCATCCAGCCCCCCATCGAAGCCCAAGGCCCAGGCTTCGGCCAGGTCGCCGGCTACACCATGCCCGCCGACCTCATCGAGGTCTTCGAAGAAGCGATAGTCGACGCCACCCAGCAGGCCGCTCTGACCGAAGCCATCGACAGTGAAGGCGGCACCTGGGACGCCGACCGCGCGATGAAGGCCTTCCACAGCGCCAGCCAGCACCACGTCGACAAGAAGCGCACCCGCGCCGTGCTGCGGCGGATCGCCGCCACCGGCTTCATCGTCAAAACCGACCCCGACCGCGCCGTCTACCGCCTCACCGACGAAAGCTGACCATGGCCACCACAGAACCCCGGGCGGGCGCGATGATCTGCTGGGATCACCCCCGCGGACACGAGCGGGATCCGGAGTGCGCGGCGCACGCCAACGACGCCTGGGAGCTGATCCATTGGGGTCGGTGCCGAAGCGGGAAGCGCTGGTTCTGGGCGGCGAAGGCCTTCGGCCAGGAGGACCCGGCCCACGGGTGGGAGGACACCGAGGACCGTGCTGTGGCTGCCGCCCGGGCGGCCGCCGCGGCCCTCGCATCCGAAGGCCCGACCCTCGCGTTCCGCGTCGAGGGTGTCGCTTCGGACGCCCTGCGCCGCATCAACACGGCGAAGCGCGAGCAGCGCCCCGGGAAGGCCGGGCCGGGCGCGGTACGGGAGTTCCTGTACGCCTTGGTCCTGCGCGACGGCGAGCAGAAGCTGGTCAGCTTCGCGATCACCAAGAAGACCGACCGGCGGATCTACTACCTCGACCGGCGCGACCGCCTCCGCTACGTCGACCGGCAGGCGATCGAATCGGCGGGGGAGGTGGCCAACCGCAGCCGCGGTTGGTGGGAGGACGACTTCCGCCTCCACCTCAATCCGCCTCCCCTGCCGGAGCGCATCGGGGAGCAGCCGGACGACCTGTGCGAACTCAAGCGGGCCATGGCTGATGCCCACCCCGACCGGGGTGGGACGAGTGAAGACTTCCAGGAGGCCAGGGAGCGCTACGTCCGCGCTCGGCAGCACGCTGGCTGAGACCCCGGGCCTACCCTGGTGGGCATGACGACGAAGGTACCCGACCCGATCCTGGCCGACCTGGACGCCCTCCACCGCAGGGCCGCCCAGGATCCGACCGTCGCCACCTCGCTGACCCGGATCAACCGCGTCGGCACCGTGATCAGCCTGCTCAAGCGGGCGGGCCGGGACTGCACCCCGGCCCAACTCCGCAGCCTGCAAGCCCTGATGGCACCCGACGTCATCGGCCACCCCGACCAGCCGGACACGGTCCTCGGGCGCGCCGTCACAGGCGCCTACCGCACCAGCGCCCCCTACGGCCGGCCCCTCACCACCGCTACCCAGCGCCACCTCATGGACGGCCTTGCCGAGGTCAACCGCATCGCCGGCCACCCCCCGTACTGGTGGCAGGAGCGCGGGAAGAAGCCCTGGACCAAGCACACCCGCACCCCCCTCGACCAGACGGGCCACACCGTCCTGCGCCGCGCCCTCGGCGACCCGGCCTCCCACCCGCGCTGGGAGCCCTTCAGGCTCCGCAACCTGCTCGCAGTGGAGCTGCTCTGGGCCACCGGCTCCACGTGCGAGGGCCTGGCCGCAGCCGACACCACCGACCTCGCCGACGACCACCGCGCCATCACCCTCACCATCAACCTGCCCGGGCGCACCGAGGCGTGGACCGAGACGTTCCCGCTCTCCGAGAACGTCCGCGCGGCGCTCGGTCTCTGGCTACCCGTCCGCCGGGCCGTCATCCAGGAACACCTCAGCGCCGGCGCGGACGCGGCCGCCAACCAGGCCCTCCTCATCACGCTCCACCCCACCACCGCAGACCTCCCCGAGGGCTCCCGGCTCATCCCGCCGGGCATGCGCATCACCCGCAGGGGCCTGGAACTGAGCTACGCCACCTGGTCCCGGCGCCTCAACGCCCAGCACCGCGGGCAGCAGGGCTGGCCCGTGCCCACCACCCTCCAGGGGCTCGGCCGCGGCGGCGCGATCGCCCGCGGCACCGAGCCGGCCACCGGCCAGCGGGCACTCACCAACGAGGACGCCGCCGACATCCACCGCCGCCTGGACCAGGGCGAGACCCTCACCGCGGTCGCCGCGTCGCTCGGCGTCAGCCGACCGACCGTCTACGCGGCACTCAGGCGAGCCGAACAACAGGAGAAGGGCTTGTAGTTGAGGAAGAAGGCGGGCGCGGCAGCACGGCGAGGCCTGGCTCAAGAGGTTCGGCAGGGACTGCACGCGGCGTCGAGCCGCTTAGCGATCAAGAGCAAGACATTACTTTGACGTAGGCCCGGCATTCGTCAAAGTAGTCCGGCCGCCGCCCAGTGCGAGGTCCACCCACGACACGGTGCCGTCGGCGTCCAGGGCGTGCCCCAGGGTGCCGAGCCCGGCCATCACCGCGAACCCCAGCCGCGGCTCCCTCCGGACCCTGGCCTCCGGCGGCGAGGCGGCGCTGCGCCCGTCGTCAGCCACCTCGATGCGGCATCTCGAGGCCGAGATCACCACGCGGATCGCCATGGAACGCGGCCGGTGGCGCAGCGCGTTCGTGACGAGCTCCGAGGCCACCAGCCCGGCGTCGTAGACCTTCTCCGCAGGTGTCGCCGGGCGCAGGACGGCCAGGCAGTGGCGGACGAACTCCCGGGCGAGGCGCACCGACTCCGCCGTGCACTGCAGCAGCAGCTCCTCAGCGACGTCCCCTGTGTCCACCGGCCCCCTCCGATACGATCACCCGGCTACCTTGCGGCCGGTGTCTGGGCTGGGACTCCAGAGCCGACACTGAGCACACGAGATCATCACAAGGTGTGAGCTGTTGCGCAACGCTTTGCAGCTTCTCGCACCAGCGGTGATGCTGTCCAACTACATGGGAAAACTGTCCCCACTTGAGGGACATCGCAGGATGTAGGGGGCTGCCTGTGCCGATCGAGCGACCGTCCTCTCATCGGTACGTGGAGATCGCCGCAGACCTGCGTCACCGCATCGTCGACGACCTCGAGTGGCTCCCCGGCCAGCGGATCCCCGGTCACAAGGAGCTGTGCGCCCACTACGGCGCCTCCGACAGCGTCCTGCACGCCGCCCGCCGCATCCTCATCGGCGAGGGGCTCCTCGAGAGCCACCCCGGCGCGGGGATGTTCGTGCGCCGCACCACGGACCGCCGGCGGATCGCCCGCGTCGACCGGGGCGACGGCGGGGCGCAGATGGTGCTGCTACGCGACCAGGAGCGGTCGGCCGGGCGGCTGGGGGACTGGGCCGTGCGCAGCCAGCCCGTCCTCGCTGAACGGGTCGTCGCCACGGCGCTGCGGATCGAGCCCGGCGAGCGGGTGGTGGAGAGCCTCTACCAGTACCGGGCGGGCGGGGCGCTGGTGCGGCTGACGACGTGCTGGGAGCCGTACACGGTGGTCGGGGAGACGGCCGTGATGCTGCCCGAGGACGGCCCGCTGGCCGGACGGGGCGTGGTGGAGCGGATGGCGGAGCTCGGCATCGCGATCGGCAGCGTCGAGGAGGAGGTCGTGGCGCGCCCGGCCGCGGCCGAGGAGGGGAAGCTGCTCGGCGGCGGGACCGGCGCACCGGTCCTCGAGGCCACCCGGACCTACTTCGACGACGGCGCCCGGCCCGTGCACGTGGAGCGCACCGTGGTGCGGGGCGACGGGGGCTCCCTGCTGTACCGGATGTAGGCCCTGATCCGACGACCAGGCAGGCCTGTGGGGTTGAGGGCACGCGAAACCGCCCCCGCCAGCACGGGCTGGGCGGGGGCGCGGTGGTTTCACGGCCGGACGATTCACACTCCAGTTCGGTTGTACTCGTCCACCCGGTCGGGCGGCGCCGGCGGCTCAAGGCCGTGACGGCGCATCACGCTGGTGAGGTCGGAGACGTAGAGAACGAAGCCGCGCACCAGCGTGGTGAGGTTGGTCTGGTTGCTGCGCAGCTCGGCGATCTCCTGCTGCATGTCGTCCCTGATCGCCTTGAAGGCCTCCAGGTCGGCCTGGCGCTGGGCGGGCTCCGCCGCGACCTGCGCGGCGGCACGCTGCGCCTCGGCGGTGGCCGCGGCGGCGTGGCGGGTGGCCCGGGCGGTGGCAACGGCTGCGAGGACCATCGTCGTCCCGCCCGCGAGGGCCCCGGCCAGGCCCCACAGGTCACTACTGCTCATTGATCACCACCGGTTCGTCGGGTGCGGCGGCGTGGCAGGGAGTGCTCCGGCACGCCCGCCGCCCACAGGGTGATACCGACGTGGTTCGTCAGGTACCAGGCCACGATCCAGATGCCGCGCTCGTACTCGCCGGTGGCGGCCGCCACGCCGTAGGCGGTGGCCCACAGCAGCGGCGGCACGCAGGCCGTGAAGAACCCGGCCCAGTCCCGGCCGATCCGTAACCAGGCGCTGACGACCGTGGTGGAGCCGGCGAGGATCCAGAGCCATGCCCACGTGTTGATCGGGGCGAGGCCAAGGAGCAGGCCCAGGCCGGTTCCGGAGGGCGGCTGGACGAGGTATCCGGCGCCGAAGGAGATCTGGCCGAGGCCGAGGATCGAGAGGGCTGCGCCGCGGCGGCCGAGACGCTTGCGGCCGCGGCGCAGCGGTGCGCACCTCATCCGGCTGTGATGGCGGGTGCCTTGGGCGGTAGGGGGGCGGTGACCTGGGTGCGGGTCCACATGGCGACTGCGGCGGTGGCGACGAGCATGACGGCGGCCTGCTGTCCGGTGTTCCAGTGGAGGCCGAAGCCGATCATCAGTGAACCGCCGGCCTGGATCAGGCCGAGGAGTGCTGCGCCGAGGCCGTCGTGGACGATGACGGCGACGGCGATGCCGACGGCCATGGCCGCCACGCTGTTGATGGCGGCCTGCTGGCCGGCGGTGAGGTTGATGTTGAATGCGGGTGCGCCGTTGACGATGGCTGCTATCAGGGCCAGGAGAAGGGCGGGCTCGCGGCCGAGGATCTTGGGCATCAGCTGGTCTCCTTCGGGGTGGTGGGGGTGGTGATGTGGATCTCGACGCCTGCGGCCATGGCCTGTTCGACCCTGCCGACGGCCTGGTTCACGGCTGCCTCGACGGCCGCGGTGTCGATGCCGGCCGTGGCGGTGGTGATCGCCTGGAGGGCGGCGTCCTGGGCGGCCTGCCGGATCAGTGCCACCCGCAGGCCGGCGAGCAGCCACTCGGCGGGCACGGTCGGTGCGGCCGGGTCCTGCCGCCAGTCGCCGTCGACCTGCGGAAGTCCGCGTTGCCACACCGCGTCCGGAATGGCCTGGAGTTCGGGGTGGAGCTGGTACCAGGCTGCGTAGCCGATGCTGTCGCGCACCGGCTGGCTGGTGACGGTCTGGGCGACCTCCTCGCGGATGATCTTCCTGAGGTCCTCTTCGCTGAAGGGCACGTCGTCGTCCTCGGGTGCGGGCGCCGTGGGCGCCGTGGTGGTGTTCGGTCGGGGGGCGCCGTGCTGTACCCAGGCGTAGATGGGTCCGCCGGGGCAGTCGGTGGGGTAGCCGTCGCGGTGGCCCCTGATCTCGGGTCCGGCGGGGCCGCGCTGTTGGCAGTACTCGATGGCGTCGCGTGCGCCGTTGAGCTGCTCGGGGGTGGGTTCGGTGGATCCTGAGGATCCGACGAGCAGGCACACGGCGTAGTGCATTTGGTTCAGGTCGGTGTTGCCGTTGGCGCCGTTGAGACGGGACAGTCCGCGGCCCTCGAAGACGAGGCCGTGCTCGCAGACGACGAAGCTGTAGCCGATGTCGGACCAGCCGTTGCCGTCCATGTGGGACGCCTGCAGCTTCCGCACGTAGGCCGGGCAGGTCGAGTGGTCCCCGACCGTGTAGGCGTCACCGAGGTAGTGGACCTTCACCCCCGCGCGGGGCCGGGAGTACGGGATGGAGCCGTTCGGCTCGCGCCACGGCCGGGCGCCCCACTGCGCGCGGGTGACCAGCTGCAGGCCGGGCCAAGCGGAGGGGGCCGCGGGCCCGGCTGTCGGGGTGGTCGATCCAGCCCAGGCCCGGAGGTCGTCGGCCGTGCCGTTGTAGACGTTGGTGTCGATCGGGCTGTCCGCATACTGGTGGAACCGCCAGGGCGCCTGGATCCGCGGGGAGCCGGCCTGCGCGTTGTAGTCGGCGATCCACAGGAAGTCGCCTGCGTTGTCGTCCGTGCGGCGCCACCAGTCGGTGTTGGTGTACAGCCCCACCCTGTTGGCGGGGTAGCGGGCCTTCACCGCGGTGAGCCACGTGTTCTTGGCCGCGGTGGCCTGGGCGTCGGACACCGGCTGGCCGTACGGCTCGAAGTCGAGCACCAGCAGCTCGCCGGGCGGGACGCTGCCGACGACCCGGCAGAAGTGGTCGACCTCACCGGCGACCGGGTTCTCGGCGTGCAGGAAGTGGTAGTGCCCCAGGGGGATCCCGCGCCGCCGGGCCTCCGCCACCTTCGCCGCGTACCCGGACTGCTCAGTCCGGGCGCCCTCGCTGGCCTTGACAAACACGAACTCGGCATCCGCCGGCAGGCCTGACTGGTAGTCCGACAGGTCGTAGCCGCGGGCATGGGGCATCAGGTCTCCAGGTGTGCGAGAGCCCCCGGCCGAGCGGCGCGGGGGCGTGTCGGGGCGGTCCTGCCTTCAGGCGAGGGCGACGTTGGTGATGGTCGCGGCCAGGCCGAGGTTGGCGTAGTGGCGGAGCACCACGGTGCAGCCTGCGTCGGCGAGGGGCTGGGCGATGTCGCGGGCCTCCCGGATGCCGCCGCTGTAGTCGTCCTCGCGGGACGGCCAGCCCGGGATGTCCTCCTCGCTGGTGATCGCGTAGACGACCCACTCGATGGTCGGGCTGTCCCGCAGCGGCCGGGCGACGGCGAGGAGCCACAGCTCGCCGAAGGTCCCCCACAGGTCGGGCGACATCGCGCCGGCCCGGCCAGCGCGGTACTCGTCCCGCGCGTAGCCATCCAGGAACGGGACCAGGGTGGGAACGTCGGGGGCGGACAGGGTGGCGACGGTACGCAAGGAGTCTCCTCAGATGATCGAGCGGATGAGCTGGGCCTGGGCGCTGACGATCCCGCCCCCGGAGGAGCGGATCGCCTGGACGCTGATCTGGTACTGGCCGCCGATGGGAATGGAAGACGGCAGCGGGCCGGTGTAATCGAAGGCCTGGCCGGCGACGACGACCGGGCCGAACTGAGTGGTGCCGTCGATGAGGACGCGGACGGTACCGGTGGTGCCGCCGCCGACCGCGGTGGCCAGCCACAGCCTCAGCTGCGAGCCCCACCGCAGCTGGTAGCAGCGGGAGATCGTGGTGTACGCGCCGGACGTGGTCTGCGGCCAGCGGGTGGTGTCCGCGTCCAGCGGCGGCAGCAGGGCGTCGGCGGCCGTGAGGTCGACGGGCTGGGCGCGGAGCTCGGAGATCCGCCGCTCGAGGACGCCGATCCTGCGGGCGAGGTCAGCCGGCCCGTCGGGCAGCTGGTCGCGACGGGTCGTCATCAGTCCTCCAGCAGGATCGGCGAGATTCGGTCCGCGCCCGGGTCGAGCGTCCAGGCGTACGCCCGGGCGACGGCCTCGGCGCCGCGCGGGTGCCGCGGCGAGGAGTCGATCAGCACGTGCACGCTGTCGCCCAGGCCCCAGTCGGCGCCCAGGCGCGGCGCCCTGGATGCGGCCGCCTCGAGGGACCAGGCGCGGGAGCCGGTGCCCATCAGGGCGAGGGCCTCGGCCGCGTGCCGCTCGAGCTGGTTGACGTCGGCCAGGCCTGCGGCCGGGGTCCACCGGTGCTCCCATACCGGCCACCCCGCGGCGGTCAGCACGGTGTCGGTGTGCACGCTGCTGGTCGCCCGCCCGCCCGCGGTCTGCTCGCCGCGCGCGATGACCCGGGTCGCGCCGCGGCCCCGCTCGTAGGACTCGGTGAGCCGGTAGCGGCTGATGCAGCCGGGCATGTCGAAAACCGCCCCAGGGTTGGTGCTCTGCACGCCGATCGTCGGGCGGATGCGCAGGACCAGCTGGAACCGGGTCTGCGCGGCGTCCGCCCACACGGCGTCGATCGTCCACTCCGGGGCGCCGGCCATCGCCGCGATCTCCTGCAGACAGGACAGGACGGACTTGTCCTCCGTGTCGGCGATGGCGTAGTCGATCAGCAGGCCGGACGGGGCGGTGTCCATGCTGATCGGGGGGCCGCCGCTGAGGAGCGGCGCGGCGAGAGCGGCCATCACCGTGGTGGCGTCCGTCGCGGTGGCGGTGTAGTCGCCGGGGTAGCGCCGGTCAAGGTAGGCCTCGGGGCTGGCGGCCGCCAGGTCGAGGACGGGGTCGGAGCCACCGTCGCGCACGAGGGTGAGGCCGGGCCAGACGGGCTGGCCGCTCGTCGTATCGGTCGCGACCAGCATGGTGCGGCCCTGGTCCGTGGCCGACTCCCACTCCAGCGGCGCACCGGCCAACGCGAGGGCGAGGGCGCAGCTGGTGGGCGCGCCGAGCCTGCGCTGGAGCGGCTGCGTCGGCGCGAGCGCGGGGAGCTCCTCCACCACGGCGCCGGTCCGCAGGTCGCAGGCATACCAGCTCAGGACGTACGGCCCGGCCGCCATCAGCTGGTCGTCCAGTACTGGATCGTCCACAGCAACGTGTTGCCGCTCGCGGCGGCGACCGGGCCGGTGTTGCTCACGTCGGAGAAGAAGTAGGTGCTCTGAGTCTTGACGACGAACCCCAGGACGGTGCTGGCCGGCGTGATGACCGACACGCCTACGTACTCGTTGTCCCCCGGCTTGGTGTAGCTGGCGACGCCCCGGACGCCGGCCACGCCGGTGACCGGCGGGAGCGGCAATGACATCGCCCAGATGCCGGTGCCCCCGTTTGAGGTCGAGCCGAGGACGAGGCTGCCCTGGTAGGTGACCAGACCGCCGACCTTGGTGTACGTCGCGGCCAACGTCCCGTTGCCGAGGGTGGGGTTGGTGGTGACCGCGGTCCAGGTCGGCGTGTAGGCGATCGCGTCACCGGGGGCGATCCACACCGAACCATTCCAGTACTCGACCACGGAGCGGCTGCCGTTCCAGCGGGCCTGGCCGCCATAGACGCCGGGCAGCGCCAGGTCCGCGGCGCTGGAGACGGGCAGGATCCCGCCCGGGGCGACGGTGACCTGCCGGATCGTGCTGGAGACGGTGGCCGCACCCGTGCCGCCGCCGCCCGTTGACGGCACGTTGATCGTGGCCAGCGGGATGAAGATCTCGGTGCCGCCAGGCGTCGGCACGGCAGGGCTCGCCGACGCCGTCCCGGTGAGCAGCACGGTGTCCGCCTTGCGGAAGCCGCTGGCGTCGATGCTGGTGTCCCAGACCCGCAGGTACACCAGGTCGATGCGGCTGAATGAGGCGTTGGCGGCGGCCAGCGAGCCCGGTGACGTGGCGGCCAGCTGGGCCCGGTACACGCCCTGGCCCGAGCGGTACAGGGCGGCCGTGCCCGCCGAGACGTTGACCGCTGTACCGGCCAGGCTGACGGCGAGTCCCGGGTCACCCGGACGGATACCGGGGCGGGACCCGAGCGCGGTCCCGTCGGCCATGACCAGGGCCGAGTCCATTCGGCGGAGCTCGCCCTCGTCGTAGGTGAGCGTGGGCTGCCAGAGCGGGTCGGTGGAGACCATGGAGTCGGTCCTCCCTATATCCAGGCGGAGCGGGCGAACGCCCACAGGAGGGCGGCAGGGTCGGACCCGGCGGAGAACCACTGGACCGTGACCGTCTGGCCGGGCGGGATGTCCGGCCACTGGCCGGACAGGTAACGGCGGCGGCTCACCGTGCCGTTGAGGACCACGGTGCGGGCGCCGGTGTCGATGACGAGGACATCGGCCGCGCCCACGGTGTCGGTGTAGGTGAGCTGGCGGACCGTGCTGTCGGGGTACTGCACGAGGATCGTGAAACCGGGCAGCGGCCCGCCAACGATGAATCTGGGGGGCGTGGTGATCGTGCCCAGGTTCTGGAGGGTGACCGTGCCGGAGCTGCTGCCTGCGGCGATGGTCAGCGGCAGGGTGAGCGGTAGCGTCAACCCGCCCGAGCTGACCGGCAGTTTGGTGTTCCCGCCCTGCTCGTTGAGGGCGTACCGGCGCGGGTCCTCGGCCGTCAGCATCACCGAGTACCGGGCGATCCGGTCGGTCTCGTAGTCGACCAGCGGCTCGCCCGACCTCCGCACGGTGGCCTGTTTCGGGATCGTCTCGGCGACGCTCAGGGTGGTGTCGGTCAGCGACACGGCCGCGTACAGCTGCTCGGCGGCCGCGTCGAGGGCTGCGAGGGACGGCGCGGTGATCGTGCCGGCCAGGGTGATGACCCGGGCCCCGAGGTAGGTGGGGCCCGCCCAGACGCCGTGGCCGCCCTCCCGCTCCGTGTACTGGGTGCGCACCGCGGCGCCAGCCCAGCCGCGCAGGCCGTCCTTGGCGACCGTCCAGGCGACGCCGGCCGCGTCTACCCGGCCCAGCTGCAGCGTGCCGAGCGTGACTGCGCGGCCGAGGGCCTGCCCCGGGACGTAGCCTGCCACTGCCCACCTCCTCTCAGGTGACGAACTGCAGGTTGCGCGCCAGGTCGGCGAGTTGCTCCTCGCTGGACTGGCGGGCGCCGTGGAGGTGGATGGTGGTGTCGCCGCGGCCCCCGCCGACTCCGGTCGCCGGGGCAGTCGGAGTGCTCAGGGACCGGGCCGGGATCAGGTCCCGGGCGGTCGGCCCGACCGGGATGAGCTGCTGGCCGAAGATCGAGGCGACCTCGCCGAGCAGCATCATGGAGCGCCGCCGCCGGGATGGGTCGAGCGGGATGTAGGCCTCCCTTCCGGCCTCCGCCCACAGGATCGCGCGGTCGCTGATCCCGGCTTGCCGGGTGGACAAGCCGTCGGCGGCTGCCCGGATGCCGCCGGCGGCGTACCGGGTGACGCTGCCCTCGGCCTGCTCGCTCAGCAGGTCGCCGGCGCGGTGCAGGCCTGCCGGGAAGCGGTAGTTGACGTCCACGGTCACGGCTTTGCCCTGGATCCCGTTGATGAGCTGCTGGATCCGGGTGGAGCCGTTCACCGCGTCGTTGGCCGGGACGGTGACCTTGACGTCCTTGCTGCCCGGGATCGCCTCGACGGTGAACCCGATAGCCGCCAGGTCCTGGATGGCAGCTGAGGACGGCGCCTTCACGGTGATCGTCTTGCCGGGCGGGACGTCCTCGATCTTCGCTTTGACGTCCTGCAGGTCCTTGATGGTCTGCAGGGCGCCCGGGTCGGTGATCTGTGTCGTCTTGGCTGCCGGGACTTGGGCGTAGGCGGAGGTGAGGCTGTCGATCTGATCCTTGGTGAAGCCGGCTTGCTCCATCACCTTCTTGAGGGCGTCGACGTCCTGGCCCAGGACGATCATCGCCTGCTCGGTCGAGCCGGTCTGCTTCATCACCGCCTCGGCGTGGGCCTGGGCGGCCGACGCCGCGTCGAGGAACGCTCCCTTGACCTCGCGGCCCTTCGCGGTGGTGATGTCCAGGTTTCGGCCGTTGTCTTTGATCTCCTTCTTGAGGTCGGCCAGCGATGACTGCATGCCGATGGCCGCCTTGGTCGCGCTGATGTTGGCGCCGTTCAGCGAGTTGAGGCTGTCGTTGAGCTTCTCGACCTCGGTGCGGGTGTCGGCGATGTCGCCGGCCGTGACCTTGGCCGCGTCGCCGAGCTTGGTGGTGTTGCCCGCTGCGGATCCCGCGGCCTCGGCCTCCCGGTGGGCGGCCTCGGCGCCCTTTTGGACGTCGCCGCTCAGCTGGTTGATCGCGGCGCCGACCTTCTGGGTGTTCTGGAGCCAGCCCTCCCCGGCCACTTTGTTGGCGTCCATCGACTTGGCGGCCGCCAGGGCCTTCTCCTTGAGCGGCTCGTAGGCGGCGGTCACGCGCGCCATCGCATCGGCGTTGCCGAGGACGGCGTCGGTCAGGTCCGTCGTGCTGATGCCGAGCGACCGGGCTGCCGCGAGGGCACCGTCGGTCTCTAGCTTGTGGACCACCCACTTGCGGGTGTTCTCACCGATGGCGTTGCTGTCGCTCTTGACCGCCTCGGTCAGGGCTTCGACGGTCTGCTTGGCGTTCTGGTTGTGGCTGCTGTAGATGGCCAGGGCGGCGCCGGCGACCGCCGCGATGAGGCCGATCCCTCCGAGCATGGTCATGGTGGTGGACGCTGCGGCGGCCATGCGCGGCATCGTCTCCGCCAGTGCGGTGATGCTGGCCTTGAACGCCACCAGCCGCGGCAGGGCCAGCATCAGGCTGCCGGTCAGGATGGTGATGGCGCCCCCGACGGCCAGCACGGCGCCGGTGGTCGTCTGCAGCCACGGGGGCAGCCCGCTGTAGGCGTTCACCAGGTCGGTGACCCACTTGACCATGTCGCGCAGGACGTCGTTGGCGGCGGTGCCGCCGTTGATCAGCGCGACCTCCAGCGAGCCCTTGAGCGCTTCGAGGTCGCCGGCCAGGTTGTCCATCTGAGTCGCGGCCATGCGGGAGGCGGCTCCCGAATCGTCCACGGCCGTCCGGTACTTGTCGATGCCGTCGGCGCCGAGCTCGTACAAGATCGTCGCGGACCTCACCGCGTCCGAGCCGAAAATTGTGGCGAAGGCCGCGTTGCGGGCCTCGGGGGTGAGGTTCGAGAAGCTGCTCTTCAGGTTGCCCGCGAGCTGGGTCAGGCCGACGAAATTGCCGCTGGTGTCGTAGGCGGAGAAGCCCAGCTTCTGCATCATGCGGAGCGCTTCATCACTTTGCGGGACGAGCCTCTGCAGCATCGTCTTGAGGCTGGTCCCAGCATCACTGCCGATCAACGCGTGATCGGCAAAAGCGGACAGCGTGCCGACGGTGTCCTCCAGGGACAGGCCGGTCTGGTGGGCGAGCAGGCCGCCCATGCGCAGGGACTCGCCCAGCCCGTGGACGTCGGCCGCCGACTTGTTTGCACCTGACGCCAATACGTCGGCGATGTGTCCGACGTCCTTGCCCTTCAGGCCGAACGTGTTCATGGACTGGGCGGAGATGGTGGCGGCCTCGGCGAGGTCCAGCTGTCCGGCTGCCGCCAGCGCGAGGCTGCCGCGCAGGGCGCCGCCGAGGATGTCGTCGACGCTCACGCCCGCCTTGGCGAGCTCGCCCTCGGCGTTCGCGGCCTGGCTGGCGCTGTAGGCGGTGTCCCGACCCGCCTCCAGCGCGGCGGTCCTCAGCTGGCCCATCTGCTCGGCGGTGGCGTCCGCGACTGCCGCGACACCGCTCATCGACTTCTCGAACTTGGCGGCGGTGAGGCTGGCCGCGGCGAACACGCCGATCATGACCAGGCCCGCGGTGCGCAGGGCCCCGAACGCCTTCTCGCCGCGCTCGCTGGCAGTGACCATCGCGCTGGCGGTGGATCCCACGCCGGCGCGGGTGGCGGCAGCCCAACCGGTGACCGCCATGCCGGCGCGGCCCCAGATCGTGGACTGCGCGGCGGCGACCTCGGCGGTGACGACGCCGGCCGCCGCGGCCGTCTCGGACAGGGCGAGGCGCGAGGCGAGGGAGAGCCGCTCGACGCCGGTCGCGGCGGCGAGGCTGGAGGAGGTGAGGGCGGTGGTGGTCTGGCCGATGGCGAAGGAGGAGCGGGTGCTCGCCGCCGCGATCTCCGTCATGGAGGCGGCGGCCGCGGTGGCGGCCGCACGGAACGCGGGCGGGATGTCGGTTGCTGCGGTAGCCACGAAGCGGGTCGAGGCCGCCGCCTCGCCGGACGCGGCCGTCACTTCGCCGAGGCTGCCGCCCGCCGCGCCGGCGAGGCGGGCCAGGGCCTCGCTGGCGGCGGAGGACATCGAGACGGTGGTGGCGCCGGTTCGGGACAGAGCCTGCGAAGCGCCGAGCGCCGAGCTGGAGATCTCCGTCAGGGACGACGCCGCGGACGCACCGGCGGCCCGGAACGTCGCGGGGATGTCCGCCGCCGCGGCAGCGATGCGCTCGGTGGAGGCAGCCGCGGCCTGGCCGGCCTCCGCGACCGTGCGGCCGGCTGCCACCGCGGTCTGCGCGCCGCGCTCGAACGCACCCTGCTGGACGCGCATGGCCTCGGTCGCCGCGGCCGCCGTGCCGGTGAACGCGGAGTTGAACGAGCGCTCCGTCTGCTCGGCCGCCGACGTGGCGGTCGCGGCGATGCGCCGGCTGTCCTGTTCGGCCTGCTGGGCTCCTCGGCGGAACCCGGTGGTGGACAGGTCCAGGCGGACGTTGACGGTGCGTTCAGTCACGGCGCGCCTCCCTGCGGTGGACGTGGATGTGGACGCCGCCCGGTTCGCCGCCGTCCTTCTGGAACCGGTCGCTGTGCTGCTGGGCGGTGGTGCAGGCGTGGCAGCGGATCACCTCGGCCGTCCACGCTTCCTCGGTGTCGGGGTCGGTGGACTCGCTGAGCGGCTGGCCGCACCCGCGGCAGGTCTCGTCCTCGACCTGGAGCAGGGCGAGGGCCCACGCGCGATCCGTATCCGTCCACAGCGGCTCCCCGGGCGCCGGGGCCCGGCCGAGGAAGACGGAACGGGGGACGCCCCAGGCACGGGCCGCCTCTAGCTCTCGCCGGTGCGGCCCGCGGCGGTCGCGGAGGCGAGCAACGAGAAAGGGACGGACTGAGCCGCCGCCGTGTTGAGGTTCCACACGGCGTCGAGAAGGACCTCGCGCTGGCCGTGGCTGAGCCGCTTCTCCAGGCGCTGGTACTGCTCGACCGTCATGGCCGGGTCCAGTGCGCACGCAGCGACTGCGGCAGGCCCGAAGGTCGCCGGGTCGAACAGCTTGCCGTTGGCGCCGGGGTGGGCGGCGAGGAGGTCGGACCAGGCCTCAGGCTCCATCGCCCGCAGCCGGAACGACACCAGGTGTCCGGCCATCTCGGCGCGCAGCTCCTCCATGCGGGAGGCGACCTGCACTCGCGGGCTGCCGGCGAGGGACTCGCCGACCAGGCTCGCGGAGTCGGTGAGCTGGCGCTCCAGGGCCTCGTACTCGCCTTGGAGAGCGCCTGCGAGGCACAGGGGCACGGTGGTCTCGCGCGCGGTGGCGCCCGTGATGACGGCCTCGATGTCCCGCCCGGCCGGGCGGG
>NZ_JBITZW010000025.1:93749-102329 GCF_044547105.1 Kitasatospora sp. NPDC052868 | reverse complement strand
CCGCGACGACGATCTTCGCGGAGGTGGTGGCGCGGGTGGGGGCGGCCGCGTTAGAGCTTGCGAAGTCCACTGAGGACCCTTTCGAGCAGCGTGACATCGGGCGTTCCGCCCGACTCGCCCGCGGCGGCGGGCTGGTGGATGGCGACAAGGCCGGCCTCGGCAAGGTCGGCCACGAGGATGCGGGCCACTCCGAGCGGCACGCCGGCCAGTGCGGAGATCTCCGCGATGGACTTGACCTCACGGCAGAGGCCGACGATCCGGGCGTGCTCCGGCAGCAGGCCCCCGGTCCGGTCGGCGGAGGCCGTGGTCGAGATCAGCGCCTCGATGGCGAGCTGGTACCGGGGCCGGGTGCGGCCTCCGGTCATCGCGTACGGGCGGACCAGCGGCTGCTGCTCGTAGCCGTCGGACTGCTGCCCGCCGTAGCCGCTGCCGTACCCGCTGCCGTACGAGCCGGCGGGTGTCGAAGGCGGGGTCATGGGTCCTCCTTGTGCTGCAGCCTTGGGCAGCCGGTTCCAGCTGGGGCAATACCAGCTGAGGCGAAATCAGCTGCCTGAGGGTAGCTGAGGGTGAAGCGCCGGGCCTGGTCGGGTCAGACCCGGCGGGGAGGTGGGACGGTGTGGTGTCCGCTCAGTGCAGCAGACTGCCCTGGAGCTCTGCGCGGAGTGCGGGGGTGAGAACGGCGCCGGCCCGGTCGACGAGCAGTGCCATCTCGTAGCCGACGAGGCCGATGTCGGAGTCCGGGGACGCCAGCACGGCGAGCGAGGAACCGTCGCTGACGGCCATCAGGAACAGGAAGCCGCGCTCCATCTCGACGACCGTCTGGTTGACGTCACCGCCCTCGAAGATCCGGCTGGCACCGGACGTGAGGGAGGTGAGGCCGGAGGCGACGGCGGCGAGCTGGTCGGCGCGGTCCCTGGGGAAACCCTCCGACATGCACAGCAGGAGGCCGTCGGCTGAAACCACCACCGTGTGCGACACCCCGGGGGTGTTGTCCACGAAATTGGTGATCAGCCAGTTCAGGTTCTGTGCGGCCTGGCTCATCTGATTCAACTCAACGCTCCTGATGATCTGCGCCGTTGCCGTCGGTCCGGCCTCCGAAGCTATCGAACCCGGGCTGCTGGGCACCATGCTGACTGCCCTGCTGGTTGCTCTGCTGGTTGCCCTGGCCTGCGGCCTGCTCGGCCCCGGCCCGGCGGCCCTGCTGGATGCCGCGGCGCAGGTTGGTGAGACGGCCGCGGACCTCCTCGGGGGCGCGGGAGACCTGCGGACCGGTGAGCGGGGACGCCTCGGCGGTACCGGAGACCAGGTTGGCCTGCGGGGTCCGCCGGGGGAGACCGGACATGGTCACGCCGCTCGTGGAGGGCTCGCGGACCTGCTCGGCCCGGCGCCAGCGCTCGTCGTTCGCCGACGGGCGCCACGGTGCGTCGCCCGGGCCGCCCTGCGGGCCCTGACCACCCTGCTGCCCCTGCGGACCCTGCTGCCCCTGGGGAGCCTGCTGGGCCTGGGCCGGAGCCGCCTGCTGGTGCTGCGGCTGCTGGGCCTGCTGAGGCTGGGCCTGCTGCGGCGCCTGCTGCCGGGCGTCCGGGGCGGTGGTCCCGGGGCGGCGCGGCTGGTACGGCCGCGGGCGGGCCTGCTGGTCCTGGCCCTGCTGGGGCCAGGCCTGCTCGGCCGGCTGGAAGAGCGGCGCACCCCCGTGGGCACCGCCGTCGGACGGGCCGGTCGGCAGGGCCATCGGCTCCTGGCGGAACTGCTCCTGGCGGGCCGGCTCGGGCCGGACCTGCTCCTGGCGGACGGGCTCCGGACGGGCCGGGTTCGGCACGCTCGGCAGCACCGGCTCGACCAGGCCGAGGCCCAGCGGGTCGCGCGGGTCGATCTCGCTGGCCTCGAAGCGCGGCCGGGCGAACTGCTGGGTGCTCTCCATCGACGACGACTCGGCCGGCGGCAGCTGCTGGGCCTGCTGCGGCTGCTGGGGCTGGGACGGCTGCGGGAGCTGCTGCTGGCGGCTGCGCTGCGGCGCGTCCGGGCCGGGCCGCTGCGGGCGGCGCGGGCCCTGCGGACCCTGACCGCCGGGGCCCTGCTGACCCTGCGGAGGCTGACCGCCGGGCCCCTGCGGGCCCTGGGCGCCACCCTGCGGGCCCTGGGCGCCCTGCGGGCCCTGGCCGGCCGGGCGGCGCTGCGGCAGGCCGTCCTGCGGCCGGTTGCCCGGGCGGCTGCCCTGCTGGGCACCCGGACGGCCGGACTGGTCGGCCCAGCCGTGCTGCGGCTGCTCGCCGGTACGGGCCCCCGGGGCGCCGTTGCCGCCGTCACCGGGGCGCGCACGCTCCGGGCCGGGGCGCCGACCGCCGTCGGGGCGGCCCTGGGCGGGCTGCGGACGACCGGGCTGCTGGCCGCGGCGCGGCAGGCCGCCACCGGGGCCGCCCTGCGGCTGGCCCTGGCGACCGGGGCCCTGCGGGGGCAGGCCGCCCTGCGGGCTCTGCGCCGAGGGGTTCTGCGCCGACGGGTTCTGCGCCGACGGGTTCTCGCCGCGCAGCGACTGGCCGACCTGACGGGTCGGCAGACCGCCACCGCTCCGCCCGCCGGGGTTGTTCGGACCGCCGGGGCCACCGGGGCCGTTCGGGCCGCCACCGAAGCCGCCCGGGCCGGTCGGGGCGCCGGGCGCACCCGGGCCGCCCTGGCCGAGCTGCGGACGGTTCTGCGGGGCGCCGCCCGCCGGGCCCTGGCCGAGCGCGGCCGGGCCGCCGTTCGGGCCGCCGGGCACCTGGCGCTGCTGGCGCGGCGTCGGGGCGACCCCGCGCTGCTGCTTGGCCTGCGCCGAACCGGGCCGGGCCGGGGCACGGCGGTCGGCGGAGTTGGTGACGTCCACCGGGAGCATGACGAGCGCGGTGGTGCCGCCGGAGTCGCTGGGGCGCAGCTGGATCCGGATGCCGTGGCGCAGCGACAGGCGGCCGACCACGAAGAGGCCCATGCGGCGGGAGACCGAGACGTCCACCGTCGGCGGGTTGGCGAGGCGCTCGTTGATGTCGGCGAGGTCGTCGGGGCTCAGGCCGATACCGGTGTCGTGGATCTCGACCAGCACCCGGCCGTCCGGCAGGGCGTGGCCGGTGACCCGCACGCGGGTCTGCGGGCTGGAGAACGAGGTGGCGTTCTCCAGCAGCTCGGCGAGCAGGTGGACGAGGTCGTTGACGACGCGGCCGGCGACCTCGGCCGACGGCACCGCGGCGAGTTCGATGCGCTCGTACTGCTCCACCTCGGAGGCGGCGGCGCGGAGCACGTCGACCAGCGGCACCGGGCGGGTCCAGCGGCGGCCCGGGTCCTCACCGGCGAGGACGAGGAGGTTTTCGCCGTTGCGGCGCATACGGGTCGCGAGGTGGTCCAGCTTGAAGAGGTTGGCCAGCTGGTCCGGGTCGGCCTCGCGGCTCTCCAGCTCGGAGATGAGCGACAGCTGGCGCTGGATGAGGCCCTGGCTGCGGCGCGAGAGGTTGGTGAACATCGCGTTGATGTTGCCGCGGAGGAGGGCCTGCTCGGCGGCGAGGCGGACGGCCTCGCTGTGCACCATGTCGAAGGCGTGGGCCACGTGGCCGATCTCGTCGGAGGAGTCGACGCCGACGGGTTCGACGGTGACGTCGACGTCGTGCGGGTCGCTCTCGGAGAGCGTCTTGACGAGCTCGGGCAGCCGCCGCTCGGCGACGTCCTCGGCCGCGGTCTGCAGCCGGGTCAGCGAGCGCACCATCGAGCGGGCGATCAGACCGGCGCCACCGAGGGCGACGAGCAGCACCAGGGCGACCGCGGCACCGATGATCAGGGCTTCGGTGTCGGCGGCGGACTGCAGTTCCTGGGCCTTGCCGTCGAGGTCCTCGATCAGCTTGGCCTCGATCCGCCGCTCGGCGGTGATCTTGGCGGAGGACTGCTCGTACCAGTCCTTGTAGGAGCGCGGCTCGGTCTGGCGGATACCGCTCTGCTGGAGGATCGAGCGCGAGTAGCGGTCGGCGTCGGCGACCACCGAGTTGTAGCTGAGCTGGCCGCGCAGGTTGTCCAGGTCGTGCGAGGTGTAGATGTTGTTGAAGCTGGTGAGCGCGTTGTCGTAGGAGGCGCGCAGGCGGATGCCGAAGGACTCGTCGCTCAGGCTGAGGTCGGGGGCCTTCGGGTTGGCGAGCGCCGCGCTGATCAGGGCGCGCTGCTGCGAGGTGGCGTTCTTGGCCAGCGAGAACTGCTGGAGCGCGCGGGTGGCGCGGACCAGGTCGCGGTTGTTGGAGGCGAGCGCGATGTCCTGGGTGATCGACAGCAGGTCGCGGATGATCACGTCGTACGCGGTGATCGTGGCCTGGATGTTCTGGTTGTTCTGGTACGGGGTGTTGCGGGCGTCGGCGATCGAGTTCAGGTCCTTGCGGACCTGGAAGAGCAGGGCCTTGCCGCCGGACAGCTCGAGGTTCTCGAACTTGTCCGAGGACGCGGTGAAGGTGCGGCTGAGATCGTCGGTGATCTTGCGGGCGTTGGTGATCTCGTCGTCGAGGGTGGCGTTCGGGTCCTTGGTGATCGGACCGGCGCTGATGTCCCGCTCGGTCTGCAGCGCGTCGGCGAGGCTGGTCGCCTTCTTCGCCAGATCGGAGAGGTTGGCCATCTGGGCGAGCTGCTGCGAGGTCTCGAGCGAGGTCTGGATGCGCAGACCACCGAGGACGAGGGCGACGAGCACGGGCAGCGCGAGCAGCGCGATCAGGCGGGTACGGATCCGCCAGTTGCGCATCGCGAGCCGGCTCATGCCCTTGGCACGGCGCCTGGTCAGGGTCTTGCGGAGTTTGTCCCGGGCGGACTTCCGGTCCTCGGGCCCGTCGACCTCCGGACGGCCGGGCCCGTCGGGCGCCGGTTCGGCCGGACCGCCGGGCGTCGCCGCCTGCTGGGGGGCTGCCAACGGCTCACGCGACTCCGGGTCACCCGCGGCGCCGCTACCCCTTTTGAAACGTCCCTGCACTGGCGTCGCAACCTCTGGACCGGGCGTCCCGCCGCGTCGCCGCGGCCTGGACGGTGTCGAGTTTCCTCCGCACCCCGGCCGGTCCGGGAGAGCGGGTCACCGGGGTGGACTACTCCCTACCCACGGTCCGTGGCATTCCAGCACAGCCGGGGAATCCCAACAAGGGCCGCCAGGGCTCACCGCGCGGCGCTACCGAATGCGTGCGTGGTCTCACTGACTGTGCGGTAACCGGACCGGAATACCGCCTTTTTCGGACACTCGCCGGATACATGCCAAGCCGACCCGAGATCAACTGGAAGTGCAGTGGTTCCGGTTTGTCTGTTATTGCCGCTATGTCGGTAAAACCTGATGAAGCGATATGTCGGATATAAGAGAATTGCTCTTCAATTAGTGAGCAAAATCACAGGCCAATGTGTAGCTTTGGTCACGGTGGCTGTGGAAAGAGATCCGTAACCTGGCTGTCCGGAGCACGGCCTCGATTCAGCCTGCCCGCAAACCCCCCGAACCACTCAGGCCCCGGCCGATCCGTGTGGATCCGCCCGGCCGCGACCTCCAAGGTGCTGACGCGATGTCCCAGGCGAACACGGCCACCACGTCCACGCAGTCCAGCCGTTCCACGGCGAACCCGCGCCGGACGACGCTGGCCTCGGTCGAGGACTTCAGCAGGGTCCCCGGCGCCCGCGGCTCCGCGGACGTCGCGACGTACGCGACCGAGCTGCCCACGAACACGGCCAACCCGCGCCGCACCAGGCTGATGGTCGCCCCGGTGGTCGCCGTCCCGCAGGACTGACACCTCCCGGCCCCGAGCGAAGGGCGCCGCGGCAGCACCCGACGGTGCGGCCGCGGCGCCCTTCGCCGTGGCGCCACCCGCCGCCGGGGAGGGGCGCAACCCCGCTGAACAGGGGCAAAGCGGGCGGCCAGGGGCTCACGCGATAGCCTGGTCGACGATTGAGCGGGCCCGCGGCCAGGACGGCGCGGCGCCCACCAGCGCCCGGGCGCGCCCCGGGCGGCCGACGAAGCGAGGGGTAGCCCAGCCGTGCGCATTGCCAGGTTTTCCGTCCGAGAGGGGAGCCCTGCCGCCGGCACCGTCTCCTTCGGCGTGGTCGAGGGCGACCCCGCCCAGCCCGAGTCTCTGGTCGTCCACGCGCTGGCCGGCCACCCCTTCGGGCAGCCCCAGCCCACCGGCGAGAGCTACCGCTTCCAGGACGTCCGGCTGCTCAGCCCGATGCTCCCCAACAAGATCGTCGCGGTCGGCCGCAACTACGCGGCGCACGCCGCCGAACTCGGCAACGAGGTCCCGGCCGCCCCGCTGACCTTCTTCAAGCCGTCCACCGCGGTGATCGGCCCGACCGAGTCCATCGCGTACCCGCCGTTCTCCTCGGACGTCCAGCACGAGGCCGAACTGGCCGTGGTGATCGGCCGGATGTGCCGCGAGGTCCCGCTGGACCGGGTGCCCGAGGTGATCCTCGGCTACACCTGCGCCAACGACGTGACCGCCCGCGACATCCAGCAGCGCGAGGGCCAGTGGGCCCGCGCCAAGGGCTTCGACACCTCCTGCCCGCTCGGCCCGTGGATCGAGACCGACCTCGACCCGGCCGACCTGGCCGTCACCTGCACGGTCAACGGCGAGCTGCGGCAGACCGGCCGCACCTCGCAGATGGTCCGCTCGGTCGCCGAGCTGATCGTCCACATCTCCGAGGCCATGACGCTGCTTCCCGGCGACGTCATCCTCACCGGCACACCCGCAGGGGTGGGCCCGCTCAACGTCGGCGACCAGGTCGCCGTCTCCATCGAAGGCATCGGCACTCTCACCAACAAGGTGATCAAGCGTGGCTAACACCGACCCCACCGTCCGGGTCCGCTTCTGTCCGTCCCCGACCGGCAACCCGCACGTGGGCCTGGTCCGGACCGCCCTCTTCAACTGGGCCTTCGCCCGCCACAACGGCGGCACGATGGTCTTCCGGATCGAGGACACCGACTCGGCCCGCGACTCCGAGGAGTCGTACGAGCAGCTGCTCGACGCCATGAAGTGGCTGGGCTTCGACTGGGACGAGGGCCCGGAGGTCGGCGGCCCGCACGCGCCGTACCGGCAGTCGCAGCGGATGGACATCTACGCCGACGTCGCCCGCCGCCTGCACGAGGCCGGCCACGCGTACCACTGCTACTGCAGCACCGAGGAGCTCGACGCCCGCCGTGAGGCCGCCCGCGCGGCCGGCCGCCCGTCCGGCTACGACGGCCACTGCCGCGAGCTGACGGACGAGCAGGTCGCGGTCTACAAGCTGGAGAAGCGCGAGCCGATCCTGCGCTTCCGGATGCCCGACCGCACGCTCTCCTTCGACGACCTGGTGCGCGGCACGCTCACCTTCGAGCCGGAGAACGTGCCGGACTACGGGATCGTCCGGGCCAACGGCGCGCCGCTGTACACCCTGGTCAACCCGGTGGACGACGCCCTGATGGGCATCACCCACGTGCTGCGCGGCGAGGACCTGCTCTCCTCCACCCCCCGGCAGATCGCGCTGTACGCGGCGCTCGCGGACATCGGCGTCGGCAACGGCACCACCCCGCGCTTCGGCCACCTGCCGTACGTGATGGGCGAGGGCAACAAGAAGCTCTCCAAGCGCGACCCGCAGGCCTCGCTCAACCTGTACCGCGAGCGCGGTTTCATCCCCGAGGGCCTGCTCAACTACCTGTCGCTGCTGGGCTGGTCGCTCTCCGCGGACGACGACATCTTCTCGGTGGAGCAGCTGGTCGCGGCGTTCGACATCGCGGACGTCAACGCCAACCCGGCCCGCTTCGACCTCAAGAAGTGCGAGCACATCAACGCCGAGCACGTGCGCCGGCTGGCCCCGGAGGACTTCGTCCGCCGCCTGGTGCCGTACCTGCAGGCCCCCGGCCTGCTGCCGGCCGAGCCGACCGCCGAGCAGCTGGAGCTGCTGGCCAAGGTGGCGCCGCTCACCCAGGAGCGGATGGTCGTGCTGAGCGAGATCGTCGGCATGGCCGGCTTCCTGTTCGTCGACCCGGCCGACTTCGCCCTCGACCCGGACGACGCGGCGAAGGTCCTCACGGCCGACTCCCGCCCGGTGCTGGAGGCCAGCATCGCGGCGCTGGAACAGCTGGCGGACTTCTCGCCGGAGCCGATCCAGGCCGCGCTGCGCGAGGCGCTGGTGGACGGACTGGGCATCAAGCCCAAGTTCGCCTTCACGCCGCTGCGGGTGGCCGTCACGGGCCGACGGGTCTCCCCGCCGCTGTTCGAGTCGATGGAGCTGCTCGGGCGCCCCGAGACGCTGCGTCGGCTCACCGCCGCCCTGGCGGCCGTCCCGGCCTCCTGAGGCGGGCTCTGAGCAGGTCGCGGGCCCGGCAGCGTGCCGGGCCCGCGGCGTCCCCGGCCCTGCCTGCGGTTATCGATTTTGGAGCGGCGCCCGGCATCGGGTAATGTTCTTTCTGCGCCGCCCGGGAGGGAACGGCGAGGGACCAGAAACCTCGTCAGGACCGAACGGCCGGAGCAACGCCGAGCAAGACCCCGTCGAGGGGTTGAACTCCGGTGGGGTATGGTGTAATTGGCAGCACGAGTGATTCTGGTTCATTTAGTCTAGGTTCGAGTCCTGGTACCCCAG
>NZ_JBITZW010000025.1:0-93652 GCF_044547105.1 Kitasatospora sp. NPDC052868 | reverse complement strand
CAGCAGTACCCAGCAGTACCCAGCAGTACCCAGCAGTACCCAGCAGTACCCAGCAGTACCCAGCAGTACCCAGCAGTACCCAGCAGTACCCAGCAGTACCCAGCAGCACCGCAGTACCAAGGTAGTATCAAGCAGTACAAGCCCCCGTTGTGTAGCGGCCTAGCACGCTGCCCTCTCACGGCAGTAGCGCCGGTTCGAATCCGGTCGGGGGTACTGGTCCCGCAAGGGATCGCCAAGAATGCCCCCGTTGTGTAGCGGCCTAGCACGCTGCCCTCTCACGGCAGTAGCGCCGGTTCGAATCCGGTCGGGGGTACTGATCTCGCAAGGGATCGCCAAGAATGCCCCCGTTGTGTAGCGGCCTAGCACGCTGCCCTCTCACGGCAGTAGCGCCGGTTCGAATCCGGTCGGGGGTACCAGAGCAGGAAAGCCGATGGCGTGTCCTTGTGAAAGGCGCGCCCATCGGCTCGATGCTTTGTTGGGGTATGGTGTAATTGGCAGCACGAGTGATTCTGGTTCATTTAGTCTAGGTTCGAGTCCTGGTACCCCAGCCAGTAAAGAAGGAAGCCCCGGTCACCGGGGCTTTTTTTGCATTCCCCGGCTTTTCCCGGAAAGGGCCCGCTCACGAGGTGAGCGGGCCCTTTCCGGTTTCGGGGGAGAAGAGTGTCAGCCGCGGCGGAGGGCCTCGGTGAGCCGGTTCGCGGCCTCGATGATGGCCTGGGCGTGCAGCCGGCCGGGGTGGCGGGTCAGGCGCTCGATCGGGCCGGAGACCGAGACGGCGGCCACCACGCGGTTGGAGGGGCCGCGCACCGGGGCGGAGACGGAGGCCACGCCCGGCTCGCGCTCGCCGATCGACTGGGCCCAGCCGCGCCGCCGGACGCCGCTCAGCGCGGTGGCGGTGAACCGGGCGCCCTGCAGGCCGCGGTGGAGGCGCTCGGGCTCCTCCCAGGCGAGCAGGACCTGGGCGGCGGAGCCGGCCTTCATCGGCAGGGTGCTGCCGACCGGGACGGTGTCCCGCAGGCCGGAGAGCCGCTCGGCGGCGGCGACGCAGATCCGCATCTCGCCCTGCCGGCGGTAGAGCTGTGCGCTCTCGCCGGTGACGTCGCGCAGGTGGGTCAGGACCGGGCCCGCGGTGGCGAGCAGCCGGTCCTCGCCCGCCGCGGCGGAGAGTTCGGAGAGACGGGGGCCGAGGATGAACCGGCCCTGCATGTCCCTGGTGACCAGTCGGTGGTGTTCGAGTGCGACGGCGAGCCGGTGGGCCGTGGGCCGCGCCAGACCGGTGGCGGCGACCAGCCCCGCCAACGTGGCGGGGCCCGACTCCAGTGCGCTCAGCACCAGAGCGGCCTTGTCGAGAACGCCGACGCCGCTAGAGTTGTCCATGCCCTAAGACTGCAGTCTCATTCCGCGAGACGCAAGTTCAATCTTCCGCGAAAAGCGCCACTCTGGATGCAGCAGCCCGGGAGACATCCAGGATGCGGCCTCGACAAGGCGTCCGCATCGTGGACACCGATCCGGCGTGCAGGTCGCGCGACGCGTGCCTCACAGGGCGGCGAAAGCACTGACCTCGACGACAAGAGAAGGCCGGCAACGCGGCCGGCTGGAGGGAATCCGATGGGACGGACACTCGCAGAGAAGGTCTGGGACGACCACGTCGTGCGGCGCGCGGAGGGCGAGCCCGACCTGCTCTTCATCGACCTGCACCTGCTCCACGAGGTGACCAGCCCACAGGCCTTCGACGGCCTGCGACTGGCCGGCCGCCCGGTCCGCCGTACCGATCTCACGATCGCCACCGAGGACCACAACACCCCGACCCTGGACATCGACAAGCCGATCGCCGACCCGGTCTCCAAGGTGCAGCTGGAGACGCTGCGCCGGAACGCCGCCGAGTTCGGCGTCCGGATCCACTCCCTGGGCGATGTCGAGCAGGGCGTCGTGCACGTGGTCGGCCCGCAGCTGGGCCTGACCCAGCCCGGCACCACCGTGGTCTGTGGGGACTCTCACACCTCCACCCACGGCGCCTTCGGCGCCCTGGCGTTCGGCATCGGCACCAGCCAGGTCGAGCACGTGCTGGCCACCCAGACCCTGCCGCTGGCCCCCTTCCGGACCATGGCGATCACGGTCGAGGGCGAACTGCCCGACGGCGTCACCGCCAAGGACCTGATCCTGGCCGTCATCACGAAGATCGGCACCGGCGGCGGCCAGGGCTACGTCCTGGAGTACCGCGGCTCGGCCATCCGCAGCCTCTCCATGGAGGCCCGGATGACCGTCTGCAACATGTCCATCGAGGCGGGTGCCCGGGCCGGCATGATCGCCCCCGACCAGACCACCTTCGACTACCTGGAGGGCCGCCCGCACGCCCCCGCGGGCGAGGACTGGGACGCCGCGGTCGCCTACTGGAAGACCCTGGTCACCGACGAGGACGCGGTCTTCGACCACGAGATCCTCATCGACGCGAGCGAGCTGACCCCGTTCGTCACCTGGGGCACCAACCCGGGCCAGGGCGCCCCGCTCGGCGCGAACGTCCCGGACCCGGCGTCCTTCGCCGACCCGCAGGAGCGGACCGCCGCCGAGAACGCCCTGGCGTACATGGGCCTGGAGGCCGGCACCCCGCTGCGCGAGGTCGAGGTCGACGCCGTCTTCGTCGGCTCCTGCACCAACGGCCGGATCGAGGACCTGCGCGCCGCCGCCGCCATCCTGGAGGGCCGCCGGATCGCCGACCGGGTACGGATGCTGGTCGTCCCGGGCTCCGTCCGGGTCGCCCTGCAGGCCGTCGAGGAGGGCCTGGACAAGGTGTTCACCGCCGCCGGCGCCGAATGGCGCCACGCGGGCTGCTCGATGTGCCTGGGCATGAACCCCGACCAGCTGGCCCCCGGCGAGCGCTGCGCCTCCACCTCGAACCGCAACTTCGAGGGCAGGCAGGGCAAGGGCGGCCGCACCCACCTGGTCTCCCCGCAGGTCGCAGCCGCGACCGCGGTGCTCGGCCGACTGGCCGCGCCCGTCGATCTCCCGTCCAACGTCGCTGTGGAGGCCTGAGCAGCATGGAGAAGTTCACCACCCACACCGGCCGGGCCGTCCCGCTGCGCCGCAGCAACGTCGACACCGACCAGATCATCCCGGCCCACTGGCTGAAGAAGGTCACCCGTTCCGGTTTCGAGGGCGGGCTGTTCGAGGCCTGGCGCAAGGACGAGTCGTTCATCCTCAACCGCCCCGAGCGGGCGGGCGCCACGGTCCTGGTGGCCGGTCCCGAGTTCGGCACCGGCTCCTCCCGGGAGCACGCCGTCTGGGCGCTCCAGAACTACGGTTTCCACGCCGTGATCTCCTCCCGTTTCGCCGACATCTTCCGTGGCAACTCGCTGAAGAACGGCCTGCTCACGGTCGTGCTGCCGCAGGAGACGGTGGAGCGGCTGTGGGAGCTCACCGAGGCCGACCCGACCGCCGAGATCACCGTCGACCTGGAGTCCCGCGAGGTGCGCGCCGAGGGCGTCACGGCCGCCTTCGAGCTGGATGACAACGTCCGTTGGCGGCTGTTGAACGGCCTGGACGACATCAGCATCACTCTTCAGAACGAGTCCGACATCGCGGCTTTCGAGGCGACCCGGCCGTCCTTCAAGCCGCGTACGCTCCCGGTGGCCTGAGAGTCCGGCGCCGGTTCCCGCGGATCGCCCGGTTCTCCGGGAGTCCGTTGAGAACAAGCATTCTGACGTTCCGCCGGATGGCCCGCCTCCCCCCTCGGGGGGGCGGGCCATCCGCCGTTGCGGAGCCGGAGTTCGGGTCCGCAACCGGACCCCGATTGCCGATTTGGCATTGCCGCAGAGGGGCCCGGGCAAGCACAACTGCGGGTAGATGGCACAATCAGTACATGCACCGGCACCATGAACCTCCGTACGCGGGCGGCGAACCCGCGTCACCGGAGTCCACGGGCCGGGGAGCCGAACGCCGAATTGACGACCGGCCGGACGCCGCCACCTCAGCTGCTGAGGGGCTGGACGACCCGGAAGTCGCAGCGCTCTACGCGCTTGTGGCCGAGCGGTTGAAGCAAGCTCACGCCCGCGTGCATGCGCTGAACGTGTCTGCCGATGCAAAGACCGCTCTCACCCGTCAACTGCTGATCGTCACCGAGACCGCCAAGCGCGATCTTCCGGGGGCGGCACGGCGGTTGAGTCGCTTTGTGCTGGACCTCGACGAGGGGCGCCCGCCCGTCGACTGAGGTCGCCGACGCGCAAATCCATTGCGACACTAGGGTGATTCGCGCGTTTGGTAATTGAAAGTCCGCAGATACATACCTAACGTGCGAAATGAACGGATGGAATCATCCGGCGCCCGTTTCCGAAGGGGAAGACGTGAACAAGGCTCAGCTTGTCGAAGCGGTGGCCGAGCAGCTGGGCGGTCGCAAGGCTGCCGCAGAGGCCGTCGACGCAGTGCTCGACACCATGGTGCGTGCCGTTGTGGCGGGTGACCGGGTGTCGGTCACCGGTTTCGGCACCTTTGAGAAGGTGGAGCGCTCGGCGCGCTTCGCCCGCAACCCGCAGACCGGCGAGAAGGTCAAGGTCAAGAAGACCTCGGTGCCCCGCTTCCGTCCCGGCCAGGGCTTCAAGGACCTGGTCAGCGGCAGCAAGAAGCTGCCGAAGGAGGGCCCGTCGGTCAAGAAGGCCCCCAAGGGCTCCCTCACCCCGGGCAAGAGCGGCGTCGCCGCGACCCCGGCCGCCAAGCGCGCCGCCACCAAGCGTGCCGCCTCGGCCGCCGCCGCCGCTCCGGCCGCCGCCGCGACCAAGAAGGCCGCCGCCAAGAAGGCGACCACCACGGCCGCCGCCAAGAAGACCACGGCCACCGCCGCCAAGAAGGCGACCGCGACCAAGAAGACCACGGCCGCCGCCGCCAAGAAGACCACGACGGCCGCTGCGACCAAGGCCGCCGCGTCGAAGAAGACGGCCGCCGCCAAGAAGGCGACCACCACGGCCGCCGCCAAGAAGACCACGGCCACCGCCGCCAAGAAGGCCACCACGGCCAAGAAGACGGCTCCGGCGAAGAAGACCACCACCCGCAAGACCACCGCGCGCAAGACCACCGCGAAGTAGTAACGGGCGGGTTTCCAGAGCCGTGGCGGCACCCTCTCCCGGAATTCCGGGCGACCGGGCCGCCACGGCTCTTCTGCTTTCCGGGCGCTCGGTCGGTGACCGGAGGCCTCCGGTCACCTGGGGCGGTCGCCCGGCCAACGGCGTCCGCAGCCTCCGCGCAGCGCCGGGGAGCGGCGCCGGGAGGGGCGTCAGACCGCGTCGGCCGGGTCGGGGAAGGTCTGCAGCGTCACGAAGACCACCCGGCGGGCCTCGCCGGTGCCCTCGGTGCGGATCCGCACCCGCTGGCCGGGGCGCAGCAGCCGCAGGCCGCCGGCGTCGAAGGCGTCCGCGTCGAACGGGACCGGCGTCCCGTCGTCGAGCAGCACGGAGCCGGCCCGGGTGGCGGGGTCGAAGGTGAACGAGGTGGCCTGCATGAAAGCAGCATAGCGAGCGGGTCCGACAGTCCCGGCGGCATCTCACCGTGCGGGTCGGCGGGCCTCCGCAGGCCCGCCGAGCCGGTCCGAGGCGGCGGCCGTGTGCGGGCCCACCCCGAGGGCGAGGGCCTCGGCGAGGTCCGTCCCGGTGTCGACGTCCCGGCGCACCGACTCCACGCCGTCCAGGCGTAGTTCACGGGCACCGCCGGCCGCGTGCCGGGCCCGGGAGCCGTCCCCGAACGCGGGGGAGAGCGGGCTGCCGGGGGTACAGGCCAGCAGGGTGGTGCCCAGACCGGGGGAGTCGGCCAGGAAGGCCCGGCCGCTCGGCGGTACGGCGGCCAGCACCCGGGCCAGTTCGGCCGGCCGCAGCGCGGGCAGGTCGGCGGAGAGCGCGGCCAAGGGCGCGCGCGGGTCGAGTACCAGCGCGGCCGCCGCGCCGTGCGCCAGCGCGTGGTTGAGGCCCCCGCCGGGTTCGTCGGCGACCACGACCGCGCCGAGCGCGGCCAGCCGCGCGCCGGCCTCGGCGTCCCGGGTGACCACCAGGACCCGGGACACGCCCGGGGTGGCCAGCGCGGCGGTGACGGTGTCGAGGGCGAAGGAGAGCGCCAGGTCCGCCCGGTGCGGCCCGGCGAACGGGGCCAGCCGGGACTTCGCCACGGCGAGCGGCTTGAGCGGCAGCACCAGCGACCAGCCGGCGGTGGGTGCGGGGGGCGCGACGGGCCCGCTGGGGCGTACGGTGTCCTGGGTCATCGGCGTCATTGTGACGCCGGTCCCGGAACCCTCGCCAGGCCGTCCGAACTGTGCGGACGTGCGTTTGATCACGCCTGCCCGGCCGGCTGGCGGGGCTGCTCGACAGCCGATGAGCGATCGGGCGAGACTGTTCCGCGCCCGGGCCCGGGCACCTCCCCGGTGCACGGCGCCGGGAGGCTAGGACTGCGGCACCCCACGTGCCGCACCGGATGAGGAGGACCTGGGGTGGCCCGCCGCTCGTACGCCAGCTTCGGCAACGCCGACTACGGCATCTGGTACCGCTTCGCGGCCGTGCTGGTGAAGCCGGTGACGACCGCGCTGGTGAAGCCCGACTGGCGGGGCTGGGAGCACCTTCCGCAGGAGGGCGGCTTCATCACCGCGGTCAACCACAACTCGATCATCGACCCGCTGGTCTACGCGCACTGGCAGTACAACAGCGGGCGGCCGCCGCGGATCCTCGGCAAGTCCTCGCTGTTCTCGGTGCCGTTCATCGGGTTCATGCTCCGCAAGACCGGCCAGATCCCGGTGTTCCGGGAGTCGACCGACGCGGCGCAGGCGTTCCGCTCGGCGATCGACGCGGTCAACGGCGGCCAGTGCGTGCAGTTCTACCCGGAGGGCACGCTCACCCGGGATCCCGACCTGTGGCCGATGACCGGCAAGAGCGGGGTGGCCCGGGTGGCGCTGATGACGGGCGCCCCGGTCATCCCGGTGGCGCACTGGGGTGCGCACGAGATCATCCCGCCCTACGGCAGGGGCGGATCCGGCAAGGGCCGGTTCAACCTCTTCCCGCGGCACAAGGTGACGGTGACGGCGGGGCCGGCGGTGGACCTGAGCAAGTACCAGGGCCAGGAGCTGACCGCGCAGGTGCTCAGGGACGCCACCGAGGACATCATGGCGGCGATCACCGCCGTCCTGGCCGAGGTCCGCGGCGAGGAGCCGCCGGCCGAGCGCTACGACATGCGGACGGCGGCCCGCGACCGGGCCACGGCGGCCGCGGCCGAGCGGCAGCGGGCCGCCGGCTCGCGCGACAGCGGTACCGAGGAGGTCGGCAAGTGACCCGATGCGCCGTGTTCGGAACGGGTTCCTGGGGGACCGCGTTCGCGATGGTGCTGGCCGACGCCGGTTGCGAGGTCACCCTCTGGGGGCGCCGGTGGGAGCTGGTGGACGCGATCCACACCACCCACGTCAACCCGGACTACCTGCCGGACGTCCCGCTGCCGGCCTCGATCCGGGCCACCGTGGACCCGGCGCAGGCGCTGGCCGGGGCCGACTTCGCGGTCCTCGCGGTGCCCTCGCAGACGCTGCGCGAGAACCTGGCGGCCTGGGCGTCGCTGATCGAGCCGCAGACCGTGCTGGTCAGCCTGATGAAGGGCATCGAGCTCGGCACCGCGAAGCGGATGAGCGAGGTCATCGCGGAGGTCGGCAAGGTCGCCGCGGACCGGGTGGCGGTGGTCAGCGGACCCAACCTGGCCCGCGAGATCGCCAACCGGCAGCCTGCCGCCAGTGTGGTCGCCTGCACCGACGAGGCGGTCGCCAAGCGGCTCCAGGCGGCCTGCCACACCCCGTACTTCCGCCCGTACACCAACACCGACGTGATCGGCTGCGAGCTCGGCGGCGCGGTGAAGAACGTCATCGGCCTGGCGGTCGGCATGGCCGACGGCATGGGGCTCGGTGACAACACCAAGGCGACGCTGATCACCCGCGGGCTGGCCGAGACCACCCGGCTGGGGCTGGCGCTCGGCGCCGACCCCTACACCTTCGCCGGGCTCGCCGGGATGGGCGACCTGGTGGCCACCTGCTCCTCCCCGCTGTCGCGCAACCACACCTTCGGCACCAACCTGGGCCGGGGGATGTCGCTGGCGGAGACCATCGCGGCCACCCGGCAGACCGCGGAGGGCGTCAAGTCCTGCGAGTCGGTGCTCGACCTGGCCCGGCGCAGCGGCGTCGACATGCCGATCGTCGAGGCCGTGGTGGACGTGGTGCACAACGGCCGGCCCACCCAGGAGGCGCTGCAGGCGCTGATGTCGCGCTCGGCCAAGTCGGAACGGCACTGAGCGGGGCGGCACCGAGCGGGCGGCACCGAGCGGACGACCGAGTGGGACGGCACCGGGCGGGGCCGCACCGGCTCCGGGCGTCCCGGAAGAGCACCGGCGAATCACAGCGCCGGGTGACTTTCCGGAAACACCTCGCACGGTAGTCTCAAACCCGATATGAGCATCGAACAGTCCTCCCCGAACCGGTCCGCGAAGCCGCGCGTAGCGCTCGTCTTCGGCGGACGCAGCTCCGAGCACGCCATCTCGGTCACCACCGCGGGCAGTGTGCTCAGGGCGATCGACCGCGAGAAGTACGACGTGCTGCCGATCGGCATCACCCACGAGGGCCGCTGGGCGCTGGTGAGTGACGAGCCGTCCCGGATGGCCATCACCGACGGCCGGCTGCCGGACGTCGACCATGTCGCCGAGTCCGTCGAGGGCCAGGTGGCCCTGCCGGTCGGCCCGGGCAGCCGCGAGGTGGTCTGGAGCGAGCCGGGGGCCGCCCCCAAGGTGCTCGGCGAGGTCGACGTGGTGTTCCCGCTGCTGCACGGTCCGTGGGGCGAGGACGGCACCCTGCAGGGCCTGCTGGAGCTCTCCGGCGTGCCGTACGTCGGCAACGGCGTGCTCTCCAGCGCGGTCGGCATGGACAAGGAGTTCACCAAGCGCGTCCTGGCCTCGCACGGCCTGGGCGTGGGCCGGTACACGGTGGTCCGCCCGCGCGAGTGGGAGAGCGAGGCCGGCCGCACCGCCGTGCGCGAGCGGGCCGCGGAGCTCGGGCTGCCGCTGTTCGTGAAGCCCTGCCGGGCCGGGTCCAGCATGGGCATCACCAAGGTCAAGGACCTCGCCGACCTCGACGCCGCGATCGAGGAGGCCCGTCGGCACGACCCCAAGCTGATCATCGAGGCGGGCGTCTCCGGCCGCGAGATCGAGTGCGGGGTCCTGGAGTTCGAGGACGGCCCGCGCGCCAGCGTCCCGGCCGAGGTGCTGGTCGGCGGCGGCTACGAGTTCTACGACTTCGAGGCCAAGTACATCGACTCCTCCGAGGTGCGGATCCCGGCGGAGCTCGCCGCCGAGGAGACCGCCGAGATCCGCCGCCAGGCGATCGCCGCCTTCGAGGCGCTCGGCTGCGAGGGCCTGGCCCGGGTCGACTTCTTCCTGCTGGACGACGGCAGCTGGATGATCAACGAGATCAACACCATGCCCGGGTTCACGCCGATCTCGGCGTTCCCGAAGATGTGGGAGGCCACCGGCCTCGCCTACCCGGAGCTGATCGACCGGCTGCTCCAGACCGCGCTGCGCCGCTCCACCGGCCTGCGCTAGGCCTGTTCGAAGGAGGGCGGGCCGGGGAACCCCGGCCCGCCCTCCTTCCGTGTCATCGCGGGTCGTCGTCGCCGCGGACCGCCGGGTCAGGGGATGGTGGCCTTCACCGCGTCGGAGAGCGAGGCCGCCGCGTCCAGCGGGTTGGCGGTCGCCCCGCCGGGGACGGTCACCTCGACGAAGACGGCGCGCTGGGTGGCGGTGAAGCGGTAGCCGCCGTCGGCCAGCTGCTCCGGCCACCAGGTGACCTCGTTGACGGTCGGCGAGATCTCCTGCTGGCGCTCCTCGGTCAGCCCCTCCGGGTGCGGCACGCCGCAGCGCAGCACGATGCGCGGGGTGCTGTCCCAGGCCGCCACCAGCGGCGAGACCGGTGAAGGGTCCCGGCGCGGGTGGCCGAGCAGGGTCGGCGGCAGCGCGGCGTTCAGCGCGCGGCAGTACTCGGCCTGGCGCGCGTTGGGCTGCGGTACCTCGATCTTCTCGGGCGCGCTCCAGCTGCCGACCAGCACCACCACGGTGCAGGTCAGCGCGAGCGGCAGGGCCAGCCACCGGACGGGGGCCGGCAGTGCCGCCAGGAAGCGGGGGACGCGCAGTTCTCGGGCCACCCGCCGATGGTAGCCGGGGCTTACAGGTGGACCACCGGACAGGTGAGGGTGCGGGTGATGCCCTCGACCTGCTGGACCTTGGCGACGACCAGACGGCCGAGGTCGTCCACCGTCTCGGCCTCGGCGCGGACGATCACGTCGTAGGGCCCGGTCACGTCCTCGGCCTGGAGCACGCCTTGGATTTTGGAGATGGACTCGGCCACGGCGGTGGCCTTGCCGACCTCGGTCTGGATCAGGATGTATGCCTGTACCACGGGGGCCTCCCGGCGGCTGGGGTACGGAGAACGCCGCCGTGATCACCCGGGCGGCTCCCGGGGTGGGAAACGGGCTCACCGGCAGTCTGATCACCACGCTACCGCGCGGTGGGGCGGGGAGGGGAGACCTCTGCACCACCGGAGGGCGTACGCTGCGCGCGGGGGAGCGACTGCCCGCAGACGTCGGGTTTGAAACGTTGGAAGACGCGAGAGGACGGCAGATGCAGGGGACCGTGGGTGAGCTGGGCGAGTTCGGACTCATCAGGGAGCTGACCGCCCGGGTACCGCTCACCGATGCGGTCGACCTGGGCCCGGGTGACGACGCCGCCGTGGTGAAGGCGCCGGACGGCCGGGTGGTGGCCACCACCGACGTGCTGATCGAGGGCCGGCACTTCCGCCGGGACTGGTCCACCGCGTACGACGTGGGCCGCAAGGCCGCGGCGCAGAACCTCGCCGACGTGGCCGCGATGGGCGCGGTGCCGACCGCGATACTGCTCGGCCTGGTCGCCCCCGCCGACCTGCCCACCACCTGGGCCACCGAGCTGATGGACGGGCTGCGCGACGAGTGCCAGGTGGCCGGCGCGACGGTGGTCGGCGGCGACGTGGTGCGCGGCGACACCATCACCCTGGCCATCACGGCGCTCGGGGACCTCCAGGGGCGCGCGCCGGTGACCCGCGCCGGTGCCCAGGTGGGCGACGTGGTCGCGGTGACCGGCTGGCTCGGCTGGTCCGCGGCCGGACTGACGGTGCTGCAGCGCGGCTTCCGCTCCCCGCGGGCCTTCGTGGAGGCGCACCGCCGGCCCGAGCCGCCGTACCACGCGGGCCCGGCCGGTGCGGAGTTGGGCGCCACCGCGATGATCGACGTGAGCGACGGGCTGGTCGCCGACCTCGGCCACGTCGCCCGGGCCAGCGCGGTGGACATCGACCTGAAGGCGGCCGACTTCGACGTCCCGGCCCAGATGGCCGACATCGGCCAGGCGGTCGGGGTGGACCCGCTGGTCTGGGTGCTCTCCGGCGGCGAGGACCACGCGATCGTGGCGACCTTCCCGCGCGGGATCCAACTGCCCGCCCGCTGGCGGGTGGTGGGCGAGGTGACCGGTCGGCCCAGCGGCCGGCGCGGCGGCCGGGTCACGGTGGACGGCGAGGCCTGGGACCGCGCCGCGGGCTGGGACCACTTCGCCGAGTGACGTCCGGGCCGTGGACGTGACGCCGTCCCAGGGCGGTGACCGCGTAGGCTTGCCGTCACCTGAGCCTGCCCGGTTTGTCCGGGCAGGTGGTCTGAACCACGGCGGAGCGGGAGAGCACAGCCACCATGCGCATCGGTGTCCTGACCAGCGGCGGCGACTGCCCCGGCCTCAACGCGGTGATCCGTTCGGTGGTGCACCGGGGCACCGATGTGCACGGTGACGAGATCGTCGGGATCGAGGACGGCTTCCTCGGTCTGATCGAGGGCCGCACCCGGCCGGTCTCGCACGACGACGTCACCGGACTGCTCACCCTCGGCGGCACCATCCTCGGCTCGGCCCGGGTCCAGCGCGACCGGATCGCCTGGGCGGTGGACAACGCGCGGACGCTGGCCGGCAACATCGGCATCGACGCGCTGATCGCGATCGGCGGCGAGGGCACGCTGACCGCCGCCAAGATGTTCAGCGACGCCGGCCTGCCGGTGGTCGGGGTTCCGAAGACCATCGACAACGACATCGCCGCCACCGACGTCACCTTCGGCTTCGACACCGCCGTGCACGTCGCGACCGACGCGATCGACCGGCTGAAGACCACCGCCGAGTCCCACCAGCGCGTGATGGTGGTGGAGTTGATGGGCCGGCACACCGGCTGGATCACCCTCACCGCCGGCATGGCGGGCGGCGCCCACGGCATCCTGATCCCGGAGAAGCCCTTCGACATCGAGGCGGTGGCCCGGATGGTCGAGGACCGCTTCTCCCGGGGCAAGAAGTTCGCCATCATCGCCGTCGCCGAGGGCGCCGCGCCGCTGCCCGGCACCATGCGCTTCGACCACGGCGAGGTCGACCGGTTCGGCCACCGGACCTTCGGCGGGATCGGCAACCGGCTCGCCAACGAGCTGGAGAACCTGCTCGGCAAGGAGGCCCGGCCGGTCATCCTCGGCCACACCCAGCGCGGCGGCACCCCCACCGCCCGCGATCGGGTGCTCGCCACCCGGTTCGGCTGGCACGCCGTGGAGGCCGTCCACAAGGGGGCGTTCGGCCACTTCACCGCGCTGCGCGGCAGCGAGATCGAGCTGGTGCCGGTCGCGGAGGCCGTCACCCACCTCAAGACCGTGCCGCAGGACCGCTGGGTGGAATCCGAAGCCGTGCTCTGAACCGGCCCGGGTAGGTTTGGCCCCATGGCTCTCCCGTCGCCCACCCCCGCCCCCGGCGGCCACGCTTCGCGCGGCCCCTCCCTCGCGCCTCCCCGCGTGCTCACCGTCGCCGGATCGGACTCCGGCGGCGGCGCCGGCATCCAGGCCGACCTGAAGGCGATGCTCGCCCTCGGCGTCCACGGCATGAGCGTGATCACCGCCGTCACCGCGCAGAACTCGCTCGGTGTCCAGGGCTACTGGGAGCTGCCCGCCGAGGCCGTCCGGGCCCAGTTCCGCAGCGTGGTGGACGACATCGGCGTCCAGGCCGTGAAGACCGGCATGCTCGCCTCGATCGAACTGGTGGAGACCGTCTCCGAGCTGCTGGCCGGGGTGTCCGCGCCGGTGGTGGTCGACCCGGTCGGGGTCTCCAAGCACGGGGACGCGCTGCTGGCCGCCGAGGCCGTCGCGACCGTCCGGGAGCGGCTGCTGCCCGTCGCCACGCTCGCCACCCCGAACCTGCACGAGGTGACGCAGCTCACGGGCCGCACCGTCGAGGACGAGTCCCAGATGCTCGACGCCGCGAAGGCGCTGCTCGACCTCGGGCCGCGCTGGGTGCTGGTGAAGGGCGGGCACCTGGAGGGCGAGGCCGCCGATCTGCTCTACGCCGGCGCGGGTCAGGAGTACTGGTACCGCGCGCCCCGCTACGACAACCGGCACACCCACGGCACCGGCTGCACGCTGGCCAGCGCGATCGCCGCCGGGCTGGCCAAGGGCGAGCCGGTGCCCGGGGCGGTGGCCTCGGCCAAGGAGTACATCACCGGCGCCATCGCCGGCGGGTTCGCGCTGGGCGCCGGGATCGGACCGGTCGACCACGCCTGGCGCTGGCGCTGAGAACAGCCCTGGGCGGGCCCGAGGGCCCGCCCAGGAAGGCGCGGAAGGCACCGGAGGTGCGCAGGCGCGGAAGGAAAAACAGGAAGCCGGCCCATCCGAGGATGAACCGGCTTACTGGAGGACCGGCTTACCGGTCTGCGCGTCAGCGCGAGACCTTACCGGCCTTGATGCACGAGGTGCAGACGTTGAGCCGCTTCGGCGTCCGCCCAATCACAGCGCGCACCGTCTGAATGTTGGGGTTCCAACGACGGGGGGTACGGCGGTGAGAGTGGGAGATGCTGTTGCCGAAGCCCGGCCCCTTGCCGCAGACGTCGCAGTTGGCAGCCACAGGAGTCACTCCAAGACTTCAGATCATTTACGTTCGAAAACCCCGCCAACCCACCGGAGCACTCACGTGAACCAGACTGGACTAATGGGGTGAGCCTGGACTGTTCCAGGCAACCGGAAGAGCATACAACGCTTGCTTCCGTTCAACGAAACTACCACGACCGCGCAGGTGATCGCTGCGCTCGCCGCCCCCCGCACCCGCCCGCGGCCCCCGATAACCTGCCGGTATCACCCCTCGCCGTTCATCCTGAGGCCATCGCGGCGTCCCATCCGGAGGAGACCTGGTGCTGCACACGCTCGACGCCCCGGCCGTGCGCACCTGGTGCCAGCTGGCCCTGCGCGCGCTCGGCCAGGCCCGCGAGGAGATCGACGCACTCAACGTCTACCCCGTCCCCGACGGCGACACCGGCACCAACCTCTACCTGACCGTGGAGTCCGCCGCCGCCGCGGTCGAGACCCGCTTCACCGATCCGGTCGGGGGCGCCGCACCCGGGCTCGCCGAGGCCGCCCGGGCGATGGCCCGCGGCGCGCTGATCGGCGCCCGCGGCAACTCCGGCGTGATCCTCGCCCAGTGGCTGCGCGGCACCGCCGAGACGCTCGCCGAGGGCGGCGGAGCCGACCAGCTGCGGGCCGCCCTCCAGCGGGCCTCGGACTCCGCCTACCAGGCCGTCGCCGAACCCGTCGAGGGGACGCTGCTGACCGTCGCCCGGGTCGCCGCCCGGGAGGCGGTCCGGGCCGGGGACGGCCTCGCCCAGGTCGCCGACACCGCCTACCGGGCCGCCCGGGACGCGCTGCGGCACACCCCCGAGCAGCTCGCCGTGCTCGCCGAGGCCGGGGTGGTGGACGCCGGCGGACGCGGCCTGGTCGCCGTCCTCGGCGCGCTCGCCGACGCCGTCGCCGGGCACCAGCCGATGGGCCCGGTCGCGCTGCGCGGGGACGTGCGGATCGCGGAGAGCTGCGAGGGGCACGTGCGGCCGCCCGGCCCCGGGCACCCCGCGTTCGAGGTGATCTACCTGCTGGACGCCCCCGACGAGGCGCTGCCCGCGCTGCGCGCCCGGCTGGCGGAACTCGGCGACTCCCTGGTGGTCGGCGGCGGCGACGGCCTGTGGAACGTCCACGTGCACGTGGACGACGCGGGCGCCGCCGTCGAGGCCGGGGTCGGGGCCGGGCGGCCGCACCAGATCCGGATCACCCACTTCGCCGAGGCCGCCGCCCGCTCCGGGACCGCCGACGAGCGGGGCGAGCGGGAGGAGCGCACCCGCGCGGTGCTCTCCGTGGTCTCCGGCGCGGGCCTGGCCGAACTCTGCGAACAGGCCGGCGCCGTCGTCCTGCACGCCGACCCGGACCGCCCGCCGGCCAGCGCCGAACTCGCCGCCGCCGTCCGCCGGTCCGCCGCCCGCGAGGTCGTGCTGCTGCTCAACGACCCCGAACTGCGGGCCGCCGCCGGGGCCGCCGCCGACCAGCTGCGCGAGGAGGGCGTGCGGATCGCCGTGCTGCCCACCCGCTCGCCGGTCCAGGGCCTGGCCGCGCTCGCCGTCCACGAGACCGGTCGGCGCTTCGACGAGGACGTGGTCGCCATGACCTCGGCCGCCGGCGCCACCCGGTACGCCGAACTCGCCTTCGCCGAGGGGGAGTCCTGGACGATGGCCGGGGTCTGCCAGGCCGGGGACGTGCTCGGGCTGATCGACGGGGACGTCGCGGTGATCGGCGCCGGGCTGGCCGAGGTCGGCACGAGCGTGCTCGACCGGATGCTCGGCGCGGGCGGTGAACTCGTCACCCTGATCCTCGGCGAGGGCGCACCCGAGGGCCTGGCCGAGGGGCTGGTCGCGCACGCCCGGCACCGGCGGCCCGAGGTGGACGCGGTGGTCTTCCACGGCGGCCAGGAGTCCGCGCCGCTGCTCATCGGGGTGGAGTAGCACCCGGACTGTCGGCCCGGTGGTGTAAACAGGGCGGTGATGGGCGCTCTCGACGAACCACTGACCAAGCTCGTCGGCGACCGCACCGCGAAGGTGCTCGCCGACAGCCTCAAGCTGCGCACGGTCGGGGACCTGCTGCACCACTACCCGCGCCGCTACGTCGAACGCGGCCAGCTCACCAGCCTGGACGAGCTGGAGATCGACGAGCACGTCACCGTGCTGGCCCGGATCGAGAAGGTCACCCTGATCCCGTTCCGCGGCCGCAAGGGCGACCGCCTGGAGGTCGTCGTCACCGACGGCCGCAGCCGGCTCTCCCTGGTGTTCTTCAACCAGGGCTGGCGGCAGAAGGAGCTGCGGTCCGGCGCCCAGGGCCTGTTCGCGGGCAAGGTCGGGGTCTTCAACCGCAGCCGCCAACTGGTCTCGCCGGACTACCAGCTGCTCGACGAGGAGGCCGGCTCCGAGGCCGCGCAGCAGTTCGCCGGCCGGCTCATCCCGGTGTACGGCGCCAGTGCCCAGATGCCCAGTTGGAAGCTCTCCATCTGCATCGAGACGGCGCTCACCAAGCACCTGTCCGACGTCGGCGAGCCGCTGCCCGCCGACCTGCGCGAGCGGCACGACCTGATCCCGCTGCCCGAGGCGCTGGAGCTGATCCACCGCCCGCGCGGCCAGGCGGACCGCGAGCGCGCCCAGAGCCGGCTGCGCTGGGACGAGGCCTTCGTCCTCCAGGTCGCCCTCGCCCAGCGCCGGGCGGCCGACTCCGCGCTGCCCGCCAAGCCCCGCCCGCGCCGGGCCGGCGGCGTGCTGGACGCCTTCGACGAGCGGCTGCCGTTCACCCTCACCGAGGGCCAGCAGACCGTCTCCACCGAGATCTTCGCCGACCTCGCGGGCGAGCACCCGATGCACCGGCTGCTCCAGGGCGAGGTCGGCTCCGGCAAGACCCTCGTCGCGCTGCGCGCCATGCTCGTCGCCGTCGACGCGGGCGGCCAGGCCGTCCTGCTGGCGCCCACCGAGGTGCTGGCCCAGCAGCACCACCGCTCGATCGTCGAGATGATGGGGGACCTCGCCGAGGGCGGCATGCTCGGCGGCTCGGACCTCGGCACCAAGGTGGCGCTGCTGACCGGCTCGATGGGCGTCCCGGCCCGCCGCCAGGCGCTGCTGGACATGGCCTGCGGGGACGCCGGGATCGCGATCGGCACGCACGCGCTGATCGAGGACAAGGTGCAGTTCCAGGACCTCGGCCTGGTCGTGGTGGACGAGCAGCACCGCTTCGGCGTCGAGCAGCGGGACGCGCTGCGCGCCAAGGGCGAACAGCCGCCGCACCTGCTGGTGATGACGGCGACCCCGATCCCGCGGACCGTCGCGATGACCGTCTTCGGGGACTTGGAGACGTCGGTGCTGGACCAGCTGCCGGCCGGCCGCTCGCCGATCTCCACCCATGTCGTCCCGGCCGTGGAGAAGCCCAACTTCCTTGCCCGGGCCTGGGAGCGGGTCCGCGAGGAGGTGGGCAAGGGCCACCAGGCGTACGTGGTCTGCCCCCGGATCGGGGACGAGGAGCCCGCCGACCCGAAGAAGCGGCGCAAGGCCGCGGCCGGCGCGGACCTGGAGGACGTCGGCGCCGACAGCGACGAGCGCCGGCCGCCGCTCTCGGTGGTGGAGACCGCCGAGATGCTGCTGAAGGGCCCGCTGGCCGGGCTGCGGGTGGAGATCCTGCACGGGCGGCTGGCGCCAGAGGCCAAGGACGAGGTGATGCGCCGGTTCGCGGGCGGCGAGGTGGACGTCCTGGTGGCCACCACGGTGATCGAGGTCGGCGTCAACGTGCCCAACTCCACCGCGATGGTGATCATGGACGCGGACCGCTTCGGCGTCTCCCAGCTGCACCAGCTGCGCGGCCGGGTCGGGCGCGGCAGCGCGGCCGGGCTCTGCCTGCTGGTCAGCGACATGCCCGCGGGCAGTGCCGCCCGGGCCCGGCTGGAGGCGGTGGCCGGCACGCTGGACGGCTTCCAGCTCTCCCGGATCGACCTCGAACAGCGCCGCGAGGGCGACGTGCTGGGCCAGGCGCAGTCGGGGGTGAAGTCCTCGCTCAAGGTGCTCTCGGTGCTGGAGGACGAGGAGGTCATCGTCACCGCCCGGGCGGAGGCCACCCGGCTGGTCGCCGAGGACCCGGAGCTGGCCGCCCATCCGGAGCTGCGCACCGTGCTGGAGAGCCTGATCGACGAGGACCGCGCGGCCTATATGGAGAAGGGCTGAGCCCCGAGACCGGGCAGCCTCGGAGGGCCCGATTGTCAGACCCCCGCGAGAGAATGTAGTTGTTCAGGGCGCACCCCCAAGGTGCGTACCTGGCACGACACTTGGGGGTCCTGCCATGGCATTCCGTCATCTCAACGAGCTCCCGCTCGGCGACAAGGTCTTCCGGATCGAACTCGCCAGCGACGACGACCGCGAGGTCACCCTCACCCTGACCGGCTGGCGCGAGGGGGCCGCCGCCGCGCCCCTCGCCTCCGGCAAGCTCCGGCTGCCGGTCGAGGACGTCGCCTCGCTGCGGATCGCGCTCAACCGCGCGCTGCGGGCCCTGGCGATCGTCGCCGATGTCTCCGAGCCCATCCCCGACCGTGACGTCCTGCGCGAGCTCTACCCCGGCCACGGCGCCCCCTGGGTGCCGCAGCACGAGGAGGAGCTGGTCCGGCGCTTCCACGACAGCGAGACCGTCGCCCGGATCGCCGCCCGCTTCGGCCGCACCCCCGACTCCGTCCGCACCAAGCTGCGCGAGCTCGGCCACGACCCGCGCCGCCCCGAGTACTGCCCGCCCGACGGCTGCCTGTCCTGGTCCCGCTACGCCTCGCCGGCCCTGCTCGGCGCCACCGCCCCGGCCCCCCAGGCGGCCGGCGAGTGACCGGGCGGTAGCCACTTCCCAATCCCACCCCGCCGGTCTGCCGGCGGGGTGGCGGCCGTATAGCGTGGTCGGGCAGCGACGAAAGGACCTCCCACCACCATGACCCGCGTGATCGCCGGGGCGGCCGGCGGCCGCCGCCTGGCCGTACCGCCCGGCCGGGGCACCCGCCCGACCTCCGACAAGGCCCGCGAGGCGATGTTCTCCACCCTGGAGGCGTTGCGCGGCACGATCCACGGGGCCCGGATGCTCGACCTGTTCGGCGGATCGGGCGCGGTCGGCCTGGAGGCGCTGTCGCGCGGCGCCGAGCACGTCCTGCTGGTCGAGGCGGACGGCCAGGCGGCCCGGGTGATCCGGGAGAACGTGCGGACGCTCGGTCTGCCGGGAGCGGAGCTGAAGGCGGCCCGGGCCGAGAAGGTGATCGCCGGCCCCGCCCCGGAGACCCCGTACGACCTGGTCTTTCTCGACCCGCCCTACGCCGTCACCGACGACGAGCTGCGCGAGATGCTGATCACACTCCTGGCCGGGGGCTGGCTCGCGGACGACGCACTCGTCACCGTGGAGCGCAGCACGCGAGGCGGCGAGTTCGGCTGGCCCGAGGGCTTCGACGTGTTGCGCTCGCGTCGCTACGGCGAGGGCACGCTCTGGTACGGTCGCGCCGCCGCCGAGGCCCGCCAACACCCGTAGCGGGCCGCGGCCCGCAGCAGTCGTCACCCCACGAGGGAGCATTCACGCCATGCGTCGCGCCGTCTGTCCCGGATCGTTCGACCCGATCACCAACGGTCACCTCGACATCATCGAGCGGGCCTCGAAGCTCTACGACGTGGTGCACGTCGCGGTCGCGGTCAACCGGAACAAGCAGGGCATGTTCACCATCGAGGAGCGGATCGCGCTGATCGAGGAGACCACCGCCCAGTACGGGAACATCGTGGTCGAGTCGCACCTCGGCCTGCTGGTGGACTTCTGCCGGGAGCGCGACATCCCCGCGATCGTCAAGGGGCTGCGGGCCGTCAGCGACTTCGACTACGAGCTGCAGATGGCCCAGATGAACCACGGGCTGACCGGCGTCGAGACGCTCTTCCTGCCGACCTCGCCGACGTACAGCTTCCTGTCGTCCACGCTGGTCAAGGAGGTCGCCTCGTACGGGGGCGACGTCTCGCACCTGCTGCCGGCGACGGTGCACGACCGGCTGGTCGAGCGGATCGCGGAGCGCAGGGCGCAGTAGGCCGCCGAGTCCGTTTCTGCCGGTTCGTCACGGCTTGTCCCGGGGCGGGGCGACCGGGTCGGTCCGAGCGTTGTGACCTCGCCGCGCAGGGGCCGTACAGTCTGTATTCCTGCCCTGCGGTGAGGTCCACCGCGCCGGGCCTGCCTCCGCCGGACCGTCGGCGGCACACGGAAAGACGAAGCCCCGTGGACGTGCAGAACAAGGTCGACCAGATCGTCGCGGCCGTCGAGAACGCCCGCTCGATGCCCATGTCGGCCTCCTGCGTGGTGAACCGAGCCGAGCTGGTCGGACTGCTCCAGGACCTGAGGGCGGCGCTGCCCGCCGAGCTGGCCCAGGCGCAGTCGGTGATGGCCGACCACGAGCAGGTGGTGGCCGACGCCCAGGCCGAGGCCGAGCGCATCATCCACGGCGCGCACGCCGAGCGCGGTTCGCTGATCTCCGACACCGAGGTGGTGCGCCGGGCCCAGGCCGAGGCGGACCGGATCCTCGCCGAGGCGCGCGCCGAGGTGGAGGCCAAGCTCGCCGAGGCCGACGACTACGTGGACAGCAAGCTCGCCAACTTCGAGGTCGTGCTGACCAAGACGCTGGGCTCGGTCGGCCGCGGCCGCATCAAGCTGCGCGGCGACGCCGGCGTCTTCGAGACCGACTTCAACGGCGAGAGCGACGGCGAGGAGTTCCAGCCGCAGCGGATCAGCCCGAGCCCCGAGGTCGACGAGTACGTCGATGTGAAGCTCGCCACCCTGGAGACCGTCCTCGGCAAGACGCTGGAGGCCGTCGGCAAGGGCCGCGACAAGCTGCTCGGCAAGGCCCCGATCGACGAGCTGGGCGCCTACCTGGCCGCCGCGGACCAGGCCCAGCAGGCCAAGAACCGCGCCGAGGCGGTCGCGGCCGGCTTCGCCGCGGACCCGGACGGCGAAGAGGTGCCCTGGTACCGCGAGGAGGTGCCGCAGCAGCAGACCTGGCCGGAGCAGACCCCGGCCGCGGCCGGCTGGCAGGCCCCCGGCACGGACCAGTACGCCGCCACCGCGCAGCAGCAGGGCGGCCAGTACGCCGAGGTGTACGGCGGCGGCTTCGACCCGGCGGGTCAGGCCGACCCGTACGGCGCCCAGTACGGCTACGGTCAGCAGCACCAGCCGCAGCAGCAGGGCTACCCGGCCGGCCAGCAGGACGGCTACGGCTACCCGCAGCAGCAGCAGGGCTTCACGGCGCAGCAGTACGACGCCTACGGCTACCCGCAGGCCCCGACCGCCCCGCCGGCGGTGCCGCCGCAGGCCCCGCAGCAGCCCGGTCTGGACGAGACCAGCTTCTTCGACACCAGCATGATCGACATGACCAGGCTGCGGGAGCTCGGCGGCCGCTGATCCGGGCCCGGCCGGGCAGCGACGTCCGGCCGAAGTTGGGCCTGGCGGGAGACTCCGGTAGTCTGACCACTCCGGCCTCTCCGTGTCGGGCTGTCGGTCTGCCCGCGCATCCACCCGATGAGCAGCGCCGCGCATCAGTTTTCTCAGGAAGTCAGGACACCTTGAACCGCCTCGACCACCGCGACCCCCTCGTGTTCGACACGCACGAGCTCGGTCGTCGCCCCGGCTCGCTGCGCAAGGTGTCCCGGACTCTGGAGGCCCCCGAGGGCCTCGGGATCATCGATGTGATCGGCGTACCGGAGAAGAGCGAGATCCGGCTGGAGCTTCGCCTGGAGTCCGTGGTCGAGGGCGTGCTGGTCACCGGCACCGCCGAGGCCGGCGTCGAGGGCGAGTGCGTGCGGTGCCTGGAGCCCGTCGAGGACGACCTCGAGGTGGACTTCCAGGAGCTGTACTACTACCCGGAGTCCGACGAGCGCATGCGCGCCCGGACCTCCGGGACCGAGGACCTCGACGAGGACTCGGAGGAAGAGACTTACCGCCTGGAGGGCGACTTCTTCGACCTCCAGCCGGTGCTGCGTGACGCGGTGGTGCTCGCACTGCCGCTGCAGCCGGTGTGCCAGGACGACTGCCTGGGCCTGTGCTCCGAATGCGGAGCGCGCCTGAGCGACGACCCGACGCACCACCACGACGCCGCCGACCCCCGGTGGGCGGCTCTGCAGGGACTCTCCGCCGCCCCCGGCGACGAGGGTGACGGGATCAAGAACAGCGACACCCGTGAGGGTGCCGCCGAGAACCAGGAGAAGTAGCCGTGGCTGTTCCGAAGCGGAAGATGTCGCGCAGCAACACGCGCCACCGCCGTTCCAACTGGAAGGCCGTCGTTCCGGCCCTCGTGGCGTGCGACAGCTGCCACGAGCCGAAGCTCGGCCACATTGCGTGCCCGAGCTGCGGCACGTACAACCGTCGCCAGGTCCTCTCGGTCTGATCGGCGGGTGTACGGATCGATGTCGGACGGTAACCCCTCCCGCAAGTCGTCCTCCAGCAATGGTGGCAAGGCCGGCGGGCCGGCTTCGACCGAATACGACGTTCTGGAAGGGCGCCTCGGGTACACACTTGAGCGCGCCCTTCTGGTACGTGCCCTGACCCACCGCTCGTACGCGTACGAGAACGGCGGGCTGCCCACCAACGAGCGCCTGGAGTTCCTCGGCGACTCGGTGCTGGGCCTGGTGGTGACCGACACCCTCTACCGCGTCCACCCGGACGTTCCCGAGGGCACGCTCGCCAAGCTGCGCGCCGCGGTGGTCAACTCGCGCGCGCTGGCCGACGTCGGCCGGGGCCTGGAGCTCGGCACGTTCATCCGCCTCGGCAAGGGCGAGGAGGGTACCGGCGGCCGCGACAAGTCGTCGATCCTCGCCGACACCGTCGAGGCCGTTATCGGCGCCGTCTACCTGGACCAGGGTCTGGACGCGGCCACCGAGTTCGTCCACCGGTTGTTCGACCCGCTGATCGAGGAGTCCTCTCAGCTGGGCGCCGGCCTGGACTGGAAGACCAGCCTTCAGGAGCTCACCGCCTCGGTGGGCATCGGCGTGCCGGAGTACGTGGTCGAGGAGTCCGGTCCGGACCACGAGAAGACCTTCACCGCGGCGGCCCGGGTGGCTGGCGAGGACTTCGGCAGCGGCGTCGGCCGCTCGAAGAAGGAAGCCGAGCAGAAGGCCGCCGAGAGCGCCTGGCGGGCGATCAAGGAGAAGTACGCCGACCGGGTGCCCGGCGCCAAGGCCTGAGCACGCAGTACCCTTCCTCCTGCCCGTTCCCGCGTGCTGGAGGCTGTAGAGGTGCCCGAACTTCCCGAGGTAGAGGTCGTCCGCCGCGGTCTGGCGAACTGGGTCGCCGGGCGGACGGTCGCCGACGTCCAGGTGCTGCACCCGCGCGCGGTGCGCCGCCAGACCGCCGGTGCGGCCGACTTCGCCGCCCGGCTGACCGGCTCCACGCTCGGTACCGCGCAGCGGCGCGGCAAGTACCTCTGGGTGCCGCTCTCCGGTACCGCCGGGCCGGCGGCCGGGAGCGGCTTCTCACTGATCGGCCACCTCGGGATGAGCGGCCAACTGCTCGTCCAGGACCAGGCGGTGCCCGACGAGAAGCACCTGCGGGTCCGGCTGCGGTTCACCGACGGCGGGCGCGAGCTGCGCTTCGTCGACCAGCGGACCTTCGGCGGCCTGGCGGTCGAGGAGGCCGAGGACGACGACCCGGAGGGCACCCCGGTCTCCATCGCACACATCGCCCGCGACCCGCTGGACCCGCGCTTCGACGACGCCGTCTTCGTGGCCGCGCTGCGGGCCAGGCGCACCACGGTCAAGCGGGCGCTGCTCGACCAGACGCTGATCAGCGGGGTCGGCAACATCTACGCCGACGAGGCGCTGTGGCGCTCCAGGCTGCACTACGACCGGCCGACCGCCTCCGTCACCCGCCCCCAGGCCGCCGTCCTGCTGGCCGCCGCCCGGGACGTGATGACCTCCGCGCTCGCCGTCGGCGGCACCAGCTTCGACAGCCTCTACGTCAATGTGAACGGCGAGAGCGGCTACTTCTCCCGGGACCTCGACGCCTACGGCCGCGAGCACGAGCCCTGCCGCCGCTGCGGTACGGCGATCCGCCGGGCCGCCTGGATGAACCGCTCCAGCTACTTCTGCCCCCGCTGCCAGCGCGTCCCGAGGTTGCGCAGCGGGGGCTGAACAGCCGCTACCGCTTGGTGAGTTCGGGCTCGGCCGAGGGTGCCTCGGCCGAGCCGTGGGTGTCCTGGCCGAAGTAGGCGACGCCGACGGCGGAGACCACGGCGAGCAGGAAGCCGAGGACGCCGAGCCAGCCCAGGCCGGCCTTGGAGGAGTCGCCGAGCCAGAGCACGCCGACCGCACCGGGCAGCACCGTCTCGCCGACCACCAGAGCGGCGGTGGCGCCGTTCACCGAGCCAATCTGCAGGGCGATGGTGTGCACGTACATCCCGCCGAGGCCGCCGACCAGGATGGCGTACAGGGCCGGGTCGGACAGCAGCTTGCCGAGCTCGAACGGGTCGACGCCGTTGAGGATGCGCACGCCGACGCCGAGAGCGCCGAAGCCGAGGCCGGAGAGCAGACCGGCGACGATCGCGCCCTTCGCGCCCATCCGCCGCACCAGCAGGCCGCCGCCGACCAGCAGCACGGTGGTGATGGCCAGCAGCCACCAGTGGAAGGACATCGCCGCCTGGTGGCCGCCCTCCGGCCCGGCGGAGACGGCCAGCAGGACCAGCGCCGAGCAGAGCACGCCGATCGACGCCCACTCCAGCTGCTTGAGCCGGATGCCGAGCAGTTTGATGGAGAGCACCGCGGTGATCACCAGGTTGGCGCTGATGATGGTCTGCGAGAGGAACAGCGGCAGCAGCCGGGCGGCCAGCGCGCCGAGCCCGAACCCGATCAGGTCGAGCACCGTGCCGAGGATGAACTCCCAGGTGACGGCGGCCTTCGCGGTCGAGGAGAGGCTGGGGCCGCCGTGCTCGGTGGTCCCGGTCGAGGAGCCGCGGGCGGCCTCCTCCCGGGCGGAGCGGCGTGATCCGACGGCCTGCAGGACCGATCCGGTGCCGTAGCAGGCGGAGGCCGCCACGGCGGTGACGAGGCCGATGAACACCGAGTGCTCCGATCGAGAGAAACGGTCAAGAGAAGGTCATGGTCCGGGTGGTCCGGCACCACTATGCCTGGTCGCGCGGTACCGTCGGGGCGCCCGGGAGCGCCGGGCGAACGGCCGCGGACCTGCCGGGACGTACGTCCGGGCGGGGTCTGCGGTTCCCGGCTCCGCGCGGTTCAGGGACGGATGGGGGACGGCGGGGGGCGACATCATCCCCGAGGAGGGGCCGGACCCCGGCGGACGGTGGGGGTGCGCCGGCCGACCCGTAGACGAAGGGTATGCCCCCTCCGGGGAGCGCTGGGGGTAGCGTCGGTGGCATGAGAACCCTTGCTCGACGACCGTCCCGGAGCGCCGGCCCGCCGACCCTGGCGGCCGCGCTGGTGGCGGCGCTGCTCGGGCTGCTGCTCGTGCTGGCTCCGGCGGCCTCGGCGGCCGGCGGGCTGGACGATGCCACCGCGGCCCTCAAGCAGGGCCGGGTCTACGTCGACCCGGCGATGGAAGGCCGGTTCAGCCAGAGCCAGGCCGACGCCCTGACCGAGAAGATCCGCAAGACCGACAAGCCGATCTTCATCGCGGTCGTCCCGGCCGCCGATCCGTACGGCGCCACCACGGTCTTCCCCGACCTGCACACCAAGGTGGGCATCACCGGTACCTACGGCATCTGGCGCGGCGACCAGTTCCAGGCCCGCTCGGACAAGGCCGCGCTGCCCAGCGGCAGTGCGGAGCGGATCGCGGGCGCCTCCTTCCGTTCGCACCCGGGCGACATCGACGCCACCCTGAACGACTTCGTCGACACCGCCGCGCCGCAGGTCAAGGGCCACGGCGTGGGCGGCGGCAGCGGTATGTCCGTCGCCGCCGTGGTGATCCCGCTGGCCCTGCTGGCGCTGGCCGGCACCGGTGTGTTCCTGCTGTTCCGCCGGGCCCGGCGGCGCAAGGAGGAGCAGCGCCGCGCCGAGCTGGCACAGCTGCGCCGGGTGGTGGACGAGGACATCACCGCCTTCGGCGAGGAGCTCGACCGGCTCGACTTCAACCCGGGCGCGGCCGACGCCGACGACGTCCAGCGCACCGACTACGCGCACGCCCTGGACTCCTACGAGCAGGCCAAGCGCACCATGGACGAGGCCAAGGGCCCGGCGGACGTCAAGCCGGTCACCGAGGCGCTGGAGGACGGCCGGTTCGCGCTGGCCACCCTGGCGGCCCGGCGGGAGCGGCGCCCGCTGCCGGAGCGCCGTCCGCCGTGCTTCTTCGACCCGCGGCACGGCCCGTCCGTGCAGGACGCCGACTGGGCGCCGGCCGACGGTGCGACGCGCACCGTCCCGGTCTGCCAGGCGGACGCGGCCCGGCTGTCCGCCGGCCAGGACCCGGACATCCGGACCGTGCCGACCGAGCACGGACCGCAGCCGTACTGGAACGCGGGACCGGTGTACGGCCCGTGGGCCGGCGGCTACTTCGGCGGCTTCGGCGGCGGCGGGCTGCTGCCCGGTCTGCTGGTCGGCACCATGCTGGGCTCGATGATGAGCAGTCCGGCCTACGCGGCCGGGTCGATGGACGGCTCCGGCTACGAAGGCGGCGACTTCTCCGGGGCCGACTTCGACTCCTCGGACTTCGGCGGCGGATTCGACGACGGCGGCGGTGGCTTCGGCGGCGGGGGCGACTTCGGCGGTGGTGGCGGCGGGGACTTCGGCGGCGGCTTCTGAGCCGAGGCCCCCGCGCACGGCCCGTGTGTGCAGCGGCCCCCGCCCTGGTCGGCGGGGCCGCTCGGGTTGTCCGGCGGGCCGGGCAGGAGGCGGCGGGCCGGTTTGAAAACGAAACCCTGTGTGGCAGGCTGGCGGTGTGACTTCCGGCACCCCCTCCGCCCTCCCCGGCCGCCCCTGCTCGATCGCCGCCGCCCTTCAGGTGGTCGGCGAGAAGTGGGCGCTGCTCGCCGTCCGCGAGCTCTTCTACGGCAACCACCGCTTCGACCGGATCGCCCGCAACACCGGCGCCCCGCGCGACCGGCTGACCGCCCGGCTGCGTGCGCTGGAGGAGGCGGGAGTGGTCGAACGGCGCGCCTACAGCGAGCGCCCGCCGCGCTACGAGTACCACCTCACCGAGGCCGGCCGGGACCTCGCACCGCTCACCCAGGCACTGCTCTCCTGGGGTGACCGCTGGGTGCTGCCCGAGCCGCCGGTCGGCCTGCGGCACGACCCCGACGGCTGCGAGGCCCACCCGTACGACCCGGCGTGGGTCTGCCGCGGGTGCGGCAGGGAGGGGCACGGCGCCGACCTGCGGCTCGAGATCCACAGCCCCGGCTGGACCAGGGAGGGGCCCGTCGGGGCCTAGGTTCCGCCCGGCCGCCGCCGGGTCCAACATGGTCCAACGGGGCAGGTCAGGGCCGTGCCGGATAGGGTCGGGGCATGCATGGTCGTGACGCGCACGGGGACGAGCCGGTCCGGGTGACCGCCTGGGTGCGGGGCAGGGTCCAGCAGGTCGGGTTCCGCTGGTGGACCAGGGCGAGGGCGCTGGAGATCGGCCTGAGCGGTTATGCGAGCAACCTCGGCGACGGCCGGGTCCAGGTGGTCGCCGAGGGTCTGGCCGCCGACTGCGAGCAGCTGCTCGCACTGCTGCGCGGCCCGGACACCCCCGGCGCCGTCACCGGTGTCACCGAGATCTGGACGGCCGTCGGCGACGGCTACGAGAGCTTCGCGATCCGCTGATCCACGGCGGCCGCCGTGGGCCGTGCGGGGGACGCGGGGCCCACGCGAAAAGATCGGCAACTGCCGGTGTCATACGGTTGCCATCCGGGCAGACTCGTGGTTGACTCCGCATCGAACGATGATCCACGAGCACCTGGTGGACCGGCCCGAGACCGCTTGGCGTGACGACACCGCCATGCAGGTGACAGGGGCGCGGTAGCGTGCGGTGATCGTGTTGACCCTTTCCGTCTTTGGTGAGACGCTGGAAACCCGCGCACACGACCGCGTTTATCCGGCAGGTGCATGCCCTCGTGAGCCCAGCTCACGGCGGATGTGCCGTAGTGCCCAGCCAGCACTACCGGTGACGCGCCGCGCGTGCGTCCCCCTTCCCCCTAGACCTGTACCGTTCCGGTTCGGTCACTCAGCGTGGAGGACCATTCATCATGGCAAAGGCGCTTCTCGGGTATGTCGGCGGCCCCGACCCGCGAATGCTCTCCGAGATGCGACGGCTTCAGCAGCGCGTCCAGGACCTGGAGTCCGAGCTCATTCGGATGCAGGCTGAGAACGACGCTCTCATCGCTGTCGCTGACGAGCACTCGCTGCTCAACAGCATCGACCTGGACCAGCGGGAGCCGGCTCTCACCTGAGTCCCGCCCGGTCCTCACAGATCGACGCCGTTGCGCAAAGAGCCCCGCAAGGGACGCAGTTTGCAAGGGACGCCCTGAGTGGCGTCCCTTCGTCGTGTCCGGGGCCGTCTCGTGGTGTGCGGGTCGTCGCGTCCGCACGGTCGCCGTGTCCGGGGGCGGTTCGGCCGCCCACCGCCGGATACAGTCGCCGCTGGGGGCTCTGGCGAGCAATGAGGAGACCGGCGCGTGCACCTGAAGAGTCTGACGCTGCGCGGGTTCAAGTCCTTCGCCTCCGCCACCACGCTGCGCTTCGAACCGGGCATCACCTGCGTGGTCGGCCCCAACGGCTCCGGCAAGTCCAACGTCGTCGACGCGCTCTCCTGGGTGATGGGGGAGCAGGGCGCCAAGTCCCTGCGCGGCGGCAAGATGGAGGACGTCATCTTCGCCGGGACCAGCGGGCGCGCCCCGCTCGGCCGCGCCGAGGTCAGCCTCACCATCGACAACTCCGACGGCGCGCTGCCCATCGAGTACGCCGAGGTCACCATCACCCGGACCATGTTCCGCAACGGTGGCAGCGAGTACGCGCTCAACGGCGACACCTGCCGGCTGCTCGACATCCAGGAACTGCTCTCCGACTCCGGCATCGGCCGCGAGATGCACGTCATCGTCGGTCAGGGGCAGCTCGACTCCGTCCTGCACGCCGACCCGATGGGCCGCCGGGCCTTCATCGAGGAGGCGGCCGGAGTCCTCAAGCACCGCAAGCGCAAGGAAAAGGCGCTGCGGAAGCTGGACGCGATGCAGGTCAACCTCAACCGGGTCCAGGACCTGGTGGCCGAACTGCGGCGCCAGCTCGGACCGCTCGGCCGACAGGCGAAGATCGCCCGGCGGGCCGCCGGCATCCAGGCCGACCTGCGCGACGCCCGGCTCCGGCTGCTCGCCGACGACCTGCTCACGCTGCGCAAGGCGGTCGAGGAGGAGATCGCCGACGAGCTGGCGCTGCGGCTGCGGCGCTCCACCGTCGAGCAGGAACTCGCCCGCGCGCTGCAGCGCGAAGCCGTGCTGGAGGCGCAGGTCCAGCAGCTCGGCCCGGGCCTGGAGGCCGCCCGGCAGAGCTGGTACCGGCTCTCCGCACTCGCCGAGCGCACCCGCGGCACCATCGGTCTGGCCGAGGCGAGGGCCCGGCACGCCGCCGCCGGCGGGCAGGCCGAGGAGCGCCGCGGCCGCGACCCGGAGGAGCTGGAGCAGGAGGCCGCCCGGATCCGGGAGGAGGAGGGCGCGCTGGCCGAGGCGCTGGAGGAGGCCCGGTACGCGCTGGCCGAGGCGGTGGAGACCAGGGCGGAGCTGGAACGCGGGCTGGCCGCCGAGGAGCGCCGGCTGAAGGACGCCGCCCGGGCCATCGCCGACCGCCGCGAGGGCCTGGCCCGGCTTCAGGGCCAGGCGGCCGCCGCCCGGTCCAAGGCCGGCGCCGCCGAGGCCGAGATCGGCCGGCTCGCCGAGGCCAGGGACGAGGCGCTGCTGCGCGCCGGGGCCGCCCAGCAGGAGTTCGAGGAGCTCCAGGGGCAGGTCGACGCGCTGGCGGCGGACGACGAACAGGCGGACGCCGGGTACGAGGCCGCCCGGGAGGGGCTCGCCGCCGTCGAGCGCGGGCTCGCCGCCGCCCGGGAGGCGGCCGGTGCGGCGGAGCGCGAGCGGGCCGGGCTGACCGCGCGGCGCGAGGCGCTGGCGCTCGGCCTGCGCCGCAAGGACGGCAGCGGTGCGCTGCTCGCCGCCGGCGACCGGCTGGCCGGCCTGTTGGGCCCGGCCGCCGCACTACTGCGGATCGAGCCGGGGTGCGAGACGGCCGTCGCGGCGGCGCTCGGTGCGGCGGCGGACGCCGTCGCCGTCGACTCACCCGCCACCGCGGCCGAGGCGCTGCGGCTGCTGCACAAGGAGGACGCCGGACGGGCCGCGCTGCTGATCGCGGACGCCGGTGAAGTGGACCGACCCGTCGGGGAGTTGCCCGCCGGGGCCCGCTGGGCCGCCGAACTGGTCGACGGACCGGCCGGGTTGCTGCCCGCCGTCCGCGCCCTGCTGGCCGGCGCGGTGCTGGTCGACTCGTTGGACGACGCGCTGCGACTCCTCGCCGAGCACCCGGGGTTGAGCGCCGTGACGGTGGAGGGCGACCGGCTCGGGAGCGGCTTCGCGCAGGGCGGGTCCGGTGCGGCGCCGAGCCTGTTGGAGACCCAGGCGGCGGTGGACGAGACGGCCCGCGCCCTGGATGAACTGACCGAACGCTGCGCGGAGTCGGCCGAACGGCTGGCCGAACTCACCGAACAGCGCCGGGAGTCGGCCGCCGGGCTGGAGCAACTGGCCGCCCGCCGGCGGCAGGCCGAGAAGGAGCGGGCCCAGGTGGCGGGCGCGCTCGGCCGGCTCGGCGGCCAGGCCAGGGCCGCCGCCGGCGAGGCCGAGCGGCTGTCGGCCGCCGCCACCCGCGCCGAGGACGGCCTGGTCCAGCTCCTCGCCGCCGCCGGGGAGCTGGCCGAACGGCTCGCCGCGGCCGAGGAGTCGGCGCAGGCGGGGGAGGACGAGCCGGACGCCGCCGAGCAGCGGCGACTGGCCGAGGGCGCCACCCGTGCCCGGCAGACGGAGATGGAGGCCAGGCTCGCGGTCCGCACCCACGAGGAGCGGGTGCGCGCTCTCGCGGGCCGGGCGGACCAGTTGGACCGGGCCGCCCGCACCGAGCGGGAGGCGCGGGCCCGGGCCGCCGAGCGCCGACGGCGCGCCGTGCACGACGCCGGGGTGGCGAGCGCCGTCGCGGCCGGCGCCCGGCAGCTGCTGGCCTGCCTGGAGGTGTCGCTGGCCCGGGCGGACGCCGGGCGGGCGGCCGTCGAGGAGGCGCGCGCGGAGCGTGAGACCGAGCTCAGGGAGGGCCGGGAGCGCGGCCGGGAGCTGAAGGCCGAGCTGGACAAGCTGGTCGACGCCGGCCACCGGGACGAGGTGCTGCGGGCCGAGAAGCGGCTGCGGATCGAGCAGCTGGAGGCGCGCGCGCTGGAGGAGTTCGGCATCGAGGGCGGCGAACTGCTCGCCTCCTACGGCCCCGACCGGCCCGTCCCGCCCTCGCCGCCGGAGGAGGGACAGGAGCCCGGCGAGCCCCGGCCCTACGACCGGGGCGAGCAGGAGCGGCGGCTCAAGGCGGCCGAACGGGCGTACCAGCAGCTCGGCAAGGTGAACCCGCTGGCGCTGGAGGAGTTCGAGGCCCTGGAGGAGCGGCACGGGTTCCTCGGCGAGCAGCTGGACGACCTCAGGCGCGGCCGGCGCGACCTGCTGGACATCGTCAAGGACGTGGACCAGCGGGTCGAGCAGCTGTTCACCGCGGCGTACCGCGATACCGCCGCCCAGTTCGAGGGCGTGTTCGCGCGGCTCTTCCCGGGCGGCGAGGGCCGGCTGGTGCTGACCGACCCGGACGACATGCTGACCACCGGGGTCGAGGTGGAGGCCCGCCCGCCGGGCAAGAAGGTGAAGCGGCTCTCGCTGCTCTCCGGCGGCGAGCGCTCGCTCACCGCGGTGGCGCTGCTGGTGTCGATCTTCAAGGCCCGGCCCAGCCCGTTCTACGTGATGGACGAGGTGGAGGCGGCGCTGGACGAGACCAACCTGCGTCGACTGGTCGGGATCATGGAGGAGTTGCGGGAGAGCTCGCAGCTGATCGTGATCACCCACCAGAAGCTCACCATGGAGTCCGCCGACGCCCTGTACGGGGTGACCATGAAGGGCGACGGCATCTCCCAGGTGATCAGCCAGCGCCTGCGCACCGGGGCGCCGCCCGGCCGCCGGAGCGGGGACGCGCAGCGGGCGGGGCCGCGCGCGGTCGGCGGCGCACCGGGGTAGTCCGTCTCCTGCCGGTCCGGCCGGATTCGCGCCGAGATCCGTCGGAGACGGCCAGTCCGCCTGCGGTCCGTCGCGCCCGCCGTCACGGATACTGGTTCACGTTATGGAATACGTGATTCTTGCCGTAGTCATCGCCGTGGTCGCCGTCGGCGCGATCGCCGGCCTCGTCGTTTCCGGCAGACGACGCCAGCAGCTGCCCCCGAAGTCGCAGGCGCCGGTCGTCACGGCGCCCCCGACCCCGCAAGAGCCCCAGGTCGGCGAGGAGTCCGCGCCGCCGACCGAGGAGCCCCGACGCACCGTCGAGGAGGTCGAGCTCCCCGAGGCCGAGGCCGTCCCCGAGACGGTCGAGGTCGAGGAGGCCCCGGCCCTCGAAGTCCCCGAGCCCACCGCCGGCCGGCTGGTCCGGCTGCGCTCCCGGCTCTCCCGCTCGCAGAACTCGCTCGGCAAGGGCCTGCTCACGCTGCTCTCGCGCGAGCGCCTGGACGAGGACACCTGGGAGGAGGTCGAGGAGACCCTGCTGACCGCGGACGTCGGCGTGGCCCCCACCCAGGAGCTGGTCGAGCGGCTGCGCACCCGGGTCAAGGTGCTCGGCACCCGCACCCCGGAGGAGCTGCGCGCCCTGCTGCGCGAGGAGCTGGTCGAGCTGGTCGGCAAGGACGCCGACCGCACGGTGCACTCCACCAAGCACGCCGAGGGTCCGGCCGTGGTCCTGGTGGTCGGCGTGAACGGCGTCGGCAAGACCACCACCACCGGCAAGCTGGCCCGGGTCCTGGTCGCCGACGGCCGCAAGGTGGTGCTCGGCGCCGCCGACACCTTCCGGGCCGCAGCCGCCGACCAGCTGCAGACCTGGGGCGAGCGGGTCGGCGCGCGCACCGTGCGCGGGCCCGAGGGCGGCGACCCGGCCTCGATCGCCTTCGACGCGGTCAAGGAGGGCATCGCCGAGGGCGCCGACACCGTGCTGGTGGACACCGCCGGCCGGCTGCACACCAAGACCGGCCTGATGGACGAGCTGGGCAAGGTCAAGCGGGTGGTCGAGAAGCACGGCCCGGTGGACGAGGTGCTGCTGGTCCTGGACGCCACCACCGGGCAGAACGGGCTGATCCAGGCCCGGGTGTTCGCCGAGGTGGTCGACATCACCGGCATCGTGCTGACCAAGCTGGACGGCACCGCCAAGGGCGGCATCGTGGTCGCGGTCCAGCGGGACCTGGGCGTCCCGGTGAAGCTGATCGGTCTGGGGGAGGGCGCCGACGACCTGGCGCCGTTCGAGCCGGGTGCCTTCGTCGACGCGCTGATCGGCGACTGAGCCGCAGGCCCCGGCACCGGTTCGGCTTCGAGGCCGGGCGTGGTCCGGCCGTGGTCCCGGTTCCGGTTTCGGTTCAGGAAGGGTCCGCTCCGTGAGGGGCGGGCCCTTCGCCGTGTCCGCTACGAGGCCAGCCAGGCCGGTTCGGCGGTGCGCTCGCGGCTGCGGTGGCAGGCGTAGGCGAGGGTCCCGAGCAGTAGCCGGGCCTCGGGCGGGCAGCCGGCGTTGTCGCGGTTCGGACGGCGCAGCCAGCGCACCGGGCCGAGGCCGCCGAGCACGGTGGGCGGCGCGGCCACGTAGCTGCCCTCGCCGTGGCAGGCGAGGTCGAGGGCGGCGTCGTCCCAGCCCATCCGGTACAGCAGGTCGGGCAGCCGACGGGCGGTGCCGGCGGCCACCAGGAACTGCAGTCGGCCGGTGGGTGCGGCGAGCACCGGGCCCACCTGGGTGCCCATGCGCTCCAATCGGACCAGCGCCTGCAGACCGGCCTGTTCCGGGACGTCCAGGACGTCGAAGGCGCGGCCGGTCGGGAACAGCACGGGTGCGTCCTCGCCGGTCGCTCCCACGCTCTCGCCGCCGGTCGCGGAGTGCAGACCCGGGGCGGCGCAGCGCGGGGTGCCGCAGTGACAGCGGGCCGGGGTGGTGGCGCCGCTCGCGGTGCCGGCGGTGACCGCCCAGCCCCAGCGGCCGGTGTACTCCGCGGCCGCCTGGGACGCGGTGACCCGGCTGCGGCGGCGCGCGCCCAGCGGTGCCAACCGCAGGTGCCCCAGTCGAAGTTCGCCGAACAGGTTGTCCATGCCTCCCCCAACAGGTTCTCGTTGCCGGTGGTTACGGGATGGTGACTGTGTGTTGATTCTCTGTTGCGTCGTGCGGTGTGCGGTGGCGGCGCGCAGCGCGTGGCGTGCGCCTGTTGTGGTGGTGCGCCTCGGGCGCCGCCTTGTGGCGGGCGGGGCCGATGCCGGATCGTCGTGTGCGCGGGGCTGCCGTCGATCAGGGCGGGCTGCAAACTCGCCTGTGACTGCTGTGTGTTGCCGTTGTTGCCGAGGCGCCGTTTCGGACTTGGCGGCCCGCATATGCCGGACCGTCGGGACTTCCTAGTGAAGCGTGTGACGTCCTGCTTCGGTTCACTCCTGGGGGTGGCGAAAGGTGGCGTTTCGCCAGGGCCGCTCCCCCGGACGGCTCAGGGGGCATTACCTTCAGCACGCGGACCGCGTCGGGGAGTTCACTCCAGGCCCTGTGGGGGCGGGAGTTGGGGGATCTGACGCACCGTCCGCGAGGATGGCACACCAGTACGACAACACGGTTACGACAACACGGTGCGGCAGCACCTCTCAGGTACGGCACGTCTGGCAAGAAGCCCGCAACCGTCGGGCGGTCACGATCGGGGCCCCGGACCGGGGCCGGGCGGGATGGGGACGTTCCCATGGCAGAGAAGCAACCCAACGAGAAGCTGAGCACGTGGTTCGCCCTCAGTGGCTGGTCCAAGGGCGAGCTGGCCCGCCAGGTCAACCGCAGGGCCCGCCAGATCGGCGCCCACCACGTGTCCACCGACACCTCGCGGGTGCGCCGCTGGCTCGACGGCGAGCAGCCCCGCGAGCCGATCCCCAAGATCATGTCGGAGCTGTTCTCCGAGCGCTTCGGCTCGGTGGTCTCCATCGAGGACCTCGGCCTGCGCGCCGCCATCCCGGTCTCCACCGTGGGCGGCGGCGTCGACCTGCCGTGGAGCGCCCCCCAGACCGTCCAGCTGATCAGCGACTACTCCCGCAGCGACCTGATGCTCAACCGGCGGGGCTTCCTCGGCACCTCGCTCGCCCTGACCGCCGGCGCCGCGCTGATCGAGCCGATGCAGCGCTGGCTGGCCCCCGGCCCGAACGGCACACCCACCCCGATCCTCACCGCGGCCAACGGCGGCGAACCGTTCACCGGCCGGCTCTCCGAGCCCGAGCTGGAACTGCTGGAGCAGACCACCGTCATGTTCCGCCAGTGGGACGCCCAGAACGGCGGCGGGCTGCGCCGCAAGGCGGTCGTCGGCCAACTGCACGAGGTCACCGACCTGCTCCAGGAGACGTACCCCGAGCAGACCACCAAGCGGCTGTTCCGGCTCACCGCCGAGCTGGCCCACCTGGCCGGCTGGATGTCGTACGACGTCGGCATGCACCCCAGCGCGCAGAAGTACTACGTGCTGGCGCTGCACGCCGCCAAGGAGGCCGGCGACCGCCCGTTCGGCGCGCTGATCCTCACCGACATGAGCCGCCAGATGATCCACCTCAACCGGGGCGAGGACGCCCTGGAGCTGATCCACCTCGCCCAGTACGGCAGCCGCGACACCGCCACCCCGCGCCAGCAGTCGCTGCTGTACGCGATGGAGGCGCGCGCGTACGCCACCATCGGCGAGGTGAACCGCTGCGCCCGGGCCGTCCGGCTGGCCGAGGACACCTTCACCGACATCCGGGAGGGCGACGGCGACCCGGACTGGCTGAAGTTCTTCTCGCCGGCCGAGCTGAACGCCGAGAACGCGCACTCCTTCCGGGACCTCGCCTACCACTCCGACCAGGCCGAGCTGTACGCCTCGATGTCCGCGCCGGTGATGGAGCGGGCGGTCGACCTCTTCCGCCAGGACGGCGACCACGTCCGGTCCTACGCCTTCAACCTGATCGGCATGGCCAGCGTGTACCTGCTGCAGAAGGAGCCGGAGCAGGCCGCGGTGATGGCCGAGCAGGCGGTGGACATCGCCACCAAGGTCCGCTCCGAGCGGCTGAACTCGCGGGTGCGCAAGACCACCGAGGCGGCCTCGGCCCGGTACCACGGCGTGGACGCGGTCAGCCGGCTGAAGGAGCGCGTCGTCCAGGACATCCCGGAGTACGTCTCGGTGGTCTGACCGGCTCCGCGAGGGCCTTGGCGCTGGCCTGCTCGGGCCATTTCGGGCCCTTTTTTCGGGGCCTCCCCAGGACTCCGCCGACCGTGACGGCCGCCGCCGCCACGGTCGGTGGCGTTTCCGGTACTCCTCGTGCCGCGCGGCGGCACGGTAGCCGATCGCGCACGGCGGCGCGGCCGTGGTTCACGTAGGCGTAACCCCTGCGTCGCCGTCGTCACGGCCGTGAAACAACGGGCCGCATCGGCCGAAACCCGCCTTCGGCACTCTCCTCTCATCGCCGACACCCCGGGTGGCACGGGACAGGTATCCCGGGTGTGGAGCGGCTTCCATTCATGAGGAGACGCCGATGCCGGACGGCTTCAGCGCGGGCGATACCGCCTTCGTGCTCATCAGTGCGGCCCTGGTCATGTTGATGACCCCGGGCCTGGCCTTCTTCTACGGGGGCATGGTCAGGGTCAAGAGCGTGCTCAACATGCTGGCGATGAGCTTCATCTCGCTGGGCATCGTCAGCGTCCTCTGGGTCCTCTACGGGTACTCGCTCAGCTTCGGCCCCGACGCGGGGGCCGGCCTGATCGGCAACCTGGACTTCATCGGCATGCACGGTGTCGGCCTGAACGACCTGACCGGGACGATCCCGGTCACCGCGTTCTCCGCCTTCCAGCTGATGTTCGCGATCATCACCCCGGCGCTGATCAGCGGCGCCATCGCGGACCGCGCCAAGTTCACCGCCTGGGGCCTGTTCATCGCGCTCTGGGTGACCGTGGTCTACTTCCCGGTCGCGCACTGGGTCTTCTTCTTCGACGGCGGCCAGGGCGGCTGGCTCGGCGACCGCAACGGCGTGATCGACTTCGCCGGCGGCACGGCCGTGCACATCAACGCCGGTGTCGCGGGCCTGGCCCTCTGCCTGGTGCTGGGCAAGCGGGTCGGCTTCCGCAAGGACCCGATGCGCCCGCACAGCCTGCCGCTGGTGATGCTCGGCTCCGGGCTGCTCTGGTTCGGCTGGTTCGGCTTCAACGCGGGCTCGGCGCTGGCCGCCAACGGCGTCGCCGCGATGGCGCTGGTCAACACCCAGGTGGCCACCGGGGCCGCGCTGATCGGCTGGCTGATCTACGAGAAGCTGCGGCACGGCGCGTTCACCACGCTGGGCGCCGCCTCGGGTGCGGTGGCCGGACTGGTCGCCATCACCCCGGCCTGCGGCTCGGTCAGCCCGCTCGGCGCGGTCGCGATCGGCCTGATCGCGGGCGCCGTCTGCGCCGCCGCGATCAGCCTCAAGTACCGCTTCGGCTTCGACGACTCGCTCGACGTGGTCGGCGTGCACGCGGTCGGCGGGGCGGTCGGCTCGCTGCTGGTCGGCCTGTTCGCCACCGGCACGGTCGGCCAGAGCGCCAAGGGCCTGTTCTACGGCGGCGGCCTGGAGCAGCTCGGCAAGCAGGCGATGGGCGTGGCCGTGGTCGCCGCGTACTCCTTCGTGCTCTCCTGGCTGCTCGCCAAGGCGATCGACAAGACGGTCGGGTTCCGGGTCGCCGAGGAGGTCGAGGTCGCCGGCATCGACCAGACCGAGCACGCCGAGTCGGCGTACGACTTCAGCGCGGTGGGCGCCAGCCTGGCCAGGACCACCCCGGCCCCGGCCGTGGCCGTGGTCGCCGCCCCCGCCCCGACGGCCGGTACCGCGGCCGGTAACGGATCACGCACCGAGAAGACCGAGGTCGACGCCTGATGAAGATCATCACCGCGGTCATCAAGCCGCACCGCCTGGACGATGTGAAGGCCGCCCTGCAGGCCTTCGGCGTGCACGGACTGACCGTGACCGAGGCCAGCGGCTACGGCCGCCAGCGCGGACACACCGAGGTCTACCGGGGCGCGGAGTACACCGTGGACCTGGTGCCCAAGGTCAGAATCGAGGTCCTGGTGGAGGACGAGGACGCCGAGCAGCTGATCGACGTCCTCGTGAAGGCCGCCCGGACCGGCAAGATCGGCGACGGCAAGGTCTGGAGCATCCCGGTCGACACCGCCGTCCGGGTCCGGACCGGCGAACGCGGCCCCGACGCCCTCTAACATCGGCTCCACTCGAACACCGCAGGCGGGCCTGCGACCGGTCCACGGTCGCCGGTCCGCCGACGGCGTATCAGCGGCTCCTGCTCAACCGGACGACGGACGGGGAGAACCAATGACCACCGAAGCCGACCCGCCCTTCCCGCCCGCAGGCGGGCGGCAGGGGTCCCCCGACCACGGCCTCCCCGACCAGAGCCCTTCCGACCAGAGCCCGTCCGACCACGGCCTCCTCGACCACACCGCCGCCCGGGCCGCGCTGCTGGCCGCGCCCGGCCCCGGCGGCAGTGCCCGCCGGGCCGCCCTGTCCCGGCTCACCGACGAGTGGCTGGCCGGTCTGCTGGCCGAGGCCGGCCACCCGGCCGGGGTCGCCCTGGTCGCGGTCGGCGGCTACGGCCGCGGTGAGCTCTCCCCGCGCAGCGACCTCGACGTGCTGCTGCTGCACGACGGCCCGCTCGACCCGGCCCTGCCCGAGCGCATCTGGTACCCGGTCTGGGACACCGGCGCCGCCCTCGACCACTCGGTCCGCACCTTGGCCCAGGCCCGTGACGTCGCCGCCGCCGACCTCAAGGCGCAGCTCGGGCTGCTGGACGCCCGCCACATCGCCGGCGACCCGGCGCTCACCGCCGCCCTGCGCTCCGCCGTCCTCGCCGACTGGCGCGCCGGCGCCCCCCGGCGGCTGCCCGAGCTGCGCGAACTCGGACGCGAGCGGGCCGAGCGCCACGGCGAGCTGTCCTTCCTGCTGGAGCCCGACCTCAAGGAGGCCCGGGGCGGCCTGCGGGACGTCGTCGCGCTCAACGCCATCGCCGCCACCTGGCTGGCCGACGCCCCGCGCGACGGCCTGGAGGCCGCCGCACTCCGGCTGGCCGACGTCCGCGACGCCCTGCACCTGGCCACCGGCCGCGCCACCGAACGGCTCAGCCTCCAGGACCAGGACCAGGTGGCCGAACGGCTCGGGGTGCTCGACGCCGACACCCTGCTGCGCCAGGTGTACGAGGCCGCCCGCACCATCGCCTACGCGAGCGATGTCACCTGGCGGGCGGTGGACCGGGTGCTCGCCGCCCGCTCCGCCCGGGGCCGGCGCTCCTCACGGCTGTCCTTCCCGTTCACCGGGGCCGGCCGCGGCTCGGGCGCGGTGGCCCGGGGCACGGTCGACCGCCGCCCGCTCGCCGAGGGCGTGGTGGAGCAGGACGGCGAGGCGGTGCTCGCCCAGGGCGCCCGCCCGGCCGCCGACCCGGTGCTGCCGCTGCGCGCCGCGGCCGCCGCGGCCCAGAACGGGCTCACCATCTCGTACGCGACGGTGCGCCGGCTGGCCGCCGAGTGCCGGCCGCTGCCCGTGCCCTGGCCGGACGAGGCGCGCGAGCAGCTGGTCACCCTGCTGGGCGCGGGCGAGGCCTGCATCCCGGTCTGGGAGGCGCTGGAGGCGGAGGGCCTGATCACCCGGCTGCTGCCGGACTGGGAGCGGGTGCGCTGCCGGCCGCAGCGCAACGCGGTGCACCGCTGGACGGTGGACCGCCATCTGGTGGAGACGGCGGTGCGCGCCGCCGCGATGACCCGCCGGGTGTCCCGGCCCGACCTGCTGCTGGTCGCCGCCCTGCTGCACGACCTCGGCAAGGGCTGGCCGGGGGACCACAGCGAGGCGGGCGAGGTGATCGTCCGGGACGTGGCCGTGCGGATGGGCTTCGACCGGGAGGACACCGAGACCCTGGCGGTGCTGGTGCGCCACCACCTGACCCTGGTCGACACCGCGACCCGGCGGGACCCGGACGATCCGGCCACCGTGGAGGCGATCACCAAGGTGGTCGCCGACCTGCACCAGCTGGAGCTGCTGCACGCGCTGACCGAGGCCGACGCCACCGCGACCGGCCCGGCGGCCTGGAGCAGCTGGCGGGCCTCGCTGGTGGACGGGCTGGCGGCGCGGGTGGCCGCCCAGCTGGCGGGCGGCGGGACGGACCAGGCCCCCGGCTCGGGGGGTCCGCACACGGCGGACGCCGAGCCGACGGCCGAGCAGGAGCGGCTGGCGGTGGAGGCCGCCCGGACGGGTGGGCCGGCCCTCTCGCTGCTGGCCCAGAGCGGCCCGGACGGCGGCGCCCCGTACGGCGGTGTCCCGTACGGCGGTGTCCCGTACGGCGGTGCCCCGTACGGCTCGGGGGTGCCCGGCGAGGCCGTGCAGCACCCCGAGCCGATGGGCGTCGAGCTCACGCTGGCGGTGCCGGACCGGCCCGGCCTGCTCGGCACGGTGGCCGGGGTGCTCGCGCTGCACCGGCTGACCGTCCGGAAGGCGGGCCTGCGGGAGCTGGACCCGATCGGCGCGGGCGCGGTGCTGCTGCTGTCCTGGACGGTGGCCGCCGAGTTCGGCGAGCTGCCGGAGGCGGCCCGGCTGCGGGCCGACCTGCGCCGGGCGCTGGACGGCACGCTGGACGTCTCGCGCCGGCTCGCCGAACGGGACGCGGCGGCCCCCCGGCGGCGCGGCATCCCCACTCCGCCGCCGGTGGTCGCGGTCGCGCCGGCCGTCGTCTCGGCGAGCGCCACGGTGCTGGAGGTCCGCGCCCACGACGCCCCCGGCCTGCTGCACCGGATCGGCCGGGCGCTGGACGGCGCCGGCGTGCGGGTGCGGACCGCGCACGTCAGCACCCTCGGAGCGGACGCCGTCGACTCCTTCTACCTGACCGACGAGGCCGGTCGGCCGCTGGCGGCGCAGCGCGCGGGGGAGGTCGCGGCGGCCGTGCGGGCCGCGCTGGGCTGAGCGCTTCCAGGACGGTCCACCCGGGGGTGGAGACCGTTGCCAGGGCGGCCGGATACCCTTGGGGGCGACGACCGTACTCATACCGATGCCGCAAGGGACCCGCGACGACGTGTTCGACACCCTTTCCGATCGCCTCGCAGCGACGTTCAAGAACCTCCGGGGCAAGGGCCGCCTCAGCGAGGCGGACATCGACGCCACCACCCGCGAGATCCGCATCGCGCTGCTGGAGGCGGACGTCGCGCTGCCGGTCGTGCGGGCCTTCATCAAGCAGATCAAGGAGCGGGCGCTCGGCTCCGAGGTCTCCGGTGCGCTGAACCCGGCGCAGCAGATCATCAAGATCGTCAACGAGGAGCTCATCGCCATCCTCGGTGGCGAGACCCGCCGGGTGAGGTTCGCCAAGAACGGCCCGACGGTGATCATGCTGGCCGGCCTCCAGGGCGCCGGTAAGACGACCCTGGCGGGCAAGCTCGGCCACTGGCTGAAGACGCAGAAGCACACCCCGCTGCTGGTCGCCTGCGACCTCCAGCGCCCGAACGCCGTCAACCAGCTCCAGGTCGTCGCCGACCGGGCCGGCGTCTCCTTCTACGGCCCGCAGCCGGGCAACGGTGTCGGCGACCCGGTGCAGGTCGCCCGCGACTCGATCGAGTACGCCAAGCAGAAGCAGTACGACGTCGTCATCGTCGACACCGCCGGTCGCCTCGGCATCGACGCCGAGCTGATGCAGCAGGCCGCCGACATCCGGGCCGCGGTCAACCCGGACGAGGTCCTGTTCGTCGTCGACGCGATGATCGGCCAGGACGCGGTCACCACCGCGCAGGCCTTCCTCGACGGCGTCGACTTCACCGGTGTGGTGCTGTCCAAGCTGGACGGCGACGCGCGCGGTGGCGCCGCGCTGTCGGTCGCGCACGTCACCGGCCGCCAGATCATGTTCGCCTCCAACGGCGAGAAGGTCGACGACTTCGACGCCTTCCACCCGGACCGGATGGCCTCGCGCATCCTCGGCATGGGTGACGTGCTCTCCCTGATCGAGAAGGCCGAGCAGACCTTCTCTCAGGCCGAGGCCGAGAAGATCGCCTCCAAGCTGCAGGGCGGCGGCAAGGACTTCACGCTCGACGACTTCCTGGACCAGCTGGAGCAGGTCCGGAAGATGGGCTCGATCTCCAAGCTGCTGGGCATGCTGCCCGGCATGGGCCAGATCCGCGAGCAGATCAACAACATCGACGACAAGGACGTCGACCGCGTCGGCGCCATCATCAAGTCGATGACCCCGGCCGAGCGGACCGACCCGAAGATCATCAACGGCTCGCGCCGCCTGCGCATCGCCAAGGGCTCGGGTGTCGGCGTCGGCGAGGTCAACAACCTGGTCGAGCGGTTCTTCGAGGCCCGCAAGATGATGTCCGCGATGGCCTCCGGCAAGGGCATCCCCGGTATGCCGGGCATCCCGGGCATGGGCGGCGGCGGGAAGAAGTCCGCCAAGAAGGCCCCGGCGGCCAAGGGCCGCAAGAAGTCCGGCAACCCGCTGAAGCGCGCGCAGGAGGAGGCCGCGGCCGCCGAGCGCCGCGCCCTCGGCCCGGGCGCGGCCGACCAGCAGGCCCCCGGCGGCGCGTTCGGTCTCGGTGCGGGCAAGGGCCCGGCCGACTTCCAGCTGCCCAAGGAGTTCAAGGACCTGCTGTAGGTCCTGTCGCAGGTCCTGCGGTCGGGTCGCCGGCCGCCCAGGACCGGCTTCGGGCCCGCCACGGCTCCGAACGGCCCGCATCCCGGTACGCACCGGGCGGCGGGCCGTTCGCATGTCCGATGATGGTGCGGTGAGAGTGACGATCAGGGCCCCGAGGGCCGAGGACGAGGTGGCTTACGCCGAGGCGGTCCGACGGTCCGCCGAGCACATCGGACGGTGGAACCCGGTCGAGCCGAACGGGCTGCCCGAGCTCCTGGAGCGCCAGGGGCCGGGCCTGCGGACCTTTCTGGTCGTCGATCAGGGCAGCGGCGGGCTCGTCGGCAAGGTGAACGTCGCCAACATCGTGATGGGCCGGTTCTGCAACGGCGCGCTCGGCTACGACGCGTATCTGCCGTTCGCCGGGACGGGCCGGATGGCCGAGGGCATGCGGCTGGTGCTGGAGCACTGCTTCGCCCCGGCCGCGGCGGGCGGGCTGGGACTGCACCGGCTGGAGATCAACGTGCAGCCGGACAACGAGCGCTCGATCGCGCTGGCGCGGCGGCTGGGCTTCCGGCACGAGGGCTTCACGCCGCGGATGCTGTTCCTGAAGGGCGCCTGGCGGGACCACGAGCGGTTCGCGCTGACCGCCGAGGAGTGGCCGGGCCTGGGGGAGTAGGGCCTGGCCAGGGGGGCCTCGGGCGCGGCGTTGCGGATGGATCACCTGAGCGGATGTCCGTATTGTCCGATGGGTGACCGATCCCGTGCCGCCGCGCCAGACCCCCGACCAGCCCTGGCGGTCCGAGGGCGCCCCGCCCCCGCCGCCTCCGCGCCGAAAGATGCCCGGCGGCTGGATGGGCCTCATCCTCACCGCGCTCGTGGTGTTCCTGATCTCCGACCTGCTGCTGTCCTTCTTCGGCAACGGCGGCGCCACCACGATCTCCTACACCGAGTTCAACAACCAGCTGAACAAGGGCAACATCACCAAGATCTACTCCAAGGGCGACGCGATCGAGGGCACCCTCAAGAGCGCCGAGCCCAAGCCGGACGGCGCCAAGGGCACGTACACCGAGTTCGACACCCAGCGCCCGGTCTTCGCCGGCGACAACCTCTGGACCACGCTGCAGCAGCAGGGCGTCGAGGTCACCGCCGAACCGGTGGTCCAGCAGCGCAGCTTCCTCGCCAACCTGCTGATCTCGCTCGCCCCGATGCTGCTGCTGATCCTGGTCTGGGTCCTGCTCGCCCGGCGGATGGCCGGCGGCATGGGGGCCGGCGCGCTCGGCCGCAAGGCCCCGCCCAAGCCGATCACCGCCGAACCCGGCAAGCGCACCACCTTCGCGGACGTGGCCGGCATCGACGAGGTCGAGGCCGAACTCACCGAGGTCGTCGACTTCCTGAAGAACCCGGAGCGGTACCGCAGGCTCGGCGCCAAGATGCCGCGCGGCGTCCTGCTCAGCGGCCCGCCCGGCACCGGAAAGACGCTGCTCGCCCGGGCCGTGGCCGGCGAGGCCGACGTGCCGTTCTTCTCCGCCTCCGCCTCCGAGTTCATCGAGATGATCGTCGGCGTCGGCGCCAGCCGGGTGCGGGACCTCTTCGCCGAGGCCCGCAAGGTCGCCCCCGCGATCGTCTTCATCGACGAGATCGACACCATCGGCCGCCAGCGCGGCGGCGGCGGTGGCATGGGCGGTCACGACGAGCGCGAGCAGACGCTCAACCAGATCCTCACCGAGATGGACGGTTTCACCGGCTCCGAGGGCGTCATCGTGATCGCCGCCACCAACCGGGTGGACGTCCTCGACCCGGCCCTGCTGCGCCCCGGCCGGTTCGACCGCCGGATCACCGTCAGCCCGCCGGACCGGGACGGCCGTGCGGCGATCCTGCGGATCCACGCCCGGTCCGTGCCCCTGGGCGGCGACGCCGACCTGGGCCGGCTGGCCAAGGTCACCCCGGGGATGACCGGAGCCGAGCTGGCCAACCTGGTCAACGAGGCAGCCCTGCTGGCCGTCAAGCGCGAGCAGGACGCGGTGGGGGAGCGGGACCTCTCCGACGCGCTGGAGAAGGTCCAGCTCGGCGCCGTCCGACCGCTGGTGATGCCGCAGGGCGAACGGGAGCGCACCGCGTACCACGAGAGCGGCCACGCCCTGCTCGGCATGCTCCAGCCGGGCGCCGACCCGGTCCGCAAGATCACCATCGTGCCGCGCGGCCGGGCGCTCGGCGTCACCCTCTCCACACCCGAGACCGACCGGTACTCCTATACCGAGTCCTACCTGCGCGGTCGGATCATCGGCGCGCTCGGCGGGATGGCCGCCGAGCAGGTGGTCTACGGGGTCATCACCACCGGTGCGGAGAGCGATCTGGAACAGGTCACCAACATCGCCCGGGGGATGGCCGGCCGCTGGGGGATGAGCGAGCGGGTCGGCCGGCTCACCGCCGTCCCCGCCGACCCGCAGGGCGCGTACGGGCTGTCCGCCGCGCCGACCACGCTGGACGCGGTGGACGAGGAGGCCCGGCGGATCGTCTCCGAGTGCTACGACGAGGCGGTGCGGCTGCTGACGGAGCAGCGGGAGCGGCTGGACGCGCTGGCGGCGGCGCTGCTGGAGGCCGAGACGCTGGACGAGGAGGGGGCCTACCGGGCCGCGGGGGTGCCGCGGAAGACGCTCGACCAGGCCTGAGCCGTTCGGGTGGGGTTCTGGTCTTTCCTGGGACGCGAGCCTGGGTTTCTGCGGAGGGCTCCGGGGCCGGGGTCGCCGGGGTCGCTGGGGGCGCCGGGGTCGACGGGGTCGCTGGGGGCGTGTGCCGGGTGGCGCACGCCCCCTGCTGTGTGATCAGGCCGCAGGTGATCGACCCCGGGTGGTCAGCGGGGCCGCTCGGCGATCAGGTAGCGGAAGAGGTTCTCCATCCGGACGGTGCCGTCCGGCCGCAGATACGGGTGCAGAGCCTCCTCCAGCTCCTTCGCCACCAGCGGCAGGCCGGAGAACTCCGCCGCCGCCTCGTACAGTCCGGTGGAGAGCAGCCCGCGCACCGCGCTGTCCAGGTCCGGGTACGCGAACGGGCAGCTCACCCGGCCGCTGCCGGCCGGGCGCAGGGCGGCTCCGGCGAGCAGGTCCTCCAGGGCGCCCGGCGTACTCAGCTCGAACGGGTCGCGCGCGGTGGTGCGGCCGGCCATCCGGCGGGCGACGTCCAGGACGGAGGCGCTCTCGCAGCGCTCCGGCGGCCCCCAGGCGGCCAGCACCACGTGTCCGCCGGGGAGTGTCAGCCGGGCGGCTTCGGCCACCACCCGATGCGGATCCGACGATCCCGGCAACTGCTCGAAAACGGTGACGAGCGAATGGGCCGGGCGGGGGACCGCGGCCGCCGACCGGGGACCGGCGCCGACCTGCAGGCTGCGGCCCCGCGCCAGCTCGCGCAGCTCCGCCTCCGGCTCCAGGCCGGCCACCTGTGCACCCCTTCCGGAGGCCAGCAGCAGGGCCAGCCCGGAGCGGCAGCCCAGACCGAGCACGCTGGTCGCCGGGCCCACCTCCAGCCGGTCGTAGACAGACTCGTAGAGGGGCACCAGCATCCGTTCCTGGATCTCCGCCCAGTCCCGCGCCCGGGTCGGTCCGGCGGCCTGCCCGGTGGCCGGTCCGGTGGCCGGTCCGGTGGTCGGTCCGGTGATGCCGCAGGCCGCGGGCGGTGTCGCCGAGTGCGCTCCCGGGCCCGGCTCCGGGTGTGCCGACAGGTGCGCTGCCGTGTGCGCAGCGGTGAGCGCCGTCGTGTGTGCCGTCGTGTGCGCTGTCGTGTGTGCCGCCGGACGCGTCGCGGCGTGCGGGTCGTGCGGGTCGTGCGGGCGTGCGCCTGCTGGTCGAGCACCTGCTGGTCGTGCGGTTGTGCCGGTCACCCGAGCTGAAGCCATCGCGGCCTCCCATCCGGTCCTTCGGTGTCCTGCTACGGCTCCCCCAAAGTCCCGCCCCACTCCAGCGAACAGCGGCTCGGGCGCGGCGTCCAGAGGGGTGCAGGGTGGTGCGCGCGTGTCGCGGTCGTGCGCCCCCTGGCGTTCTGCGGGCCGACGGATCCCGTTCGGTCCCGATGTATCCCGCCGGATTGCGATCCCAGCGGACGGATCGCGAGGGATCGAGCGGATCGCGGGGGATTAGGTGGGATCGCGAGCGATTGGGAGGAATCGGGTGGGATCGCACGAGTGATTGGGCTGGATCGCATGAGGGATCGGGACGGATCGAGCGCAGGATCCTGCGAGGGATCCTGCGAAGGATCGGGATGGATCGGGCGGGCTCGCGCGAAGGACCGGGAGGGAGCCGAGGTATCGGATTCGAAGTCAGGGCCCTGATCCCCGTACCATTCGCCCCATGGCAAAGGCACCCGTTCTCACCCCCCAGGCGGACGACTTCCCGCGCTGGTACCAGGACCTCATCAACAAGGCCGAGCTGGCCGACAACGGTCCGGTGCGCGGCACCATGGTCATCCGACCGTATGGCTACGGCCTGTGGGAGCGGATGCAGCAGGAGATGGACGCCCGGATCAAGAAGGCCGGCGCCCAGAACGCCTACTTCCCGATGTTCATCCCGCAGTCCTACCTGACCAGGGAGGCGGAGCACGTCGAGGGCTTCGCCCCCGAGCTCGCGGTCGTCACCCACGGCGGCGGCAAGCAGCTGGAGGAGCCGGTCGTCGTCCGGCCCACCTCCGAGACCATCATCAACGAGTACTTCTCCAAGTGGGTGCAGAGCCACCGCGACCTGCCCCTGCTGATCAACCAGTGGGCCAACGTGGTCCGCTGGGAGCTGCGCCCGCGCGTCTTCCTGCGCACCACCGAGTTCCTCTGGCAGGAGGGCCACACGGCCCACGCCACGTACGAGGACGCCCGTGAGTACGCGTCGATGATCCACACCGACGTCTACGGCGACTTCATGACCAACGTGCTCGGCATCGACGTGGTGCTCGGTCGCAAGACCGCCAAGGAGCGCTTCGCCGGGGCCATCAACACCCTCACCCTCGAGGGCATGATGGGCGACGGCAAGGCGCTGCAGATGGGCACCAGCCACGAGCTGGGCCAGAACTTCGCCAAGGCGTTCAACACCACCTACCAGCTGCATGGCGCCGAGCGCGAGTACGTCTGGCAGACCTCCTGGGGCGTCTCGACCCGTATGGTCGGCGGCCTGATCATGTCCCACGGCGACGACAACGGTCTGCGGGTTCCCCCGCGCCTGGCCGCCGTCCAGGCCGTGGTCCTCGCCATCAAGGGCGACGACGCGGTGATCGCCAAGGTCCGCGAGATCGGCGCCCGACTGGAGGCCGCGGGCATCCGGGTCGTCGTCGACGACCGCACCGACACCCCGTTCGGCCGCCGTGCGGTCGACTGGGAGCTCAAGGGTGTGCCGCTGCGCATCGAGGTCGGCCCGCGCGACCTGGAGAACGGCACCGCGATGCTGGCCCGCCGGATCCCCGGCGGCAAGGAGCCGGTCGCGATCGACGGCCTGGCGGAGCTGCTCCCGGGCATCCTGGAGGAGGACCAGGCGCTGCTGCTGCGCCAGTCCCGCGAGCGCCGCGAGGCCCGCACGGTGGACGTGAAGACGATCGAGGAGGCCGCCGAGGCCGCCGCCACCGGCTGGGGCCGCATTTCCTGGGCCGACCTCGGCCCGGAGGGCGAGGCCAAGCTGGCGGAGCAGAGCGTCTCGGTGCGCTGCATCATTGCCGCCGATGGTTCGGTGCCGCAGACGGACGATCAGGAAGGCAATATCGCGATCGTCGCGCGAGCTTACTGAGCAGTATTTCCGGTTACCGGTGAAGCCTGTCCAACGGTCTCTCATCAGTTGACATGCCTACTGGCCGGTCAACTGCCGGTATTAACGGAATAGCGGTACGGTGTACGGCCCGTGGCCCTGTCAACTCGACAGGATCACGGGCCGTACGTCCTGGGGGCGACAGCCCGCGCCCGGACGGAATTTGCGTGGCCCGCCGAGCTACGACGGGCCCAAACCTGCAGGGGGTTGGTCTTGCGTCAGATCCGGAGCGCGCAATTCGCGCGCAGTCGTACATTCCTGAGAGTTGCCTGGGAATTCCCGGGGAACGGGAACACGCGGAACATCGGCTCTCACTCCATCGTTGGTCTAGCGTGAGCACGACACAGCCCCTCGTTCTCGCGGCCGAACTGGCCGCCGCCTGGAGCGACATCCAGGCCTTCCATCAGGATCTCCCCGACCTCGCCTCTCCCGAGGCGTTGATCGGCGAGTCCTCCTCGGCCTGCGGGACGCGGCTCGGTTTCGAGCGGCTTCTCCACGAGGCCGCCCACGGTCTGGCCGCGGCCCGGGATATCCGGGACACCTCGCGGGCCGGCCGCTACCACAACCGGCGCTTCCTGCTCCTTGCCTCGGAGCTGGGCCTGGCGCACCCGGTCGAACCGCACGCAAGCAGCGGCTTCTCCCAGGTGACCATGCTCAAGGAGACGCAGGAGCGGTACGCGGAGACCATCGAACGCCTGGATCGGGCGCTCGGCGCCCACCAGGAGGCGGTGGCCGGCGACGGCACGACGCGGGCCTTCCGCGGTCCTGCCGCCCGACACGGCTCCTCCGGGGGTGGCGTCAGGGTCAAGGCGGTCTGCGGCTGCGGGCGCAACGTCCGGGTGGTGCCGTCGGTGCTCGCGCAGGCGTCCATCGTCTGCGGCGCGTGCCAGCAGCCGTTCAAGATCGCGTAGGTTCCCTCGCGGCCCTCTCGCGGCCGTCGCGTTGACGCCCGGGTGGGCCGGGATCCGGTTGACGACTGTGCGGGCAGTGGTTCGGCCGGGGTGATCGGCAATCCATCGGTGTTCCAGTGGTTGGGCTGACCGGGAGCGGGGGCTCCCGGTCGGACCTGCTCTGGGGCCGATCTGTTGTTTGGCGGGTCTGCCGCCTTGCCGGTCTGCTGTCCGGCCGGTCCGGGCAGGTGCCTTCCTGGGTGGGACCCGAGGCCTGTTGCCCGAGGTTCGCGGCCCGGTGACTGTGATGGCCGTGTGAGGGTGCTTCGCGCCGGTATGGCAGAATGGACAGCTGAGTACTCGGCAGCCGAGACAGGACCCCTCTCTCCTACGGCTGGCGTGTCCCTTGAACGGCTCGCCCCGCAACCCCACGCGATGGCGACGCTGTTCACCCACGTCAACACCAGGAGAATCCACTCCCGTGGCAGTCAAGATCAAGCTCAAGCGTCTCGGCAAGATTCGCTCCCCGCACTACCGCATCGTCGTCGCGGACTCCCGCACCAAGCGTGACGGTCGCGCGATCGAGGAGATCGGCATCTACCAGCCGACCTACAACCCCTCGAAGATCGAGGTCGACAGCGACCGCGCCCAGTACTGGCTGTCCGTCGGCGCCCAGCCGACCGAGCCGGTTCTCGCGATCCTCAAGCTGACCGGCGACTGGCAGAAGTACAAGGGCCTGCCGGCTCCGGCCCCGCTGCTCGTCGCCGAGCCCAAGGTCGAGGACTTCTCGCACCTGTTCGCGAAGGCCGTCGCCGGCTTCGAGGACGCCACCACCGGTGTTGCCATCACCCCGAAGGCCAAGAAGTCGGACAAGGCCGAGGCTGACGCCGACGCCGCCGTCGAGGCCTGAGCGTGATCGAGGACGCCCTCGACCACTTGGTGAAGGGCATCGTCGAGCACCCCGACGAGGTGCAGGTGCGCTCGCGCAACCTGCGTCGGGGCAACACCATCGAGGTGCGCGTGCACCCCGATGACCTCGGCAAGGTGATCGGCCGGGGCGGCCGCACGGCGCGCGCACTGCGTACCGTGGTCGGCGCCCTCGGCGGTCGCAACGTCCGGGTCGACCTGGTCGACGTGGACAGCATTCGCTGACGCAGCTGCTCGTTCAGCCGTCAGGCTTGAGGCCGGCCGGGACGCATGTCGTCCCGGCCGGCCTTCTGTCTTTTCCCGGCGGCCGGACCACTCGGGCCTTCCCGCCCTGCGTTCCGCCTCGGCCCGCCCTGTCTTCACCCGCATTCCCCAGCACCAGCACTCACCCAGGAGAACGATCACCGTGCAGCTCGTCGTCGGCAAGATCGGCCGCGCCCACGGCATCAAGGGGGACGTCAGCGTCGAGGTCCGCACCGACGAGCCGGAGCTCCGGCTCGGGCCCGGTGCCGTCCTGCTCACCGACCCCGCGTCGGCCGGGCCGCTGACCGTCGAGTCCGGCAAGGTGCACAGCGGGCGACTGCTGCTGCGCTTCGCCGGCGTCAAGGACCGCAACGGTGCCGAGGCGCTGCGCGGCACCATCCTGATCGCCGAGGTCGACCCGGAGGAGAGCCCGGACGACCCGGAGGAGTACTACGACCACCAGCTGATCGGCCTTGACGTGGTGCTGCTCGACGGCACCCCGGTCGGTGAGCTGACGGAGATCGTCCACCTCCCCTACCAGGACCTGCTCACGGTGAAGAAGCCCGACGGGACGGAGGTGCTGGTGCCGTTCGTCAGCCGCATCGTGCCGACCATCGACCTGGAGAACCAGCGTGCCGTGCTGGACCCGCCGCCGGGGCTGATCGACCCGGAGCAGGCCGACGTCGTCCGGGACGCGGAGGAGGGCCCCGAGGCGGGCCCCGGCGCGGATGCGGATGCGGGCTCGGACGTGGACGTGGATGCGGACTCGGAGGGGGAGCGGTGACCGAGGATGCGACTTCGGCGGTTCCGGCTGTCTCGGAGGCCTCGGCGGCCGGGGTGTCGAGTGGGATGCGGATAGACGTCGTCACGATCTTTCCCGAGTACCTCGAGCCGCTGAACATCTCGCTGGTCGGCAAGGCCCGCGCCCGCGGCCAGCTCGACGTGCACGTCCACGACCTGCGCGGTTGGACGCACGACGTGCACCGGACGGTGGACGACAGCCCGTACGGCGGCGGCCCCGGCATGGTGATGAAGCCCGAGCCGTGGGGCGAAGCCCTGGACGCGGTGCTCGCACAGGGTCCCGAGGGCGAGGTGCCCACGCTGGTGGTGCCCACCCCGAGCGGTCGGCCCTTCACCCAGGAGCTCGCGCAGGAGCTCGCCGGCCGCTCGTGGCTGGCCTTCACCCCCGCGCGCTACGAGGGCATCGACCGGCGGGTGATCGAGGAGGCCGCCACCCGAATGCCGGTGGTCGAGGCGTCGATCGGCGACTACGTCCTGGCCGGCGGCGAGGTCGCCGTGCTGGTGATGGTCGAGGCGATCGCCCGGCTGCTTCCCGGCGTGCTCGGCAACGCCGAGTCCCACCGGGACGACTCCTTCGCCCCCGGCGCGATGGCCGACCTGCTGGAGGGCCCGGTCTACACCAAGCCCGCCGAGTGGCGGGAGCGGACCGTGCCGGACGTGCTGCTCAGCGGCAACCACGGCCGGATCGCCCGCTGGCGGCGTGAGCAGGCCTTCGCCCGCACCCTGGCGAACCGCCCCGACCTGGTGGAGCGCTGGCAGTACGGCTCCTTCGACAAGAAGGAGCGCGAGGCCCTCAGCATTCTCGGGCTGGCCTGGGACGAGGAGCTCGGCCGATTTCGGCCCCTGGCCGTTGATGTGGAAGAATAGGCCGCTGCTGTCTGTCGCTGAGCCCCTCTCGTAGGGGTTACGTGGTCCGGTGCCCCCGCCACGGGGGGATCATCGCCAACCGATGCGGCCCGCAGCTCACCCCATTGTGACGAACTTCCGTGGGCGGCCCGTGGCGCCTGCGATGGAGAGCAACATGAGCAACAAGCTCGCTGCTGTCGACGCGGCTTCGCTGCGTAGCGACATTCCGGCCTTCCGCGCCGGTGACACCCTGAAGGTTCACGTCCGGGTCATCGAGGGCAACCGCTCCCGTGTCCAGGTCTTCCAGGGCGTCGTCATCCGCCGCCACGGCGCCGGCGTCGGTGAGACCTTCACCGTCCGCAAGGTCAGCTTCAACGTCGGCGTGGAGCGCACCTTCCCGGTGCACACCCCGGTCGTCGAGAAGATCGAGGTCGTGACCCGCGGTGCGGTTCGCCGCGCCAAGCTGTACTACCTGCGTGACCTGCGCGGCAAGGCCGCGAAGATCAAGGAGAAGCGCGACCGCTGATCCACCGGCCCCTGGCTCTGCCAGGGGATCGGGACGCTCGACGGGGCCAGGCTGCCGCACGGTAAGCTCACCCCCCGATGAGCACGCACGAACCAATCGCGGACCGCGACGGCAGTCCCGCACCCACGGGTGCGGACTCGCCGTCGCGGTCCGCGGTCGTTTCCGCGGCCCCCGCCGACGGCGGGTCGGAGGCCGCCGGGCGCGCGGAATCCTCGGAGAGGCCCGCCGCCGAGGCCGGGAAGTCGGCCGAGGTGGGGGAGCCGGCCGAGGTGGGGGAGCCGGTGGAGCCCGGGGAGTCGGCCGAGTCGGTGACGTCCGAGCTCGCCGAGGCGCCCGATGAGCCGCTCAACGGGGAGGCCGGCGAGGAGTCCGACGTATCCGAGGAGGATGTCGAGGCCCCGGCCCGCTCGCGCTCGCGGGACCTGCTACTGCTGGTCGGCATCTGCCTGGTGACCCTGCTCCTGGTGAACGCCTTTGTGGCGCGCCCGTTCGCGGTGCCCTCCGGGTCGATGGAGAACACGCTGCACCCCGGCGACCGCCTGATCGCGAACAAGCTGGCGTACGGGTTCGGCGGGCACCCCCGGCGCGGGGACGTGGTCGTCTTCGACGGGACGGGCTCCTTTCTCCGTGAGTCGGATGAACCGGACGACTTCTGGGACGGGCTGCGCTCGTTCGGGCGGGACCTCGGGCTGGCCCCGGCCGGGAACTCGGTCTACGTCAAGCGCGTCATCGGGGTCGGCGGGGACAGGGTGACCAGCACCGGCCCCGGTGGGCGGATCACCGTCAACGGCGTACCGGTCGACGAGTCGGCCTACCTGGCTCCCGGGGACGAGCCCTCGAACGTGGCCTTCGATGTGGTGGTGCCGGCCGGCAGGCTCTGGATGATGGGAGACCATCGCAGCGCCTCCCGCGATTCGCGCGACCACCTGGGCGAGCCCGGCGGCGGGTTCGTGCCCGAGAGCAAGGTGATCGGACGAGCCGAGTGGGTGGTCTACCCGATCGGCCACTGGAGCAGCCTGGACCGTCCGGCGGCCTTCGCCGCGACAGGGGGGACCGGTGGCCATGGGGACCAGAGGTAGAGGCCGGCTGGCCGACCGCCCTGCCGCGAAGGCCTCGGGTGATCCGGCGGCCTCCGCAGGCCGGGCGGAAGTCGCCGACCCGGCAGGACCTGCAGATCCGATGGGATCTGCCGGCGCGGTGGGGTCTGCCGACCCCGGGTCGCCGGCAATCCGGGGGCGGGCGGAACGCCGTCGCACCGCCCGCAAGGCGGCCCGGCGTCGCAAGCGCTCCCTCCTGCGCGAGGTGCCGCTGATCGTCGTGGTGGCACTGCTGGTCGCACTGGTGATGAAGACCTTCATGGTGCAGGTCTTCGTGATCCCCTCCGGTTCGATGGAGCAGACCATCCAGATCGGGGACCGGGTGTTGGTGGACAAGTTCACCCCCTGGTTCGGCAGCGAGCCGGAACGCGGCGACGTGGTGGTGTTCAAGGATCCGGGCGGCTGGCTGGAGGCCGAGCACAAGTCGGAGACGGACGGGCCGGTACTTCGGGGAGCCAAGCAGGTCCTCACCTTCGTCGGGCTGCTGCCGTCGGACAGCGAGCAGGATCTGATCAAGCGGGTGATCGGTGTCGGTGGGGACACCGTCGAATGCTGTGACGACCGGGGGCGGATCAGCGTCAACGGCACGGCGGTGGACGAGCCCTACCTCGCGGCGGGCAACCCGCCGTCCAGGCAGCCCTTCAAGGTGCAGGTGCCGCAGGGTCGGCTCTGGGTCATGGGCGACCACCGCGACGTTTCCGCGGACTCCCGCTTCCACATGGGCAATCCGGGGCAGGGCACCATCCCGTTGAGCGGTGTGGTGGGTCGGGCGTTTGTGATCGCCTGGCCGTTGGACCGGTTCCATCAACTTGATGTGCCAGGTTCACTCTCCTCGCTGGCGCGGGCTCGGACGGACCCCGGAACCGGGCCGAACCCGGTGGCCGTTGGGCCGGTTCCGAAGGAACCTCCGCTCGTTATGGGTGTGTTGGGCATCCTTCCGTTTGTCGTCCGCCGGCTGGGCCGGTCCTCGGAGTAGGGCGGGGCGACCGGAGACCGGCACGGTCGGGCGTGTGGGATCGCCGGCCGGATGCCCGGGAGTGATAGAGAAGTGCTGGAGCGGCCGGTGCGAGATGGCGGCCGCTCCGGAGGCTGTGCCGGTGTCAGACCTGCCCATGACGGGCAACTCTGAGGCGGGCCTACGGTCGGTGGTGCTGGAACGTGGTGCCCGCTGTGCGGCACTGTGAGCGCGGGCGCGCAGGCGTCCGCACAGCTGGGAGGAGACGTTGTGGGGGATTTGGTGATCGGCGCCCGCTCAGGCGCCGGAGAGCCCGAGGGCTCCGGCAGCCGGGCGGCCCGGTCGGCCGAGTCCGCAGTGGCTTCGGCGTCCGCCGAGGACGCGGCGGCCCAGTCCGCCGACGAACCGGGCGACAGCGCAGGCGATGCCTCGGATGCCTTCCGGGACGAGGCGGGTTCGGCGGACGAGTCGGCTGAGGAACCTCCCGCCAAGGAGCAGAAGCAGCGTTCCTTCTGGAAGGAACTGCCGATCCTGGTCGGCATCGCGCTGGTCCTGGCACTTGTGATCAAGACGTTCTTCGTCCAGGCGTTCTCCATTCCGTCGGAGTCGATGCAGAACACGCTTCAGGTGGGCGACCGCGTCCTGGTCGACAAGCTGACGCCGTGGTTCGGCGCGGAGCCCAAGCGGGGCGAGGTCGTGGTGTTCCACGACCCGGGCGGCTGGCTGAACGACGAGCCCGTCCAGCAGAGCGACAACTCCTTTGTCCGCGGCGTTCAGGACGTCCTCAGCTTTGTCGGCCTGATGCCCTCCGCCAACGAGAAGGACCTGATCAAGCGGGTCATCGCGATCGGCGGGGACACCGTCGAGTGCGAGGGCGAGGGGCCGGTCAAGGTCAACGGGATCGCACTCGACGAGCCGTACATCTTCCCTGGCAACACCCCCTGCGGTACCAAGCCGTTCGGTCCGGTGAAGGTGCCGAACAACTCGATCTGGGTCATGGGCGACCACCGTGCGGACTCGCTGGACTCCCGTTTCCACATGGACCAGCCGGGCGGCGGCAGTGTTCCGGTGGACGAGGTGATCGGCCGCGCCTTCGTGGTGGCCTGGCCGATCGACCACTGGGCGACGCTGCCGGTGCCGAGCACCTTCGACCAGAAGGGGCTGTCGGCGGCCGCGCCGCTCGTGCCGCCCGTGGCCGGTGCCGTCGGCGCGGTCGGGATGCTGCCGCTGGTGCGCCGGCTGCGGGATCGGGCGAACCGGCGAAAGCGGTCCTGACCTCCACCGGGTTGGCCCCGGGTCTTGCGCGGGCCGTGGTACCGACGAGTAATCTGCTCGGACGTGCCACGGCCCGCCGGGTTTTCCGCCTGTGGCCCCGGCGCGCCGTGCGTGTTTCCGGGTCGGTCGGGATTGGGCGGTTTCGATGAGCAGTGTCGTGGAGCAGACGGTCGACGGGCCGCCTTCCGCCGCCCGGTCCCGACGTCGGCCGGCCGCCGTGCTTCAGGGCGTGGCGATCGGGCTCGGCCTGGTCCTCATGGTCGGCGGCTTCGCGCTCCTTGCCGTGGACTACCGGCCCTACCGCATCCCGACGGCCTCGATGGCGCCCACGCTCCGGGTCGGGGACACCGTCGTGGCCCGGAAGATCGACGGCGGGGCCGTCGGCCGGGGCGACGTGGTGGTCTTCCGGGACCAGGCCTGGGGCGGCGAGCTGATGGTCAAGCGCGTGGTGGCGGTGGGTGGCGACACGGTGGCCACCACCGATGACGACCGCCGCCTGACCGTCAACGGCAAGCCGGTGGACGAGCCGTACCTGGCCGCACAGGGCGCGACGGGGAGCCCCTTCTCCGTCGAGGTGCCGGCCGGCCGGCTCTTCCTGCTCGGTGACAACCGGCTGGGCTCGCTCGACTCCCGTACCCACCTGGAGATCGACGGCGGGACCATCCCGGCCGGCGAGGTGCAGGCCCGGGTGGAGGCCACCCTGATGCCGTTCGGCCGGGGCGGACTGCTTGCCCGTACCCAGGCCTTCGACGCGCTCGACGGGCCGAGGGCCGGCGAACCGGGCCCGCTGGAGCCGACCTTCTACGCCACCGTTGTAGGCGCGGCGCTGATCGTCGTGACATCCGCGGTGGGCGGCGTGGCGGGGCTGGCGGGCCGGATCGGGCGCCGCCGCGCGGCCTGACCGCGACCGCCCGGGGCCGTTGCCCGGCCGCTCTGCCGAACACCACCCCGGACGCCGCCGCCGGATGGCAGGATCGGAAGCGCCACCGGGGCGTAGGGAGAGAGCAGGGGGAAGCGCCATGACGGCGAAGCGTCGCAGGGCAGCGCGCATCCTGCTGTTGGACGGGCAGGACCGGCTCCTGCTCTTCCGCGGCTCCGACCCTGCGGTCCCGGGCGTCACCTGGTGGTTCACACCCGGGGGCGGTTTGGAATCGGGGGAGGGCGTGCGCGAAGCGGCCGCGCGGGAACTGGTCGAGGAGACCGGACTGCGGGGCGTGGAGCTGGGGCCCTTGGTGGCGTACGGCACGGCTTCCTTCTCCTTTCAGGGGCAGCGTTACGAGCAGGAGCAGTGGTTCCACCTGGCCCGGACCTCGGACACGGTGCTCGACCACTCGGGAATGGGCGCCGATGAACACGCCCAGCTGCTCGCGGCGCGCTGGTGGACGGTCGAGGAGCTGCGGGAAACCGCCGAGACGGTCTACCCGGTCGGGCTGGCGGAGTTCGTGGGGCAACTGTTGGCCGAGGGGCCGCCAGTCGTTCCAGTACGGCTCTGAGGGTGGGTGTGGTGGTCCACAATGGGTGGACGTGACAAGTTGAGGGGACGCCTGGATGAGTGCCGAAGATCTCGAGAAGTACGAGACCGAGATGGAGCTCAAGCTCTACCGGGAGTACCGGGACGTCGTCGGCCTGTTCAAGTACGTGATCGAAACCGAGCGGCGTTTCTACCTCACCAACGACTACGAGTTGCAGGTGCACTCGGTCCAGGGCGAGGTCTTCTTCGAGGTGTCGATGGCGGATGCGTGGGTCTGGGACATGTACCGGCCGGCCCGGTTCGTCCGCAAGGTCCGGGTGCTGACCTTCAAGGACGTGAACATCGAGGAGCTCGCGAAGAGCGATCTGGAGCTGCCCTCGGACGACTCGGGCTTCGGGAACTGACGTTGGACCGACCGGTCCTGTGGTGTCCAGAGGAATTTCGAGGATCCCGGGATTCCCACTCTCCCGGGTGACGAAAGTTATCCACAGGCCCTGGTTATCCACAGGAAATAGCTAGTCTCTGGCCTCGTGTAGACCTGCACGGCAACCTCCACGGCGGAGGTGATGACCGTGCAGGACACGAAGCGCTCGACGCGCAAGCAGGCATCAGGGGATCAGCAGGACGCAAAGGTGGGGCGGCCGCCCCGACGCAGGACGGCCCGGGCGCTGGACGGGCCCCCGCCCGCCGCCCCGCCGGGCCCGTCGGCTCCGGCCGACCCGAAGCCCGGCCCCCAGGAGCCGGCCCGGCCGGAGCGCAGTACGAACAACGGCCTCGGCCGCTACGGGGAGCGGGTGGCCGCCCGTCGCCTCGCCGAGGACGGGCTCCGCATCCTGGACCGCAACTGGCGCTGCGTCGAGGGCGAGCTGGACATCGTCGCCCTCGACGGCGACACGCTGGCGGTCTGCGAGGTGAAGACCCGCTCCGAGCGGGGATTCCAGCAGCCCAGCGAGGCCATCGACCGGGCCAAGGCCGCCCGGCTGCAGCGACTGGCCGAGCGCTGGATGGTCGAGCGCTGGCCAGGGCACTTCGCCCGGCTGGCCGGCGCCGACTACCAGTCCGCGCCGGAGGACCCGAGGTGGCCGCCCCTGCCGCCCGGCGGCGTCCGCATCGACCTGGTGGCCGTCATCAACCGGATCCGGGGCGCCGCCTCCGTGGACCACCTGCGCGGGGTGGTCTGAGATGGCCTTCGCCCGCACGTGTTCCGTGGCACTGGTCGGAGTCGACGGCGTGATCGTCGAGGTCCAGGCCGACCTGGAGCCCGGAGTCGCCGCGTTCACCCTGGTCGGTCTGCCCGACAAGGCCCTCAGCGAGGCCCGCGACCGGGTCCGCGCCGCCGTCGTGAACAGCGGCGAGGCATGGCCGCAGCGAAAGCTCACCGTCGGGCTGAGCCCCGCCTCGGTCCCCAAGAGCGGCAGCGGCTTCGACCTCGCGGTTGCCTGCGCCGTCCTCGCCGCCGCCGAGCGGCTGGACCCGTCCGCCATCGCCGAGCTGCTGATCATCGGAGAGCTGGGGCTGGACGGCCGGGTACGCCCGGTACGCGGAGTCCTGCCTTCCGTGCTCGCCGCCGCGGACGCCGGCTACCAGCAGGTGGTGGTCGCCGAGCAGACCGCCGCCGAGGCCTCGCTGGTCCCCGGGGTGAGTGTCATCGGTGTCCGTAGCCTTCGCCAGCTCATCGCCGTCCTGAGCGGTGCCCCGGAGCCGGAGGAGCCGCCCGACCGCATCGGCGGTCGGCCCGATCCGCTGATGGCCGGGCTGATGCTGCCGAGCGCGGGAGTACGCGGACTGCCGGACGACACGGCGGCACGCCTCGACATGGCCGATGTGGCGGGTCAGTACGAAGCCAGGCGAGCCCTGGAGATCGCCGCCGCAGGAGGTCACCACCTCTACCTCAAGGGGCCGCCGGGAGCCGGCAAGACAATGCTGGCGGAGCGGTTGCCGGCTCTGCTGCCGCCGCTCACCCAGAAGGAGGCGCTGGAGGTCACCGCCGTGCACTCGGTGGCGGGCCTGCTGCCCGCCGGTCGGCCGCTGGTCGACTGCGCGCCGTACTGCGCCCCGCACCACTCCACGACCATGCCGGCGATCGTCGGCGGTGGCAGTGGGCTGCCGAGACCGGGTGCGGTCTCGTTGGCCCATCGGGGCGTGCTGTTCCTGGACGAGGCGCCCGAGTTTCCCGTACGGGTGCTCGACGCGCTGCGCCAGCCGCTGGAGTCAGGGGAGGTGGTGATCGCCCGCTCGGCCGGCTCGCTCCGACTCCCCGCCAGATTCCTGCTCTGCCTGGCGGCGAACCCGTGTCCGTGCGGGCGGTACTCGCGGCGCGGAGAGGGGTGCGAGTGCACGCCGGTGATGGTCAGCCGCTATCAGGGGCGGCTGTCCGGACCGCTGTTGGACCGGGTCGACCTCCAGGTCCAGGTCGCCCCGGTGACCAGGGTCGAGCTGATGGAACGCGACAGTACGGCCGAGACCACCCAGACCGTCGCGGCCCGGGTGCTGGCGGCCCGCGAGCGGGCGGCGGCCCGACTGGCCCACACCCCCTGGCGGACCAACGCGGAGGTGCCCGGCCATGAGCTGCGCACCCGCTGGCAGCTGGCCTCCGGCGCGCTGGACGACGCCGCCCGCCAGTTGGAGCGGGGGCTGCTGACCGCCCGCGGCCTGGACCGGGTGCTCCGGGTCGCCTGGACGGTCGCCGACCTCGCGGGCCGGGACCGCCCGGACCAGCGGGATGTGCTGACCGCCCTCGTCCTGCGCACCGGAGTCGAACAGGGCCTGCCGTTGACGAAGCATCCGTACGGCCGACCCGGGAGCGATCCGCGGGACGGCAGCCCGCCCCCGGACGAGCCGGCGGCCGGCAAGTCCGTGCGGACCCGCCCCGCCGGCACAGGCCGCAAGAAGTGACCAGCAGTCAAGGAGCGAGGAGAAAGAGCGTGAACCAGGCGATCAAGCACCCGAAGGCGTCGTCCGGGGAGGCCTTGGCGGCCCCGAAGGCCGAGCCGGGCGTCGGGCGCGGTACGAGTGCGACGGCCGGCCCCGCGGCGGCCGGCCCCGCCGTCGAGCCGGAGCGCTACGCCCGAGCGGCCCTGACCAGGCTCGGCGAACCCGGTGACGCGGTCGTCGGCCGGTGGCTGTCCCGGCTCGATGCCGCCGCAGTGCTCCAGGCGATCCGGGAGGGAGTGGTACCCGACCATCCGGCCCTGGATACGGCCCGGCTCGCGAGCTACCGCGCCAGACTCGCCGGACTCGACCCCGGCGCGGACCTGGAACGGGTACGAGCAGTCGGTGGACGCTTCATCATTCCGGGGGACACGGAATGGCCGAGCCAGCTCGATGATCTGGGCGACGGGCGGCCGATCGGGCTGTGGGTGGTCGGGGCGGGATCGCTGCGTCTGCTCGCCCTCCGCTCGGTAGCCGTGGTCGGTGCCCGTGCCTGCACCGCGTACGGCGCGCACGTGGCGGGGGACATGTCTGCACAGCTGGCCGAGCGCGGGTGGGTGGTGGTCTCCGGTGCGGCCTACGGGATCGACGCGGCCGCCCACCGCGGAGCGCTGGCGGTCGGCGGTATGACCGTCGGGGTCCTCGCCTGCGGAGTGGACGTCGCCTACCCGCGCGGGAACACCGACCTCATCCGGCGGATCGCGGCGCAGGGGCTGCTGCTGAGCGAACTGCCGCCGGGGGAACACCCCAACCGCTTCCGGTTCGTGCTGCGCAACCGCGTCATCGCGGCGCTCACCCGGGGCACCGTCGTGGTCGAGGCGGCGATCCGCAGTGGCGCGCTGAGCACGGCCCGGCGCGCGCGGGACCTCAACCGGCACGCCATGGGCGTCGCGGGGCCGGTGACGTCGGCGTTCTCCGCCGGGGTGCACGTGATGATCCGCAGCGGAGGCGCCACGCTGGTCACCGATGCGGCGGAGGTGGCCGAGTTGATCGGCGCGATCGGCGATGACCTGGCACCGCAGCGCCTCGGGCCGGTGCTGCCCAGGGATCTGCTGGAGCCGGCCGTGGCCCGGGTGCTGGAGGCCGTTCCCGCCACGGCGGAGGGTGCGCCCGTGGAGCGCTTGGCGCGGCAGTCGGGACTCCCGCCGGACGAAGTGCTCCAGCGGCTCTACGAGTTGGGCTCGCTTGGCTTCGTCGAACGGTACGGGGCGCACTGGCGGCTGGTGCGGGGGAGGTGACGCGGTGAGGCCGAGCCGGGAGTGCTGAGGAGCGGCAGCGGAGAGATGCGGCCGAGCGGGAGGGTCCTCGTTCGTCCACCTCCGGTGCCGGGATCCGGTGACGAGAAACGCCACCGGATCGGGGGACGACCGAGTGGCGGTAGCGCATTGCAGTGAGTCGGTCACGCTACGCTCGCCGTGCCTTCCCTATCAGCACATGACTCGGCAGAACGGCGCAGACCAACGCATGCCCACACACATTCCCGGACACAGAGTGACCGGTGGCGCCCGGTCCTCGGGAGGGCCGAGGACCGAGCGGCGCCCCGTGACCGAGTTCCCGCCCAAAGCGGGGGGTGCGATGGGGGCCCTGGCACGGCAGGGCGGTCGACCCCCTTCGGTGCCCGGCCAGCCTGCCGACGCCGAAGCGAGCAGTGCAGCGAGCGCTGCGGAGAGTACGGAGACCGGCGTAGAGGCGGGCGTCGAGACCGACGGGCCGCGCGGCGCTTCACCGGCCGTCGAGGTGGACGCGGGCGAGGAGGTGAGGGCGGACCGGGTGGTGGTGCGCAGCGGCCAGGACCGCGAAGGGCTGCGCATCGGGGCGCCGGCCGACCGACCTGGCGCGCCTGAGGAGGCCAACGCTTCCGCCGGCTCCAGGGCGTCAGGGGCTCCCGCCCGGCCGACCGCTGAAGCGGGTACTGCCGCAGAGGGTCCCGCCACAGCGGTTGCCGCCGTAGGGGTGGGAGCCCCCGAGGCCGTCGCCGCAGAGCCGGCCGTTACGTCCGAGTCGGCTGCGCCGCCCCCTTCGGCGGGGGCGCCCGCGCCGCGCCGGGAGACCGGCGGGAGCGACCGCACGGCGCTCGAAGCGCTCTGGCGCTCCTACAAGGAGACAGGGGATCAGCGGCTGCGGGAGCAGCTGATCCTCCACTACTCGCCACTCGTCAAGTACGTGGCCGGCCGGGTCGGGGTCGGCCTGCCGTCCAACGTCGAGCAGGCCGACTTCGTCTCCTCCGGGGTCTTCGGACTGATCGACGCGATCGAGAAGTTCGACATCAACCGGGCCATCAAGTTCGAGACGTACGCGATCAGCCGGATCCGCGGGGCGATCATCGACGAGCTGAGGGCGCTCGACTGGATCCCGCGCTCGGTGCGGCAGAAGGCGAAGGCGGTCGAGCGCACGTACGCGACGCTGGAGGCCCGGCTGCGGCGGACCCCGCACGAGCCGGAGGTCGCGGCCGAGATGGGCATCGCGATCGAGGACCTGCACGCCATCTTCAGTCAGCTGTCGCTCGCCAACGTGGTGGCGCTCGACGAGCTGCTCCACCCGGTCGGGGAGGGCGGGGACCGGCCGAGCCTGGTGGACACCCTGGAGGACCACGGCGCCGACAACCCGGTGGAGGTGGCCGAGGACCGGGAGCTGCGCAGGCTGCTGGCCCAGGCGGTGAACACCCTCCCCGAACGAGAGAAGACCGTCGTGACGCTCTACTACTACGAGGGCCTGACCCTCGCGGAGATCGGCCAGGTGCTCGGGGTGACGGAGAGCAGGGTCAGCCAGATCCACACCAAGTCGGTGCTGCAGTTGCGGGCCAAGCTCTCCGACATCAGGTGAGGCGTGCCGCCGGGCGGCGCCGCGCCGTGCATGTGCACGGTGCCGCGCCCCCGCGCGCCACCGCCGGCATGCGCGGCGCCGTTCCGGCGGGGTGTAGGGCTCCGTACAGTGGGAGGGTGCCGAAGATCCGAGCGGCCACATTGGCCGAGCATCGCCAGCTGCAGCGGGCAGCTCTTCTTGACGCTGCCCGCAGCCTCCTCACCGAAGGAGGCATGGAGGCCCTGACCTTCCCCGCGCTTGCAGCGCGCACCGGGCTGGCGCGTTCCTCGGTCTATGAGTACTTCCGCTCCCGCGCCGCCGTGGTGGAGGTGCTGTGCGAGGTCGACTTCCCGCTCTGGGCGGCCGAGATCGAGGCTGGTATGGAGAGCTGCGACACCGCCGCCGGGCGGGTCGAGGCGTATGTGCGGGGCCAGCTGGCGCTTGCGGGGGACCCGCGACACCGGGCCGTGGCGGCGATCTCGGCGCTGGAGCTCGACGAGGCCGCCCGGGAGCGCATCCGGGCAGCCCACGGCAAGCTCGTCGGCCTGGTGATCCGGGCGCTTGAGGACCTCGGGCACTCACAGCCCCGGTTGGCGGCGGCGCTGCTCCAGGGAATCGTGGAGGCGGCCGTCAGACAGACCGAGCAGCGGGCCGGCGGCGGAAGGGCCGAGAGCCCCGAAGCGATCGCGGACGCCGCCGTGGCCATCGCCCTGCACGGTCTCGGCCGGGGCTGACCGGCGGCAGTCCTCACCCGCCACCGCCCAGCGGCAGCAGCCGCGCCGCACCGGCGCCGAGCAGCGCCAGCGGGTCGAGGTACCGCTCGCCGCGCAACAGTCCCCAGTGCAGGCAGCCGTCGGCGCAGTGGCCGGTGCCGGGCGCGAGCTGTCCGACCACCTGGCCGGCCGACACCGCGGTACCCACGGGGACGGAGCCCGCGACGGGCAGGTAGGTCGTGCGCAGTGGAGGGGTGCCGGAGCCCTGATGGGTGACGGTGACCACCGGGCGGCCCGCCACAAGCCCCGCATAGGTGACCACCCCCGGGGCCGACGACCGTACGTCCGTGCCGGACTGCGCGGCCAGGTCGACCCCCCGGTGCCCGGCGGCCCAGGGTTTCGGCGGGGCCTCGAACCGCCCGCGCACCCCGCCGGGCCCGCCCACCGGCCACGCTCGCCCCGCTCCGGGCGCAGCCCCGGACGCCCCGGCGGCGGCCCCGGACGAAGCCGCGGCCCCGGCAGCCGTCCCGGCCGCGTGCCCCGCAGGTGCCGGCAGGCCGGCGAGCAGGAGGGCTGCCATGAGCAGGGCGAGCAGCAGCGCCCGCCGGCGCGGCTCCGGGTCGCGCGGCGGTGGTAGCGGAGGCGGAAGGGCGAACCGTCGAGAGCCACCGAGGGCGTCAGCGGCAGGGAAGAGTGCAGGGCAGGGGCGAACCGTCATGGCGACGAGGGTCCCCGCGTCACCCCGCCCCGACCACCCCCGCTCGGATTCCTGTGGACAACCGGCCCCTGTGGACAAAAGGCGTCCCCCGAACGGGTGCACTACAGCGCAGGGACGCCCATCCTGGCCGGGCCCCGCACACCTTCGGCACAGACCCGCCATAGGCCCGACATAGGCCCGGCCCAACACCGCACCGCCCCCAGAGCCACCCGCGGCGCCGCGCCGGCTCCACCCCGGCCCGGCCCCGACACCACCCCGGCGCTGTCTGCACCCCGCTGTGAAGTCGCCCGTCGCTCGGAGCTTCCCGTACACTTCACACGCGACCCGGTCCGCCGGGTCGACTTCGCACGCCCCGCCACCGGCGGTCGGACGCGGCTCAGCCGCTACCCCCGCCAGGTGCGAGTGCCGCTCGGTCCGCCGAGCCCGACCGGTCCCCGGACCGCGAAGGCCGAAGCGGCTCGGCACGTTCGGGGCGTCAGGCGTGGCTGTCACCTGGCTGCCACGGACAAAACCGAGCCTGACCCGGCCGAACGCAGCCGCCCGAGCGGGGAGCGCCACCGTGCGACCCACGACGACTGCTGCACGAGAGCCGGGCGCAACACCTTAGGAGTACGGCTATGGCCGTCGTCACGATGCGGGAGCTGCTGGAGAGCGGCGTCCACTTCGGTCACCAGACCCGTCGCTGGAACCCGAAGATGAAGCGCTTCATCATCACCGAGCGCAACGGCATCTACATCATCGACCTCCTGCAGTCGCTGAACTACATCGACCGCGCCTTCGAGTTCATCAAGGAGACCGTTGCCCACGGCGGCAGCGTCCTCTTCGTCGGCACGAAGAAGCAGGCCCAGGAGGCCATCGCCGAGCAGGCCACCCGCGTGGGCATGCCCTACGTGAACCAGCGCTGGCTCGGCGGCATGCTGACCAACTTCTCGACCGTCTACAAGCGTCTGCAGCGCCTCAAGGAGCTCGGCGAGCTGGACTTCGCGGATGTGGCCGGCTCCGGTCTCACCAAGAAGGAGCTCCTGGTCCTCCAGCGCGAGCACGACAAGCTGGAGAAGACCCTCGGCGGTATCCGCGACATGCAGCGCGTTCCCAGCGCTGTCTGGATCGTGGACACCAAGAAGGAGCACATCGCGGTCGGCGAGGCCCGGAAGCTCAACATCCCGGTCGTCGCCATCCTCGACACCAACTGCGACCCCGACGAGGTCGACTACAAGATCCCGGGCAACGACGACGCGATCCGCTCCGTCACCCTGCTGACCCGTGTGATCGCCGACGCCGTCGCCGAGGGCCTGAAGTCCCGCGCGGGTGTCGCCAAGGGCGACGCGAAGGCCGAGCCGGGCGCCGACCAGCCGCTGGCCGACTGGGAGAAGGACCTCATCGAGGGCGAGAAGAAGGCCGAGGAGGCCCCCGCGGCCGCCGAGGCCGAGGCCCCCGCCGCCGAGGTTGAGGCCCCCGCCGCCGAGGTCGAGGCCCCGGCCGCCGAGGTCGAGGCCCCGGCCGCCGACGCTCCGGCCGAGCAGGCCTGACGTACCAAGGGTGAGGGGCACCCGCCGGTACGACACCGGTAGGTGCCCCTCTCTCCCGTGCCGGGACCGAACCAGCGGTCCCGGCGCAACCCCACGCAGACACGCGAGACGCGAGAAGAGATTCACACCATGGCGAACTTCACCGCCGCGGACGTCAAGAAGCTCCGTGAGCTCACCGGCGCCGGCATGATGGACTGCAAGAAGGCCCTTGACGAGGCCGAGGGCGACGTCCAGAAGGCCGTCGAGTTCCTGCGCATCAAGGGCCAGAAGGGCGTTGCCAAGCGCGAGGGCCGCGACGCCTCCAACGGCGCCGTTGCCGCGCTGATCGCCGAGGACAAGAAGTCCGGCGTTCTGGTCGAGCTGAACTGCGAGACCGACTTCGTCGCCAAGGGTGACAACTTCGTCCAGGTTGCCGACGCGATCGCCGCCCACATGGCGAAGACCGCCCCGGCCGACCTGGAGGCCGCCCTGGCTTCCGAGATCGAGGCCGGCAAGACCGTCCAGCAGTTCGTGGACGAGGCCAACGCGACCCTGGGCGAGAAGATCGTCTTCCGTCGCTTCGCCCAGTTCTCGGGTGACGGCTTCGTTGCCGTCTACCTGCACAAGACCAGCCCCGACCTGCCGCCGGCCGTCGGCGTCCTGGTCGAGCTGGACAAGGAGAACGCCGAGGTCGCCAAGGACGTCGCGCAGCACATCGCCGCCTTCGCCCCGAAGTACCTCTCCCGCGAGGAGATCCCGGCCGCCGACCTCGAGAACGAGCGTCGCGTCGCCGAGGCCACCGCTCGCGAGGAGGGCAAGCCGGAGGCCGCCCTGCCGAAGATCGTCGAGGGCCGCGTCACCGGTTACGTGAAGGAGAACTCCGTTCTGGAGCAGGCCTTCGCCAAGGACAACAAGAAGACCGTCGCCAAGGTCCTCGAGGAGAACGGCGTCGCCCTCAAGCGCTTCGCCCGCTTCCGCGTCGGCGCCTGAGCCACGTTCCACCGGGCTCCCGGCCCGCATAGGCTGGGAACCGCCCCCGTCCGCTGACCAGGGCGGGAGGGACGCGCCGAGCGGGCTCCACCCAGCGTCATCCGTCTATGGGCGGGCCGCGTCGGCACCATGAACGACGAGGAGGCCATTGCCGTGCAGGACACCGTACCGGTTCCCGCGGCAGTGGCCTCCTCGCGTGTACGCGCAGGCCGGGGATCCGCACACCCGCGCCTGTGAACCAGTAGGTGCAGAAGGAGAAGTCCATGCAGGAGACGCAGGAGACCGCGCAGGACCCCCAGGCCGGAACGCGCCGCCGGGTGATGCTGAAGCTGTCCGGTGAAGCCTTCGCCGGTGGCGGCGGGCTCGGCGTCGACCCGGACGTCGTGCACGCGATCGCACGTGAGATCGCCACCGTCGTCCGCGCCGGTACCGAGGTCGCGGTGGTGATCGGCGGGGGGAACTTCTTCCGTGGTGCGGAGCTCCAGGTCCGCGGTATGGACCGGGCCCGTTCCGACTACATGGGCATGCTGGGCACCGTGATGAACTGCCTCGCGCTCCAGGACTTCCTGGTCAAGGAGGGCATCGAGACCCGGGTCCAGACCGCCATCACGATGGGCCAGGTCGCCGAGCCGTACCTGCCGCTGCGCGCCGTCCGGCACCTGGAGAAGGGCCGAGTGGTGATCTTCGGCGCCGGTATGGGCATGCCGTACTTCTCCACCGACACCACCGCCGTCCAGCGCGCGCTGGAGATCCACGCCGACGTGCTGCTGATGGGCAAGAACGGCGTGGACGGCGTCTACGACTCCGACCCCCGGACCAACCCGGACGCGGTCAAGTTCGACGCGCTGGAGTACTCCGAGGTCATCACCCGTGATCTGAAGGTCGCCGACCTCACCGCGATCACGCTGTGCAAGGACAACAACCTCCCGATGCTGGTCTTCGAGCTGCTGGCGGAGGGCAATATCGCGCGTGCGGTGAAGAGTGAGAAGATCGGCACACTCATCAGCCAGGATTCTGTCCGGGCCTGAGCAGCAATCAGCCGTACCGGACGGCGTCGACACCGCGACCGGGTTTGACGCCGACACCGGTCGGGACAACCGCAGATGAACCGGACAGGGAGTACACAGTGATCGAAGAGACCCTCCTCGAGGCCGAGGAGAAGATGGAGAAGGCTGTCGAGGTCGCCAAGAACGACTTCGCCGCCATCCGGACCGGCCGTGCGCACCCGGCGATGTTCGCCAAGATCGTGGCCGAGTACTACGGCGCCGTGACGCCGATCAACCAGCTGGCGTCCTTCTCCGTGCCGGAGCCGCGGATGGCGGTCGTCGCGCCGTTCGACAAGACCGCTCTGAAGGCCATCGAGCAGGCGATCCGCGACTCCGACCTGGGCGTCAACCCGAGCAACGACGGTTCCATCATCCGGGTGGTGCTCCCCGAGCTCACCGAGGAGCGTCGCCGCGAGTACATCAAGGTCGCCCGCGGCAAGGGCGAGGACGCCAAGGTCTCCATCCGCTCGGTCCGCCGCAAGGCCAAGGACGCCATCGACAAGCTGGTCAAGGACGGCGAGATCGGCGAGGACGAGGGCCGCCGCGCGGAGAAGGAGCTCGACGACACCACGGCCAAGTACGTGGCCGGCGTCGACGAGCTGCTGAAGCACAAGGAAGCCGAGCTGCTCGAAGTCTGATGAACGACGCCCCTGACGCCCCTGGCTACTGGGGCCCATCCGACCCGCAGCACCAGCAGAACCCGCACGATCAGCAGCACCCGCACTACCGGCCGTACCGGCCGGGGCAACCGCTGCAGCAGCCGCACCCGCAGCAGGCCCACCAGCCGCAGCCCGATGCGAACGGCATGCAGCACACCCAGCAGTTCCCGCCGTACCCGGCCGGACCGGCCGCTGCGGGTGACCAGGGACACCGAACGGGTCACTCGCAGCAGCCTCCGGTGTACTGGGGCGGTGACGCGGAGGAGACTCAGGTCATGCCTCCCGTACCGACGGCCAGCCCCGGGCCGGAGCCGACTCCGAGGCGCTCCCCGGGACGGACGGCCCAGCCGACCCCCGGTCCGGCCGAGGAGCAGTCGGGCCGGGAGGCCGGCCGGCTGAGCGGCCCGCTGTTCCGGGACGAGCAGCCCGAGACGGCGGTGCCGGGTGCGGCCGAGACGGTCGTGCTCCGTGCGGTCACCGAGAACTCCGGCCCGGCGCAGGCTCCGGCCGGCCGGCCGTACCCGCAGGCACCGGGGCTCCCCGGTGCCCCGGCCCACCCCGGGCCGCCGCCGAGCCACCCGGCGGCCGGGCAGCCCCACCTTGTGCCGTCGTCCCACCCAGGGCAGGAGACACCCGTGGCCGAGCCCGAACCGCAGCCGCGCAAGCAGCGCGGTGGCCGAAACCTCCAAGCCGCGATAGGCGTGGGCGTCGGCCTCGGCGCGGTGATCATCGCCTCCCTGTTCGTGGTGAAGGCGCTGTTCCTGGTCGTGGTGATGGCGGCCGTGGTGGTCGGCGTCTGGGAGCTGTCCAGCCGGCTGACCGAGCGCAAGGAGATCAACGCACCGCTGATCCCGCTGGTCGCGGGCAGTATCGCGATGATCTCCACCGGCTACTGGGCCGGGGTCCAGTGGGCGGCGGCCTCCCTGGCGCTGACCGGGTTGGCGGTGATGGTCTGGCGGATGGCCCAGCCGCCGGAGAACTACCTGCGGGACATAACGGCGGGTATCTTCACCGCCTTCTACGTCCCGTTCCTGGCCACCTTCGTGGCGATGATGCTGGCGGCCGACGACGGCCCCCAGCGCATCGTGCTCTTCCTGATCGTCACGGTCTGCAGCGACACCGGCGCCTATGCGGTGGGCTACAAGTTCGGCAAGACCAAGCTGGCGCCGACGATCAGCCCGGGCAAGACCCGCGAGGGCCTGGCCGGCGGCATCGGCCTGTCGATGCTGGCGGGCGCGCTGCTGATGGAGCTGATCATCGACGGCGGCAGCTGGTGGCAGGGCCTGATCCTGGGCGGCTGCGCGGCGGTCACCGCGACCCTGGGCGACCTGGGGGAGTCGATGATCAAGCGCGACCTGGGCATCAAGGACATGGGCACCCTGCTGCCCGGCCACGGCGGCATCATGGACCGGCTGGACTCGCTCCTGCCGACCGCTCCGGTGGTCTGGCTGCTGCTGGCCGCCTTCGTGGGCAGCTAGAGGTTCACCAGCAGGCCGTGGAGGCCGGCGAGGCAACTTCCCGGGGTCCTGTCGAACCGGGTGGCGATGCCTCGTCGGCCTTCGGTCTGTTTGGCCAGGTGGTCGACGGTGTTCCGCTCCGTGCCGAAATCACGTCGCCTCCGCGCGGCGGAGCCGGCTGAGCGACGGGGCCGCCGACGGGCCGTCCGAGGACGGCCGACGAGGACGGCCGATGCCCAGGGGTGACGGTCGCCCCGGGCCTCGGGAGACGGGTTCGCTCCGTCGGTCTGCGACACTGGTCAGACCATGCCTAAGCCCGGAGAACTCACCTTTGTCGCGCCGCGCGGCTCCAAGCCCCCGCGACACCTCGCCGACCTGAGCCCCGCCGAGCGCAAGGAGGCCGTCGCCGAGCTGGGCGAGCAGCCGTTCCGCGCGAAGCAGCTCTCCAACCACTACTTCGGCCGGATGTCGAACGACCCGGCGAGCTGGTCGGACATCCCCGCCGCCAGCCGGGAGAAGCTCACCGAGAGCCTGCTGCCCGACCTGATGTCGGTGGTGCGGCACGTCTCGTGCGACGACGACACCACCCGCAAGACGCTGTGGAAGCTGTTCGACGGCACGCTCGTCGAGTCGGTGCTGATGCGCTACCCGGACCGGGTCACGATGTGCATCAGCTCGCAGGCCGGGTGCGGTATGAACTGCCCGTTCTGCGCCACCGGCCAGGCCGGTCTGACCCGCAACCTCTCCACGGCCGAGATCGTCGAGCAGATCGCCGCCGGGATGCGCGCGCTCAAGGCCGGCGAGATCCCGGGCGGCGAGGCGCGGCTCTCCAACGTGGTCTTCATGGGCATGGGCGAGCCGCTGGCGAACTACAACCGGGTGCTGGCCTCGATCCGCCGCCTCACCGACCCGGCGCCGGACGGCTTCGGCCTCTCCCAGCGCGGTATCACCGTGTCCACCGTCGGCCTGGTCCCGGCCATGAACCGGCTCGCCGACGAGGGTCTGAGCTGCCGCCTCGCGCTGTCGCTGCACGCCCCGGACGACGAGCTGCGCGACGAGCTGGTGCCGGTCAACACCCGGTGGAAGGTCGCCGAGGTGCTGGACGCGGCGTGGAACTACGCGGAGAAGTCCGGTCGCCGGATCTCCATCGAGTACGCGCTGATCAAGGACATCAACGACCAGGCGTGGCGCGCGGACCTGCTCGGCCGACTGATCAAGAACCACCGGGTGCACGTCAACCTGATCCCGCTGAACCCGACCCCGGGGTCCAAGTGGACGGCCTCGCGGCCCGAGGACGAGCGCGAGTTCGTCCGTCGGCTGCAGTCGCACGGTGTGCCGACCACCGTCCGAGACACCCGCGGTCAGGAGATCGACGGGGCCTGCGGTCAGCTCGCAGCGGCGGGCTGAACAGGCGGTACTGAACAGGCGGTACTGAACGAGCGGTACCGAGCAGGCGGCGGGGCCGCGCAGGCGCGCGGCCGGCGGGAGCCGGGCTGGATCCGGAGCCGGACCGAAGGGTCCGGACTCAGGCCAGCCCGGCGGCCGCCAGAACGGCGGTCAGCCCGCCGGTGACCAGCAGGACGGTGCCGGTGGCCAGCGCCCGCAGCGCGACGGCGCCGAACAGCAGCCGGGGCGCGGCGCCGAGCCGCAGCAGCGCGTCGGTGACATCCCGGCGGGCGGTGCGGACCTCGGCCAGCCGCGCCACCACGGCCGCCGCCGTGCAGCCCAGCACCAGGCAGGCCTCGATCGCGGGCAGCGCGTCGGCGCTGCCGGGGGTGCCGATCCAGTAGCGGATGGTCGTGAGCACCATCGCGAGGGCCAGGGTGAGGACGGCCAGCGGCGGGCCGAGCCGGCGGGCCTGGGCGGTCAGCCCGCGGCCGGCCAGCAGCCGTAGCGGGGTCGGGCGGCCGAGCGCCAGCAGCCGCCCGGTCCAGGACAGCAGTGGCCCGGTGAGCAGCACCAGGCCGAGCGCGCACGCGACCCAGCCGCCGAGCGCGGCGGTGCTGGTACTGCCGAGGCCGGCCGGAAGGCGGATCGGCCGGCCGTCGGCGGCTGAGCCGGGCCGCAGCGCGATCAGCTCCAGGGCGAGGCCGGTGACGGCCAGGCCGACCGGCAGCGCGATGCGCAGCGGGCTGAAGCCGGTCGGTGCCGGGCGGCGGCCGCCGGGCAGGGCCTCGGCGAGCGGTACCGCGCCGGCCGCGGCGATTCCGGCGGTCAGCGGCACCAGGGCGAGCAGCGTGACGGGTGCGGCGGCGGGCAGCGGGACGCCCATACCGAGGTCGGGGGCGAGCGCGGGCCCGGCGATGTCGTTGCGCAGCACCAGGAAGACCAGCAGGGTCAGCGCGCTGCCGAGGGTGCAGGCGAGCGCGATCTCCCCGGCGATCAGGGTGCGGATCCGGGCGGCCCCGGCCCCGGCGGCGGTCAGACCGGTGATCCGCTCGGGCCGCTGGGCGGGGACGGCGCGGGCGGCGACGGCGGCGAACCAGGCGACGGCGGCCAGCGGCGGCAGGCACCAGAGCAGCCGGACCAGGGCGTCTCCGGGGCCGAGCGGGTCGCTCATCGCCCGGCCGAGCGCGCGCAGCAGGAAGCCCGCGACCACCGCCCCGGCGAGGGCGGTCAGCAGCCAGCGGCCGAGGTCGAGTGCCCGGTAGCCCCGGGCCAGACGGAGATAGAACACGTCGACTCTTTCAGCGGCGCCGGGCCGACACGGCGGACGCTCCGACCGATCCCGGCGTGCCGGCGGCCCCGGCGCCGCCGGGGAGGCCGCGCGGGACGGGGGCGGCGGGGGCGGTGAGCCGTCCGTCGAGGAGGGCGACGGAGCGGTCGGCGAACCGGACGAGCTCGGGGTCGTGGGTCGCGAGGACGAGGGTGAGCTGGTGCGAGCGCGCCGCGCTGGTCAGTATCCGCAGGACCTGGTCGGCGGCCTCGCGGTGCAGCGGCGCGGTGGGGTCGTCGGCGAAGACGACCGGCGGCAGCGGGGCGAGCGCGCGGGCGACGGCGATCCGCTGGCGCTGGCTCTGGACGAGCCGCTCGGGCCGCTGCTTGGCGATCGCGCCGACGTCGAGGCGGTCCAGCCACTCGTCGGCGGCGGTGTACGCGGCCTTGCTGCCGGCGCCGGCCAGCAGCAGGGGGAGGGCGACGTTCTCCCGGGCGGTCAGCTCGGGTACCAGGTGCGGTTCGGAGCCGACGAAGCCGAAGCGGTCGCGGCGCAGCCGCTCGCGGCCGGAGCGGCCCAGCGTGTGCACCGGGGCGCTGTTGAACCAGACCTCCCCCTCGTCGACCGGGAGGTGGGCGGAGAGGCAGCCGAGCAGGGTGCTCTTGCCGGAGCCGCGCGGGCCGGTGACGGCCAGTACCTCGCCCTCCCGGACGCCGAGCGAGACGCCGCGCAGGGCGGGGGTGCCGTGATGGGACTTGACGATCCCCCGGGCCCACAGCACGTCGTTGTCAGGCGGGGCCGCTGACATGAGGTTCCATCCTGGGTGGCCGCAGGGATATGACAGTCGTCAGATTAGAACGATCGGGACCGGGCGCGGTTGCGGCGCACTGGTCCATCAAGGGCAAATCACCCGTAATCAGGCGTGTTTGATCGCCAGGACCGGGGAGATCAGCGGAAAAACACCTATGGGCGGTCCCGCGCGAAGCGGGACCGCCCATAGGCGGAGGGTGGGGAAGAAGGATCAGGTGGTCAGATCTTCGCCCACGCGTCGGTGAGGCTGGTCCGCAGGATCTGCTCGATCTCGTCGAAGGTCGACTGGTCGGAGATCAGCGGCGGGGCCAGCTGGATGACCGGGTCGCCACGGTCGTCGGCGCGGCAGTACAGGCCGTTGTCGAACAGCGCCTTCGACAGGAAGCCGTAGAGCACGCGCTCGACCTCGTCGTCGTTGAACGACTCCTTGGTGACCTTGTCCTTCACGAGCTCGATGCCGTAGAAGTACCCGTTGCCGCGGACGTCGCCGACGATCGGCAGGTCGCGGAGCTTGTCCAGGGTGCCGAGGAAGTTCGCCTCGTTGTCCAGGACGTGCTGGTTCAGGCCCTCGCGCTCGAAGATGTCGAGGTTGGCCAGCGCCACCGCGGAGGAGACCGGGTGGCCGCCGAAGGTGTAGCCGTGCAGGAAGGTGTTGTCACCCTTGTAGAACGGCTCGGCGAGGCGGTCCGAGATGATCGTGGCGCCGATCGGGGAGTAGCCCGAGGTCATGCCCTTGGCGCAGGTGATCATGTCGGGCTGGTAGCCGAACTTGTCGGCGCCGAACATGGTGCCCAGGCGGCCGAAGGCGCAGATGACCTCGTCCGAGACCAGCAGCACGTCGTGGCGGTCGCAGATCTCGCGCAGGCGCTGGAAGTACCCGGGCGGCGGCGGGAAGCAGCCGCCGGCGTTCTGGACCGGCTCGACGAAGACGGCGGCGACGGTCTCGGCGCCCTCGTTGAGGATGGCCACCTCGATCTCGTCGGCGCACCAGCGGCCGTAGGCCTCGGGGTCGACCGTGCCGTCGGGGCCGGCCAGGAAGGCCGGGGCGCGGTAGATGTTGGTGTTCGGGGCCTTGTGGGTGCCCGGCACCAGCGGCTCGAACGGGGCCTTCAGGCCCGGCAGGCCGGTGATCGACAGGGCGCCCTGCGGGGTGCCGTGGTAGGCGACCGCACGCGAGATGACCTTGTACTTGGTCGGCTTGCCGGTCAGCTTGAAGTACTGCTTGGCAAGCTTCCAGGCGGTCTCGACCGCCTCGCCGCCACCGGTGGAGAAGAAGACCTTGTTCAGGTCGCCCGGGGCGTAGTTGGCCAGGCGCTCGGCCAGCTCGACGGCCTTCGGGTGGGCGTAGCTCCACACCGGGAAGAAGGCGAGCTCCTTGGCCTGCTTGGCAGCGGCCTCGGCGAGCTCCTCGCGGCCGTGACCGGCCTGGACGACGAACAGGCCGGCGAGGCCGTCGAGGTACTTGCGGCCCTTGTCGTCCCAGACGTAGGTGCCCTCGCCCTTGACGATCGTCGGCACGGGGGAGTTCTCGTACGACGACATGCGGGTGAAGTGCATCCACAGGTGGTCGTAGGCGGTCTTGGAAAGGTCCTTCTGCGCCGGGTCGGCTGTCATCGGGTGCCCCAGGTGTAGGTCTGTTTCCGGAGCTTCAGGTAAACGAAGCTCTCGGTGCTCCGCACGCCGGGAAGCGCGCGGATGCGCTTGTTGATCATTTCGAGCAGGTGCTCGTCGTCCTCGCAGACCAGTTCGGCCAGGAGGTCGAACGAGCCTGCGGTGCAGACGACGTAGTCGACCTCGTCGAGGGCGGCCAGCGCGTCGGCGACGGGCTCGATGTCGCCTTCGACGCGGATTCCGACCATCGCCTGGCGGGTGAAGCCGACGGTGAGCGGGTCCGTGACGGCGACGATCTGCATCACGCCTTGGTCGAGCAGCTTCTGGACGCGCTGTCGTACGGCCGCCTCGGACAGGCCGACGGCCTTGCCGATGGCTGCGTACGGGCGGCGCCCGTCCTCCTGGAGCTGCTCGATGATCGCCTTGGAGGCGGCGTCGAGGGGAACGCTGGCGTTCCGGTCGCGGTTGGCCACGCCGCAACTGTGCCTGATCGTTCCCCTGTTCGCAAGCGCGGATGCTGCTGATTTCGTCGTGATCTTGGAAATCCCATGCGGATTTCATCGCTCTTCGTTGCTCGGCCTGTCGATACCGGCAGTTCTCCGGCTACCCTGGCAAGGTACGCGCGCACCCCCGCTGCGGAGCGCGCGTTCCGCCAACAGTGGACCGCGCCACACCGGGCCCGGCCACTCGGCGCCCTTCGTCCGGCGGACCTGCCGACGTACCATGGCGCCGGATTCTGCAACGCCGCAGGCCCAGACCGAGGAGAGACCGTGAGCGACCTTCGCACGCTGCGCAACTACATCAACGGTGAGTTCGTCGATGCGGCGGACGGCCGCACGCTCGACATCGTGGACCCCACCACCGGCGAGGTCTACGCGACGTCCCCGCTTTCCGGCGCCTCCGACGTCGACGCCGCCATGGCCGCCGCCGCCGCCGCGTTCCCGGCCTGGCGCGACGCCACCCCCAGCACCCGGCAGAAGCTGCTCCTCAAGATCGCGGACGCGGTCGAGGCGCGTGCCGACGAGATCGTCGACACCGAGGTCCGCAACACCGGCAAGCCGCGGGCGCTGACCCTCTCCGAGGAGATCGGCCCGATGGTGGACCAGATCCGCTTCTTCGCCGGTGCCGCCCGCCTGCTGGAGGGCAAGGCCGCCGGTGAGTACATGGACGGGATGACCTCGATCGTCCGCCGCGAGCCGGTCGGCGTCTGCGCCCAGGTCGCGCCGTGGAACTACCCGATGATGATGGCCGTCTGGAAGTTCGCCCCGGCCATCGCCGCCGGCAACACCGTCGTGCTCAAGCCCTCGGACACCACCCCGGCCTCCACCGTGCTGCTCGCCGACATCATCGGCGGCGTGCTCAAGGAGCTGGACCTGCCGGCCGGCGTCTTCAACGTGATCTGCGGCGACCGCGAGACCGGCAAGGCCATGGTCGAGCACCCCACCCCGGCGATGGCCTCCATCACCGGTTCGGTGCGCGCCGGCATCTCGGTGGCCGAGTCCGCCGCCAAGGACGTCAAGCGCGTCCACCTGGAGCTGGGCGGCAAGGCCCCGGTCGTGGTCTTCGAGGACGCCGACATCGCCGAGGCGGTCGAGGGCATCTCGGTGGCCGGTTTCTTCAACGCGGGCCAGGACTGCACCGCCGCCACCCGCGTGCTGGTGCACGAGTCGATCCACGACGCCTTCGTGGAGGCGCTGGCCAAGGCCGCCGCCGAGACCAAGACCGGTGGCGTGGACGACGAGGACGTGCTCTACGGCCCGCTGAACAACGCCAACCAGCTGCAGCAGGTCACCGGCTTCATCGAGCGGCTGCCGGCGCACGCCAAGGTCGAGGCCGGCGGCCACCGGGTCGGCGACAAGGGCTACTTCTACGCCCCGACCGTCGTCTCCGGCCTGAACCAGGACGACGAGATCATCCAGAACGAGGTCTTCGGCCCGGTCATCACCGTGCAGAAGTTCTCCGACGAGGAGCAGGCCGTCGGCTACGCCAACGGCGTCGAGTACGCGCTGGCCTCCTCGGTGTGGACCAAGGACCACGCCCGCGCCATGCGGATGTCGCGCCTGCTGGACTTCGGCTGCGTCTGGATCAACACCCACATCCCGCTGGTCGCCGAGATGCCGCACGGCGGCTTCAAGAAGTCCGGCTACGGCAAGGACCTCTCCTCCTACGGCTTCGAGGACTACACCCGCGTGAAGCACGTCATGACCGCTTTCTAGGTCGTGACCGTTCAGCGCAGGATGACCGCTTTCCAGGTCGTGGCCGTTCAGCGCAGGATGTCTGCGATCTGATCGATCGTCCGAGGATCGTGTGATCTGACAATGGGCCCGGGTCTTCTCGACCCGGGCCCTGTGTCTTGTCACCCTGTCGGCCGTTCGCGTGACCGCCTGACAAGATGAACCTGCATTTCGCGGGTGGGACTCCCTAGCCTTACCGGCATGAGCATCCCCACCGCTGACTCAGCCGCCGGACAGGCGGTCAAGGCCGCCGACCGCGCGCACGTCTTCCACTCGTGGTCCGCCCAGGCGCTGATCGACCCCCTCGCGGTGGCCGGCGCCGAGGGCTCGTACTTCTGGGACTACGACGGCAACCGCTACCTCGACTTCTCGTCGCAGCTGGTGAACACCAACATCGGGCACCAGCACCCGAAGGTGGTCGCCGCGATCCAGGAGCAGGCGGCGAAGCTCTGCACCATCGCGCCCGGCTTCGCGGTCGAGTCGCGCAGCGAGGCCGCGCGGCTGATCGCCGAGCGCACGCCCGGCGACCTCGACAAGATCTTCTTCACCAACGGCGGCGCCGAGGCCAACGAGAACGCCATCCGGATGGCCCGGCTGCACACCGGTCGGCAGAAGATCATGTCGACCTACCGCTCGTACCACGGCGCCACCGCCAACGCGATCGCCCTCACCGGCGACCCGCGCCGCTGGGCCAACGAGACCGGTGTCTCCGGCGTCGTCCACTTCTGGGGACCGTACGCCTACCGCTCCAACTTCCACGCCGAGAGCGAGGCGCAGGAGTGCGAGCGCGCGCTGGAGCACCTGGAGCAGGTGATCGCGTTCGAGGGGCCGGGCACCATCGCGGCGATCATCCTGGAGACCGTGGTCGGCACCGCGGGCATCCTGATCCCGCCGCCGGGCTACCTGGCCGGGGTGCGCGAGATCTGCGACCGCTACGGCATCGTCTTCATCCTGGACGAGGTGATGGCCGGATTCGGCCGCACCGGCGAGTGGTTCGCCGCCGACCACTGGGGTGTCACGCCCGACCTGCTCACCTTCGCCAAGGGCGTCAACTCCGGCTACGTCCCGCTGGGCGGGGTGGCGATCAGTGCGAAGATCGCCGCCGACTTCGCCGAGCGGCCGTTCCCCGGCGGGCTCACCTACTCCGGCCACCCGCTGGCCTGCGCCTCGGCCGTCGCCACCATCAACACGATGGCGGAGGAGGGCATCGTCGAGAACGCCCGGCACATCGGCGAGACCGTGATCGGCCCCGGTCTGCGCGAGCTGGCCGAGCGCCACCCGTCGATCGGCGAGGTCCGCGGCCTCGGCGTGTTCTGGGCGCTGGACCTGGTGAAGGACCGCGCCACCCGCGAGCCGCTGGTGCCGTACAACGCGGCGGGCGCCGCCAACGCGCCGATGGCCGAACTGGCCGCCGCCTGCAAGCAGCGCGGGCTCTGGCCGTTCGTCAACATGAACCGCTTCCACGTCGTCCCGCCGTGCACGGTCACCGAGGAGGAGGCCAAGACCGGCCTCGCGGTACTCGACGAGGTGCTGTCGCTGACCGACGCGCACACCGTCTGACGTACCGACAGGACGGCCCCGGGTGCCCGTGCGCCCGGGGCCGTCCACGCTCCGGAGGATCCCCGTATGTCCAGCACCACCCTGACCCGCCGTCCCACCCGCCACCGCCGGCCGAGCCGTCGGGCGGTGCTCGGTGCCGCCGGGCTGCTCGGCGTCGGCACCCTGAGCGGCTGCGGCATCCCGTCCGCGTACGTCGCCGAGGACCGCCGCTCGGCGCCGGACCGCTCGGAACACGAGCGGCGGCTGGCCTTCTCCAACTGGACCCAGTACATCGACGTCGACGACAGCGGTCGGCGACCGACCCTGGACGCCTTCACCGAGCGGACCGGGATCAAGGTCACCTACACCGAGGACATCAACGACAACGACGAGTTCTTCGGGAAGATCGGCCCGGTCCTCACCCAGGGCACCGACCCCGGCCGCGACCTGATGGTGGTCAGCGACTGGATGGCCGGCCGGTACGTCTCGCTCGGCTGGGTGCAGACCATGGACCGGGCAGGGATGCCCAACGTCGCGGCCCAGCTGGACCCGCAGCTCGCGGACCCGGCGTTCGACCCCGGCCGCCGGCGCAGCGTGCCGTGGCAGTCCGGGATCACCGGGATCGCGTACAACCGCAAGGAGCTCGGGCGCGAGATCAGGACCACCGCCGACCTCTGGGCACCGGACCTCAAGGGCCGGGTCACCCTGTTCGCCGGGCTGGACGAGGCGCTCGGCCTGCTGATGCTCGCGCACGGCGCCGACCTCGCGGCCTTCACCTCGGACGACGCGCACCGCGCGATGGACCTGGTGCAGAAGCTGGTGGACTCCCGGCACATCCGCCGGTTCACCGGCAACGACTACACCAGCGACCTGGCCTCCGGCGCCGCGATCGCCTGCCAGGCCTACTCGGGCGATGCCGTCCAGCTGACCGCGGAGAACCCGGACATCGAGTTCGTGGTGCCCGAGGAGGGCGGCGAGCTGTGGGCGGAGAGCCTGCTGATCCCCAACCGGGCCGGCCACAAGCGCAACGCCGAGCTGCTGGTCGACCACTACTACCAGCCCGAGGTGGCCGCCGAGCTGGCCGCCGCCGTGCAGTACATCTGCCCGGTGCCCGCGGCCCGCGAGGTGCTGGCGGCGAGCGGGGACAAGGAGAAGGCCGAGCTGGCCGAGCACCCGCTGCTCTTCCCGACCGAGGAGATGCGGGCCCGGCTGCACACCATGCGCGATGTCACCTCCGCCGAGCGGCCCGACCTGCACAAGGTCTGGGGGCGGATCACCGGGGTGTAGCGGGAGCGCCAGCCCGGCCCGGCCTCCCCGGGGGCGTCCGGGCGGCCTACCGCCGGACGGCGTCCAGGGCGAGCAGCGCGACGTGCAGGGAGAGACAGGACTCCACCTGGTCGAGGTCGACGCCGAGGATCCGCTCGACCTTGTGCAGCCGGTCGTAGAACGAGGGCCGGGACAGGTGCGCGGCATCGGCCGCCGCGGACTTGTTCCGGCCCTGCTCCAGGTAGATCCGCAGCATCTGCACCAACTGGCTGTTGTGCTCGGCGTCGTAGGCGAGCAGCGGGCCGAGCTCCCGTTCGACGTAGGTCTGCAGCCGGGCGTCGTCGCGCAGCAGGTGCAGCAGACCGCGGAGCCGGACGTCGGGCAGCCGGTAGTAGGCGGCGGCGCGGCCGCCGGGGGCGTCGTGCAGGGCGGCGTCGGCGACCTGGGTGGCCTCCAGCAGGGTGCGCCGGGCGTCGCGGACCGAGCCGACGGAGGAGCCGGCCGCGACCACCGGTGCGGGCGCGGGACCGGCGTCCCGGTGGGCCTCCGTCATCAGCCGGCGCAGCGCGGCGGAGAAGGAGTCGAGCGCGGCGTGCTCGTCCTGCTGGGCGCCGAGCGCGATCAGCACCCCCACGCCCTCGTCGTCCAGTGCGCCGACCAGCGCGGAGAGCCGGCAGCCGCGGATCGCTCCGGCCGCCAGCTCGGTGAAGTCGCGCAGCCGGGCCTGGGCCTCCAGCGCGGCCGGGATCGGTCCGCGCCGCTGGCGCAGCACCACCCCGACCAGCCGCCGGCCCTCCAGCGGGACGCCGAGCGCCTGGGCGCGCAGGGCCACCTCGGAGACGGTCAGCGCATGGGTGAGGATGCCGGAGAGCAGGGTGCGGTGGGTCTGGCGTTCCAGGCTCTCCCGGTCGCGGACCACCAGCCGGTTGAGCGCCAGGGCGGAGGCGCCGCGCTCCAGCAGCATCGCGTGCGGGTGGCTCTCGCCGTTCGGCAGGACGGCCGGGTCCTGGACCAGGACGAGCCGCCCCCAGTCCTGGCCGCGTGCGCCGACCGTGGTCACCAGCCAGCCGCTGCGCGGGTCGTGCCCGGTGCGTCCGGCGGGGCGGACCCCGCGCGAGCGGCGCTCCCAGTCCTCCAGCAGCTCGGTCTCGGGGCGCCCGGCGGTGTCATGGGCCAGCACCTGGTGGGCGAGGTTCTCCAGCACGACGGGTGCGCCGGCCATCCGGGCCACCTGCCGGACCACCTCGGCGGGTTCGGCGCCCTCCACCACCAGCTCGTTGAACACCTGGTGGACGGCCTCCGAGGCGCGCAGCTGCTCCAGCTGGGCGTTGACCACCAGGGCGTGCACGGCCTCGGTGACGGCGACGAAGCGCAGCTCGCGGCGGAGGGCGATCAGCGGCAGTCCGCGCTGCTCGGCGGCGTGCACCAGGGCGCGGGGGAGCGAGTCGAAGTAGCGCCGGCCGAACTCGATGACCAGGCCGGCCACACCCACCTCGGCCAGCTCGCGGACGTACCGGGCCAGCCCCTCGCGGTCCTCGGGCAGCGCGATGCCGGTGGTCAGCACCAGCTCGCCGCCCTGGAGCATGCCGGCGACGTCGGGCAGTTCGCTGACGTGGACCCAGCGGACCGGGCGCTCCAGGTGCTCGGCGCCGGCGACCACCTGGGGCAGGCCGCGCCGCATCACCTCGAGATCGAGAACGCGGGCGACGGTGGGGAGCATCGCAGGGCCTCCAGGGTTCAGAGTGTCAGGTAAATCATCCCTCCCGGCGACGACCTGTTGCCCTGCCCGAACCCTTCCACCCTGTAAGGCCCTTTGCGCCGAGGTTGGCGGAGTGACCCTTGTCACGCGCATCCGGCAGCGGGCATGGTCAGCGGGTCGGCTGTGGCGAAACACGGGCATCACCGTCGGAATCCGTCGCGTCACCGGAAAGCACCCGCGGAATCCCTTGCCGGGCCTCCGCGGGCCTGCCAGGATCGCGCACCTCGGTGATCGACCGGGCCGGATTACCCCGTACCGCAGGCACGGCGACTCGACCAGTCGTACGAGGCCGGTACGGGCCCTCGCCCGCCGGCGCGTGCAGCATGACGGGGATCAACCGATCAGCACGCCATGCGGGCAGTCGAACCACCGGGCACATGGAGGAACCAGATGGACCTGACCGACTTCGGTGCGGGCGCGCAGTACATCGCGGGCCGGCAGAGCCGGGGCAGCGGTGATCCCTTCCAGGTCGTCAACCCGGCCGACGGCAGCGTGGTCGAGCGGATCACCCTGGCCTCCACCGGCGAGGTCGACGCGGCGGTGGCCGCCGCCCGGGCCGCGCTGCCCGAGTGGGCCGGCGCCACCCCCGGCGCCCGCTCCGAGGCGCTGACCCGGCTGGCCGCCGTCCTCACCGACGCCGCCGGGGACCTCGCCCGGGTGGAGACCTCGCAGACCGGCAAGCCGGTCAAGCTCGCCACCGAGTTCGACGTCCCCGGCACCATCGACAACGCCGCGTTCTTCGCCGGCGCGGCCCGCAACCTGGAGGGCAAGGCGGCCGGCGAGTACTCCGGCGACCACACCTCCTACGTGCGCCGCGAGGCGATCGGCGTGGTCGGCTCGATCTCGCCGTGGAACTACCCGCTGCAGATGGCCGCCTGGAAGATCCTCCCGGCGATCGCGGCGGGCAACACCATCGTCCTCAAGCCGGCCGAGCTGACGCCGCTGACCTCGCTGATGTTCGCCCGCGCCTGCACCGCGGCGGGCATCCCGGACGGCGTGGTGAACGTCGTCACCGGCGCCGGGCGCACCGCGGGGGAGCGACTGGTCTCCCACCCGGACGTCGCGATGGTCTCCTTCACCGGCTCCACCCCGGTCGGCAGGCGGGTCGCCGAACTCGCCACCGCGACCGTCAAGCGCACCCACCTGGAACTCGGCGGCAAGGCCCCCTTCGTGGTCTTCGACGACGCGGACCTGGACGCCGCCGTGCACGGCGCGGTCGCCGCCTCGCTGATCAACGCCGGCCAGGACTGCACCGCCGCCACCCGCGCCTACGTCCAGCGCCCGCTGTACGAGGCCTTCGTGGCCGGTGTCGCCGAGCTGTTCGGCGCGATCCGCCTCGGCGACCCGCTGAACCCGCGGACCGACCTCGGCCCGCTGGTCTCACACGCCCACCGCGACCGGGTGGCCGGCTTCGTCGAGCGCGCCCGCGGGTACGCCACCGTGGTCACCGGCGGCCGCGCCCCCGAGAAGGGCCACGACGGCACCGACCTCACCCCCGGCGCCTACTACCTGCCGACCCTGATCACCGGCGCCGCCCAGGACAGCGAGGTGGTCCAGGGCGAGATCTTCGGCCCGGTCCTGGTCGTGCTGCCCTTCGACGGCGACGACGAGGGCCTGCGGCTGGCCAACGACACCCCCTACGGCCTGGCCGCCTCCGCCTGGACCGGCAACGTGCACCGCTCGCTGCGGGCCACCCGCGAACTCGCGGCGGGCTGCGTCTGGATCAACGACCACATCCCGATCATCAGCGAGATGCCGCACGGCGGCTACAAGTCCTCCGGCTACGGCAAGGACATGTCGCAGTACTCGCTGGACGAGTACACCCAGGTCAAGCACGTCATGTTCGACACCACCGCGGTGGCCCGCAAGGACTGGCACCGCACCGTCTTCGGAGACAGATAACCCTCGGGGCGCACCCCCGGCGCCCCGTCCCGACCTCTCGCCCCCAGGAGGCCCGTTCCATGGCGTTCAACGAGCTCACCGACGGTCTGTCGGAACCGGTCCGCAAGGCCTGGGAACGCAGCCTGACCAGCGGCCGGGCCGCACTCGGCCGCCGGACCCTGCTGCGCGCCGCCGCCCTCACCGCAGGGGTCGGCACCCTGGCCGCCTGCGGCATCCCGGCGGCGAAGACCGCCGGGACGGGCGACTCGACCGCGAACGCGGCCAAGGACCTCTCCGACAGCGAGAAGGAGGTCAACTTCTCCAACTGGCCGCTCTACGTCGACACCGACGAGAAGGACGCGGAGAAGCACGGCACCCTGGAGGCCTTCACCGAGGCCACCGGCATCAAGGTCCGGTACACCGAGGACGTCAACGACAACGTCGAGTTCTTCGGCAAGGTCAAGCCACAGCTCGCGGCCGGCCAGGACACCGGCCGCGACCTGATGGTGCTCACCGACTGGATGGCCGCCCGGATGATCCGGCTCGGCTGGGCACAGAAGCTCAACCCGGCCAACGTCACCACCGCGATCACCACGATCGACTCCCGCTTTCGCGCCCCCGACTGGGACCCGGGCCGGCTCTACACCTACCCCTGGGCCGGCATCCAGGTGGTGATCGCCTACAACCGCAAGGCCACCAAGGGAAAGGAGGTCACCAGCGTCTCCCAGCTGCTGGACGACCCCGACCTCAAGGGCCGGGTCACCTTCCTCTCCGAGATGCGCGACAGCATCGGCATCACCCTGCTCGACATGGGCAAGGACCCGGCGAAGTTCACCGCCGACGACTACGACGCCGCGATCGCCCGGCTGCAGAAGGCCGTGGACAACAAGCAGATCCGCCGCTTCACCGGCAACGACTACGGCCAGGAGCTGTCCTCCGGCGACATCGCCGCCTGTGTGGCCTGGGGCGGCGACCTGATCCAACTGCGCGCCGACAACCCGGACATCGAGTTCGTCATACCGGAGAAGGGCTTTGTCACCTCGACCGACAACCTGCTCGTTCCGGCCAAGGCGCAGCACAAGGCGAACGCGGAAAAGCTGATCGACTTCTACTATCAGCCGAAGATCGCGGCGCAGCTGGTCGCGGGGATCGGCTTCGTCTCGGCCGTCACCGGGATGGCGGAGGAGCTCACCGTCCTCGACCCGGACACCGCGGCCAACCCCCTGGTCGTCCCCACCCCCGCGATGGCGTCCAAGGCGCACGTGTTCCGCACCCTCACCGAGACCGAGGAGAGCGCCTTCGAGGAGAAGTTCTCCAAGCTCATCGGCGCCTGACCCCCACTGACGGCAGAGACCCCAGAGAGACACCGCTATGACAGACCAGCTGCGCGACCCGGCCGCGGGCGGCGACGTCCGCCTCACCGGCATAGGCAAGACCTACGGCTCCTTCACCGCCGTGCACCCACTCGACCTGACCGTCCCCCAGGGGTCCTTCTTCGCCCTGCTCGGCGCCTCCGGCTGCGGCAAGACCACCACCCTGCGCATGATCGCCGGCCTGGAGGAGCCCACCAGCGGCACCGTCCTGATCGGCGGCCAGGACGTCACCGCACTGCCCCCGTACAAGCGGCCGGTGAACACCGTCTTCCAGAGCTACGCGCTCTTCCCGCACCTCGACATCTTCGAGAACGTCGCCTTCGGCCTGCGCAGGCGCGGCCGCAAGGACGTCAAGAAGCAGGTCGACGAGATGCTGGAGCTGGTCGAACTCGGCCAGTACGCCCGGCGCAAGCCGCACCAGCTCTCCGGCGGCCAGCAGCAGCGCGTCGCCGTCGCCCGCGCCCTGATCAACCACCCGCAGGTGCTGCTGCTGGACGAGCCGCTCGGCGCGCTCGACCTCAAGCTCCGCCGCCAGATGCAGCTGGAGCTCAAGCGCATCCAGACCGAGGTCGGCATCACCTTCGTGCACGTCACCCACGACCAGGAGGAGGCCATGACCATGGCCGACACCATCGCGGTGATGAACGGCGGCCGGGTCGAGCAGCTCGGTGCGCCCGCCGACCTCTACGAGAACCCCGCCACCACCTTCGTGGCCAACTTCCTCGGCCAGTCCAACCTGCTGCCCGCGGACGTCACCGGCAGCCAGGGCGGCGACCTGCTGCTCACCGCGGCCGGGGCCCGGCTGGCCGTGCCCAAGGCGCGGTGCGCCACCGACGCCACCAAGGTCCACCTTGGGGTGCGCCCGGAGAAGATCACCATCGAGCACGCCTCCGCCGAGGTCGCCGACGGCCGCAACCGGCTGGCCGGCACCGTCCTCGACTCCAGCTTCATCGGCGTCTCCACCCAGTACCTGGTGCGCATCGAGGGCGGCCAGGAGGTGGCGGTCTTTGAGCAGAACATGGAGCGCGACGCCCGGATCACCGCCGGCGCCCCGGTCGTCCTGCACTGGAACCCGGCCCACTCCTTCGCCCTCGACGCCTCCCAGGCGATCGACGCGGGCACCGGGGAGGAGGCGGCGTGACCACCACCACCGCGGCGGCTCCGCCGCAGGCCGTACCCCCGGACGGGAGCGCGCCCGCCGAGCCGGCCCCGAAGCCCCGGCGCAAGCTCACCCCGTACTGGCTGCTGCTGCCCGGCATCGCCTGGCTCGTCGTCTTCTTCGCCGTGCCGATGGTCTACCAGGGCTCGACCTCGCTGCAGACCGGCACGCTGGAGGAGGGCTTCCGGGTCACCTGGCACTTCGCCACCTACTGGGACGCCCTGGTCGAGTACCGCTGGCACTTCGTCCGCTCGTTCGGCTACGCCGCCACCGCGACCGTGATGTGCCTGGCGATCGGCTACCCGCTCGCCTACACGATCGCCTTCAAGGCGAGCAAGCGCTGGCGCAACGTCATCCTGATCCTGGTGATCGCGCCGTTCTTCACCAGCTTCCTGATCCGCACGCTGGCCTGGAAGACGATCCTCTCCGACGGCGGCCCGGTGGTCGGCGTGCTCAACACGCTGCACGTCCTGGACGTCACCAGCGCGATCGGCCTCACCTCCGGCGACCGGGTGCTGGCCACGCCGCTCGCCGTGGTCTGCGGCCTGACCTACAACTTCCTGCCGTTCATGATCCTGCCGCTGTACACCTCGCTGGAGCGGATCGACCCGCGCCTGCACGAGGCGGCCGGCGACCTCTACGCCCGCCCGTTCACCACCTTCCGCAAGGTGACCTTCCCGATCTCGCTGCCCGGCGTGGTCGCGGGCACGCTGCTCACCTTCATCCCCGCCTCCGGCGACTACATCAACGCGCAGCTGCTGGGCTCGCCGAGCGAGCAGATGGTCGGCAACGGCATCCAGAAGCAGTTCCTGAACGTGCTCGACTACCCCACGGCAGCCGCCCTGAGCTTCATCCTGATGGCCCTGATCCTGGGCATGGTGACGGTCTACATGCGCAAGGCCGGGACGGAGGAACTGGTCTGATGTCCCGAGTGATCAAGTGGATCCGCGCGCACCTGGTGGTGCTGGCCGGCCTGCTGGCCCTGGCCTACCTGGTGCTGCCCAACCTGGTGGTGCTCGCCTTCTCGTTCAACAAGCCGGTCGGCAAGTTCAACTACGAGTGGTCCGAGTTCTCCACCGACGCCTGGACCAACCCGTGCGGTGTGGCCGACATGTGCCAGTCGCTCTCGCTGAGCCTCCAGGTCGCGGTGCTCGCCACCATCGGTGCCACCGTGCTCGGCACCATGGTCGCCTTCGCGCTGGCCCGCTACCGCTTCCGCGGCCGCGCCGCCACCACCGCGATGATCTTCCTGCCGATGGCGATGCCCGAGGTGGTGATGGCCGCCTCGCTCGGCACGCTCTTCCTCAACATGCGCATCCCGTTCGGCTTCACCACCATCCTCATCGCGCACATCATGTTCTGCCTCAGCTTCGTGGTGACGGCGGTCAAGGCCCGCGTGATGAGCATGGACCCGAGGCTCGAACAGGCCGCCCAGGACCTCTACGCAACCCCGGTCCAGACCTTCCTGCGGGTCACCCTGCCGCTCGCCGCCCCCGGCATCGCGGCCGGCGCGCTGCTCAGCTTCGCGCTCTCCTTCGACGACTTCATCATCACCCAGTTCAACTCGGGCCCGACCACGGTCACCTTCCCGATGTTCGTCTGGGGCGCCTCGCAACGCGGCATCCCGGTGCAGGTGAACGTCATCGGCACCGCGATGTTCATCGCCGCGGTCGCGCTGACCGTGGGCGGCCAGTGGCTGGGCAACCGCCGGAAGGCCACCGCCTGACCCCGGCCCGCCCCGCGGCCGACCGGGTCCGCCCGACGCTCGACCGGGTCCGGCCCCGCGCCTGACCCACGACCGGCGCACCCCCGACGTACCGTCGGGGGTGACCGGCAAACCATCCCCGATGTTCAGAAAGTGGCTGATAATGCATGGACTCCGCCCGCGCACTCAGTGACGCCAGGCCCACCCCCTTCTGGTTGGAGGACCCGGGCCGGCCGGCGGCGCTGCCCGCCCTGGTCGGCGACGCCAAGTGCGACCTGCTGGTCGTCGGCGGCGGCTACTCCGGCCTCTGGACCGCCCTCATCGCCAAGGAGCGCGACCCCTCGCTGGACGTCGTGCTGGTGGAGGGCAACGAGGTGGGTTGGGCCGCGTCCGGGCGCAACGGCGGATTCTGCGCGGCCAGCCTGACCCACGGCTTCGGCAACGGCCTGCAGCGCTGGCCCGCCGAACTCGGCCGGCTGGAACACCTCGGTGCCGCCAACCTCGACGGCATCGAGGCCACCCTCAAGCGCTACGGCATCGACGCCGAGTGGGAGCGCACCGGCGAGATCGACGTCGCCACCCAGCCCCACCAGCTCGCCGAGCTGCACGAGGTCGCCGAGGCCGTCGCCGAGTACGGCCTTGACGTCACCGTGCTCGACCGCGACGCCCTGCGCGCCGAGGTCGACTCACCGACCTTCCTCGGCGGGATCTGGGACAAGGAGGGCGTGGCGATGGTCCACCCCGCCAAGCTCGCCTGGGGCCTCAAGGCCGCCTGCCAGGCCCAGGGCGTCCGCATCTTCGAGCACACCCGGGCCCTGGACCTGAACGAGTACGGCAGCGGCATGGCCGTCCGCACCCCCTACGGCCGGGTCTTCGCCCGCCGGGTCGCGCTCGGCACCAACGTGTTCCCGTCCCTGGTCAAGCGGGTCCGCCCGTACGTCGTACCGGTGTACGACTACGCGCTGATGACCGAGCCGCTCAGCGCCGAGCAGCTCGCCGCGATCGGCTGGCGCAACCGGCAGGGGCTCGGCGACAGCGCCAACAAGTTCCACTACTTCCGGCTCTCCGCCGACAACCGCATCCTCTGGGGCGGCTACGACGCGGTCTACAACTACGGCGGACACGTCCGCAGCGAGTACGACCAGCGACCGGAGACCTTCCGGACGCTGGCGCACAACTTCTTCCGCTGCTTCCCGCAGCTGGAGGGGCTGCGCTTCACCCACGCCTGGGGCGGCGCCATCGACACCTGCACCCGGTTCTCGGCGTTCTTCGACACCGCCTACCGCGGCCGGGTCGCCTACGCCGCCGGCTACACCGGCCTCGGCGTCGGCGCCACGCGGTTCGGCGCCGAGGTGATGCTCGACCTGCTGGCCGGACAGCGCACCGAGCGCACCTCGCTGGAGATGGTGCGCACCAAGCCGCTGCCGTTCCCGCCCGAGCCGGTCCGCTGGGCCGGGATCGAGATCACCACCCGCTCGCTGGAGCGCGCCGACCGCACCGGCGGCCACCGCAACCTCTGGCTGCGCACGCTCGACCGGCTGGGCCTGGGCTTCGACAGCTGACCCCACCCACATACCGGCCTCGCCCTAGTTGTGTAAGAGAGACCCGCCGTCAGCCTCTCGTTGGTGACGGCGGGTCTCTGTTTCCCGCCGCGCTACGACCAGCGTCAGCGCTGAGGAACGGGGACACGACATGGAGAGCACCGGACTGCACTGGCTCGCCCAGGCGGCATCGGATCCGGAGGCCTTCCGGCTGCAGTGGGAGCGCACCGGCTTCGGGCCGGCGCTGCTCCCGGCCGGGCGGCGCTGGGACGTCCTCTCGGTACCCGGGGGCCTCGGCCGGCCGGCCCTCGACATCCTGGCGTCGGGCCCCTGCGGCCCGGTGCTCGCCGACGGAGGGGACGAGCACCTCGGCTTCCTCGTCCCCGTCGGCACCGCCGCCCGATGGATCGGCACCGGCGTGCGCTGCGCCGGCGAGGGCACCTGGATCGCCGTCCCGCACCCGGGCCGGCGCAACCGCGGCCTGCGCTGGCTCGTCCCGCCGGACGGCTCCGGACGGCTCAACGATCCCGTCATGCTGGAGCTCGCCCTGCACGAGGCGGTGGCCCGGCTCACCGAGGGGTAGCGGCGGCCGCGTGGGCGCGCAGGAGGACGGGCGGTCGCGGCAGACTGGAGGCGTGACCACCGCCCCGGACGCCGTCGACGCGTCCCTCCGCCCGGGCCCGGCCCAGCTGCGCCTGGTCGAGCTGGCCCGTCCCGTCTGCGACCGGCTGGGCCTCGCCCTGGCCGGCGGCCACGCGCTGCGCGCCCACGGGGTCTCGGCCTGCGCCCAGGACGGGATCACCCTGGTCACCAGCGGCGGGGCGGAGCTCCCCCGGGCCGCCGACGAGCTGGCCGCGGCCTACCGGGCGGCCGGCGGCGGGGTCGCGGAGCGGCCGGGCACCCCGCGGCTGGAGCAGCTCTCCGTCCGGCTGACCCTGGGCGGGCGCACCCACGCGGTGGAGCTGCGCAAGGAACCGCTCGGTCACCGGCCGGTCCGGGTCGACCTCGGTGGAGGACCCGAAGCGGCGCCCTTGGTGGTCACCGTCGTCGCCCTGGAGGACGCGGCCGCATTGACCACCGCGCTGCTCGCCGACCGCGGCATGCCGCGGGACCTGATCGACGTCTACGCCCTGACCGCGCTGTACCGGGAGGGCGAGCTGCTCGCGCTGGCCGGCGCCCTGGACGCGGACTTCCAGCCCACCGTGCTCGCCGACCGCCTGGAGACGCTGGCCGAGGCCGCCGACGGGCGGTTCCGGGCGCGCGGCCTGGCCGGGAGCGCGGTCGGCGGGCTGAAACGGTGGGCGCTGGCCTGGTCGCAGGACCTGCGGTTGGACCTGCTGGAGACTCAGGAGGCCGCCGACGGTCTGCACGACCCGTACCTGGAGGACGTGGAGGAGGCGGCCGAGGCCGCCGACGCGGTGGGCGAGGAGGGGGCTCCGGAGGCGGGGGAGGCCTGAGCTTCGCCCGTTCGGAGTACCTGCCCGACGACCTGTAAGGCTGAATCCCCGATCCCCGTCAGCCTGTTCGTTGAGCCGGGCGGTGGCGGCGACCAGACTGGGTGATGAGCGCGGCAGCCCCGTGATCCCGTCGTCCGGCCCACCCGCGGGCGGCGTACCCAAGGGACCGCTGGCAGGACGCCGCCCGGGACTTCGGAGGAAGACGTACCTTGAGCAAGCACCTCATCCACTGGATCGGCGGCGAGGCGGTCGCCACCGCCGGTGCCGCGCCCCGCCGCGGTGACATCTTCGACCCGGCCACCGGCCAGGTCTCGGGCCAGGTCGACTTCGCCGAGATCGCCGAGGTCGACCAGGCGGTGGCCGCGGCCGCCGCGGCGTTCGGCGAGTGGCGCAACGCCTCGGTCGCCAAGCGCTCCACCGTGCTCTTCAGCTTCCGCGAGCTGCTCAACGCCCGCCGGGACGAGCTGGCCGCGATCATCGTGGCCGAGCACGGCAAGGTGCACTCCGACGCGCTCGGCGAGATCGCCCGCGGCCTGGAGGTCGTCGAGTACGCCTGCGGTATCCCGCAGCTCGTCAAGGGCGGCTTCACCGAGCAGGCCTCGACCGGCATCGACGTCTACTCGATCCGCCAGCCGCTCGGCCCGGTCGCGATCATCTCGCCGTTCAACTTCCCGGCGATGGTCCCGATGTGGTTCTTCCCGATCGCCATCGCCGCGGGCAACACCGTCGTGCTGAAGCCCTCGGAGAAGGACCCGTCCGCGGCCAACTTCCTCGCCGAGCTGTGGAAGGAGGCCGGTCTGCCGGACGGCGTCTTCAACGTCGTGCACGGTGACAAGGTCGCCGTCGACCGGCTGCTGGAGCACCCCGACATCAAGTCGGTCAGCTTCGTCGGCTCCACCCCGATCGCCCGGTACGTCTACGAGACCGGTACCCGCTACGGCAAGCGCGTGCAGGCCCTCGGCGGCGCGAAGAACCACATGCTGGTCCTGCCCGACGCGGACCTGGACCTCAGCGCCGACGCCGCCATCAACGCCGGTTTCGGTGCGGCCGGCGAGCGCTGCATGGCGATCTCGGTGCTGGTCGCGGTCGACCCGATCGGCGACGAGCTGGTCGAGAAGATCAAGCAGCGGATGGCCACGCTGAAGGTCGGCCCGGGCTGCAACGGCGACTCCGAGATGGGCCCGCTGGTCACCGGCCAGCACCGGGACAAGGTCACCTCGTACGTCGAGTCCGGTGTCGCCGACGGCGCCGAGCTCGCCGTGGACGGCCGAAAGCACCCGATCACCACCGAGGACAGGAACGGCGCCCCGACGGCGGACGGCTTCTGGCTCGGCCCCACGCTGTTCGACCACGTGAAGCCGGGCATGTCCGTCTACAACGACGAGATCTTCGGCCCCGTGCTCTCGGTGGTGCGCGTCGACTCCTACGAGGAGGGCGTGGCGCTGATCAACGCCAACCCCTACGGCAACGGCACCGCCATCTTCACCAATGACGGCGGCGCGGCCCGGCGCTTCCAGTACGAGGTGGAGGTCGGCATGGTCGGTATCAACGTGCCGATCCCTGTCCCGGTCGCCTACTACTCCTTCGGCGGCTGGAAGGCCTCGCTGTTCGGCGACGCCCACGCGTACGGCCCGGACGGCGTGCAGTTCTTCACCCGCGGCAAGGCCGTCACGCAGCGCTGGCTGGACCCCTCGCACGGCGGCATCAACCTCGGCTTCCCGACCAACAGCTGAGCCACCCGCTCACCATGAGCAGCCGGCCGGACCCTTCCCCCCAGGGCCCGGCCGGCTTCTTTGCGCTCCGTTTGCGTCCGTCTGTCGATGGGCGTAGTGTTCTCTAGTCGCTCGGCTGGGAGCACCGGACACGCACACTGCGCGGACGGTCCCGGGGCGGCCAATCCTCTGAAACACCACTTCCCGGTTCGGGCCGGGTCGCGTCTTGCCTTTTTCGGCTTCGCGGCTCGGGTTGAATTCGGCGTGCACGTTTATATGGATTGTGGCTGGATTCGCTTTTCGGAGCGGGGCTCGGCTAAAGTGGGAAACGTCGGACAGGCCGTCAGGTCGGTTCGGTGAAAGCCTCCTGAGACCGGGAGGCGCGGAAAGACACTGCAGAGCGATCTGGTAGAGTCGGAAGCGCCGAAAGGTCGAAGGACAGCGAGTCAGGGAAGCGAAACTCCGGTAAACGGAGCGGAAAACATCTGATAAGCTGGAAACACGAAAGAACGAAGCGCCCGGAGGGC
>NZ_JBITZW010000024.1:90392-106599 GCF_044547105.1 Kitasatospora sp. NPDC052868 | reverse complement strand
CGCCGGCACCCCACTCCTCCTCACCACCCGCCGCACCCGCCGCCGCCACTAACCACCACCCACCCACCAACACGCTCCGGCCGGCACACACCCCATGCGCCGGCCGGAGCCACACCCACCGAACACCTCCCGGCCCGTCCGAACGGTCGCGACGACCGCCGCGGTCGGGGTGGGGGGCGTGGGGGCGGTGGCGGTGGGGAATCGGGTGGGTACGGATCGTCGTCGTGACGGGGTGGAGGAAGTCGTGGTCGGTGAGGGGCGCGAGTTGCTGGCGGCCGCCGGGGTGCTGTTCCCGGACGAGCGGGGGCGGGTGCTGGTGGTGCGGCTGCCGTACGACCAGCGGCATCCGGTGGCCGTCCCGGGTGGGGGCTGGGAGCCGCAGGACGCGTCGCCGCGGCGGACCGCCGAGCGGGAGATCGCCGAGGAGTTGGGCTTCACACCCCGGCTCGGGGCGCTGGCGTGCATCGACTGGGCGGTCGACTACTTCCGTCCGCCCATCGCGGCGCACCTGTACTGGGCCGAGCCGCTCACCCCGGAGCAGTCGGCCGCGATCACGCCGGACGTGGCGGAGATCGGCGGCTGGGCCTGGCTGACGCCGGAGCAGGCGCGGCACGCGCTGCCGCCCCGGCTCTCCCGGCGGGTCGGTGCCTGTCTGCGGGTGCCGCGCTCGGCCGGGCCACTGGAGTTGGAGGAGAGCCTGCCGGTCGGGCACACCCTGGAGCACCTGTCGGTCGAACCGCCCGCCGAGTACACCCGGTTGGCGGGGCTGCCGCTGGCCGAGGGCACCGTCCGGGCGCAGGAGCCCCCGTTGGACCGGGCGACCTACATCGCCACCCTGCCCCGGATCCGGGCCAAGGCGCGGATGCTGTTCACGGACGCGGCCGGCCGGGTGCTGCTGGTGCGGCTCACACCGTGGGAGCCCGGGGGCGAGGAGCCGTACTGGGTCCTGCCGGGCGGCGGCATCGAGGCGGACCGGGAGCTGCCCCGGACGGCGGCCCGGCGGGAGATCCGCGAGGAGCTGGGGTGGGAGCGCGCACCGGGCCGGCTGCTGGCCCTGGACTGGCTGCCGGGCCGCGCGGCGGACCCGGCGAACGGGCGCGACACGGCCGTGCTGGTGTACGTCTTCGACGGCGGGGTGGTGACGGACGCCCAGCTCGCCGGGATCCGCCTGGCCGAGGACGAGCTGGTGGAGTGGCGGCTGTGCGATCCGGCCGAGGCACAGACGCTGCTCTCCGGGTCGTCCTGGGCCCGAACGGCCGCCGCGCTCGCCGCCCGGGCCGGGACGGGCGGCCCGGCCGAGCTGGTCGGAGGCCGGCCAGCCCACTGAATCGGCCACCCCCGCTCGCGGCCTGTCTGGTCTGGTCGCGGCCTTGTTGATCACGGGCCTCGTCGATCGGGGGCCGGGCGTACCCGCGGTGGTTCACACTGGGGGCATGCGGAACCTGATCGAGGACGTACTGGTCGGCCGTCGGGTGGAGTCGGTAGCGGGCGGGGTCCATCTCGACATCGCGCTCGCCGGACCGGTGACCGTGCGGGTGGAGCACGACTTCCGGTTCGCCGCGCCGACCGAGGTGGAGCACTTCTACCCGGCGCTTGGCTTCCGGCCCTCGGGCGCGCTGCTCGCGCTGGTGGGCCGGACGGTCGGCGCGGCGCAGGTGACGATGGCCGGCGGGCTGGAGCTCGACTTCGACGGCGGCGGCACGCTGTCCGTGCCACCGCACGCGCAGGTCGCGCCCTGGAGTGTGGGCACGCCGGAGGGCGCCGTCTGCACCGCGCTGGCCGGCGGCGAGGTGAAGTGGGCGCAGGAGGCCCGGTAGAACCGCCCGGCCCTGAGGACCGCTCAGTCCTGGGCGGCGGCCGGGTCCATCCAGAACCCCTCCCACAGGTGGCCGTCGAGGTCGGCGAAGCTCCGCCCGTACATGAAGCCCTCGTCGGTGGCCTCGCGGGGCTCCGTGGCGCCGGCGGCGAGGGCCTTGTCGACCAGCTCGTCCACCTCCGCGCGGGTGTCGAGCCCGAGCGCGAGGATCGCCTGGGCGGAGGTGGTGGTGTCCGGGATCGCCAGACCGGTGAAGGACTTGAAGTACGGCTCCACCAGCAGCATCGCGTAGATGGAGTCGCTGATCACCAGGCAGCCGGCGTTCTCGTCGGTGAACTTCGGGTTGAAGCTGTAGCCGAGCCCGGTGAAGAACTCCATGGACCGGGCGAGGTCCCGTACGGGCAGGTTGACGAAGATCTTGGTGGACGACACGGGGGACCCTTTCGGTGGTCTCGGCTGATCGGCAGTCAGCCTGGCAGACGGCACCGACAATCCGGCCGGACCCCGCGCCGGGCGGCGCGGGGTCCGTAACCCGGACGGCGTAGTCCGCCGCCTACCGGGAGCGTCCCGGCGTCAGACCTCCAGGTCCGCCTCGATCTTGGTGAGCTGGTGGCGGGCCATCGCCAGGTTGGCCCGGCCCTTGTCCAGCGCGAGGTAGAGGAACAGGCCCTTGCTGCCGCGGCCGGTGAGCGGGCGGATCAGGTGGTACTGGCTGCTGAGGGTGATGAGGATGTCCTCGATCCCGTCACCCAGGCCCAGCATGTCCATGGTGCGCATCTTGGCGCGGACCACGTCGGTGTTCCCGGCGGCGGCGATGTTCAGGTCGATTCCGCCGGGACCGTCCAGGGTGGCGAGTGCCATGCCGCTGTTGTAGTCCACCAGGGCGGCGCCGATGGCGCCCTCGATCACGGTCATGGTCTGCTTGAGCGCGCCGGCTGCGTCGGTCATGTCGTTTCTCCAGTTCGTTCGGTGGTACGGCGGTTGAGGGGGGTCGGACGGACGGTGCGGGGTGGCCGGTGAGGCCGGCCCGCGGGAATTCGGGAGGATCCGGGGGCGGCGGTCAGACCACCTCCCTGGGTTCCTTGGGCGCGAGCGCGTCGTTGAGGAGCACGGCGATCCGCTGGGCGGACCGGCGGGCCTCCAGGTGCAGTCGGCCGACGTTCACGTCCGGGTGCGCCAGCATGGTGAGCACGCAGCTGCCGCCGGCCGCGTAGGTGGCGACGTAGCCGTGCTCGCCGCGGACCAGCGACTCGCGGAAGTCCCCCTGCCCGGTGGTGTCGGCGAGCCGCTGGGCGAGGCCGAGGGAGGCCGCGGTCATCGCCGCCAGGCCCGAGGGTTCGGTCCCGTGGGTGTCGTGCGCGACCAGCAGGCCGTCCACGCTGGCCACCAGGCCGCCCGCGAGGTGGGGTACCCGGTGTTTGAGCGCACGGAGTTCGGCGAGCAGCTCGGTCTCCAAGGCGATCAGTTGTCTCCTTCCGACACGCTGCTTGAGCGCCCGCCTCATGACCGCGAGCGCGGGGTCGCGGGCGGAGAGTGGTTCAAAGTCGGGCCTCCAGAAGGGTTCGGACCCGGGTCAGCAGCGCGATGTCCGGGTCGGGGGCGATCAGCGGGTTCGCCGCTGCCGTGGTCGTGGTCGGCGGGCGGGCGGAGCGGGTGGTGACTGCCGGCGGGAGCCCGGCCAGCGTGGCGCCGGGGACTCGGCGGTGGAGCCCGCCTGCGGTCCTGGGCGGCGCGGAGGCGGCCGGCGGGGTGCCTGGCGAGCTCCCAGGCGAACGCGCCTCGGGCACCCGAGCCTCGGGCACCCGGCCCTTGGTGGGCGCGGGCCTCGGGGCGGCGTGCCGCGGGGCCTGCCGCCCGGTGGGCGTCCACCCGGCGACCTCGCACCCCGGTGTGGTCAGCAGCCCGGCGGCGGCGAGCCGGCGGACGTCCACCGCGGTCGCGAAGGCCGAGCGGCCGAGCAGCCGGGCCAGCTCCGCCGGGGTTCTTCGGCCGTCCGCGTGGGCGAGCAGCTCGCACTGGCGCCGGGTCGGCGGCCGGCGGCGCGGGCCGCGGGCGCCCTGGTCGGTGCACGCCTCCCGGCCGTCCGGCTGCCCGGCGGCCGGTCGGACCGGCGCGGTGTCGAGCTGCGGCCAGGGCCAGACCCGCTCCAGCAGTCGGCGGCGGCGTTCGGTCTCCCGGCACAGCCGGTGGGCGGCGACCGCCGTCACCGGGCCGAGCCAGTGCCGGGCGCCCGGTTCGAAGTGCCAGGGTCCCGCGGTGGCGGCGTCGAGCAGAAAGAACGCGGCGTCGTAGAGCGCACCGAGGTGGCAGAGCTCCAACTCGCCCCGGGTGAGCCGGTTCTGGGCGAGCAGCGCACCGCCGACGCCGCCCTGCGGGCCGAACAGGCGGACGGTCTCCCGCCAGGTCTCGGGGGCGATCCGGCCGCAGCCGGTCAGCAGTGCGGCCAGGTCGGGGGCCAGCTCGGACTCGGCGTGCACCACCAGGCCGTCGGCGAGGTAGACGGTCCCGACCGGGCCGGACAGGGCGCCGGTGGCGCGTTCGCCGGCCAGTCGCTCGACCGTCTCGGCCGGGGTCCGCGGCAGGCGGACCGGTACGGCGAGGCGGGTCGGGGAGGCGTTCACCTCCACCGCCGACGATCGGCGAGCGGACGGCACTGTGGCCGAAACGCGATGGCGGGATCCCGGCGCCCAACCGCTGGGTTCGCAAGTGGATTCGTCACCCGAGCACCAGTTCCTCGGCCAGGCCCTGCAGGCGGTAGCGGGCGGCGGCGAGGTTGCCGTCGGTCCGGTCCAGCCAGAGGTGCAGGACGAGTCGGCTGTCGAAGACGGTATCGATGAAGCAAAGAAGGTGGTAACTGCGGCCCGCGGTGACGATGATGTCCTGCAACGGTGCCCGGACGTCCTCCGCCCCGGTGAAGGTCGGGCTCTCAACCGCCGCCCGTACCAGGTCGGTTGCCTCCGCGGCCGAGGTCTCGTGGTCGCCGGTGGGGCTCACCCCGACGCTGCCGAGGGCGAGACCGCTGCTCCAGTCGATCAGGCTCGCGGCGCGGGCGCCGGCGATCGCCATCGCCCCGGAGAGGCATTCGTCGATACCCGGCACACGGGCTCCTTCGGAGGTTCGGGGACGGTCGGGGTTGGGCGAACACCCGACCGAGCCGCCACGACGAGTGGCGGGTTCGACACGGAAGGCTACTGCCGGATTCCATATGACGAACATTCCAATGGCATATTCACACCACAAAGGGCTTGATTCAGCCATCCTCTGACGGAACGTCAGCTTTGGCCGCCCGGCGAACCCGCTGGCCCGCGCCCCGGCCGGGCGGCGGCCCACCGGCCGACCTGGAGCGGGACCTTGGCCGGTTGTCGGCCACGCCGGCGGGTTTCGAACGCGTGATGCGATAAGGCCGATCGCCGGGGCGGGGCGCGCGGGCCGGCACTCGGCCAAGGGGACGCGCGGGCCGACGGGGGGTCACGGAGGGCCGTCGCTCGGCCGCGCCCGGGGAAACGCAGAGGGCGGCCGTTCCGAAGAGGAACGACCGCCCTGCGATGGAGCGCCAGGCCCGGGTTGAACGGACTCTTCCTACTGAAAGTAGGACGTGCTCCGGTAGCACCACTGACGCCTGCTCGAGAGAACAATTCCTCTCGACGGGAAGAACACTAGCAGGCCATCAGGCCTGGTCAAAAGCGAACAGCCGGCGCCGCCGCTCGGCCGGGCACGACTCACCCCGTCTCCGCCGAGCCCATCGGTGGCAGCTCGCCCGAGCGCTGCGCCGGCAGGGCCTCGGCGGCGGCGCGCAGGTCGACGCGGTGGAGCAGCGGCGGCAGCTCGGCGCGGCTGCGGACCAGGCCGAGCCGGCGGATCGTCGCGGCGACGATGACCTCGGCGGTGACCTCCGCCGCCGGCGGGCTCTGGATCACCATCGCCAGCCGGACATCGCCGAGCAGCGGGTGGTTCGGCAGGGCCCGCAGGTGCCACTCGGGGTCGCTCTGGCCGCGGCCCAGCGCCGTCACGTAGCGGTCCTCGCGGTTCCCGTTGCGGCTGTACTCCACCGACGGCTCGACGAAGCCGAGCGGGGCGGTGACCGCGATCCGGAAGGACCGGTCGGTGGGGGCGGCGGCCGTCTGCGGGGCCAGGGCGAGGGCGACCGGCTGCGGCCCGTCGCCCGGGGTGCTCAGCCGCACCCCGATCCGCGACTGGGTGAAGGGCGCGGAGCCCCCGGCGGTGTCCGGCCGGTAGGTGCAGTAGAAGGCCAGCACGAAGTACTCGTCGTCGGCCGGCAGGCTCGCCAGCAGGGCCGGGTCCACGTCGACGTCGGCCAGCCCGGCCCGGGTGAGACGGGTGACGAACGGGCGGCGGCTGACGGCCAGCCGGCCCCGGATGCGCTCCTCGGTGGACGGCCGCTGCAGGGTGGCCGGTACCACCAGGTCCACCTCGCCGGGCTCCAGGGCGGGGATGTCGATCGGCACGTCAGTCGGTCCCTTCGTCGTCCCGGCCCCAGCTGCCGGAGTAGGTGAACGCGCCCCAGTCGCGGTACTGCGGGTGGCGCGCCCGGGTCTCGGTCTGGGCCAGCCGGAAGGCCTCCAGCGGGGCCCGGCCCTCGGCCAGGGCCCGGTACAGCGCGGCGAAGAAGCTGGTCGCGGTCTCGGTCCGGACCGGCCAGAGGCAGCCGACCACGGCGCGGGCGCCGGCCAGCAGGAAGGCGGCGGGCAGGCCGCGCAGGCCGTCACCGAGGTCGAAGCGGCCCAGCGCCGACTCGCAGGCGCTGAGGGTCACCAGCTCCACCCCGCGCAGGTCCGCCGAGACGACCTGGTGGGCGAACAGGCGGCCGTCGGCGCCGTCCTGCGGCGGGTTGAGGTAGAGGCACTGGAACCAGGGCGCCACCGGGCTGTGCGATCCGTGCGCCGCCAGGTGGAGGTAGCGGTGGCCGGGCGCGCGCTCCAGCAGTGCCCGGGCGGTGGCGTCGGCCCCGGTCAGCGCGGTGCCTCCGGCCTGTGCGGCCACCGCCCTGACGTGCGCGTCCAGTTCGGGCTCGGGCGGCAGCCCCCAGGCGGCGCCGCCGTGCGCGGCACCGAGGGCGAGCAGTCCGGAGCCGTGGCCGCGCGGGGCGGGTGCGGTGAGACAGGCGGGGCTCGGCGCGGCGGTGACCGTCCAACGGTCCGCCAGCGGGCGGCCGTCCACGTGCAGGAGGTGGAACGGCAGGTAGTGGAACGGCCCGTGCGCCCAGACGCAGAGGTGGCGGTGGCCGCTGTCGTGGAGGCGGTCGAGCGTCCCGGCCAGGCCGGCGCCCAGGTTGTTCTCCAGGGCCAGCCGCTCCTCGCCCTCACGGGTGACCGGGCGGTGCAGGGGGTCGTCGAGGACGGCGGAGCGCACCTCCTGGACGTCCAGCGCGAAGGGGTGCAGGGTGTGGCCGTAGCCGTCCTTGCTGAGCCTGAGCAGCGCGGAGGGCAGTCCGGTGGTCGGCACCACGCGGGTCTCCACCACGCCCTCCCGGGTCATCGTGACCAGGTAGAGGGCTGCCGTTCGCTCCTCGGCGGCGTCCGTTCCCTCGGCGGCGTCCGTTCCCTCGGAAGCGCCGGGAGCGGCGGAGGTGTCCGGAGCGGCGGCCTGCGGCGTGACGCCCATGAAGAGCGAGAGCAGCACGGTGTCCGCCGGCAGGGCCCGGCACAGCCCGTCCAGGTCGGTGTCGCCCGGGTCGCGCGGGGCGGCCGGGGCGGGCCTCGACCCGGACAGCCGCCGGGAGAACTCCCGGTCGAACCCGCGGCGCAGATTGTCCAGGTAGGCGCGGTCGTCCTGGCCGTCGCCGGTCTCCTGGGCCCCGGCGTAGCAGAGCATGTGCAGGTCCTCGCCCAGGTCGGTGAGCCGGGGCGGCTCGGGGGCGGCCACCTCGCGTTCGCGGCGCCCGATCTCGCCGAGCAGCTCGGGGAGGCCCGGCCCGAGCGGGCGCGGCCCGCGGTGGGCGGCGAGCGCGGACCCGAAGTCGAGGCCCTTGGCGGCGGTCATCAGCGCGACCAGGGCGACGGGGTACGAACGGCCGGTGCCCAGGGCGGCGACCAGCAGCTGGCCTGCGCGGTACAGGGCGAAGGCGACGTCGGCCCTGGGGTCCGCCGAGAGGGCCGGGACGAGGGAGTCGCGCAGGATCACGGCGACGAGGGCGATCGTGTCCGGTGTGGTCGCCCGGGCCACCAGGTGGTCGAGCTGCTGGGCGGCGAGATCGGACAGCCGGAGGGAGGCGTAGCCGACCGCGGCGTGCCCGTGCATCGTCAGGGCCTCGCTCGGCTCCCCGGCCTCGGCGTGCTCCAGCGCCGCTCGGGAGGCGACGGCGGCGCGCAGGTGGAGGACGGCCGCCAGGTCGCGTTCCCGGTCGGACGGGTGCGGGCCGTCGGCGGCGGCGCGTTGGACGAGCTGCCAGGCCGTCCGGGCGCCGTCGCGGTGGTAGAGGTGGGCGGCCAGGTGCAGGGCGGCCGCCGAGCGGGTGTGCGGGTCGGGGTGGTCCATCGCGGTCGAGAAGAGCAGGTCGGCGCCGGCCCGGTCGGCCGGGCAGGGGTGGTCGCAGCCGGGCAGCACGTGGACCTGGCTCTCCCAGAGCTCCAGCCGGCGCTCCGGGTCGTCGAGGTCGGGCAGGTCCGCGTACACCTCGGCGACGAGCGCGCGCAGGGCCTCGCTGTTGCCGGCCTCGCGGAAGAGGCAGAGCGCCTGGTCCACCACGGCGCCGGCCTCCCGGCTGCCGCGCAGCCGGACCAGGTCCGCGACCGGCAGGCCCAGCACCTCGTGGACGGTCCGCGGCACCGGGGACCGGTCGGCCGCGGCGACCATGCGCAGCAGCCGGATCCGGTTGTACGGGTCCAGGGCGGGGTCGAGCAGGGCCACCGCCTCCCGTCCGACGCGCAGCACCTCGTCGTCGATCCAGGGCGCGTCCCCGGCCGTCTGGGAGAGCAGGGCCAGCACCTCCCCCAGCCCGGTGAGGCAGCGGCCGCGCAGGTGGCCCTCGCTGAGGGCGACCGCGCCGTACAGGTAGGGCAGCGCCTCCAGGGCGGCGTCGGCGGGATGCGGCATACCGCCGGGGGTCCCGTCGGGTTCGGCCCCGCGGTCGAAGGGCGCCCGCCGCTGCGCCCGGGCCAGCTGCCGGGCGAGCAGTTCCTCCGGGGGCAGCCCGGCCCGGGGGACGCCGATGAACGGGTGCACGCGCAGGATTCCGGCCGCGTACATGGTCTCGGCGAGCTCGTCCAGCTCGCGGTCCGCCCGCAGGGTGCGGATCTGCTCGTCGGCGATCGCGCAGGCGTGCCGCAGCCGGGCGCCGTCGGGCTCCGCCACCAGCAACAGCCGGGCGGACTCGACCAGTTGGTCGGCCGCCCACCACCACGGGCTCTGCCGGCCGCGCCCCCAGCGGACGTCGGCCGCCTCCAGGACCAGCCGGGCCAGCAGGTAGCCGGCGGAGGCGTCGGTGTTGCGGGTGAGGCCGATGCCGACCCGGACGAGGTACCGGGCCTGTTCCTCGGTGAGCTCCCAGGTGCGGTCGCGGACCCGTTCGACGGCGGTCGTCTCGCTCAGGTGGTGCCCCTGGACGTCCCTGACGAGTCCGATGGCGGCCCGGACGGCCGGGTCGTTGCGATGGTCGTCCATGCCTGCGCCCCCTTCGGCCCGTTCCCCGCGGGGCCTGCCGAGGATCATGGCACAGCACGGCGCGGTGGCCGCGGGTTTCGGACGGAGGACGGAGGGCCGGTCGAGCGGACGCGTCACGCGGGACGTACGGCCGGTGTTGTGGTGCGCGGGGGTCGGGAGGAGGAGAGTGGAAGGCGACGCGTTCGCGGACGGCGGCCAGCAGGGGGTGTGATCGGGAGGTCTGCGATGACCTTTGTACAGATCGTCGAGTGCCGCACGGAGCAGCCCGACGAGCTCAACCGGCTGATGGACACCTGGATCGAGCAGACCCAGGGGCGGCGGACCGCGACCCACGCCATGGTGGGCACCAACCGGGCGGACGCCCGGCACGTCGTGGAGATCATCGAGTTCCCGTCGTACGAGGCGGCGATGCGCAACTCCGGGCTGCCGGAGACCGACCGGATCTTCCGGGAGATGGTGGCGCTCTGCCAGGAGCCGCCGACCTTCACCAACCTCGACCTGGTGCGGGACGAGCAGTTCCAGAAGGCTGCGGCCCGCCGGCTGCTGGTCGACCCGGCGCGGGGCGACATGTCCGCGCTCGACGAGTTGCTGGCGCCGGACTACTGCGACCACGACCCGTCGATGGACGGTGACGTGGTCGGCCCGGCGGCCGTGCGGGAGATGATCGAGGGCTACCGCAAGGCCTTCGACTTCACCTTCGACATCCAGAGCCAGGTCGCCGACGGCGACCTGGTGGCGACCCGTTGGATCTGGCGCGGCACCCACATCGGGGAGTACATGGGTGTGCCGGCCAGCAACCGGACCATCGAGTCGGCCGGGATGACGATGTTCCGGTTCGAGGACGGCATGGTCAAGGAGGGGTGGTGGAGCTGGGACGCCGTCGCCATGATGCGCCAGATGGGCATGATGCCCGGCTGACCCCGGTTCTCACGCCGAAGCCCGGCACGGGAGACCCGCGTACCCGTTCGACTGCTTCCCGAGGGGGCCGCCTGCCGGCCGGGCAAGGGCCGGCAGGCGGCCGGAGGTCACTCGGGGACGATGTTCTCCGCCGTCGGGCCCTTCTGGCCCTGTGCGACGTCGAAGTTCACCCGCTGACCCTCCTGGAGTTCGCGGTAGCCCTGGGCCGCGATGTTGGAGTAGTGGGCGAAGACGTCCGGCCCCCCGCCGTCCTGTTCGATGAAGCCGAAGCCCTTCTCGGCGTTGAACCACTTCACGGTTCCGGATGCCATGCGCCCTCCAAGGGGAAGTCGGTTCCGCCCGCCGCACGGTGCGGTGGGCGGAGGTGATCGCCCTGGTCCTCGGAAGGCACCCGAACAGCACGACCGCCTGCGCGACGCGCAGACGAGGAGGTGCCTCGGAACCACGACAGCTGGTGGCGATCACGCTACACGCCCGGGTGAGCGCTCTGCGTGACGGCGTGGTGCGCGCGTCCGGCCCAGGGGCGCAGCGCGGACCAATTCGCTCACACGTTCGACTCCAGGCGTAGGCTGATGCCATGCGCACCGCCGTGAACCTCCAGCCCTCGCTGTTCGACGCCGCCGACGGCGGCGTGATCGGGCTCCGGTCCCCGGCGGGGCTACGGCGGACGGTGCTCGGGGCGGGGGCGTGGCTGGACGTGCTGCCGGGGTGGCTGACCGGGGCGGACGAACTGTTCGAACACCTGGCCGCGGAGGTGCCCTGGCGGGCGGAGCGGCGGGAGATGTACGAGCGGGTGGTCGACGTGCCGCGGCTGCTCGCGCACTACGGGGAGCAGACGCCGCCGCCGCATCCGGTACTCGGCGAGGCGCGGGCGGCGCTCAGCGCGCACTACGCGCGGGAGCTCGGCGAACCGTTCCGGACGCTGGGGCTCTGCTACTACCGGGACGGGCGGGACAGCGTGGCCTGGCACGGGGACCGGATCGGGCGCGGGGAGCGCGAGGACACCATGGTGGCGATCCTGTCGGTCGGCGAACCGCGGGCCCTGCTGCTGCGGCCCCGCAACGGCGGGGGCGCCGGCGCGGTGGTTCGGCACCTGGTCGGACACGGGGACCTGGTGGTGATGGGCGGGTCCTGCCAGCGGACCTGGGAGCACGCGATCCCGAAGACGGCCCGGCCGGTGGGGCCGCGGATCAGTGTGCAGTTCCGGCCGCGCGGGGTGGCGTGAGGAGGCCGCCCGACGCCGCGGCCGGGACGGTGGGCGGCGGCCCAACGCCCCGGCGGTCCGGGCGGGTCGGCGGTTCGGTCGGGTCGGCGGTTCGGTCGGTTGGGCGGTTCGGTCAGTCCTTGACCGCGCCCGCGAGCCCGGAGACCAGCTTGCGCTGCACGGCAATGAAGAAGATCAGCACCGGGACGGTCATCAGGGTGGACGCCGCCATGATGCCGCCCCAGTCGTTCTCGTCCGGCTTGAAGAAGACCAGCAGGGCGGAGGGCAGGGTCTGGTTCTCGGTGGCGCTGATGATGAAGGTCTTGGCGAAGACGAAGTCGTTCCACGCCGCGATGAAGGAGAAGACGCTGGTCGCGGCCAGGCCCGGGGCCACGAGCGGCAGCAGGATCCGCCACAGGATGCGGGTGCGGCTCGCGCCGTCGATCTGGGCGGCCTCCTCGATCGAGGCCGGGACGGCGGCGACGAAGCCGCGCATCATCCAGATGCCGAACGGCAGTGAGAACGCCAACTGCACCAGGATCAGCGAGGCCAGGGTGTTGAGGCCGATGCCCGGCGCGAAGCGGCCGGCGTCACGGAACATGAAGAACAGCGGGATGGTGAGCGCCTCGACCGGGATCATCTGGGCGATCAGGAACATCACCATGACGGTGGTGCGGAACCTGAACCGGAAGCGGGTCACCGCGACCGCCGCCAGGAAGACCACCACCGCCGAGAGCGCCACCACCGACAGCGCGATGACCAGGCTGTTCATGAAGTAGCGGCCGAACCCGTCGACGCTCAGCACCTGCCGGAAGCTGTCCAGCGTGGGGTGCGCGGTCCACGGCTTCGGGTCCAGCGACTGCACCTCGCCCTTGGGCTTGAAGGCCGAGAGCACCATCCAGAAGATCGGGAAGGCGGTGACCACGGCCACCAGGAGGGCGGTGGTGTTGGCGGCGAGCCGCCACCGGCTGCGGGTGTTCACAGTTCGTTCCCCGTCCGTCGCAGGGTGCGGATGTAGAGGACCGTCGGGACGACCAGGACCAGCAGCATGATCACGCCGATGGCCGCGCCGAGCCCGTACTGGGAGGAGGCGAACGCCTTCTGGTACGCGTACACGTTCAGGACGAGGTTCTGGCCGGCGATGCCGCCGCCCTCGGTCATCACGTAGATCTGGGTGAAGACCTTGAAGTCCCAGATGACCGACTGGATCACCACGATGGTGAGGATCGGCCGCAGCATCGGGGCGGTGATCCGGCGGAAGGTCGTCCAGGTGTTGGCGCCGTCCAGTGCGGCGGCCTCCAGGACCTCCTCGGGGATCGCCCTGATGCCCGCGTACAGCGTCACCATGACGAACGGGAAGGAGTGCCACACCACCACGGCGCCGACGATCAGGAACGCCGTCCACTTGTCGTAGAACCAGTTGTACTCGTGGAAGCCGCTCAGACCGAGGTTGACCAGGGTCTTGTTGACCAGGCCGAGGTTGGTGTCGAAGAGGAAGCTCCACACCGTCGAGCCGGTCATCGCCGGCGCCGCCCAGGCCGCCATCGCGGCGGTGGTCAGGACCAGCCGGGAGGTCCTGCCGACCCTGGTCAGCAGGACGGCGAGGGCGGCGCCGACGACCAGGGTGGCGACCACGCAGAACGCGGCGAAGCCGACCGTCTGCAGCAGCACCGACCAGAACTGGCCGTCGCTCAGGATCTTCTGGTAGTTGCCGAAGCCCACGAAGCGGGTCGGCACGCCCCCGGAGGCCTGGGCCTGGCCGAAGTCCAGCACCGACAGCAGGCCGAGCTGGTAGATCGGGTAGGCCACCAGCGGGATCATGATGACGGCGGCCGGTAGGAGCAGCAGCAGCGGGGGCCGGCGCCGGCCGCGCGGGGGCGCGGCCGGGCCGGCGCCCCGGCGGCGCCCGCTCAGCGAGGGCGACGCCGCCGGGGCGGTCGTGGTGGGTGCGGACACGTACGGGACCTGCTCTCTGGAGACGCCCTGCGGGGCCTGTGATCAGTGGGCCGCGAAGGCCGAGGTGATCTGCCCGGCGGCGTCGCCGGAGGCCTTCGCCACGTCCGCCTTGCCGGTGACGATCTGCTGCAGCATGGTCGGGACGACGGCCTGCGCGTCGATCTGCGCCCAGGCCTGGTCCATCGGGACGAACCGGGTGCCGGCCGCGATGGTGTCGGTGAACGGCTTGAGGAAGGCGTCCTTGGCGGCGACCTTGTCGTTGACCGACTTGAGCGTGGGCAGGTTGCCCATCGCGTCGTACATCTGCTCCTGGTACCCGGGGCTCGACAGCAGTTCGGCGAACTCCACGGCGAGGGTGCGGTGCTTGGCCGCCTTCATCACCCCGAGGTTGTTGCCGCCGGCGAAGGCCGGGGCGATCGATCCGGGCTTCTCGCCGGGCAGCGGGACGACGCCGTACCTGCCCTTGGCCGCGCCCGCATCGACCTTGCTGCGGCTGGAGTTGGGCAGGATCGCCATCGCGGACTTGCCGGCCGCGAACAGGTCCACGGTCTTGCCGCCGGTGAGGTCCGCGCACTGCTGGGCCGGGCAGCCGTCGGCGCCGAACAGGTCGGTGTAGCGCTTGATGCCCGCCTGCGAGGCCGCCGAGTTGATGGCCGACTTGTACGCGGAGCCGTCCTTGGTCGCGATGTCGCCGCCCGCGTCCCAGACGAAGGGCAGCGCACCGAAGGTGTACTTGCCGCCGACCGCGATGCCGAAGGTGTCCGGGTGCGCGGCGTGGATCTTCTGGTTGGCGGCGACCAGTTCGCCGTACGACTTCGGCGGGGTCAGGCCGGCCTCGGTGAACAGGTCGGTGCGGTAGTACAGCGCCCGCACGCCGACCCACCAGGGCAGACCGTAGGTCTTGCCGTCCAGCACGGCGGTCCTGGCGATCGCCGGGTCGAGGTCGCCCTTGTCCTTCCACTTGTCGAGGTCGGCGCCGATCTCGGCGAGGCCGCCGGCCGCGACGTAGCCGGGGAGGTCGGTGTTGCCGAACTCGACCAGGTCCGGGGCGCTGTTGGGGTCGTTGAACGCGCCCTTCATCTTGGCGGCGCGGGCCGAGGCGTCGGTGTCGATGTAGCTGATGTCGACGGTGACGCCCTGGTGGGAGGCCTGGAACTCGGTGACCGCCTTGCCGATCACCGCCTCCTTCGCCGCGTTGCCGGCCTCGTTGTACAGCCAGACCTTCAGGGTGCCCGTCCTGTCGTCACCCGCCTTGTCGCCGGCCGGCAGCGCGGTGCCGGGCGAGCAGGCGGCCGCCGCGATACAGGTGGCGGTGAGAACGGCGGCCGCAGCGGTCCGTCTGATCAGTCGCATGGGTGGAGACCTCCCCTCCCGACAGCTGCCGCCAGGACGTGCGCCGCTGGGGACGGGCACGTCGAAGCAGGCCCTGACCGGGGCCGATGGTGGGTGCGTGAACGCGGTGATGTGGGGGTACGGCAGAGCGACCGCTCGGGTGGGCGGCGTCGCCTGCTCGATGCCAGGGACGTTAGGCGGGCGCGCTCGGGGCCAACAAGGGGCCGTTCGGGAAGTTTTGCACTGCACAACAGCGTGCCGAAGAATCGGCTATCGCGGTGTGAGCGGGTACGGTCTGAGCCACCGCCGCAGTCCGGCGGTGGACGAGAGGGGAACGGACCGATGACGGACACCGCGAGCCCGGCCGACGGGACGCCGGACGGCGGGACCGCAGCCGACGGGAACGCAGCCGACGGGGCGCCGGACGGCGGTGCGGACGACGCCAGGCCGAAGAGGCCGGCCAGCGGAGACCGCAACCAGTCCTCCTCGCTGCGCCGCGCGCTGGCCGTCCTCGGCTACGTCCGCGACCACGGCAACGGCGGCCGCGGCGTCCCGCTCGGCCAGCTCGCCGAGTCGCTCGGGCTCAACAAGAGCACCGTGCTGCGGCTGACCGGACCGCTGCTCGACGAGCACCTGCTCGACCGCGACCGGGAGACCGGCTGGTTCCGGCTCGGCCACGGCTCGCTCCGGCTCGGCCAGGCCTACCTCTCCACCCTCGACCTGCGCAGCGTCGCCGCCGAGCACCTGCGCCGGCTGCAGCGGGAGGCCGGCGAGACCGTCCACCTGACCGTCTGGCAGGCCCCCGGCATCGTCTACCTGGACAAGGTCGAGGACGAGACCAACGTCCGGATGGCGTCCCGGGTCGGCAGCCGGGCACCCGCCTACTGCACCGCCACCGGAAAGGCGATCCTGGCCTGGCTGCCCGAGGAGGCCGTCGCCGAGGTGGTCGCCGCCGGGCTGCGGCCGGTCACCGCGTGGACCATCGCCGACGAGACGCACCTGCGGGCTGATCTGGCCCGGATCCGCGCCCGCGGCTACTCGATCGACGACCGGGAGAACGAACCGGAGGTCCGCTGCGTCGCGGCGCCGATCTTCGACCACACCGGCGAGGTGACGGCCGCGCTCTCGGTCTCCGGACTCACCTCGCGGATGACCGCGGCCAGAGTCCGCTCGCTCGGCCCGGTGGTCGCCCAGGTGGGCCTGCGGATCTCCCGCGAGCTGGGCTCCGACCGGTCGGCGGGCTGACCGGTCGGCGGGTGAGCGGCCGCCCCGGGCGGCGGCCGAGGCCGCGTCCGGGAACGGCTGAGGCCCGGCGCCTGTGGGGGCACCGGGCCTCAGCCGATGATGGAGCGCCAGGCCCG
>NZ_JBITZW010000024.1:0-90295 GCF_044547105.1 Kitasatospora sp. NPDC052868 | reverse complement strand
CCGGGTCGAACGGACTCTTCCTACTGAAAGTAGGACGTGCTCCAGTAGCACCTCTGACGCCTGCCCGAGAGATCATTTCCTCTCGACGGGAAGAACACTACCAGGTCAGCAGCCCTGTCCCGAACCACCCGGCCCCGCACCGCACTCGACCTCACCGGCCCCGAACGCGCATGAGGCCCGGCACCTTTGACGGCACCGGACCTCATCCGATCATGGAGCGCCAGGCCCGGGTCGAACGGACTCTTCCTACTGAAAGTAGGACGTGCTCCAGTAGCACCTCTGACGCCTGCCCGAGAGATCATTTCCTCTCGACGGGAAGAACAGTACCAGGCCGGAACCCGTGCCCGAATCCGAGGAGAACAGCGCATGACGATCGCTCACCCCACCCCGCCCGAGGCCGTCCCGTACACCGCGGACGGGCGGTTGATGGACGTCCACCGGCCGGACTCCGCCGCCGGGCCGGTGCCGGTGGTACTGCTCTGGCACGGCCGCGGGCCCGACGAACGGGACGTGCTGCGGCCGTTGGCCCGCGAGGTGGCCTCGGCGGGGGTGCTGGTGCTGGTACCGGACTGGCGTTCCGACAGCCCGGACGGCGGCCGGGAGCACCTGTTGGCCTCGCTCGACCACGCCCGCCGTACCGCGGCCGCGTACGGCGGCGACGTGGGGCGGTTCGTCCTGGCCGGCTGGTCGATGGGCGGCCGGGAGGCCGTCGCGGTGGCCACCCGTCCGACGGCGGTGGACGGTTGGCGTCCGACGGCCGCGGTGGGGATCGCCTCCGCCTACCACTCCCCCGCCGTGACCACGGGCACGGCGCCGCTGGAGGTGCTCGCCGCCGGGCCGTCCCCGGTGCCGGTGTGGCTGGTGCACGGCACGGCCGACGACGTGCTGAGCGCCGACCGGACCAGGGAGTTGAACGCCGCACTGGTCGCGCAGGGGTCGCCGGTGGTCCTGGAGGAGCCGGCGACGGACCACGCCGGGGTGGTGCTCACCGAGTACGACGCGGCGGCGAACCGGTGCCTGCCCGCGCGGGCGGAGCACGCGGTGCAGGGCGGGCTGGCCACCGCCCGCGTGCTGGCGGCGGCCGCCGGTGTCGTCCACCTGCCGCGCGGGGGCGGGGCAACCGGCGTGTGATCGGGCATCCGTCGCCGGCCGGGACGGCACGGCGCGCGGCCTGCTCAGTGGCCGATCGGCAGCAGCCTGAGGTGGTGGCGTTCCAGTGCTTCGAGCTCCCGCTGGAGCGGCGGCTTCGGGACGGCCAGGACCGGGCAGTCCGCGTGGCGCACGCAGTACGCCGTGACGGACGGGCGCAGCACCCGGGCGAGCGCGCCCCGGCGGCCGGCGCCGAGGACGAGCACGTCTCCCGGCTGGTCGGCGACCCGGACCAGCGCCTGGCCGGTCTCGCCGCGGACGGCCTGGCTGCGCAGCCGCACACCGGCGTGGGCGCCGCCGAAGGCCTCGTCCAGCGCCTGGCGCAGCCGGGCGGCGGCCGCCTCGCGGCAGGCGCCGAGCAGGGGCGGGCACGGGGAGCGGCGGTAGCCGAACTCGCCGCCGACCGGGGTCCAGCAGTGCACGGCGAGGACCTCGGCGTCGGTGCGGCGGGCCTCGGCGACGGCGTGGTGCAGGGCGGCGAGGCTGCCGAGTGATCCACTGACGCCGACCACGATGCGGGGGTGCCCCGCGTGGAAGGCTTGTTCGTCGGCGTGGAGGTCTGCCATGGCCCGGTCCCGTCCCTCTGACGTGCGGTGGAGTGTGCTGCCTGCTCCAGCAAACCCGGGGGCGGCCGGGCGGGGGCCGCTCGTTGACGGGGCTCTGACGCGTTCGCCGCGGATCCGTACGCCGCTCTGACGGTCGGACGGTCGGAGGGTACGGCCGACACGCCCGGGTGCCGGGGGGCGGCTCAGTCGAAGCCCTGGGCCACCACCCGGACGACCATCGGCACGGGCGGCGCGGCGGCGGGGGCGGGCGCTCCGGCCGAGTGGGCGGCGGAGGGCTCGGACGGTCCGGACCCGCCCTCGGACTCCCGGGGTGCAGGCGGCGGGGGCGGCGCGGCGACCAGGATCTCGTAGACCTCGGCCAGCACGCCCGCCAGGTTGTCCAGCAGGCCCTGCTGGAGGCTGTGCCAGCCGGCGGCGTCGTGCTCCTCCACCGCGTACTTGCCGGTGTGCCGGAGGATCACCTCGCCGACCGCGCGGTTCTGCTCGGGGCTGCGCTTCTCGGACTCCGCGTCGTGCAGGAAGAAGTTGCGCAGACCGTGCACCTCGCCCAGCCGCCCGTCCCACAGCGGGCCGGTCAGCTCGGGCAGGTCGAGTCCGGCGAGGTCGCGCCGGTTGCGGCGCGGGAAGCGCACCGACTCGTGCAGCCGCTCGTGGAAGACCTTGTCGGCGACGGACAGCCAGGCGGTGAACTGGGTGTGGCTGGCGGCCGCCTGGCGCAGCCGCGCGACATCGGACAGCGAGGTGCGGAACAGCGGGTAGCCGAGCCGGGTCGAGGAGGCCGTGCAGACCTCGGCGTACCGGCGGACCACCTCCTCCACCTGCTGCTCCCAGCGGCGTTGGCGCTCCGGGTCGGCCGCCGGCCCGGCCGGGGCCGCGGCCAGTGCCGCCGGGTCCAGCTGCAGGGCGGGCAGCCGCCCCGGCGTCGGGCGGCCGACCGCGCGGACGACGCCGCTGCCGAGCTCGGCGAAGTACTCCTCCAGGACGTCCACCCCGCCGATCCGGTGCCGGTCGCCGCCGGCCACGTCGACCAGGCGGCCGAGCAGGTCGTGATTGGGCACCAGGTTCTCGGGCGGCTCGCGCAGCGTCGGGTCCCTGCGGCACAGCTCGTTCCACCAGCTGCCGAACATCGACCGGTCGCTGATGCCGACGGCGTGCAGCCGGATGCCGAGGCCGCCGTGCAGGTCCTCCATCAGCGAGACCGGGTCGTCGGTGGCGGCCACCGACTCGCCGCTGCGCTCCTCGCTCATCGGGGCCCAGTGGGCGCCGTCGCTGACCAGTACGATCAGCCGCTCGTTGCCCGGGACCCCGTGCCGGTGGAGGAGTTCGGCCGCCTTGTGCAGGGCGCGGCCGATGTCCGTCGCCTGGTGGTCGTGCTGGAGCAGGGTGACGGCGCCGCGCAGCTGGTCCAGGGTGTGGTCGCCGGAGCCGCCGGTGACCTCGGCCATGCCGTCGGTGCCGGGGAACAGCGTCCGGGTGGTCAGGTCGAAGCGGACCAGGGCGAAGCGGGTGACCAGGCCGTCCACCCGGGCGCGGGCGTCGATCATGGCGCGCAGGGCGCCCTTGAGGGCGTCCAGCCGGGTGACGGTGGCGGCGGGGGCGTTGCGCCGCGCGGTGATCCGGCGCGGCGACTCGCGGCGGTCGGGGATGTCGTCGACGCCCATCGAGCCGCTGCAGTCGGCCAGCACGACGATGTCCACGCCGCTGCGCCCGCCGGGGGCGAAGACGCTGAATCGGGTCTCGGCGCCGATCGCGAGCAGTCCGCGCAGCCGCTGCCCGGCCTGGTCGGTGGCCGAGCGCACCCGGAACGGCAGGCCGTCCAGGTCGATCCAGGTGTCCTGGGCGGTGTCCTCGCCGTGGGTGAGGACGTGGCCGGCGAGCAGCGGCGAGCGCTGCACGGCCAGCGCCGCCTCGTCCAGCGACAGGGCCGCCGGGGACTCCAGCTCGACGGCCGCCGGGACGGCCGCCGCGGCGGGCTCCAGCCGCCAGCCGCCGTCGGCCAGCCGGTGCTCGCCGGCCAGCTCCTCGGGGACGACGACGACGTCGGCGGGCAGGCCGGCGACCGGGACCAGGCGGACCGGCACGGCGCGGGCGGTGGAGGACCGGCCGGCGGCGGGGTCGCGCACGGTGAGCAGGCCCGGGCCGTCGGCGGCGAGCCGCTGGGCGGGGACGGCCAGCCGGTTGCCCTCGGCCAGGCCGTGGCCGGGGGCGGTGACCAGCCGGGTGTCGTTCGGCGTGAAGGCAGGGCCGCCGCGGCCGAGGAGAGTCATCGGGGTTCCTCCGTGGATGCTCCGTCCTTCAGGGCGGAGGTGAAGACGGACTGCTGCGGGGCGGGGCTGGCGGTCGGGCCGTCCGGGCTGGTCCCGGCCGGTCAGTCGGGGGCCGCGGCCCGGGTGGACCGGGGCCGCCGCGCCCGGCGGGGAGGGGAGGTCACTCCCGCTCCACCTGGATGTCGATGCCGAGCCGCTGCTTCAGGTCGTCGACGTGCGCGTGCCTGGTGCCGTAGAAGCGGCCGCGCAGCTCGGCGGGGACCTTGACGTAGAGGATGCGGCTCTTGCTGCGGTAGTCGGAGAAGGCGATGCCCTCGGCCAGCTCCCGTTTGCCGGTGGAGTTCAGCAGGGCGACCAGCCGGGCGAAGTGCGCCCGGCCCTCCTCGTGGCCCTCGTGGAAGCGGCGGACGTCGTCGCGGCGGGAGGGCTCGTGCTGGCGCAGCAGTCTGAGGGCCGTCTCGGCGGCGGGGCCGTCGGCCCGTCGGAGCCGCTGTTCCAGCCCGGCGAAGAGGGTGTCCAGGGCGCCCATGTCGAGGACCGTCCGCCGGGTGTTGATGAAGATGTGCCGGACGATGGCGAGCCGGGGCAGGAACGCCTGGCGGCGGGCGGCGTCGCCGCCGCCGGGGCGGGTGCGGCTGCGGGCGTGGGCCTGGGCGCGGGCCGCCGTCCCGGCGAGGATGAGCCCGACCAGGGTCTCGGGGGTGGCCGCGCGCAGGTCCTGGTGGTGGCGGGCGCACAGGGCCAGGCCGCGGCTGCGGGCGCCGTAGATCTGCCAGCGGACGGCGTGCTCGGCGCACATCCGGCGGCCACAGGCGTGGTCGCCGGGGTCGGCGGTGCCGCGGGCGCCCTGGCCGCCGGGGCGGGCGCCGCGGAGCAGGGCGTCGAGGCCGCGGTGCTCGCAGCGGACGTGGCCGGTCGAGCGGCAGCCGGAGTACTCGCAGTCGGGGAAGCGCTCGCCGTAGCAGTCCTGGCAGTAGGCCACCGAGGCGTCGTTGGGGTGGCGGACCAGGTGGTCGGCGCACCAGGCCCGCCCGGAGCGGCAGCGCGGGCCGCCGCACCAGGCGCGGGCCCGGGCCCCGCAGCGGCACTGGGGGGTGTGGCGGTCGCAGGAGGCGCGCAGGCTGCCGTCCAGGAAGACGGCGTGCGTGTCGCAGACCCGTCCGGGCCGCTCCCCGGTGCCGCAGCCGGGGCAGCTGAACGGCGCGTAGGCGAGGGTGCCGCGGTCGCGGCAGGTGTCGCAGGGGTAGCGGATCTGGGGCGGTTCCAGGATGCCGCGGACGGCGAACGGGGTGGCGGCGGTCATCGGCCGGGGCGCGCTGTGCGGGGCGAGGAACCAGATGCCGACCTCCCCCTCGGGGCCGAGGTCGAGGCGCAGCCGGGGGCCGAGACGCGGGTCGACGCTCACCACGGTCGGTTCGAGTCGGCCCCACAGCTCGATGTAGCCGTCGGCGGAGGCCGGGACGGCGTGGTAGCGGCGCAGGTCCAGCAGGACGGGGACGGGTGCGGGAGCGGGCGGGCCGGCGGGTGCGGTGGTGGTCATCGGGCGGGCTCCTCCCCGGGCGCGACCAGCAGGACCTCGACGGTCCCGCGGCGCTCGTCCGCCTTGGCGGTGTAGGTGGTGTCGGTCAGCAGGACGTGCCGGAGGTCGTGGGGCGGCCGGCCGAGTGCCCGCAGGGCGGTCCGGACCAGGTGGCGGTCGGCGGCGGGGACGTCCCAGTGCAGCAGGGCGGTGCCCGCCTCGGTCGCCGCGCGCACGGCCCGGGCCATCCGCCCGTCGTCCCAGGCCGAGGGCGGGGCGTCGAGGCGGACCCGGCGGGCGGGTTCGGGGCGCAGCAGGCGGCGGGTCGTCTTGGCCTCCTCCCGGTCGCGGGTGCGCAGGGCGCGGTTCAGGTCGAGGGCGGTGCCGGTGCGGCAGTAGGAGCGCAGGGCGGGGAGGATCTCCTCGGGGGCGAGGCCGGGGCGGGCCAGCAGGTCGAGCAACCGCCTTTCGGCGAGGCCGGGTTCGGACTTCGGGCTCTGCTGCTTCGGGTGCTGCTGCTTCGGGCTCTGCCGGCTGGGGTCGGTCTGCCTCGGGTCGGCCTTCGTCGGGTCGGCCTTCGTCGGCCTGGAGCCGTTGCGGGCGGCGGGGGCGGTGCGGGCGGCCGGTGCGGTGCGGGCGGCGGGTGCGCTCGGGGCCAGCAGTTCGGTCAACCAGACCCGGGCGGCGGCCGAACTTCCGGCCCCGACGGCCCGGTTGGCCTCGCCGATGTGGTCCGCCACGAGCCAGCCGGGGTTGGCCAGGTGCTCGGCCAGCCGCTCGGCGTCGAGCAGCCGGGGATCGTACGAGCGCCAACGGGCCAGCAGGTCGTTCTCGTTGCGGACGAAGGCGCTCGGCCCGGCGCCGCCCGAGCCGCTGCCGGCGGCCAGTTCCAGACCGTTGAACAGCTGGCCCAGTTCGTCCGCGGTGGCATCCAACTGGCGGAAGTACGGGAGGAGTTCGGTGAGAAGTTGGAGGGCGGCCCGGTTCGCCGGGACGATCCGCGGCGCCTCCGGGCCGCGGCGGCCGACGGGTCGGCCCTTGCCGCGCGGCTCCTTCTGCTCGATCTCGAACCCGGCGGCCAGCCCGTGCGCGATGGCCCGCGCCCGGTTCCGCTCGATCAGGGCCTGCGGGACGGCGCCGATCCGGCGCCCGGAGCGCTCCAGCTCCCGGGCCTTCATTCCCAGGGCCTGGACGAGCAGCGCGTGCGCCAGCGCGGAGGAGACCGAGACCTGTCCGTCGACCAGCCGCAGACTGACATCGCCCTGGGCCCCGACCGCGGGCTCCCCCAGCGGGTTGACGTCCATCGCCTCCAGCCGGGCCAGTCGCTCCTCCTGTCGCAGCACGGTGCGGACCCGGTCCAGGTGCTGCGGCGCGAAGGAGGCGACATAGCGGGCGGCGACCTGGTCGGCGGCCCGGGACAGCCGGGCCGATCCGCCGGCCGCCGCGCCGGCCGGGCCGTATAGTTGACGGCCCGTCAGGGCGATCAGGCAGGCGGAGTGTTCGCGGACCAGGTTGCAGAGCAGCTCGCGCTGCACCTCGCTGACCACCTCCAGCGAGTGCACGTCGGGGGGAAGGGCCGCGGGCCCGGCGGTTGCCTCGGTACCGGTACCGGTACCGGCCGGACTCCAGCCGGCGGGTACCAGCAGCGCCCCGGCCTTGCGCAGGGACCGGGCGACCACCGCCACCGACTCGGCGAGCCCGGCGGCGACGGCGGCCCGCGCGCCCGGGTCGTGCAGCGAGACCCGGCCGGTGTCGACCCAGAGCGCGCCCGGCGTCCGCGGATCGGCGCGCAGCAGCGCCGGTTCGCCACCGGGCAGGCGGGGCAGCTGCGGCGGGCGGGCGAGCAGGGCGTCGACCAGCTGCGCCGGGGCGGTGCGGGCACCGGGCCGGCCGACGGCCGTGTACCCCTTGGCGATCCGCTGGCGCAGCGGCCCGGAACGGTAGAGCGAGACCAGCACCGCGGATCAGTCCTCCCAGGCGTGCGGATCGTCCGCGCGCGCGTCGCGATCGGATCGGGTCCCCCGGGTTCGGCCACCGGCGGTTCGGCCACCGACGGTTCGGCCGCTGCCGTTCGGGCGGCCGCCCCGACCGCGTAACTCGCCCGAGGCGAGGCCGCGCAGGGGCGGGAGCAGGGCGAACAGCAGCGCGGCCGCCGCGAGCGCGGCCAGGGTGCAGACGAGCAGCGTCGCCGGCGCGGGGTCGCCCCACAGCGCCCCGGCCGCGTACGCCACCCCGAACGGGAGCCCGACCGCCGACAGCAGGCCGAGCGCCAGGGCGCTGCGGCGCGAGCGGGCCGCATCGACGTAGCGGGCGGCGTCGGCGAGCCCGCTGCCGGTGGCGGCGAGCAGCTGGGCCAGCCGGTGCTGCTCCTGGAAGCGCTCCAGCAGCTCGTTGGCCTTCGCCCGGGTGGTGATGTGGGACGACCAGAGGGCGCGGCGCAGCTCGATCAGCCGCCCCTCCAGGGCCAGCAGGCGGTTGGCGTCGGCCTCCTGGGCGGTCATCCCGGCCAGGGAGTTGGCGAGCCGGTTCAGGCCGAGCACCTGGAGGCGGCCGAGCAGGAAGGTGTCCAGGTAGATGGTGCGGACCAGGACGGCCGCGCCGGCGTGGAAGACCGCGTCGCCGCCCGGGTCCGGCGAGGTGCCGAGGAAGGCCGCGCCGTCGCGCAGGACCAGCGCGTGCCAGTCGGCGGAGAAGCGGACCCGGCCGTCGAACAGGGCCGTATCCTCCGGGTCGGGCGGGAAGCGGCTCAGCGGGGTGGCGGAGGCGAGCAGCCAGAGCCACTGGTCGCGGGCGCCCCAGCCCGCGTAGGGCGGCGGCAGGGGTTCGGGCGGGGTGCCGTCGGCGAAGGTCACGTGGCAGAGCGTCCACGGCCGCCGTCCGGAGGCGGCGATCCGGACGCCCTCCGGCAGTTCCCGGGTGTACGCCGCGCGGCTCGCGGTGAGGTCGGCGAGTTCCGCGAGGTCCGTCAACGGGTCGGCGGAGAGCCGGACGTGCAGCACGGCGAGGCCGCGCCGTTCGGCGCCGGGGCCGAACACGGCGGGCAGGCGCAGCAGTTCGACGCCCTCCACGACGCGGCCGGTCGGGGTCGGCTCGGCGGTCCCGGTGGCAGCGGCAGCCGCGAGGCGGCGGTGCCAGCGGGCGGGCCGCTCCGGTGAGCCGTACAGCGACTCGGCCACCCTGGGCTCGAAGTACGTCATCCGCCGCGCACGGTCGACGACTCCTCCGTCCCGGTCCGCGACCGGAAGCGGCCCCTCGGCCCAGTCGGGGAGGGCGGGTTCGACACCCTTGCCCAGGTCGACGTCGAACACCACGTAGGCGGACCCCCGCCGCATGACCACGTCTACCCCCACCGGTCCACGCCTGTCCCCAAAGCCCGACCATGCTACTGCCGTTGGGGCCGCGGGGTGGGTACTTCGCGATCACCTGTCGGGGGCGGCGGCGAGGTCCGCCGGGTGTGCGTCCGCCCCGCACGGCGGGGCCGGCGGGGCGGATCGGGTGCGGGCGGTACGGAGCCCGCGGTACGGAGCGGGCCGCGGTCAGTGAGCGGGTGCCGACTCCTTGGCGGCGAGGGCGTGCCGGAGGACGCGGCGGCGCTCCGCGGGGTCGGGGGTGGCGAGCACCGCGGCCAGCACGGCCATCCGGGCCTGGCCCGCGCGCAGCGTGCCGGTGGGCAGGGCCCCGGCGGCGACCAGGTCCACCGCGCCGCCCTCGGTGTAGATCTCGGCCACCGGGCCGGACGGCACCCGGGTGGTCAGGGCGACCAGGACGCCCTGGGCGGTCGCCTCGGCGACGGCCTCGACGAACTGCGGGGTCGCGTTGCCGGCGCCGGTGCCGACCAGCACGATGCCCTGCGCCCCGGCGGCGACGGCCGCCCGCATCAGCAGCGGGTCGGCGTCGATGTGGTGCATCACCATGTCGACCCGGACCGGCGGCTGCGGCAGCGGGGGCAGCGCCAGGGCGGCCGGCCGGGCCGGCTCGGCGCGCCTGGTGACCTTGGTGAAGCCGATGTCGCCGACCGGCGTGCCGGAGAGGTCCCCGAAGGCGTCCAGGTCGAGGGTCTCGGTCTTGACGGTGCCGCGGGCGGCGTGCACCACGCCGTTGAAGACGATCAGGGTGCCGAGCCCGGACACCGTCGACGCCGTGACCAGGGCGTCCCGCAGGTTGCCCGGTCCGTCGCCCTCGGCGGCGTCGTGGGGCAGCTGGGCGCCGGTGAACACCACCGGGCGCGGGTCGCCGTGGTGCAGGTCGACCAGGAACGCGGACTCCTCCAGGGTGTCCGTGCCGTGCGTGACGACCACGCCCGCGACCTCGGGGTCGGCGAGCTCCCGGTGCACGGCCTGCAGCAGCGTCAGCAGGTGCTCCGTGGTCAGCCGGGGGCTGTTGACGTTGAAGAGGTCGACCACCTTCACGTCCACGCCGTGCGGGACGGCGGCGGTGGCCAGGACCTCCTGGCCAGGGGTGTCGGCGGCGTAGCCGGTTCCCTGCCAGCGGCTGGCGATGGTACCGCCGGTGGTGATCAGGACGACCCTTGTCACGGCGTGCCGTCTCCCTTCGGGATCGGTGGGGGCTTCGAGGTGGTTCGGCGATATCGCAATATCCTCGCAAGGATATGAAAATATGCGCGCACGACGATCGCCAATTCCGGCTTGATCAGGCCTGGAGTGTGGTGGATTCTTGCGCCATGGACGAGATTGACCGACAGATCTTGCGCGAGCTCCAGCAGGACGGCCGACTGAGCAACCAGGAGCTGGCCCAGCGGGTGGGTCTGACCGCATCGCCCTGCATGCGCCGGGTGCGGCAACTGGAGCAGGACGGGGTGATCGAGGGCTACCGGGCGGTGGTCAACCCCGAGGCCGTCGGGCGCGGCTTCGAGGTCCTGGTCTCGGTCGAGGTGCGGCGTGAGCGGGAGGCGGTGGAGGCCTTCGAGGAGGCCCTCCAGGACATCCCGGACGTGGTCGAGGCGTACCGGCTGTTCGGCAGCCCCGGCTGCCTGCTGCGGATCGCGGTGGCGGACCTCCAGGCGTACGAGCGGCTCTGGATCGAGCGGCTGACCTCGCTGGCCGGGGTGACCGAGGTGAACTCGCAGATCATCATGAAGCGGATCAAGGAGCCGCGCGGGCTCCCGGTGGGCCGGACCGCGTAGGCCGCTTCATGCCCGCCCGGCTGCGGCTCCGGCTGTGACGCTGCGGGCGGGCGCGGCGCCGCGGGGGCCGTAGAGCGGATGATGATCAGCCGTAGATGCCGCCCGATGAAGCTTTCGGCAGACGGCACACCACGGCGGTGCTGCGCCGCGGACGGCGCCCGGCGGTGCGTCCTGCGGTGCGCCCGGCGCTGCGTCCTGCGTGGCGCCCGGCGCTGCGCCCGGGCCCCTGGTCACCGCAGCCCTCGCCGGTCGGCCCAGCACCGAGGAGACCCCATGACGAGCAGCACGGCGACGACGGCCGCCCGGTGGCGCAGCATCCAGGTCCGCTACTACGCCGAGGACAAGGACGACCTCATCCTCGACGCCGTCCGCCCGCTCTTCCGCCGCTTCGCCGGGGAGATCGGCCGCCCGTACCTCACCCGGCACTGGCGGCGCGGGCCGCACCTGCGGCTCAACTTCACCGCCACCGAGGAGGACTGGCACGCCACCGTGCTGCCCGGCGCACAGCTCGGGCTCGCCGAGTACCTGCTCGGCTCCCCCTCCACCACCGCCCTCGACCAGCGGGCCCACTTCGCCGCGCACCGGCGGATGGCGCAGGCACAGCACGAGCAGGGGCCGCTGTTCCCCTGGCACCCGGACAACAGCCTGCAGCACGAGCCCTACGAGGACCGCCTGCACGTCCTCGGCAGCCGTCGGCTCGCCGACCTGCTCGACGACGCGTACGCGGCGGGCTGCGAGCAGCTGTTCTCGATGCTGGAGCGGGTACGCGGCGGACACGACAGCCGCCGGGGCATCGCGCTGGACCTGATGTTCGCGTTCGCCCGGGTGAGCGCTCCGGCCATCACCGACGGATCCGGCTCCTACCGCGCCCACGCGGAGCGCTTTCTGACCTACTGCCGGAACCCGTCCGCGGTGCGGGCCGCGCTGGAGGTGGAGTACCGGGCCCGCCGGCCCGCGCTGGAACGGCGGCTGACGGCCGTCCTGGACACCCTGGACGGCGACGGGCAGGTGCCCTTCGTGCGGTGGTGGACGCGGCACACCGCCGAGGTCAGGGCGGCCGCCGAACCGCTGCTGGAGTCGGGGCGGATCTCCCTGGACCGCGGCGGGGCACCACCGGTCGAGCCGCCGGAGGGGCTGACGGAGGGGCCGTCGTCCGCGGACGGCTCGGGCGCCGCCGTGGACCTGCTGCTGCTCGACCCGGCCTGCCCGCAGGAGGTGCTCGCCGACGTCCGGCACCAGAGCCACCGGCTGGCGGCCAACGTGCTCTGCTCCCACCTGGACCGGCTGGGCATCGGGCCGAGGCAGCGCTTCGTGCTCTGCCATCTGGCCGCCAACACCGTCGAGGACCTCTTCGGGGCCCCCGCGCCGAAGCGCGCCCACGCGTGCGCCGGCCCGCACCCCGTTCCGGCCGGGTCCGCCGCGCACCCCGCCCCGACCGGGTCGGCCCCGGCCGGTCCCTCCCCAGCGAAGGAGCTCCGATGACCATCCACGTCCTCGTCGGGCCCACCATGCCCGCCGCGCGGGTCGCGGCCCTCGCCCCGGGTGCCGAGGTGCACCCGCCCGCGGCCCACGGCGACCTGTTCCGGCTCGGCCTCGGGCCCGGGGACACCGCCATCCTCGTCGACGGCCACCACCACCACGCGACGCGCGTCCGGCAGGAGGAGATCCTCGCCGCGCTGGCCGCCGGGGTCCGGGTGGTGGGCTGCGCCGGCCTGGGCGCGCTGCGGGCCGCCGAACTGCGCGGGTTCGGCATGATCGGGCACGGCGAGGTCTTCCGGATGTACCGCGACGGCGTCATCGACGCGGACGACGAGGTCGCGGTCGCGCACGGGGAGGGGCCCGACTACCGGCGGACCAGCGAGCCCCTGGTGAACATCCGGCACACGCTGGGCGCCGCCGTCGCGGCCGAGGTGCTGACGGCCCCGCAGGCCGCCGCGCTGCTCGACGCCGCGCGCGCCCTGCCCTACCACCGCCGGAGCTGGCGTGCCGTCGAGCGCACCTGCGTAGGCGCCGACCTGCGGGGGCTGCGGGAGTTCCTGACCGCCCGGCCGCAGCACGCCGACCGCAAGGCGGCGGACGCCGCGGACACGCTCACCCGGCTCACCCTGCTGGACCGGATGGTCCCGCCCGCGCCGCCCGTCGGCGCCGGCCGCGTCGCCGCTCACCGTGCCGCCCCCGCCCGGCGGTCGCCCTCGGGGGCCTGAGCGCGCCGCCCCACGACGTGGGGCGGGCCCGCCCCCGGCCCGCCCCACTCCCCCGCTCCACCGCCCGGCCCGGCATTCCGCCCGCCCCCGCACGCACGGTGGGCCGCCGCCGACGCACCCCGCCGCCCCACCGGTCGTCCGTATGCCGACCCCATACCCGGTATCCATGACTAGGATGATCCACCTGTCAGGGGAGGGGATCGTGATCGGCGGACTACGGCCGGTCACGTCGGGGAAAGGGAACGCGGCATGGAGGGGGTGGTGCGGTTCTCGGTGCTCGGCGCCATGCGGATCGACCTCGACGGGAGGGGCGTCCCGGCAGGACCGCCGCAGCAGCAGGCCATGATCGCCGCGCTGCTGCTGCGCTCGGGGCGCTCGGCATCGCTGCACGAGCTGGTCAGCACGGTCTGGGGTGACCACGCCCCCGACTCGGCCGTGACCAGCCTGCGCACCTACGTCTGGCGGCTGCGGCAGCGGCTGGAGTCCGAGTGCTCCACCCCCCGGATCCTGCTGTCCACCGGCTCCGGCTACCGCCTGGCGGTGACCCCCGCCGACGTGGACGCCTACCGCGCCGAGGAGCTCGGCTCCGAGGCGGCCCGGGCCCGCGCCGCAGGCCGACACGAGGACTGCACCCGGCTGCTCACCGAGGCCGTCGCCCTGTGGCGGGGCGAGCCGCTGGCCAACGTCCCCGGCCCGTTCGCCGCACAGCAGCGGGGCCGGCTCTCGGAGCTGCGGCTGATGCTGCTGGAGGAGCGGTTCGACCACGACCTGCTGCTCGGGCGGCACGCCGCGACCGTCCCCGACCTGACGGCGTTCACCTGCGAGCACCCGCTGCGCGAACGCCCGTACGGCTTCCTGATGGAGGCGCTCTACCGGTGCGGGCGGCAGGCCGAGGCGCTCGCCGTCTTCGCCCGGGCCCGGCGGCTGCTCGCCGAGGAGCTCGGGGTCGAGCCGGGGCCGGAGCTGCGCGACCTGCACCAGCGCGTACTGGCCAACGAGCTACCGGTCCGCGAACGGCCGGCCGGCGAGCCACCGCTCCGCGACCTGCCGCCGCCCGGCGCTTCGGACGCCGCCGCGCACCCGCCCGGCGCCGCCGCCCCCGCCGCGGTCGCCGACCCGCCGCCGGAGCCCCCGGCCGCCCGGCCCGCCACCTCGCCCGCCACCTCGCCCGCCGTCCCGCCAGCGGCGCCGCGCCCGGCCCAACTCCCTCCCGACAGCAGCGACTTCAGCGGTCGCGACGAAGCGGTCACCCGGCTCTGCGAGGCGCTTCCCGGCCCGGACGACCGCGCCCTCACCGTCGCCTCGGTCAGCGGCATGGGCGGGATCGGCAAGAGCACCCTGGCCCTGCGGGTGGCCCACCGGATCAAGGACCGCTACCCGGGCGGCCAGCTCTACGCCGACCTGCGCGGCACCGGCGCCGACGCGGCCGACCCCGGCGCGGTACTGGGGAGCTTCCTGGCGGCACTGGGCGTGCCCGGCCAGGAGATCCCCCGGGCCCTGGAGGACCGGACCAGGCTCTTCCGCACCGTGCTCGACGGCCGCAGCGTCCTGCTGCTGCTCGACGACGCCCGGGACGACTCCCAGGTCAGGCCGCTGCTGCCGGGGTCCGCCGCCTGTGCGGTGGTGGTCACCAGCCGGGGCCGGCTGGCCGGACTGCCCGCCACCGCCCACGTCCACCTGGGCGTCTTCGAGACCGACGAGGCGCTGGGGCTGCTCCGGCGGGTGATCGGCGCGGAGCGCGTCGACGCCGAACCCGACGCCGCCCGCGAACTGGTCACCGCCTGCGCCAATCTGCCGCTCGCCGTGAGGATCGTGGCCGCCCGGCTCGCGGCGCGGCCCGGCTGGACGGTGGCGAGCCTGGTCGACCGCCTCGGCGACGAACGGCGCCGGCTGACCGAACTGCAGGCCGGCGAGCTCGCCGTGGCCGCCGTCTTCGAGCTCGGATACCACCAGTTGACGCCCCGACAGGCCGCGGCCTTCCGCTCGCTCGCGCCAGTCGCCGGGCCGGGCATCGGACTCGGCGCGGCCGCCGCCGCGCTCGGCCTCGACCAGGAGGAGGCCGAACCGCTGCTGGAGTCCCTGGTGGACGCCGCACTGCTGGAGTCGCCCTCGGCCGGCCGCTACCGCTACCACCAGCTGGTGCAGTCCTTCGCCTGCCACCTGCCCGCGCAGGCACCGGCACCGCTCCCGACATCGACATCGGCATCGGCGCCCGACGGACCGGCAGCGGGCGACCCGGCACCGGAGGACCCGGCGCGGGTGCGCCGCCGACTGCTCGACCACCTTCTGGGCGCGGCCGGTTCGGCCTTCCAGCAGATGGTCCCGGGCGACCCGGTGCACACCACGCTCGCCCCCGGCGACCCGCAGGGCCCGCGCTTCACCGACCTCGCCGCCGCCCGCGCCTGGGTGACCGAGGAGTTCGACGGCGCCGTCCACGTCATCCAACTCGCCGTCCAGGAGGGGTCGGCCGCGCCGTCACTGCTCGACGGCGCAGCCGACCTGCTGATCGCCCTCAGCCCGTTCGGCCGCGACATCCCGTACGGCCAACTGGCCGCCTCCGCCGAGGCGGTGGCCGAACGGGCGGAGGCCCTCGGGGCCGACCGCGCAGCCGGACGCGCCCTGTTCGTCTGCGGCAACGCAGCCCTGCAGACCACCCGGCTGGCCACCGCCGACGCCTTCACCCGGCGCGCGGCCGAGGCCTGCCGCCGGGCCGGTGACACGGTCATCCTGCGGCAGACCTTCAACGACCTCGGTGTGATCGCCCAGTTCGAGCAGCGCTACGCCGACGCCGTGGACTGCTTCGACCAGGCCCTCGCCCTCGCCCGCCGGACCGGCCACCGCTCCGGTGAGCTCACCGCGATGCTGAACGCCGCCATGGCACGGCTGCGCAGCGGCCGCGCCGAGGAGGCGGTGGCCGCCTGCGACGAGGCGTTGGTGACGCTTCGTCAGGTCTCCGACCGGCACGGCACCGCGCACGCGCTCTGCGTCCGGGGGCTGGCGCTGCACGAGTCCGGGCGGTACCAGGACGCGTTGGCCGCCTACCAGGAGTGCCTGGCGCTCTGCGACACCTGGCACATCCCCGGCCAGGAGGCGCAGGCCCGCTACCGCGCCGCCGCGACTCTGCACGCGCTGGGCCGGCTCGGCCCGGCCCGGGAGGAGGCCCGGCGGGCGCTGTCCCACTACCGCGGTGCGACCGGCAGCGACCGGGACCACGGCCACGCCCTGCTGGTCCTGGCGCAGATCGAGCTCGACCTCGGGCGCCCCGAGGAGGGCCGGGCCCACGCCTTGCAGGCCCAGGCCGTGTTCACCGGAATCGGGCTGCCGGACGCCGCCCGCGCGGAGGCGGTCGCCGCCCGTGCGGGGCGCGCCGCCGCGGACTGAACCCGGCGGGCCGGCCAGGGGCCGGGCAGGTCAGGCCTTGGTGTTCCACTCGGCCGTCCCGCTCGGCGGCTGCATCCCGTCGGACTTGGCGGCGAGCCCGCCGACGGTCCGGTGCCGGCCGGCGTCGGCGCCGGCCCCCGGGGCGGCGACGGACGCGCCGAGGACGGCCAGCAGCACGGCCGCGAAGGCCGGCAGCAGGATCGGCGTACCACGTCGGAGGGACTGTGCAGGTCGCTTCGTGAGCTTCATGCGATGACTCCCGGTCGTCCTTGGGCGGTCTGGAGGAGGTGCTCGGACGCCATCCTCACGCCCGGAGATCTACATCTCATCTACACGCCCTGTCCCGCCCGTCACTTGAGCCCCACGACTGCGCCCAGGACGCACCGCATCACCCCGTCGAACCAGCGCGCACCGGGCGGGCCCAGTCGGCCGGACCCCGGCCGCTAGGCCAGCCCCGCGAACAGGCCGGCGTGGCGGGCGGCGGAGAGGGCGTGTCCGGCGCAGCGTTCGAAGTAGACGCTCAGCAGCGCCGCGTCCACGGCGTCCGTCCGCTCCACCGACGTCGACCCGGCGAGCAGCTGGCCGTAGAGCAGGCGCTGGCGGTGGCCGATCTCGCTGAGGCCGCCGTGCAGGTCGGCGAGTACCCCGGGTTCGGGGCGCGCCAGTGCCTCGCCGGCCATGGCGACCATGGCGAGCGCCAGCGCGCTCATGCCCTGAAGGGGCAGCCGGACGGCGTCCGGCAGCGGCCCGTTGGCCTCGCGGGTCCGTGCCAGCTCGCCCACCCGTGCGGCGAGTTCGGCCAGTTGCCGGGCCTCGCAGCCGACGTGGACCTCGGAGACCACCTCCCTGAGGTAGACCGAGGCGTCGCGACGCTCGGCCAGCAGGGTCGCGGCGTCCTTCTCGACCTCCCCGCGCAGGGGCCGGAGCGCGTCCTCGACGGCGGCCAGCTCGCGGGCGATGACGGTGGTGTCGGCACCGAGCGCCGCCTCGGACGCGTGGCCCAGCGCGCTGCGGGCCAGCACGAGCAGTGCGACCAGCCGGCCGGCGATTGCGGAGTCGGTGTGCGCCATCGGTGGGCTCCCGTCTGCGGCGTGCCCCCTTCCATGGAAGCACTCCACCCCGCCCTGCCGCCCCCGGACCGGTGCCCGCCCGTTCGGGGGCGGGCACCGGGGGGGCGCCGGGGCGGGGCTCGGATCAGCCGAGCGGGACGTCCAGGAGCGCCTTGCGGTGGCTGAAGGTCGCGATCGAGTGGCGGCCGTGGTAGGCGCCCAGACCGCTCTCGCCGACGCCTCCGAACGGCAGCTCGGGCACCCGCAGGTGGGCCATCGGCAGACCGAACCCGAGCCCGCCCGAGGAGGTCTCCTCGCGCAGCCGGCGCCGGGTGGTCTCGTTGCCGGTGAAGCCGTAGAGCGCCAGCGGCTTGTCCCGGTCGTTGATGAAGCCGATGGCCTCGTCCAGGTCGGCGACCTCCACGATCGGCAGGACCGGACCGAAGATCTCCTCCCGCATGACCGGGGAGTCCGGCGCGACCTCGGCGAGGACGGTCGGCGCGATGTAGCGGTCGGCGCGGTCGTGGCCGCCCCCGGTGACGGTCCGGCCGGAGCCGAGCAGGGCGGCGAGGCGGTCGAAGTGCCGTTCGTTGACGATCCGCCCGTACACCGGGGACTGCTGCGGGTCCGCGCCGAAGCGCCGCTCCACGGCCCGGGCGAGTGCGCTCTCCAGCCTCCGGGCGGTGGCCGGGTCGGTAAGCACGTAGTCGGGGGCGACGCAGGTCTGGCCGGCGTTGGCGAACTTGGTGGCGGCCAGGCGCTCGGCGGTGGCGTCGATGTCCGCGTCCCGGTCGACGAAGACCGGCGACTTGCCGCCCAGCTCCAGGGTGACAGGGGTCAGGTGCTCGGCCGCGGCCCGCATGACGATCCGGCCGACGGTGCCGTTGCCGGTGTAGAAGATGTGGTCCCAGCGCTCGGCCAGCAGCGCGGTGGTCTCCGGCACGCCGCCCTCGACGACGGCGACGGCCTCCCGGTCCAGGTACCCGGGGATGAGCCTGGCGAGCAGCGCCGAGGTGGCGGGGGCGAGCTCGCTGGGCTTGACCACGACGGTGTTGCCCGCCGCGAGCGCACCGGCCAGTGGGACGAGCAGCAGTTGCGCCGGGTAGTTCCAGGGGGCGATCACCAGCACGGTGCCCAGCGGGTCGAAGCGCGTACCGGCGGTGGCGGCCGGACCGAAGACGGCGGTGACGTCCACCGGCTCCGGGCTCAGCCACTGCTCCAGGTGGGCGAGGGTGTGGTCGATCTCCCTGATCGGCAGGTCGATCTCGGCCGCGGACGCCTCGGCCCGCGGCTTGCCCAGGTCCTGGTGGAGGGCGGCGGCGAGGTCGTCGCCGTTCTCGGCGATCAGGGCGCGCAGCCGGTTGAGCTGCTCGACCCGCCAGGCGAGCGGCTTGGTGCGGCCGCTGCGGAAGGCCGTCCGGAGCCGGGCGACGAGGTCGGCGGGCTGCTCCACGCCGACGGGCTGGTCGACGGTGGCGGGGGTGGTGCTCAAGAGGTGCCTCGCAGATGCGGTGGGTGGTGGTGACGGACGGCGCCGGGCGGCGGCAGGCGGTACAGCGGCCCGGCCCCGGCCGAGGGCCTGCCGGGGCAGGCCCTCGGCCGGGCGGCGGACGGCGTCGTCCTTGGAGCGGCCGTACAGGTACCCGGCCGAACCGGAGGCGGCCGCCCCGGTGGCGATGCCGTCGACGGTGGTGCGCCGCGCGCCGTACCTGGTCGGGCACGTGTGGGCGGCGTCCAGGACGTCGGTCAGCCCGTCGGCGGGCGCCCGCCGTCAGCCCAGCCGGCTGAGGAGCTCGGCGGCGAGGGGGACGGAGGACGCCGGGTTCTGGCCGGTGACCAGGTTGGCGTCGGTGACGACGTGGGGTGCCCAGGGGGCGCCCTCCTGGAAGTCGGCGCCGAGCTGGACGAGGCGGTCCTGGAGGAGCCACTTGGCCCGGTCGGCGAGGCCGGCCTGGGTCTCCTCGGCGTTGGTGAAGCCGGTCAGGCGCCGGCCCGCGAAGGGCGAGGTGCCGTCGGGGCGGACGGCGGCGAGCAGGGCGGCGGGACCGTGGCAGACCACGCCCAGCGGCTTGCCGGACTCCAGGGCGGCGATGAGCAGCCGCCCGGAGTCGGCGTCGACGGCGAGGTCCTCCATCGGACCGTGCCCGCCCGGGTAGAACACCGCGTCGTAGTCGGCGAGGTCGACCTCCGCCAGCTTCAGCGGGGCGGCGAGTGCGCCGATGCCCGCGAGCTCGGTGCGGAGCGCGTCGGCCTGCTCCTGGCCGCCGTTGGCCCCGGCGGACAGGCTGCCCTGGTCCACCGTCGGCACCACGCCGCCGGGGGTGGCCACCACCACGTCGTGACCGGCGGCGGTGAACGCACGGTAGGGGGCGACCAGCTCCTCCGCCCAGAAGCCGGTCGGGTGCTTGGTGCCGTCGGCCAGCGTCCAGTAGTCGGCACCGGTGACAACGAAAAGGACGGTCTTCGCCATGGCGGGGTTCCTCACGGTCGGCGGGATGGCGCTCCGACGTTCCGGGTCCGGATCGTCGGAGCGGCGATGTCTTCGACCGTACGACCGGATACTTGACTGACTCAAATAAACCTGCCGATGGCTGCCATTGGATTTCCGATGGCAGCGCCGGAGCACGGCCCTCCTCGCGAAGCGACGCCGGGCTCAGGGCCTCGATACCGGGGGGGTGGCTCGGAGCAGCGGCTCAGAGCGCGTCCAGCCAGCCCTGCGGCGCGACGAAGGCGGGCTGCCCGGCGGAACTGGTCGAAGGTGGTGACGCCGATGGCCCGGACACCTGGGCACTGACCCCCGGTCGGCGGTCAGTGCCGGCCGACCTCGCGGGTGAGTTCCAGGCCCAGGACGCGGTCCAGTGCCGCGAAGGTCTCGAACCGGGCGCCGTCCTCCAGCCCGTTGGCCGCCCGGACCCGGTGCAGCAGGGCGAGGGCGGCCGGGGTGTCCAGATCCCCGGTGAAGGCGGCCGCGGCCTGCCGCCGGATGTCGTCCGGGACGGGCTTCGAGGGCGCCCAGGCCCAGTCGGTGACGCGGCGGCGCCAGTCCCGCAGGGTGGCGGCCGCCTCGTCCAGCACGCGCGGCCCGGTGTCGGCCGGTTCGCGGTAGGGGTGGGAGAGCAGGGCCAGCCGCACCGCCGTGGCCTCGACCTCACCGGCGGCCAGGCCGTCCACCAGCCCGTCCGCGGGGTCGCCCCCGGCGGGGCCCACCGCGAGCCACACGCCCTCGGCGGCGTCGGACCGGTCGGCACCGGCCGCGAACAGCTGGGCGTCCGGCGGGCCGCCGAGTGCCTCGCCGGGGTCCGCCGGATCCCCTGCGGCGACGACGGCGACGGGGGGATGGATGCCGAGGGCCGCGGCGGCGCGGTCGAAGGCGGCGGCCCGGCCCGGGTCGAGGACCGGCAGGAGGAGGACCCGCAGGACCTGGAGGCCCTCGATCTCGGCGACGCGCTGCAGCACGTCGCCGACCAGTGCGGCCCGGAGGTCCCCCGGCCCGGCCCGGCCGTCGGCGGCCGCGAGCCGGACGCCGGTCCGCAGCAGCATCCGGCGGCCGGGCGGGATCCCGGTGCTCCGCCCGGTGCGGGTGTCCAGCACGCTCAGCGCGGGGCGCGGGCGGCCCCCGTCCTCCCGGCCGACCGCCTCCGGGCGCAGCGCCGGTCCGTCCTCGAACGCCGCCGGGCCGCTCACCGCACCCGGGGGGAAGCCCTGTTCGTCCGCCACTCGGCCACACCTCCTCGGCGAGGCCATCCTCCCCGCTCGGCTGCGACGCCGCCACCGGCGGCCGGACCGGGCCCGGGGTCCGTCCTCACGCTCCCGCGGTTCCGCCCGCCCTCCGGGCGGACGACGGGAGTTCGAAGACGGACCCCGGGCCCTGCGGCCGCGGCTCGGTCCCGCCCGCGGCTCAGTCCCGCCCGCGGCCCTCCGCCCAGCCCGAGCCCGGCCGCAGGCACGCCACCCAGGTCAGCACCGAGCAGAGCAGGTACGCCACCAGGAAGCCGAGGTAGGCGGCGTCACCGTTGTGGCTGGCCAGGAAGGACTGCCGGAACGCCAGGTTGACCAGCACCCCGCCGAACGCGCCCACCGCACCGGCCAGGCCGATCAGGGCCGTCGCCCGCCGGCGCGAGTCCGCCTCGGCCGCCGTCTGGTCGGCGCCGCCCCGGACGGCGGCCCGTGCCTTGGCCTGGAAGTGGGCCGGGATCATCTTGTACGTCGAGCCGTTCCCGATCCCGCTCAGCACGAACAGCGCGACGAAGCCGGTGAGGAAGAGCGGCAGCGAGCCGGCCCGGGAGGCCGCCAGCACGACGGCCGTACCGGCGCCCATCGCCACGAAGGTGACCAGGGTGACCAGGGCCCCGCCCCAGCGGTCGGCCAGCCGCCCGCCCAGCGGCCGGGCCAGCGAACCCAGCAGCGGTCCGAGGAAGGTCAGCGCGGCGGCCTTCACCGGCGTGTCGAAGCGGTCGTGGAACTGCACCTGGAGCACCTGCCCGAAGGCGAAGCCGAACCCGATGAACGAGCCGAAGGTCCCCACGTACAGGGTGGACATCACCCAGCTGTAGCGGTCCCGGACCACCTCGCCCAGGGCCCGGCCCGCGCCGCGCGGCGGGGCCGCCAGGTTGTCCATCCGCCACCACGCGCCGGCCGCGGCCGCCACGATCAGCGGCAGGTAGAGCAGCGGCAGCAGCCGGGGGTGCGCCGCGCCCGCGGTGGCCAGGACCAGCAGTCCGAGCAGTTGCACCGCCGGGACGCCGAGGTTGCCGCCGCCGGCGTTGATGCCGAGTGCCCAGCCCTTGAGGCGGTGCGGGTAGAAGGCGTTGATGTTGGCCATCGAGGAGGCGAAGTTGCCGCCGCCGACGCCGGCCACGCAGGCCACCGCGAGCAGGGTGCCGTAGGAGACCCCCGGGGTGAGCACCACGGCGGCCAGCACGGTGGGGACGAGCAGCAGCAGGGCGCTGAACACCGTCCAGTTCCGCCCGCCGAACCTGGTCACCGCGAAGGTGTAGGGCAGCCGCAGCAGGGCGCCGAGCGCCGTGGGGAGCGCGGTCAGGGTGAACTTGCCGGCGGTGTCGATGTGGTACTGCGGCCCGAGGAAGAGCACCAGGACCGACCAGAGGCTCCAGACCGAGAAGCCGATGTGCTCGGAGAGCACCGAGAACACCAGGTTGCGCCGGGCTATCCGGGCGCCGGCCTGCTCCCAGAACTTCTCGTCCTCCGGGTCCCAGGGGGTGAGCGGGGCGGCGCCGGCTCTGCCGCCGGTCCGCCGGGTGTCCGATCCCTTCGTGTCGAGGACGGCGTTCATCCGCGCTCACCCGCCGTGGCGGCGATCCGCTCGCCCGCCGGGGCGACCCGGACGGGCCACAGCCGCAGGACCGCCGGGCTGCCGTCGGGGGCGGTGTCCTCGTCGAGGCAGCGCCCGTCGCGCAGGTCGAAGGCCTGCTTGTACATCGGGGAGACCAGGGTGGGCCGGTCGCCGCGGCTGCCGAGCAGCCCCCGGGAGAGGACGTACGCGCCGCTGAACGGGTCTCGGTTGGCGACGGCGTGCAGGTCACCGGTCCGGTCGCGGAAGACGGCCACCTGCTCGCCGTCCAGCAGCACGGCCACGCCGCGTCCCGGTTCCAGGTGTTCGAGGGGGCAGACGGGCTGCCAGTGCGCGCCGTCGTGGATCTGTACGTTCACGAGGTGACCACCTCCAGTCGGGGCCCGGCCACCATGACCGGGGCGGTTGCGGTGAGGATGCGCCCGTTCTCGCCGGGGCGGGCGGGCCGGATCTGACCCCGTTCGGGGACGAAGGTCACGGCCGGGTCGGGGGTGCCGGGGGCGTTGACGAAGGAGGCGAAGCGGCGCAGCCGGTCGGGGTCGGCCAGGGTGGCCGCCCACTCGTCCTGGTAGACGCCGACATGGCGCTCCATCAGGGCGTCCAGCTCGTCGGCGATGCCGAGCGAGTCGTCGAGCACCACGGCGCGCAGGTGGTCCAGTCCGCCTTCGAGCCGGTCCAGCCAGACCGAGGTGCGCTCCAGCCGGTCGGCGGTGCGGATGTAGAACATCAGGTAGCGGTCGATGGTGCGGATCAACGTCTCCCGGTCCAGGTCGGCGGCGAGCAGGTCGGCATGGCGGGGCGTCATACCGCCGTTGCCGCCGACGTAGAGGTTCCACCCGGCGGAGGTGGCGATCACCCCGAAGTCCTTGCTCTGCGCCTCGGCGCACTCGCGGGCGCAGCCGGAGACCGCCGACTTGAGCTTGTGCGGGGAGCGCAGGCCCCGGTAGCGCAGCTCGAGTTCGATCGCAAGGGCGACGGAGTCCTGCACACCGTATCGGCACCAGGTCTCCCCGACACAGGACTTCACGGTGCGCAGCGCCTTGCCGTAGGCGTGTCCGGACTCGAAGCCGGCGTCCACCAGCCGCTGCCAGATGACCGGGAGCTGGTCGACGCTGGCGCCGAACAGGTCGATCCGCTGGCCGCCGGTGATCTTCGTGTAGAGGCCGTGGTCGCGGGCGATCTCGCCGATCGTGATCAGCCCGTCGGGGGTGATCTCGCCGCCGGGGATCCGCGGCACCACCGAATAGGAGCCGTTGCGCTGCAGGTTGGCCAGGAAGTGGTCGTTGGTGTCCTGGAGCGCGGCCTGTTCGCCGTCCAGGATGTGGCCGCCGCCCAGGCTCGCCAGGATCGAGGCGACGACCGGCTTGCAGACGTCGCAGCCCTCGCCGCGGCCGTGGCGGTCCAGCAGGTCGGAGAACCCGGTGATGCCGGTGACCCGGACGATCTCGTACAACTCGGCGCGGCCGTACGCGAAGTGCTCGCACAGGCCGGTGGGCGGGGCCGCACCGCCGGCCGCCAGCTCCTCGTTGACCACGCTGGTCAGCTGCTTGAGGCAGCTGCCGCAGCCGGTGCCGGCCCGGGTGCACTTCTTGACCGCCGCGACGCTGTCGCAGTCCTGGTCGCGGACGGCGGCGCGGACGGCGCCCTGGGTGACGTTGTGGCAGGAGCAGAGCACCGCCTCGTCGGGCAGTGCCACCGGGCCGCCGCCGAACCCGGCGGGCAGGACGAGGCGTTCGGGTGCCTCGGTCAGCGGCTTCCCGCTCGCGGCGAGCGGGCGCAGGGTGCCGTACGCGTCGGTGTCGCCGACCAGGACGCCGCCGAGCAGCGCGCCGTCGGAGCCGATCACCAGCTTGCGGTACACGCCGCGCCGGTTGTCGCTGTACAGCACGTCGAGGGCGCCTTCGGCGGTGCCGTGCGGGTCGCCGAAGCTGGCCACGTCGACGCCGAGGAGCTTCAGCTTGGTGGAGGTGTCGGCACCGGTGAAGCCGCGGTCGTCGCGTCGGCCGGCGAGCTCACGGGCGGCCGTCTCGGCCATCTGGTAGCCGGGGCCGACCAGACCGTACACCCGGCCGTCGGCGGCCTGGGCGCACTCGCCGATGGCCAGGATCGCCTCGTCGGCGGTGCGGCACCGCTCGTCGACGACGATGCCGCCGCGGACGCCGACCGGCAGTCCGCAGTCCCGGGCGAGCCGGTCGCGCGGCCGGATCCCGGCGGAGAACACCACGAGGTCGGCGGGGAGTTCGGTGCCGCCGGCGAGGGACAGGGCGCGGACCCGGCCGTCCGGGGTGGTCGCGACGGCCTGTGCGGCGGCGCCGGTGTGGACGGTGACGCCGAGGTCCTCGATCTTGCGGCGGAGCAGGGCGCCGCCGCCCTCGTCGACCTGGACGGCCATCAGCCGGGGGGCGAACTCGACCACGTGGGTGTTCAGGCCCATCGCCCGCAGTGCGCCGGCGGCCTCCAGGCCGAGCAGGCCGCCGCCGACCACCACGCCGGTCGCGGCCTGCGCCGCGCCGGCGGTACCGGTCGCACCGGCGGTCTCCGGTGCACCGGCGGGCCGTTCGGCGTCCGCCCGGATCGCGGCCAGGTCCTCGATGGTGCGGTAGACGTGGCAGCCGTCGGCGTCGTGCCCGGGGACGGGCGGCACGAACGGCGCCGAGCCGGTGGCCAGCACCAGCGCGTCGTAGCTCAGCCGGTGCCCGGAGCGGGTGGTGACCGTGCGGGCGTCGCGGTCGACGGCGGTGACCGGGTCGCCGAGCCGCAGGTCGATGCCGTGCTCGGCGAGGAATCCGGGCGGGCAGAGCGACAGGTCCTCGGCGGTGCGGCCGTCGAACAGCGAGCTCAGGTGGACCCGGTCGTAGGCGGGGCGGGGCTCCTCGGCGAGGACGGTGACCCGCCAGGCCGTCGCACCGGGCTGTTCCACCCACGCCTCCAGGAAGCGCTGTCCTACCATGCCGTGCCCGACGAGGACGAGGTCCCGGGGGCGGTCGTGCGTCCGCGGCGTCATCGTGTTGCTCCTCCAGTGCTGGGTGGTGCCCGGTGATCGGGTACCGGCGATCGGGTGTGGGGCACCGCGGTCCGGGGGCACCGGGGTTCGGGTCCGGGTGCCGGTAGGTCAGATACGGGTAGGTCAGATACGGGGGGTGCCGGTGGCCTTGGTGGTCCCGGCCGGCGCCGCGGTCCTCGTCCCGGCGGCCGTCCCGGCCGCTGTCCCGGTCGTCGTGACGGTCGTCGTCATGCCGAGGACCTTCCCGAACCGCCGTTTCCGCGCAATGTCCCCTGTGTTGCGCACGCGGTACGCCTCGCTCACTCCCCGACCCGACCGGAGTGCGCCGCCCGACATCGTCCGTAACAGGGCGGGCGGTTTCGCTAACCCGCAGGTGACCGACGGGCAACGCGACCGTAACGCCGAACCCGCACGCTTCCGGCCATGGCAACAACCACCCAGCCCGGCCCGCTGACCGGCTTCACCATCGGTGTGACCGCCGCGCGTCGCCGCGACGAACTGACCGCCCTGCTCAGCCGGCGCGGCGCCCAGGTGGTCGAGGCCCCCGTGCTGCGCATCATGCCGCTCTCCGACGATCTCGCCCTGCGCCAGGCCACCGAACGCTGTCTGGCCGCCCCGCTGGACTACGTGGTCGCCACCACGGGCGTCGGCTGGCGCGGCTGGATGAGCGCGGCGGACGGCTGGGGCCGGGGCGCGGCCCTCGCCGAGGCCTTCCGGCAGGCCGTGGTGCTCAGCCGCGGCCCCAAGGCGACCGGCGCGGTCCGCGCCAGCGGCCTCGGCGAGGGCTTCTCCCCCGGCTCCGAGGCCACCGACGAGCTGCTCACCTGGCTGCTGGCCCGCCCGCTGGCCGGCCGGCGGATCGCCGTCCAGGAGCACGGGATACGCCTGGACGCCTTCGCGGCGGCGCTGCGCGAGCGCGGCGCGGAGGTCATCTCCGTCCCGGTCTACCGCTGGCTCCCGCCGGACGACCTGGCCCCGGTGCGGCGGCTGGTCGAGCAGACCGTCCGGCGGCAGCTCCACGCGCTGACCTTCACCAGTGCGCCGGCGATCACCGCCCTGCTGGCGACCGCCGAGTCCGAGGGCCTGCGCGAGGCGCTGCTCGACGCACTGAGCAACGACGTCCTGCCGGTCTGCGTGGGCACGCTGTGCGCGCGACCCCTCGCCGAGCTCGGCCTGCCCGCGGTGTTCCCCGAACGCGGCCGGCTGGGCGCCCTCGTCCGACTGCTCGCCGACACCCTGCCCACCCGCGGGCGGCGCGAACTCGCCCTGGCCGGAACGGTCCTGACCCTGCAGGGCAACGCCGTCCTGGTCGACGGCGAGAGCCACTGGCTCAGCCCGCGCGGCGCGGCCGTGCTGCGCGCCCTCGCCGAACAGCCGGGCCGGGTGCTCAGCCGGGCGGATCTGCTGCGCACCGTCTGGGTCGACGCGGAGGCGGACGAGCACGCCGTCGAGGCCGCGATCGGCCGGCTGCGCGCCGCGCTCGGGCCGCACGGTCGGCTGATCCGGACGGTGCCCAAGCGCGGCTACCGCCTGGCGGCGGGCTGATGGCCGCCGACGCGGTCGGGCTCGCCACCCGGGCCGTCGAGGGGCTCGCCCCGGCCGCCCGGTCGGCCCTGCGCTCCGGGGTGCGAACCAGCGTGCACTCCGGCGTGCGCACCGCGGGTGCTCCACGGGGCGCCCTGCCCTGCGCCGTCTGCGCCGGACACCCCGTTGGGCACCCCACCGGACACCCCGTCGGACACCCCGTCGGCGCCGCGTCGACGCCCGGTGACCGGTACGCCGCCGGCCGCCGACCCGTCCTGCTCGCCGTGGCCCACGGCAGCCGGGACCAGCAGGGGGTGGCCGCGACCGGGGCTCTGCTGGCCCGGGTGCGCGCGCTGCGACCGGAGCTTCGGGTGCGCTGCTGCTTCCTCGATCTGGCGCAGCCCTCGCTGCCGCAGGCCCTGGCCGAACCGGCCGACGCCGGGGAGGAGGTGGTGCTGGTACCGCTGCTGCTCGGCGCCGGCTACCACCTGCGGGTGGACATCCCGACCGCGCTGACCGAGGCGGGCGCCACCGCCCGCCTCGCCCCCGCACTGGGCCCCCACCCGCTGCTGGCCGCCGTGCTCGCGGACCGCCTCGCCGAGACCGGCCGCCCGCCCGGCGTGGGGCCGGTGGTCCTGGCCGCCGCCGGCTCCTCCGACCCGGCCGCCCACGCGGACACCCGCCGGATGGCCGACCTCCTCGCCCGCCGTCTCGGCGACGGCCGGCCCGTCGTCCCGGCCTTCCTGTCCGCGGCCGGGCCGACGCCCGCCGAGGCCGTCGCGGCCCTGCACGCCGCCGGCCACCGGGACGTCGCCGTCGCCACCCACCTGCTGGGCCCCGGCTTCTTCGCCCGCCGCGCCGCCGGCACCGCCGCCCGCTGGACCTCCGCGCCGCTCGGCACCCACGACGCCCTCGCCCGACTGGTCGCCCTCCGCTACGACGAGGCCTGCCGCACCGCGGCCGTCCGGTAGCGCCTTTCCGGTCACCTGCCGGTGTCCGGCGGTCCGGTCACCAGGTGCGGGCGGTCGCCACCAGGCGGTCCCGGACCAGGCCCACGTGCGGGTTGGCGGCGGTGCCCGGCCGCTGGACGAGGTAGCCGGTGTTGATCGGCGGGTCCTCGGGTTCGTGCAGGGCCACCAGCGCGCCGGCGGCCAGCTCCTCCGTGCAGAGGTAGCGGGGCAGCACGCTGAACCCGGCGCCCGCCGTGAGGGCGGCCAGCACGCCGCGCAGGTCGGGCACGGTGACGGCGGCCCGGCAGGTCAGGCGCCGGCCGAAGACGTGCCGCCAGTAGCGGCGCGCGATCGGCAGGTCCTCCGCGTAGACGACCAGCGGGACGCCGTGCAGCGACTCCAGCAGCGCCGTGGCGCCGCACCCGGGTGCACCGATCCGCTCCGCCCAGGCGGGCGCCGCGACCAGCACGAACTCCTCGTCCATCAGCGGCGCGGCGGACAGCGTCCGACCGCGCGGCCGGGTGGTAGCGAGCACCAGGTCGTGCCGACCGGCCCGCAACTCCTCCAGCAGTGCGTCGGTCAGACCGGCCGTCAACCGCAGCCTCACCCCGTCCGCCACCAGTGGCGCGAGGGCGGGCAGCACCCGCATGCAGAGCAGCTCCGCCGGCCCGGCCAGGTGCACGGGCCCGGCCGTACCGCCGACCCCGTCGACCCCGCGCCCGGTGACGGCGGCGAGGGCGTCCAGCGGCGCCGTGACCCGGGCGGCGAGTTCGTCCGCGTACGCGACCGGGGCCACTCCGCGCGGCAGCCGCTGGAACAGCTCGCGGCCCAACTGGCGTTCCAGCGCCCGGATCTGCGTGGTGACGGTCGGCTGCGACAGGCCGATCAGCTGGGCGGCGGCGGTGAAGGACCCGGACCGGTGGACGGCGAGGAAGGTGCGCAGCAGGTTCAGGTCCGGCGGGCCGGTGGGCGCACCGCCCGGGGCCTCCTCCGGCTCGGACGCCATGACCTCACCCTCCCAGGGGACTGCTGACGGCGGACACCGACCAGCGTAGGCCGTGTCCGGGGGTTCCCGGGGCCCCGGACCGGCGGGCGCGCCTCAGGCCGTGCGCGGCGGTGCGCGGCAGGCCCGTTCCGCCCGCGGGCCTCAGCCCGTCCGCAGCGCCTGCCACAGGCCCGTCGCGAAGACCGCGGTGACCCAGGTCCACAGCAGGGAGAGCGCGACGTGGCCGGCGGTCCGCAGGGCGTCGCCGCGCCACAGCGCGGGCGAGAAGTAGGCGAACTCCAGGATCCAGCGGATCCCCCAGAAGAGCACCTGCCCGGCCAGCAGCGCGGTGCCGAGCGGTGTGCCGGCCAGCAGGTCCGGTGCCAGGCAGAGCGGCAGCAGCCCGAGCAGGACGCAGGTCAGCGCGATGAAGAACAGGTGGGCGTAGGAGACCTGGCGGGTCAGCAGGCTGGTACCGGCCAGGTCGACGGGCCAGCCGATCACCTTCGGCAGCAGGGCGTGGAACAGGCCGAGTCCCACCAGGACGGCGCCGACCAGCCGCAACTGCCCCTCCATCGACAGCAGCTCGTTCACGAGGCGGCCTTTCGGAAGGCGAACGCGCTGACCAGGCCGGCGATCCGGCGCTCGCCGGCCGTCCGCAGCCCGGCCTCGGCGGCGTGGCCCAGCCAGGTGCCGCGCGACAGGAAGTGCCAGGCGCCGGGCCCGTACACGGCCGTGTTGGCGGGGTCGCGCAGGTGCTCGACCAGCAGCAGCGTGCCGCCGGGGCGCAGCGCCCGCACGCACTCGCCGAACAGGGCCGTCCGGTCGGCGGGGCGGCGCAGCTCGTGGGCGGCGAAGAGGCAGACGACGGTGTCCACGGACGCACTCGCGGCGGGCAGGGCGTCCGGGCGTCCGGGCCGGGTGCCGGGGGCGGGCGGCACCCGGCGGCGGGCGCGGCGGATCGAGCCCTCGGTCATCCGCTCGGGGTCGAAGAGGTCGGCGATCAGCTGCCTGCCGTCCGGCCAGCGGGCGGCCAGCGGCCCACTCGCCTCGTCGAGCCCGGTGGAGACGACCAGGTGGTCGCCCGGGCCGTCCGGCAGGAGGTCCGGCAGCCAGTCGAAGGAGCGCAGCTCGGAGCGGTCGTAGACGCACCAGGTGGCGAGCGTGCTGGTGGCGAGCAGGCCGGCCGCGCCCAGCGCGCCGGTGCGCGCGAGTGCGGCGGGCGCCCCCGTGAGCCGCCGGGAGAGCCCCCAGCCGGCGGCCGCGGTGAGCGCCCCCGCGGCGTAGAGCGGCCAGTTGAACCTGGTGACCTCGGCGACTCCGGAGAACCGCTGCTCCGGCCGGGCGGTCGTGCCGGTCACCGGGCCGCCCCCGTCAGCGCGCGGCGGCTGCCCGCCTCCCAGCCGTAGTCGACGTCCGCGACGTGGAAGGCGTTGGCGAGCCGCGGTGTGCTCCCGGCGAGCGGGCCGTGGTCGAAGAACGTCAGCCGGGACACCTCGACCGGCACCGGCACCGGTTCCCACCGGGTGCGGACGGCCTTCACCACGATCATGGACCGGGTCTGCGGCTCGTACTCGAAGGTGTAGGGCAGTGGACCGGCGAAGCGTCGGGCGGCGCGCGCGTCGGCGAAGGGGCTGCCGGCGGGCAGCGGGGCCGGACCGCCCGCGAGGTCCGCCCGGACCTGGAGGTCGGCGCGGCCGTCGCCGCTCAGCACCTTGAACTCCAGGTGGTCGCCGACCACCCGGGTGCCGATCCGGGCGAGGCGGTAGTTGTAGCGGGAGAACAGGTTGCCGCCGGCGGCCATCAGCCGGTGGTCGGTGTCGCTGCGGAGGATGCGCAGGCCGCGCATGGTCCGCCCGCCGGGGGTCGGGAAGCGGGTGAAGACCCGGTAGCCGGTGAGCACGAAGTCGCCGCCGAACCGGGCGGGCAGCCCGGCCGGGCGCAGCCCTCGGACGTCCACCAGGGCCGCGGCGACGAATCCGTGCTCGGTGCCGTCCGGGGCGGTGTAGGTGTCCAGGTCGAGCCCGGGGGGCACCAGGGGGGCGAGCAGCTCCGGCGGCAGCGCGTAGGTGAGGACCAGCGAGTGCGCGAAACGGGTCCGCATCGGGAAGGGGTGGCGTTGCAGCAGGTGTCTCACGGCCGGCTCCTCGGGGTCGGGTGGTGCGGTGGGGAAGCGCGCGAGGGGCGGTCGGACCGGCCGGCGGACGCCCCGGGGCAGGGGGCGGTCACCGGCGCCGGCCGCGCCGGGGCACCACAGGGCGGCCGGGACCTTCGTGGTCGGAGGCCCGTTCCCTGCCGGGCCTCATCATGGCGAACGATTTGAACATGTTCAACTCTGTGGGCGGCCGGTGCTTCCCTGCCAGGTCGGAGCGGTGGGCCGGGAGCCCTGATCTCCGCGATCCGGACCGGTTCGTCCCGATCTCGGCGTCCGGACCGGTTCGTCCCGATCACGGCGCCCCGATCACGCCGTCCGGCCCTGACCCACCGAGCGTTCGAGGGCGTCGCTCAGCCACAGGTGGGACGCGCCGAGGGTGGCCGGATCGCCGCCGGCCTCGGCCACCAGCCGCCAGTAGCGGCGCATCCGCGGATCGCGGTCGGCGGCCAGCCGGGCCAGCAGCCGCCCCCGGAACCGCGGGGTGTCGCCGCCGCCGCGCACCGAGGCGTGCGCCGCGACGAACCGGTCGAGCGCGGGCCCCGCCCGGGGCGGCTCCCCCGCCTGCACCAGGGGCCGGGCCAGCGCGCACGCCTCACCGATCCCGTTCATCAGCTCGGCCTGGTCGGCGACCAGTTCGGCGTTCTCCCGCGCCATGGCCAGCAGGAGGCGGGTCAGCGTCCGATCGCCGGCCAGGGCGAACAGCTCGGCGAACGCGACCACCTGCGGCGGGGTCGGGTCGGCGGGCGGCTCGGGCACGGTCATCGCCACCAGCGCGCCGAACACCGCCTCCGGCACCGGGGCGACCATCGCGCGTCTCCAGAAGTCGACCAGCGCGTCCCGGGCGGCGCCCCCGTTCTCCACGGCGGCCAGCAGCTCCAGCCGGCCGGCCCGGTCCGCCGGTCCGGCCTCCTCGACCGCGCGCAGCGAGGCCCGCCGCCAGGACAGGTCCGCGAGCCGCACGTCCAGCGCGGCCCGCTCGGCCGCCACCACCTCGGCCAGGGAGCGCTCGCCGTCCAGCACCCGCCTGACCGAGGGCAGCCCCAGCCCGAGCCCGCGCAGCCGCCTGACCAGGCCGAGCCGCTCCACGGCCGCCGGGTCGAACCTGCGGTGCCCGCCCGTGCTGCGCACCGAGTCGACGATGCCCTCGTCGCAGTAGAAGCGGATGGTCCGCACCGGTACACCGGTCAGTCGCGCCAGGTCGCCGATCCCCAGCGTCCCATCGAGCAAAGGCACTTGAACCTCCACCAGGCTGGAGGTCCTACCGTACCGGCGTCACCCCCTGAGAGGAGCGTTCATGATGACGTCGACGCTGGACACCGCACGGCTCGTGGAGGGCCTGCGGGAGCAGACCGAGGTGTTCGGCCGCGCGGTCGCCGGCAGGGCCCCGGACACGCGGGTGCCCAGCTGCCCGCAGTGGCCACTGCGCACCCTCGTCGGACACGTCGGCCAGGAACACCGGTGGGCCGCCGAACTCGTCCGCAGGCGCGAGCAGTTGCCCGTCCCCGACCCGCAGGAGGCCGACCCCGGCAGCCCGGACGGGTGGGCCCGGTGGCTGCACGAGGGGGCGGAGGAGCTGATCGGCGCGATCCGGCGGACCGGCGCGGACACCCCGCTGCCCACCTTCATCGGGCCGCAGCCCGCGGCCTTCTGGCTGCGCAGGGTGCTCAGCGACACCTGCGTCCACCACTACGACGCGGCGCTCGCGACGGACACCGCGTACGCGATCGCCGAGGACCTCGCGGCCGACGTGATCGCCGAACACCTGGACCTGCTGTCCACACCCGCCTTCGCGGCGATCCGACCGGCGGTCGCCGAACTCCGCGGCCACGGCGAGCGGCTCGGCTTCCGGCCGCCCTCCACGGACGGCTGGACGGTCACCAGGACACCCGAGGCCGTACGGTGGAAGCGCGGACCGGTCAACGCCGACGTGGTGGTATCCGCAACGCTGGCGGACCTCATGCTGCTCCTCTCCCGCCGCCTCCCCCCGGATCACGACCGGGTGGCAGTAAGGGGCGACCACGCCCTACTGGACCACTGGCTGACCCACACCGCCTTCTAGGGTCCGCCCGGCCCGCGGCCGCCCCTGGACCGCCGCTGGAGCAGGAAGTCGGCGAGACCGACTTCCTGCTCCGTGGCCCGGCTCGGACTCGGCGGGCACGTGGGCCCTGTCCGGCTGATCGTGGTCACGCCGTCTGGCGCTACCAGCGGCCTCGTGGGGGATAGTGGGGCCTGGCTCGGTACAGGCAAGAGGAGAGGTCACACGTGGCGACCCCGTCGTGGTGGGAAGAACTGATAGGCATCAACGGCATCCTGGCGGCTGCCGACCGTGCCGATGTTGAGAGCTGGCGAGGTCCCGCGGCAGAGACGGTCTCGGCGGACGGGGACGACGTGCCGCCGTTGACGCTTCGGCTGGGCACGCTGGGAGGCGTCTTCGCCGAGCACGCGGCCGAGTTCACCGACGAGCAGACCCGGCAACTGTTCCAGCTCCTGGAGGAGACCCTGGCGAACGGTGGTGAGGAGGACGGGAACGCCATTGCCACCGGATTCTTTGAGGCGCTGCTGAACGCCTGGGACAAGGGATTCGACCTCACCTCCGTCTGGGCGGCCGTAGGCCCGCGGTCTCGTGACTACTGCCGCGCCTGGAACGCCTTCACAGGTGTCGAAACCCGTGACTGGATGCGCTGAGCTCCGCCCACCGATCCGCCTGACGGAACGAGGGCCGCGAAGGTTGTCACACCGTCACCACGGGCACCCCGGCCGGGCGGCCCGCGAGCAGGGCCGCGATGTGGTCCGCGCAGCGCAGGGCCGCCGTGGCCATCGCGGTCCGGGTCATTCCGGCGACGTGCGGGGTCAGCAGGACGTTGGGCAGGCCGAACAGCGGTGAGGCGAAGGCGGCGTGCTCGTGCTCGAAGGTGTCGACGGCGGCTGCGGCGAGCGGGTGCGCGGGGTCGCGCAGCGCGTCGGCCAGCGCCTGCTCGTCGACGATCCCGCCGCGGGCGGTGTTCAGCAGGATCGACCCCGGCCGCATCAGCGCCAGCTCCGAGCGGCCGATCAGGCCCCGGGTCTGCGCGGTGAGCGGCAGGTGCAGGGAGACCACGTCACTGGTCGCCAACAGCGCGGCGAGGGAGGCGACCTGCGGCACCCCGCCCGGCTCCGCGGGCGTCCGCGCGAAGCCCTGGACCGCCAGGCCCAGGGCGGTCGCCCGGTCGGCCAGCGCCCGGCCGATCCGCCCCAGGCCGACGATGCCCAGGGTCAGCTCCGACAGCTCCACCGCGGGTGTCAGTTGCGGGGACCAACTGCCCTGGTGTGCGGACGCGTTGTGAGCGACGAGGGATCGCGTCACGGCGAACAGCTGGGCCAGGGCGAACTCGGCGACCGCGTTCGCGTTGGAGGCCGGGGTATGGGTGACGGCGACCCCGTGCCGGGCGGCGGCCGCCAGCTCGACATGGTCGGTGCCGGCCCCCGCCCGGCCGATCACCCGGAGCCGGTTGGCCAGCGCGGGAGCGGTGGCCGCCGCGAGGAACGCGGCGCGCAACGGCACCCCGGCCCGGGACTTGACCGCGTGGTAACCGATCCCGCCCCGGACGGTCTCGGCGATCAGCGCGGGCTGGTCGAAGCCGTCGACGTCGGTGAAGTCCACCCGACCGGTCCAGGCGGCCCGCACCCCGGCGGGGTCGGCCACCCGCCGCAGGTTCAGCGTGACGGCCAGTCCGTGGCCGAGCAGGCGCTCCAGCTCGCGGCCCAGCAAATCGCCGGGGGCCACGTCCAGCAACAGCACTCGGGCCCGCTCCATGCCGGCAACCCCCTCTCCCCGCACGGACCCTACTGCGCGCCCCGGGCCCACCGGGCGCCCGGGGGCCTCGCGAATCGACGGCCGACTGTCGGCTGTCCCCGGGGACCGGTGCGAGCCGGACGCCACCTCGGGCGCGTCCACCACGGCCGACTTCCTCGTCACGAGGAACCGACCGCCGACCTCCACCACGGTCCGGTCGCCGACCGGCCACGGCCGCACCCGGGGTCCACGACACGCGGGCAGGAACGTCCCTGCCCGGTGATTGCCACCCGTCCCGGTGCAATGACCGGGCAGAAGCAAACGTCGAAAGGGGCTTCCGGTGGAAACAAGGACCGCGGATTCGAACCCGCTCCGGGTACTGGACGTCTCCGGTGCCGCCTACGATGCTGACCGTCCGACGTGCCGGGCCGGGCCGGTGACCTGCCGGCAGGCCTCCCGCCCGCCTGCTCCCAGCAGGCGATGACGGACCGGGCCGTTGCCCCTGTTGTGAGGTCGCCGACGCCCTCGCCCGGTGGGAGAGCCCGCGCGGCCGACGCTGTCAGGCTGCTCACACCCGCACGTTGCCCACCGCCGGGCACGGCCGGGGTGCGTAGGGTGGATCTTGTCCGGTGTGCGACGGCGTCTGGGGTGGGCAGGGCGATGGCTACGGGAAGTTCAACCGGCTTGACCGCACATCAGTTGATCGGGTTGCTGGTGGATCCGGGGAGCTTCCAGGGCTGGGACGAGCCGACCGGGGCCGAGCCGGCGGACGAGGGGTACCGGACGGCACTCGACCGGGCCCGGGAGCGGACCGGGGTGGACGAGGCGGTGGTCACCGGGGCCGCACTGATCGGCGGTCGGGCGGTGGCCCTGGTGGCCTCCGAGTTCGGGTTCCTCGGCGGATCGATCGGGGTCGCCACGGCCGAGCGGATCACCCGGGCCGTGGAGCGGGCGACGGCCGAGCGCCTGCCGCTGGTCGCGCTGCCGGTCTCGGGCGGCACGCGGATGCAGGAGGGGTCGGCGGCGTTCCTCTGCATGCTGCGGATCACCTCCGCCGTCCAGGCGCACCGGGCCGCCGGGCTGCCGTACCTCACCTATCTGCGCAACCCCACGATGGGCGGGGTCTTCGCCTCCTGGGGGACGCTCGGGCAGCTGGTGTTCGCCGAGCCGGGGGCCCGGCTCGGGTTCCTCGGACCGCGCGTCTACGAGGAGCTGCGCGGCGTGGAGCTGCCGGCGGACGTGCAGCGGGCCGAGACGCTGGCCGGGCGCGGGCTGGTGGACGCCGTGGTGGCGCCGGAGGAACTGCGGGAGGTGCTGCGGCGCTCGCTGTCCGTACTGACCCGGGGGCCGGGGCCTGGTCCGACACGGGCAGAGGAGAAGGGGACGGGGAAAGAGGAGAAGGGCGCGTCGCGGGCGGTCCGCCCGACGGGCCCCGGCTCCCCCGACTCCTGGGACTCCGTGCAGCGCACCCGCCGCCCCGACCGGCCCGGCACCCGCGAGCTGCTGCGCCGGGCCGCCGAGGAGCTGGTCCTGCTGGACGCGCCCGGCGGCCGGGACGGTGCTCTGGTGCGGGCACTCGCCGTGCTGCACGGACACCCCGTCCTGGTGGTCGGGCAGGAGCGCGCCGCCGCCGACCGGGAGCGCCCCTTCACCGCCGCCGACCTGCGCGCCGTCCGACGGACCGCCCGCCTCGCCGAACAGCTCGGCCTGCCGCTGGTGACCGTGGTGGACACGGCCGGCGCGGAGCTGTCCGCCCAGGCCGAGCTCGACGGGGTGGCGATCGAGATCGCGCACTGCCTGACCACCCTGCTCGCGCAGCGCACCCCGGTCCTGGCCGTCCTGCTCGGCCAGGGGTCGGGCGGCGGCGCGCTCGCCCTGCTGCCCGCCGACCGGGTCCTCGCCGCCGAGCACGCCTGGCTGGCGCCGCTGCCGCCGGAGGGCGCCTCCGCGATCGTCCACCGGGACGGCGCGCACGCCGCCGAGCTCGCCCGGGCGCAGGGCATCGGCGCCTTCGACCTGGCGGAGGTCGGTCTGGTGGACACCGTCGTCCCCGAGCGACCCGACGCCGCCGAGGAGCCCGCGGCCTTCTGCGAGCGGCTCGGCCGTTCGGTCGGAGCTGCGCTCGACGGGCTGGCCGGCGTGCCGGAGGCGGACCGCCTGGCCGCCCGGGCGCTGCGGCACCGGCGGCTGGGGGACGTACTCACCCGCTGACGTCTCCACCGGGGGGCCCGCGCCAGTCGCGCCCCGGCCGAGCCGATGCGGCCGACCCACCTCGGCCGAGCCGATACGACCGATCCACTACGGCCGACCCGACGCCTGCGCCCGGTCCGCGGTGTGGCCCCGGTCTCAGCACGGCGCCTGGCATTCGTCGGTACCGGTGTGGCCCCCGTCTCAGCGCCGGACAGATCGTCTGTACCCGGTGTGGCGGCGCCGCGTCGGCCGGTGATGGCCGGGCAGGGCCGCCCGGTGAGTGCGCTCACATGCAATTGCCCGCCACGACGCGCGGTAGTGGTGGGCAGCACGAACTATCGGCCCGGCGCAGCACGCCCGCCCGGAGCCCTTCGAATCCACGGCACGGCGGCCGCGTACGACGGCGGGTCGTAGCAGAGGGCTCTTGGCGACGGCCCCTGCCGTCTGCCAACAATGGCTCAGTCGTCAGCCGCACCGGCACCTGTCCCGCCGGGCTGCGGCTCTTAGCCGAGTCACGCCCCGTGATCCGCATTGGCCCCTGTCCGGCCGCGGATCGGAACGGGGCATGACACCGGCCCAACCTGATTGAGGTCTTCTTCTTCATGCCCGCTTTCAAGCTCCGTATGCGCACTTCCGCCGCACTTCTTGCCGGCGCCGCCGGTCTGACCGCCCTGGGCGCCGGCCTGGTGCCCGCCACCGCCTCGGCCGCCACGCTGTCCCCGCAGGCGATCGCGGCGCAGATCGTGCCGGCGAACCAGCTCGCCTCGTTCAACCAGATCATCTCCCACGAGTCCAGCTGGAACGTGACCGCGACCAACCCCAGCTCGGGCGCGTACGGCCTGGCCCAGGCGCTGCCGGGCTCCAAGATGGCCTCGGCCGGCGCGGACTGGAAGACCAACCCGAAGACCCAGATCAAGTGGGCGCTGGACTACATGAACAGCCGCTACGGCAGCCCGAACGCCGCCTGGTCGTTCTGGCAGAACCACCACTGGTACTAAGCCGCCACATCACCAAGACCCCACCCGCGTCCAGACCACTCCCCGCCACCCCGGGGGTCGGACAGGGACCACCGGGGTGACCGAGGGGCCCGGCCCGCGCGCGATCCGCGCGGGCCGGGCCCCTCGTGTGTGCCCGCGCGGAGGCCGCACCTGTCCACCGTGCCGGCCGTCGCCGTCCGCGGCACCGCAGACCCCTCCACCCGCCGACCTCCGGCGGGCATGTCGAGGAGCGGCCTCGTCAGGCCCCCGGCAGTCCCAGCAGGGCGCGCATCCGGGCGTACTTGGCGGTGAGGCGGGCCGCGGTGGCCGCGTCCAGATCGGCCAGGCGGCCCGGGTCGGAGTTGTGCGCCAGGTCGGCCTGCTTGACCAGCAGGGCCCCGGGGGTGGCCAGGATGCGGGCGGCGTACTCCTCGGGCTGCTCGCCGGGGCGCTTGGTGAGCGCGTCGACGATCGCCTTGGTGGTGTCCGGGAGGGCCGCCTCCGCAAGCCACTCCCTGGTCAGCGCGTCGTCCTCGATCGCGTCGTGCAGCCAGCCGGCCGCGATCTGCTCCTCGGAGCCGCCGCGCGCCGCGGTGCCGCCGGCGACCGCGGCGAGGTGCTCGGTGTAGGGGCGGCCGCTCTTGTCGGTCTGACCGGTATGGGCGCGCCGGGCGATCGTCTCCACCTCGGCCAGGCTCAGGTACTCCACCGGCCCATCGTAGGACCTGCCTGCGGGCCTCGTCCGGCCTCCTGGTTGACTGCGCTGGTAACGGCGGAATCTGCCGGAAGGACCGTGGAACCATGCCCAGCCTCCACCCGCTGCTCTCGGGCTTCGCCCCCGTCTGGGCCCTCACCGGGGTCGGCTACCTGGTCGGTCGCGGCGGGCTGCTCGGGCCGCACGCGGAGGCGGTGCTCGGCCGGTTCGTCTTCCATGTGGCCATGCCCGCCGCCCTGTTCGTCATGATCGCGCGGACGCCGCTGGGCCGTTTCGCCAACCCGTCGATGCTGGCCTTCGCCGCCGGGACGGTGCTCGCCACCGCCCTCGGGGTCCTGGCCGCGCACCTGCTGTTCGGCCGGGGCGTCGCCGAGCGGGCGATCGGCGGTATGGCGGCCGGGTACGTCAACTCGGCCAACCTGGGCATCCCGGTGGCGATGCAGGTGCTCGGCGACGCCTCGTTCGTCGCCCCGGTGGTGCTGTTCCAGATCCTGCTGGTGACGCCCGCCGTCCTGACCGTCCTGGACACCGGGACCACGGGTCTGCGGGCAGCGCTCCGCCTGCCGCTGCGCAACCCGATACTGCTGGCCGTCGCCCTCGGCGCGCTGGTCTCCGCCGCCGGATGGCACCTGCCCGCCGAGCTGAACCGGTCCTGCGAAATGCTCGGCGGCGCGGGTGTGCCCACCGCCCTGGTGGCGCTCGGCATGTCACTGCACAACCGCCCGACCGCCACCGGGTCCGCCCGCTTCGCGGAGGTCGGGGTGACCGTCGCGGTCAAGACCCTCGTCCAGCCGCTCGCCGCGTACGCCGTCGGGGCCTACCTGCTGCACCTGCCCGCCCACCAGCTGCTCACCGTCGTGCTGTTCTCGGCCCTGCCCACCGCGCAGAACGTCTTCGTCTACGCCCGCGAGTACGGCCGGGGCACCGCGCTCGCCCGGGACTCGGTGCTCTGCTCCACCCTGGTCTCGATGGTCACCCTCTCGGCGATCAGCTGGGCGCTGGCCTGACCGGCACCGGTACCGGCACGGCGCCCGTCAGCCCGCGGGCGACCGGCATCCCGCGGGCCCAAGATGACGGAAACCGCCTGCACCCGTCACCCGGAGTGGAATGCTGACCGCCATGACCTCGTACCTGCCGCCTTTCGACGAGAAGCAGTGTCGGGCCCAAGTCACACTCCCCAAGGCCGACCTGGACCACTTCGACCGGATCCCGCAGGGCGCCTTCATGATGGAGCCCACCCTGCAGTGCGATCTCATGACCCGCCACGAGGGCGTCCACTCCGCGCTGTTGCAGGGCGTCGGATTCGACCTCTACTGGGTGTCCTGGCCGGAGTACCTGGTCGAGCAGGCGGCGCGCTGCCCCGCGGTCCTCGACCCGGACGACCAGGATCCGCCGCCGAAGGAGCCCGAGATCTGCCTGCTGCGCGACGGCCACCCCGGCGAGCACTGCGGCGGGGACCACTGGTTCGACTGAACCCCCGCCTGAGCCCCCACCGGAACCACCGCCTCAGGGCCCGACGACGCCGACGGCGGGCCCGACCCGCCCTGAGCTGCGCTCACTCCTCGCGCGCCGCGGCCACCACCTCGGTCATGGCGAGCAGGAACCGGCGGGCGGCGGCCAGCTCGGCCGGGTCGAAGCGGCCCATCGCCGCGACCAGGTCGGCGATCAGCCGGCCGAAGAAGGTCTCGCCCAGCTCCATCGCCTGCTCCTCCACCAGCAGCCGGACCTTGCGCCGGTCCCCCGGGTCCCGCTCGCGGCGGATCAGCCCGAGTCGCTCCAGGCGGTCGACCAGGGCGGTGGTACCCGCGGAGTTCAGCCGCAACGCGTCACCGAGACGCCCCGGGGTCACCACCGTCCCGGCGCGGGCGGCGTCCAACAGGTGGATCAGCGCCCGAAGGTCGGTCGGGTGCAGTCCGTGGCGGCCGGCGAACTCGGCACCGAAGAGGTCGAGTTCGACGGTCAGCCCGCGCAGCAGATGGACCAGCTGCAGCCGCTCGCCCGATCCGTCCGGTCCATCCGATTCAGCCGCTTTCTCCACCTTGTCGTCCTCTCCCTGGCGCCACGTCCCCCCGACGCTACTTCTTCACGGTGCCGACCCCTCCCTCCGTACCGCCTTCCCGTGGCCCCGCCCGTGCCACTATTCTCTCGCTCAGCGAGATTGTTGTTCAACGAGGAAACACGCCACCCCGGAGGGCACGATGTCCACCACGCCGACCACGGCCTCCGCCAACGAGTCCGCCAACTCCACCGGCTCCGCCTTCTTCGCCGCCTACGACGCGGCCCTGGCCCGCTGGCCCGCCCCGGCCGAGGCCCTCGATGTGCGGACCAAGCACGGCACCACCCGCGTCAACGCCTGCGGACCACGGGACGGCCGCCCCCTGGTCCTGCTGCACGGCGGCGGCGCCACCTCCACCGCATGGTCGGCCAACGTCGGGGCGCTCGCCGCCGCCGGCCACCGCGTCCTCGCCGTCGACCTGATCGGCGACCCGGGGCGCAGCGTCCTCGACGGCCCCCCGCTCGGCTCGGTGGCGGAGCTGCTGGCCTGGCTGGACACGGTGCTCGACGGGCTCGGCGTCCGCAGCGCCGACTTCTGCGGGCACTCGTACGGCGGATGGATCGCCCTGGAGTACGCGCTGCACGCCCCGGCCCGGGTCGGCCGACTCGCGCTGCTCGACCCCACCCAGTGCTTCGCGGGCTTCCGCCCCGGGTACCTCCTGCGCGTGCTCCCGCTCCTCCTGCTGCCCCGCACGGCCGCCCGAGCCCGCTCCTACCTGGACTGGGAGAGCCGGGGCAGCGGTCTCGACGCCGGCCTGCGCGAGGTGTACGCCCTGGGCCACGCCGGTTTCCCGGCCGCCCGCCCGGTCACCGGTCCCCGTCCGACCCCGGCCCGTCTACACGGCCTCGCCGCCCCGACCCTGGTCCTAATCGCCGAGCTCAGCCGCCCCCACGACGCCCGCCGCACGGCGGACGCGGCCCGCGCCGCCCTGCCCGCCGCCACCGTGACCGTCCTGCCCGGCGTCTCCCACCACACCCTCCCCACGGCCCGCCCCGCCGAACTGAACCGCCACCTCACGGAGTTCCTCGCCGCCCCCAACGGGTGACCCTCCTCCACCAGGCACACCCGCCCACCCGGCGCGGGGTGATCACACCGATACCGGGCCACCCTCCGTGCGCTCGGCCGGGACGGTCGGGTCGAGGAGACCTGCGGAAGCGATTCACTCACCTTCCACTTGGGCCGGTCTCTCCACAACTCGGTGATCGTTCCCCCCTGTTCTCCCGATGTCAATCTGATCCCGCCATGAGCGGAGGGGGCTTTCCCGCTTGCCCCACGGGGCTCAAATTATGCTCAACTTCGTTGCTCCATACGGGACTTCAGAGAAACCATCTGAACATCCCGACGGGAACAGCCTCTTCTTTGGGGGAAGAATGCGTTACCAGGAAATGGGTGTGGCGAAGAAGGCCGCGCTGGCCCTGGCCATGGCAGCGGGGTTGGCCGTGGCGAACACGGGAGGTGCGAGTGCCGCCGGATACCCGGAGGGCGTGACCTTCAACAACCAGCACTTCGACGTGCACTACTACTCCGGCGGCTGCCGGGTCGAGGCGAAGTTCAGCTACACCAGCCGCACGACCTGGGTCGCCAACGCGGTCCGCTCCGGCGAGTCCACCTGCAACCTGTACATCAACATCATCTACAAGGGCACCGACGGGAAGCTGCACCTGATGGAGGACTGGGGCAGGCGCAACGTCTCCGTGGCCGGGTGGGGCACCCGCTGCGAGGTGCTGACCGGGGTGCAGCGCCCCGACTTCTCCTGGTACACCCACCGGCTGACCGCCACCACCAGCTCGGCCTGCGCCGGAGCCACCTGGTAGACGGGCACTGAACGGGGAGCAGTCGATCAGGCGTGGGGTGGGAGTCACCGCAAGGGCGACTCCCACCCCGTCCTTGCGCCCACGGCCGCTGCGGCATCCCGAAGGCCCGTCAGCCCGACCACGACGCCGGCGGTCCCGGGCCGGTCATCAGAGCGCGGACGACCGGACCCACCCGACCGCCTCGGGTCGCATCGGCAACCCGGAACCGTCCTTACCGGGTCGCCCTCGTTGACGACGCACACCGAACCCCAGGTCTCGCAACCCGCAGCCGCCGAGAGCCCTACTCCCCCGGGCCGGCCAGGCCGTCGATCAGGGCGGCCAGGGCCGCCGGGAGTTCGTCGCAGCGGCCGCCCGGGCGCGCGTACGGGGTGTCGGACAGGACCCGGGCCAGGGCCGGGAGGCGGGCGGGGTCCACGGCGGCGAAGGCGGTGCGGCGCTGGTTGGGCTCGCGGGGCGGGCTGACGGGGTGTTCGGAGAGGAGCTCGCCGAGGACGAGCTGCCAGCAGGAGCGGAACGCCGCCGCCGCGCGGGCCGGTGACAGCCCGGCGGCCAGCAGATCGGCCAGGCAGGCGTCGGTGAAGGCGAGGGCGTTCTCGGCGACCAGCTCACCCCGGATCAGGATGTGCAGCACCCAGGCGTGGCCGGCCATGTAGGTGTGGGCGTCGAGCAGCCGCCGCAGCAACCGGTCGCGCGGCCCGGTACCCGGCACCTCGACCGGCAGGCCCTCGGCGATCTGCTCCAGTACGGCCAGCAAGAGCGCGTCGCGGTCGACCACGTGACGGTACAACGAGGCCGGGGCGGTGCCGAGTTCGGTCGCGACGCTGCGCATCGTCAGCAGCTCGATACCGTCCCGCTCGATGACCCGGCGGCCGGCTGCGACCACCCCTGCGGTGGTCAGCCCGGGCCGGGGGCGGCGGCGCCCGTACCGGCCCCGCTCGGACGCCTCGGACGCCTCGGACGCCTCGCCGTCCTCGGCGTGGGCGACGGATGCGGCGTGCTCGACCGAACCGCTCTGCTCTGGCATTCCGCCATCCTGCCACGCGTCACAGGCCTCCCAGCAGGGACGCTTGCGCCATTCAACTTGTAAGGCTTACCTTACGCGAACAATGTTCGCATCGGAGGTCGCCATGCCCGAAGCCGCACCGCCCAGCACCGTCTCCGCCCGCGCCCGCACGCCGAAGGCCGCTCCGCCCGCCGGCCCTGCCGCGGGTCGCGTCTCCGCCGGTACCGGCGGGCGGAGCGGCCTCGTGCTGCTCACCGTCTGCCTCTGCCAGCTGATGGTCACGCTGGACGCCAGCATCGTGAACATCGCGCTCCCCGCCATGGGTGAGGCGCTCGGCTTCGCCGATGGCGCGCTCCCGTGGGTGGTCAACGCCTACGCGCTCGCCTTCGGCGGGCTGCTGCTGCTCGGCGGCCGGATCGCCGACCTGGTCGGACACCGCCGCGCGCTGCTCGCGGGCCTGCTGCTCTTCGGCCTCGCCTCCGTCCTCGGCGGCTTCGCCCAGACTCCCGCCCAGCTGGTCTCCGCCCGCGCCGGGCAGGGCGTGGCGGCCGCGGTGCTGGCGCCGATCAGCCTGACGCTGATCATGGTGACCTTCGCCGAGGGCCCCGCCCGCGCCCGCGCGGTGGGCATCTGGTCGATGGTGACCGCGGGCGGCAGCGCGCTGGGCGTCCTGCTCGGCGGACTGCTGACCGACCTGCTCGACTGGCGCTGGGTGCTCTTCGTCAACCTCCCGATCGTGCTGGCCGGGCTGGTCCTGGCAGTACGGTCCGTCCCGGCCGTCCGACCGCCGCGCACCGGGCGGCTGGACGTGCTCGGCGCGGCGCTCGGTACGGCCGCGATGACGGCACTGGTCTACGGGCTCATGGAAACCGACCGCCACCCCTGGGGCTCGGCCCGGACCGTCGCCACCCTCGCCGCGGCCGTACTGCTCGGCCTGGCCTTCCTGGTCTGGGAGGCCCGGTTCGCCTCGGCGCCGATCGTTCGGCTGGGCGTGCTGAGGGCCCGGACGGCCTGGGTGGCGAGCCTCGTCGTGACGCTGATCGGCGCCTCGATGCTGGTCGGCTTCTACTTCTGCTCGCTGCACCTGCAGAACGTGCTGCACTACGGCCCGCTGGCCGCCGGCGCCGCGTTCCTGCCGTTCTGTGCCGGGACGATGGCGGGCAGCATGGTCGCCGGCCGCCTCACCGCCCGGTACGGCAGCCGGACCGTCCTCACCGGTGGCCTGCTCCTGGCGGGCCTCGGGATGCTCTGGTTCGGCGGACTCGGCGTGGACTCGGGCTATCTGGAGGCCTTCGTCGGACCCTCGGTGGTGGCCAGCGTCGGGGTCGGGATCTGCATGGTCGCCAACACCTCCATGGGCACCTCGGGGGTCGACCCGCGCGAGGCCGGACTGGTCAGCGGCCTGCTCAACGCCGGGCGCCAGTGCGGGGGGAGCATCGGGCTCGCCGTACTCTCCGCCCTCGCCGTGGGCGCCACCCGACACGCCTCGGCGGCGGGCGACACCCCGCCGGCGGCGCTGGCGGCCGGGTACGACCGGGCGTTCGTCGTCACCGCGGCGCTGATGGGCGTCGCGGCACTGATCGCGGTGGTGTTCGTACCGGGCCGGGCCGCGGCCGCACGGCGCTGACCGCCGACCGCTGACCGGCGACTGCCGACCGCCGACCGCCGACCGCGGCGAGGAACGGCTCCACCGGTCGCGGCCGGAGCGACCGGCCGGAGGCCGTCCCCGCCGGCCGGCGCCGGTCGTTCCCGGCCCGGCCGGTCGTTTGCCCGCGGATCAGGTACCGGTAACAGCAGGCACCGGCAGGCACGGGTATTTTCGAGCAGGTACAGGTGTCAGTAGATCAGGTAGCCGGGCCGGTGGCCCTCGTCCTCGATCTCCCCGGTGGCCTGCGCCCGCAGCTTGCGGGACAGCGCTTCCAGGGCGCGGGAGGCCGCGACCTCCTCGCCGATCCGGGCCAGCGGACGGTCGTCCGCGCTCTTGATCGACTCGCCGTGGGCGCTCAGGCCCGGCGCCCTCGCGCCGGTCAGCCTCGCGTCACATCCCGTGTGCACACCGTCTTCCTCGAAGCTCAGCTCCACATCCCACTGGTTGTGCATGCCACACCTCCTGGCGCCGGCCCCCGCCGTGCCTGCTCGGACCGGCACGGATGGTCACCCGGCACGGATACCTGCTCCGTGGCGGCTGCTCACACCAGCGTGCGCCCGCCCCGCCCACCGCGGCAAGCGCGGGCACCACGGCGGTCGGGACGGGCCGGGCGGGCGGACGCTGGTGCGCCCAGCGGACGGGCTGGCGCAGCAGCGGGCGCGGTGGAGCAGGCGCCGCGAGCGCGGCCGGCCCGCCGCCGACAAGCCGCCCGCAAACCGCCCCGGCGGTAGGCTGGCGACAGCGCGCCGCGACCGCTGTCGAACCCCGGACCGCCGGTGCGGCGCCGGCAGCAACGTTCGGGTGGTCCCTTCGTGGCGGTCTTCCTTCTCGCCCTGAGCGCCGCCTGCTGCCTGGGTCTCGGATTCGTCCTCCAGCAGCACGCCGCGCAGCGGGCTCCGCGTGCCGACCTACTGCACTGGCGGCTGCTGCTCGACCTGCTGCGGATGCCCGAATGGCTGCTGGGGACCGGCTTCATGGTCAGCGGCCTGCTCCTCTCCGCACTCGCTCTGGACCAGGGCGAGGTCTCGCTGGTCGAGCCGCTGCTCGCCACCAACCTCATCTTCGCGATGGCCCTGTCGCGTGTGCTGACCCGCCAGAGCCTCGGCCGCTCGGGCTGGGCCGGAGTGCTGCTGCTCGCGCTCGGTGTGACGGCCTTCATCGTGGCCGGCCGCCCTACCGGCGGCGGCGAGGCGGGCGGGGAGCTGCGGCAGTGGCTGGTGCTCGGGACGGTGGTGGGCCTGACCCTGCTGCTGGTCTCGATGGCCCGCCGACTGCCGCTGTTCGAGGAGGCCACGCTGCTCGCCCTGGCCGCCGGGCTGCTGTACGGCCTCCAGGACGCGCTCACCCGGGCCACCGCGCAGCGCCTGGACCAGGACGGCCTGGGCGCGGTGCTGCAGACCTGGCAGCCGTACGCGGTGGCGGGGGCGGGGGTGGTCGGACTGCTGCTGGTGCAGAGCGCCTTCGAGGCCGCACCCCTGCGGATGTCACTGCCCGCCTTGACGGCGGCGCAGCCGATCACCGGCATCGCCTGTGCGGTCGCCTTCCTCGGCGACCGGCTCCGGATCACTCCGGGTGCCCTGGCCTGGGAGTCGGCCGGTCTGGTCGCGATCGTGGTCGGGGTGGTGGTGATCGGACGCCATCCGGCCATGCCCGGCAGCACCACCAAGGGCGGCGACGGCGGGGCCGCCGAGGGCGGCGCCTCCACCGCGGGCGACACCACCGACGGAACCGCCGACGGAACCGCGGGCGACACCGCAGGCGGCGCAGCGAGCCGTGAAGCGAACCGTGAAGCAGACGGCACGGCGCGCGGCACAAAGGTCGACGGTGTCAACGACGGCGTCGGCGACGACGGCCCGGGCCCCCGGTAGCCGGCGGGAGGAGCGGATGTGCTGGAGCGCGCAGGCGGACCTGGTCGCCGGTGGCCTGGTGTCCGGCGTCGGCGTGCTGTGCCTGGTCCGGGCGCACCGGACCGGACACCCGGAGCGGCTGCCGCTGGCGGCGCTCCCGCTGGTGTTGGGCCTGCACCAGCTGATCGAGGCCGCCGTCTGGTTCGGCCTGGACGGCGATCTCGCCCCCGGACCCGCCGCCTGGGCCCGCACCGCCTGGGCGGTGATCGCGTTACCGCTGCTGCCCCTGCTGGTCCCGGCCGGGGTCTGGTGCGCCGCCGGGGCGGCCGACGGCGGCGCCGCAAGCACCGCCCGGTCTCCCGTCGACGAACGGTCCACCGTCACCGCCCTGCCTCCCCTCGCTGGAGGGTCCACGGCCGCCGGAGCAGTCGCCGCAGGCGACCGGCCCGCAGCCGGCCCGGTGGACGCTGTCACCGGCCGGCGGCGGCAGGCGTCACTCGCCGGGTTCGCCCTGCTCGGCGTGCTCGTCTCCGGCCCGCTCGCATTGGCGGTGGCGACCCACCCGGTGACGGCCCAGGAGCACGGCCACACCCTCGCCTACGGCATCGGCATCCCCCACCCGGACCTGTTGCTGACCGGCTACCTGCTCGCCACGGTCGGCTCGCTGCTCGTCAGCGGCGACCGCCTGCTCCGGCGGCTCGGCGTACTCGTCGGTGTCGGAGCCGCGGTCTGCGCGGTGCTGTGGCAGCTGGCCTTCGTGTCGACCTGGTGCGCACTGGCCGCGGTGGTCAGCGTGGTGCTGCTGCAGTGGTCCGGCCGGCGCAGCACCTGAACCCGCCTGCCCGACGCGCCACCGTCCCCGCCCTCGCCGACCGCCGACCGCCGACCGCCGACCGCCGACCGCCGACGGTCCCACACCGCGGCTACGGCTACGCCGCCACCGTGGGGCGCTCCGACGGTGTGCCCGCCGGAGCCTCCGGTATCAGCTCGGCGGCTGCCCGGCCCTTGCCGCGCAGGCGGTCCATCTCGCGCCACTCGGGCCGCAGCCCGGCCACGGCGGTGGTGGCGAAGTACAGGCCGCCGGCCACCAGCAGCGCGGGGACCAGCCCGGCCAGGGCCACCGCCGAGCCGGCGAGCAGGCCGCCCAGCGGGATGCCCGCCCAGGCCAGCGAGTCACCGAGGGCGCCGACCCGGCCGAGCAGGTGTCGGGGCACCCGCTCGAAGGTGATCGCGCCGAGGATCGGGTTCAGGAACCCGGCCCCGAAACCGCCCACCGCGAACACCGCGAGCACCGCCCACATCGGCCCGTCCAGAGCCAGGACCAGGAACCTCGGCGCCCCGCAGAGCAGGAACCCGGCGAAGAACACCGTCCGACGCGGCAGCCGGTGGGCGACCGCCGCGGCTATCACGCTTCCGGCGACGGCCGCGATCCCCCAGGCGCTGCCGGTCAGCCCGATCACGGCCGGACCGCCGCCCGACTCCTTGGCCCAGACCGGCACCAGGACCGTCATGAATCCCGCGTCCAGCAGGTTGGTGATCGCGATCATCACGATCACCGTCAACAGCAGCGGCTCACCCCGCAGGAAGGTGAAGCCCTCGCGGAACATCCGCCAGTAGCCCACCTGCTCCGCCACCGAATCGTCCGCCGCCGAGACCCCCGAGACCGCCGGGACATCCGGGACCGCGACCGCCGGACGCCCGATACCGCGGGGCAGCACGAGCGCGATCACCACCGAACCCAGGGCGAAGGCGATCGCGTTGACCGTCAGACCGGCCATCGGCCCGAGCAGCGCGATCAGCCCGCCGCCGACCGCCGGACCGATCGTGGAGGCCAGCCGCTCGGTGACCCCGGCGAGACCGGTGGCCCGCTCCAGCGGGATCCGGGCGTGGTCCGCCGCCTCCGGGACCATCACCTCCTTGGCCAAGTCCCCCGGGCCGCGCACCGCGCCGATCAGCCCGACCATCACCAGCAGCAGCCAGAACGGCAGCAGGCCCATGCCGTGCAGCAACGGGACGAGCCCTGCCGCGACGGCGCTCACCGCGTCCGTCGTCCACGACACGACGCGCGGACCGAGCCGGTCGATCACCGGCCCGGCAAGTGCCTTGACCAGCACATACGGCGTCATCTCGACGAAGGCGACCAGCCCTGTCATGGTGGCGCTGCCGGTGGTGGCGAGCACGAACCACGGAAGGGCGATCGCCGAGACCCGCGTACCCGTCAGGGAGATCGCCATCGCGGTGAGCAGGCCGGCCAGCGGCCGGGCACTGCGCGGAGCCGCCACACCCGGGGCCGTGGTCGAGGCGGTGCTCATGACCGGACCTCCCCACCGGCGTCGCGCTCGTCGTCGGGGTCGTGGTCGCGGTCGTCATCGACAGCGCGGTCGCCCGGACCGCCCTCCAGGTCGGGCAGCAGCTGAACGGCCACCGTGACCCGCTCCGCCCCCTCGGGTGCGGCCTCGTCCGGTTTGCGGTAGCGCCCGATCACCGTCGCCAGCTCCGCCGAGAGGCTGCGCGCCTCCTCCGGCGTGAGCTGCAGCGCCCAGTCGCTGAGGTTGGTGGCATGCCGCCAGTCCCGCGGCATGGTCTCGAAGGAGTTCAGCGCGCGCTGCATGATCAGCGTGTGCGCGGCGGCGATCGACTGCATGTACCCGAGCGCGGCCGCGGGCTCCTGTTCGGCCAGGTCCATGTCCGTCCACCAGGTGCTCTGGTGCACGGACTTCCACCAGCGCTCACGGGCGTTGCCCCGCTCGGCGTCCTCGGCGACGAACCCCGCCGCGGCGAGCTGGCGCAGGTGATAGCTGGTCGCCCCCGAGGTCAGCCCCATCCGCTCGGCGAGCCTGGTCGCGGTGGACGGGCCGTGTCGGCGCAGCAGTCCGATCAGTTGGACGCGCACGGGATGGGCCAGCGCCCGCAGGCCCTTGGCGTCGAGGACGACATCGGTCTGCGGGTCGGGGCTGTGCGGCCACCGGGCTTCTTCGGTCATGGCAGGAGTCTAGAACCGCAAAGAACCCTTCGCAAAGGATTATTTGCGAAGAATTCTTTGCGGTCCCGTCGCGAGGGCTCCGCCATGAGGATTCCGCCGCCTGTGGTCCCGCCGCCCACGGCTCCCCACACACCCCCTCAGTCCCGGGCCACCGCCAACGTGAGGACCACGGTCAGACCGCCACCGGACGTGGCCTCGACCCCCAGCCGGCCACCGGCAGCCCGGACCAGTCCGTTGAGCGCCGGCCCGGTCGGCCCCCCGGAACGCATACCGGCTATCAACCACTGCCGGGCCTCGGGGAGTTCACAGCGCCCCCGGTCCACCACCCGCAGTTCGACCCGTGCCCGGTCCTCCCCGGGGCCGCCGGAGCCGACGGCCGCATGCGCCCGGATCAGCACCCGCGCCCCGGCCGGACTGCGCCGGATCGCGTGGTCGACCAACCCGGCCACCGCCGACTCCAGTCGGCGCCCGTCCGCGACCACCACCGGCAGTCCGGCCGGCACCTGCGAGAACACCTCCGCCGACCGCCCGTCGCCGCGCAGCACCCGCTGCACCACCTGGGCCACCTGGACGTGCTGCGCCGAGGGGGCGCACCCCTCCGGACGCCCCGTCCACCCCACCCGCTCCAGCTCGGGCCTGGTCAGCGGCCGCGGCCCGGCCATCACATCGGTGCGGGCCCGCCCGGCACCCAGGCCATTCGGCCGACCGGCCCCGCCGCCCACCGCCCCGACGGCCGACCCGCCGAGGCCGCCGAACCCGCCGAGCGCCCGGGCGCCCGCCGCAACCCGGCCCCAGAGCTTCCCGTGTTCCATCGCCCTGCCCCTCGCGCATCACCGGCTGCCACCGTCACGTTCGCGGCACGCCGAACGGGCCGCGTGCGGCCCCTCGGCCAAGCCTGCGCCCGCCCGGTACCGGTGACAATCCCGCTCCCGGACGCGATGCGCGGCCCGTACCCCGCCGGTCGGCGGACGCACACCCGTCGACCGGCGGGGCCCCGGGCCACGGCGCGGCCCCACCACCCGGCACACCCGGCCCGATCCGCCCACCGAACCTAGACTGGCCCCATGACCCGGCTCAACGACCAGGTCCAGGAGCTGCTCCAGGAGTACGCGGACCTGATCTCGATCACCGGCGGGGACGCCTTCCGGGCCCGCGCCTACGAGAAGGCCGCCCGCGCGGTCGGAGGCCACCCCGAGGACGTCGCCGGACTGGACGCCAAGGGGCTCCAACAGATCCCCGGCGTCGGCAGATCCACCGCCGAGAAGGTCGCCGAGTACCTGCGCACCGGCCGGATGGAGGCCCTGGAGACGCTGCGCGCCGCGATCCCGGCCGGTGTCCGCGAGGTGATGGCCGTCCCCAGCGTCGGACCGAAACGCGCCCTCGCCCTCTACCGCGACCTGGACATCGCCTCCGTCGACCAGCTCGCCGAGGCGATCCGCGCCGAGCGGCTGACCGAGGTACCCGGCTTCGGCGAGCGCAGCGGCGCGAAGATCCTGCACGGCATCGAGCTGCTGCGGCAGTCGGGCGGCCGGACCCTGCTCGACGCGGCCACCGAGCAGGCCGAGCAGATCGTCGCGGCGCTCACCGCCGTCCCCGGCTGCACCCGCTGCGCGTACGCCGGTTCGCTGCGCCGGATGCGCGAGACGGTGGGTGACATCGACGTGCTCGCCACCGCCGAGGACTCCGCCCCGCTGATGGCCGCGCTCATCGGACTCCCCTTCGTGGCGGAGGTGATCGGGAGCGGTCCGACCAAGACCTCGGTACGCACCGCCAAGGGCCTCCAGGTGGACCTGCGGGTGGTGCCCGAGGAGGACTGGGGCGCGGCGCTGGTCTACTTCACCGGCTCCAAGGCGCACAACATCAAGCTGCGCACCATGGCCGTCCGCGCGGGCCTGAAGCTGTCCGAGTACGGGCTGTTCGACGCCGAGAGCGGCGAGAAGGTGGTCTCGGCCACCGAGGAGGAGGTGTACGCGGCGCTCGGCCTGCCCTGGATCGCCCCGCCGCTGCGCGAGGACCGCGGCGAGATCGAGGCCGGCCTGCGCGGCGACCTGCCGGACCTGGTCGCCGAGGACGACCTGCGCGGCGACCTGCACACCCACACCGACCTCACCGACGGGCTGGCCACCCTGGAGGAGATGATCGACACGGCGGCCGCCCGCGGCTACGCGTACTACGCCGTCACCGACCACGCTCCGGACCTGGTCATGCAGCGGATGACCGACGACAAGATGCTCGCCCAGCGCGAGCGGTTGCGCGAGCTCGCGGGCCGCCACCGCCGGATGCGGCTGCTGCACGGCACGGAGCTGAACATCGGCCCGGACGGCGGTGTGGACTGGCCCGCCGACTTCCTGGCCGGGTTCGACGTGTGCGTGGCCTCCGTCCACTCGCACTTCGGCGCCGACCGGGCCGCCCAGACCCGCCGCCTGATCCGCGCCTGCGAGAACCCGAACGTGCACGTCATCGGCCATCTCACCACCCGGCGGATCGGTCGGCGCGGACCGATCGACGTCGACCTGGACGCCGTCTTCGAGGCGGCCGCCCGGACGGGCACCGCGATCGAGATCAACAGCTCGCCGCAGCGGCTCGACCTGCGTGACGAGGACGTGCTCCGGGCGAAGCGCCACGGGGTCCGGTTCTCGATCGACAGCGACGCGCACGCGACCGGTCAGCTGGCCTACCCCCGGTACGGGATCGGCACCGCGCAGCGGGCCTGGCTGGGCACCGAGGACGTGATCAACACCTGGCCGTGGCAACGGCTGAAGCGGTTCCTACGCAAGGATGCGCTGCGGTAGGTCCGCTCTCCCGCACTCCCGCTCTCCCGCACTCCCACCCAAATCACCGCATTTCGACCGCTGAACCCCTGGTGCAAAAGGGACGGGAAGCGCATCATGAGTAGTGGACCTGCGAGGTAGCTGAGGAAGTTCGACCGCAGGAGGCAGTGGCGACAGATCGAGACGGATCAGGGTCTGCCGCTGGTACCTCGGTCGACGATCGAACCGTGAGGCCGGAGGACGGGATGTCCGGAGGCCGCCCCCACCTCGCAGGTTCCGCATGCCCCGGCGGATCCCCGTGGCTCTACGCCACGGGCTGCGGATACCCCATCTCCCAGGCGTGCACGGCGATTCCCACCCGGTTGGAGACCCCGAGCTTGCGCTGGATGCTGGCCAGGTGCGTCTTCACCGTCCCCGCCGAGATGAACAGTTCGGCGGCGATGTCCGCGTTGGTCCGGCCCGCCGCCACCTGCCCGGCGATCTCCACCTCCCGCTCGGTGAGCGCCACCACCTGCGGACGCCGCCCGGCCTGGCGCCGGGGCGGCGCGGTGACGTGCTTGAGCAGGCGCACGGTGACGGACGGACTGATCAGGCTCTCACCGCTCGCCGCCGCGCGGACCGCCTCGGCCAGCAGCGCCGGGCCGGAACGCTTCAGCAGAAACCCGGACGCGCCGTGCTGCAGCGCGGGGTACACGTACTCGTCGAGGTCGAAGGTGGTCAGCACGACCACCCTCACCGGGGTGGCGGCGCAGGGACCGGCTAGTCTGCGGGTCAGCTCCAGCCCGTCCATCCGTGGCATCCGGATGTCCACCAGCGCGACGTCGGGGCGCAGTTGCCCGGCGAGTTCGAACGCCGCCACGCCGTCGGCGGCCTCGCCGACGACCGTGATGTCAGGCTGGGCCTCCAGGATCCGCCGCACACCGCGGCGGACCGCCTCCTGGTCGTCCGCGATCAGCGTGCGGATGGGCGCAGGGTGGGGACTCGTCACACGGAGCAGTCTCGCACGGCCGATCGACCGGCCCCGAAGCCGGATACCGCCCGGGCCTCAACGCGGACACCGCCCGGGCCGGGCCCATGAGGCGACGGGCCCGGCCCGTGAGGCGACCGGCCGGCGTCAGGAGGCACCGCCCTTGAGGTCGGTCTCCCGCCCGTCGCGCAGCACGGTGAGGTTGCGCGGCACCTCCACCCGGTACCGGGCATCGCAGTTGGCGATACCCGTACAGCCGGCCTGCAGGTCGAGGTTGTCCCCGCTCAGACTCCAGCTGGTCTCCTTGCTCCCGAGCACCCGGGCGTCGAACCAGCGGGTCACCTTGATGTCCTGCCGGTCGGTCGCGACCAGGTCGGTGGAGACCTCGTGGGAGCGGACGTTGAGGGTGGCACCGCCGTAGCTGAACGTCCTCTCCTCGGGGGTGGCGTCCGAGGCCGACGCGCAGCCGGTGACGGCCGCCAAGGAGCCGAGGGCGGCCAGGGCGAGGGCGGCGGCGGGCGTGCTGCGGCGGCGGGCGGCCGATGCGGTCATGGGAACAATCCTCCGACGGAGTTCGGTTCGGGTCACGGCTACGAGCATGGCCGTTCCGCGCACGCCTGCCATCTGCCGTTCGGCAGATACCGGGTGACCACCTGCCCCCGAACCCCCGGGCCGGGCCTCCCGAGCAGGGTGCCGGCCGGCTCTGCCGAACTGCGCCTGCCTGTCCGAACCCCTCACAGGGAGCGGATATGGCGAGTATGGCCAGCTGTATGGCGACGAGAAAAGTGACCGTGACCATCCCGGAGGATCTCCTCGAGGAGATCCGGGCCGAGGCGGACGAGCGAGGCATCTCCGCCTACGTCACCGAGGCTTTGCGCGCAAAGCGCGACCGGGACAGACTCCAGGAGCTCGTCCACTGGCTCGAGGAGGAGCACGGGCCGGTGACCGAGAGCGAGCAGTCGGCCGCTTCCGCCGAGTTGGCCGGACTGGACGCCGAGCACGAGCGCCGCCGGGCCGCCCGGAGCAAGCACACCGGAGAGTCCGCGTGACGAAGAGGCACGGCGGCGATCCCAAGCCTCTTCGCGTCTTCGTCCTCGACTGCGAAGCCCTGTCACTTGCCGTGCGGGGCGACCGAATGATGATCGCCCGTCTCGAACTCGCGGCACGGGGCGAGGCCGACGTGGTGACCTCCCCCATGACCCTGGTCGAGGCCTGTGACGGAAGGACCACCGAGCAGCGCTGGGACTGGGTCCTCTCCCGCGTCAACGTGGTCGACCTGGGCAGGGACGACGCCAGGCAGGCCCGCAGGCTACTGGCCGCCGCCAAGTTGCACGGTCACAAGTACGCCGTCGCCGCCATGCTCGCCGTCGTCGCGCTGCGCCAGAGAGGCCAGGTCACCGTCTTCACGTCGGACGTCGACGACCTGGAGAAACTGCTCCCGGACAGCATTGTCGTCAGCAGGGTCTGGCCTCTGGCCGAGCCCAGCCGGATGACCGTCGAGCTGGCGCCCGCAGCCCGCAGCCCGCACCTGAACCGCCCCGCCCGTCAGGCCGCTGCCGCCGGTTGCCGGACACCGGGGAGAAGACGCGCCGGGGAGAGGACGGCCCCCGGCCTAATGCACCGGCAGCACGCAGGTGATCCGCCAGCCGGACGGCTGGTGCGGGCCGGCGCCCAGCGTCCCGCCGTGGGCGGCGACGCGTTCGGCCAGGCCCGCCAGGCCGGTGCCCCCGCCGGTGCGGCGCCCCAGCAGGCCCTTCGTACCGCGGGCGCCTCCGCCGTCGTCCGTCACCGACACCTCCACCACCCGGTCCGCGCCGCTCGCAGGCCGGACGACGGCGACCCGGACGGCCGCCTCGGTCGCCCCGGGGGCGTGCCGCCGGACGTTGGTGAGCGCCTCCAGGACGACGGCGTACACCGTCGCCTCGGCCTCGCCGGACAGCACGGCGGAGCTCTCCGGCGCCAGCTCGACGGTGGCCCGGACGGCGCCGGAGGCACCGAAGCGACCGACCAGTGCCGGCAGGTCCGCGAGCCCGTGCACCCGGCCGGCGACGGCCGCCGACGGCTCGGCCTGCGGCTCCCGCAGCGCCCCGACCATCTCGTCCATCGAGTCCAGCGCCCGCAGGCCTGCCTCCTCCAGACGGCGCAGCAGCGCGGCCGTCTCCTCCCCGTCCTGGCCGGGGAGTTGTCCCGCCTGCGCCTCCAGCACGATGCCGGTGATCTCGTGCGCGACGAAGTCGTGGAGGCCGCGGGCCACTTCGAGGCGCTGCTCACGACGGGCCCGGGACACCGCGCGCTCCCGGCGGGCGTCCAGCGAGCGCAGGTAGAGACCCGCCCCGGCCACGACGACGGCGGGGAACAGGGCGAGCGAGACGGCGACCGGTGAGACCAACCAGTCGGCGTCCGGCACGTGCAGGGTGAACCGCAGCGGCAGCAGCAGGACCGCCGCCGCCAGCAGGGCCAGGACCGGGACGACCCGCCGCCCGGGCACCCGGCGCGCCGCCCGGCCGAACAGCACCAGCAGGGCCGGCCACTCGAAGGCCAGCCAGAATCCGGCGAGGCGGTAGGGACCGGAGTAGCCCGCGTCCAGGGCGAGCGAGCACACGGCCACGGTGCCGGCCGCCACGGCGAGGGTGACCCGCCCGGACGGCCAGGACAGCACCGCCGCCGCTCCCGCGAGCGCCGCCATGGCGGCGAGCAGCAGTGCGGCCAGGTGCTCCCCCGGGTGGGCCGACAGCACGGGCGCGACCACGACCAACACGACGGCGCCGCCCAGGAGTCGGCGGAGGCGGACGGCACCGGGGGGAGGCGGGAGGGCGGCGTGCATGCGGGTGAGCCTACGGGCCCGCGCGCCCCGCTCTCCCGGGGGAGGCCGGAATCGTCCGCGAGGAGGAGGGAGTCCCCCCTGTCGCGGGAGGTCTGACCGCCCGTCGGAGCGGAGAGTGGTCCTTGCCGGAACCCGGGCGGCACTCCGCATCCGTACCGGCTCCACCGACCGCCCCACCGAGAAGGACGAACCACCATGTCCCGTCGCAACACCGTCAAGACCGCCGCCCGGGTGGCCGCCGTCGCCGCCCTCTGCCTGGCGGCCACCGTCGCCGTCGTGCCCGCCAACGCCGAGCCGGTCGGCGACGCCTCCTCGGCCGCCCGGGTGCGGGGCAACGCGGGGGCCACCCTCACCGCGGACTTCCCCGGCTTCGAGGGCGACGCCGTCCGCTTCGAGGTCGACGCCCGGACGGCGGTCAACTCCTCGCCCGCCCACGGCAGCGGGCACTTCCACGTGACGCACCACCGGCCGGACGGGCGGCTGGTCGCCGACTTCGAGGGGGACATCGGCTGCCTGGCCGTGGGCGGCGGCACCGCGATCGCCACCGGCGTGATCACCAAGGGCGCGGTGCCCTGGTTCCCCGGCACCGAGGTCGTGGGCACCAAGGTGTCGCTCACCGTCCAGGACAACAACGGCCGCGCCGACCGGCTCGGCTGGATCTGGGGCGCGTTCGGGGCACCCGTCTCGGACTGCCAGGGCACGGTACCGTTCATCCGCGCCGGCAGCGGCGGCTTCACCGTACGGGGCTGACCCGCCCGGACGGTGCGGGGCCGGCGTCGCAGGCCGCACCGCCCGCCCACCCCGCACGGAGGACCGCCCGATGACCGACGACCGGCCGACACCCGTGCCCGCCGCCGGACTCGACCCCGGACCGGTGCAGTCGCGCGCGGACACGGGGGTGCCGCGCGCGCTCACCGGCCCGGTCACGGCGACCGGCGCCGGCCACGGCCGCAGCCGCCGGGAAGGCCACCGGGTAAGCACACCGTCTTCGGAGGCCCGCCGATGAGCGCCGCCGACTACCGCCGGCTGACAGCCGTCGGGCCCTACTTCGCCCTGGACAGCGCCGACGCGCCGGGCGACGGACCGCCGCCCGGCTTCCAGCCGCTGCGCGACCTGTACGCCGAGGGTCCGAAGTCCCTGCTGGCCCGGCGGGTCGACGTGGTGGCGCAGCGGCTGGGCGGCGTCGAGCCGCGGGTCGCGGCGTCGATCCTCCACCTCGGGCTGGCGGCCCGGTTCTGCTCGGTCGGACTCGGCGCGGCCGCCCTGCTCGGCACGGTGCCCGAGCTGCACCCCGACCGGTCGTACCTGCGCGTGCCCGACCAGGGGCCGATCGACCTGTGGGTGCCGTACGAGGACACCGGGGCAGACCGCGAGCCGCTCGCCGACCGGCTCCACCGGGCTGTCGTCCAGGGCCAGTTGACGCCCCTCGCGGCGGCTCTCCGGTCGGTCGTCCCGGTGTCGGGGCAACTGCTGTGGGGCAACGCGGCATCCGCCCTGGCCGGATCGCTGCGGATGCTCAACGGCCAGGTGGCGCCCGGACCCGTCCGCGCACTCGTGGCCGAGCTGCTCGGCCGCGCGCCACTGGCCGGCACGGGGATCCTGCGTGGCGCCGCCTTCCGGCGGAACAGCTGCTGCCTCTACTACCGCGTGGGCCCGGGCGCCGGGGTCTGCGGCGACTGCTGCTTCGACCGTCCGCCCCGACCCGCCGCGCGCTGAGCCGCCACCTCCGCTCCGGGACGGCCCTCCCCGGCAGCCACTACGATGCCTGCCGGGGAGGGTGATTGGCATGAGTGGATCGGGGCAGGTACGCCGGGCCGTCGTCGCGGTGCTCATCGCCGTCACGGCACTGGGTTGCACCGCGACACCTCCGCCGACGACCCGGGAGGAGTCCGACCCGGACAGCACCAGGGTCCGCACCGACACCGCCCCGCTCCAGCGGCCCTTCGCGGCGATCGGGGAGCTCTCCGACCCGCAGTGGCTCGGCTACAACCTGCACTACGAGAGCCGCCCCCTCATCCCCGACCAGGACCCGCCCATCCGGGTGGTCGGCATCGCGCACCTCCCCGCAGGCACCGCCGCGGCCATCACCTCCCGCCCCGAGTACGCCTTCCACCCCATCGCGCCGGCCGACGGCGCCACCCCTGCCGCCCCCACCGCGAGCAGTCCCGGAAGCGCCTCGCTCGACCTCCTCCTCCCCGGCCCCGGCCAACTGCCCGTCCCGCTCAGGCACGCACTCCCCGTCGAGTCCGAGTGGCTCACCAGCGAGGCCTACGACCGGACCATCACCAAGTCGCGCTACCAGGGCCGGTTCTTCCTGGACCCGCTCTCGGACAGCGTCTACTTCGACACCATCTCCCCCGAAGCCACGGACGGCGGCAGCCCGTCCTGAGCGAAGCCCGACCGGGGACGAACGGCGACTCCCGCCCGGCGCCGTCAGCCGACCCGGCGGGCCAACACCTGGCCCGGCCAGTCCTCGGAGAGGAAGCGCTCGGTGGGGGTGAAGCCGTTGCGCTCGTAGAACGCGACCAGCTCCCCTCCGCCGCCCGCCCAGCAGTCGACCCGCAGCAGCTCCACGCCGGCCCGCCTGGTCTCCTCGACGGCATGCTCCAGCAGCGCCGCCCCGATACCCCGGCCGGCCTGCCGCCGGTCCGAGATCAGCAGTCGGACGTACCGCTCGGGTTCCCCGGCCGGCGCGATCGGCAGCTGGGGGCTGGGCCCGGAGTCCAGCACCAGGGCTCCGACGGGGGTTCCGCCCGACTCCGCGATGTAGGGGACGTTCTCGGTCAGATAGCGCTCGACCCGCGCCACCCCGCCGGGCTTCTGCGAGTACGGCGTCGTGCCCCACTGCTCGGTGTTGCCACGGTCGTTCATCCAGACCACCGCGGAGTCGAGCATGTCCAGCACGGCCTGCGCGTCGGCCAGGCTGCCCGGTCTGATCCCTATGTCCTGCATGGTTTCGTTCACGGAGGGAGTCTAGACAGGGGTGGGCGGATCGCGTTCCGGCTCAGAGCAGCTCGAACACCCCGTACGAGAACCCCTCCGCCCGGACCTCCCCACCCGTCACCCGCACGCCCTGCACATCCAGCGGCCGCACCACCGGCGCCGAACCCCCGGCCCCCGAAGGGCCCCCGGACGCCGAAGCCCCGGACGCCGAAGGACCTCCGCCCCACGGCACGACCGCCGGATCCCGCCGCGGGTTGACCACCACCAGGTACCGCCCGGCCCGGGTGTACACCAGCGGATAGCCCGCATGCCGCACCTCCACCGAGCCGCGGGCGCCCAGCCCGGGGTAGGCCCGGCGCAGCGCCACCAGTCGGCGGACGGTGTGCAGCAGCGAGGTCGGGTCGGCCCGCTGGGTGGCCACGTCGGGCCGCCCCGGGTCCGGGTCGACGGGCAGGTAGAGCCGCTCGGCGGGCGCGGTGGAGAAGCCCGCGTTCGGCCCGGGTGCCCACTGCATCGGGGTCCGCGAGCCGGCCCGGTTGTACCGCGGGCCGAGCACGCTGCCCTCGGTGTCGGGCAGCCCGGGCAGGTAGCGCATGCCGATCTCGTCGCCGTAGTAGACGGCGGGCAGGGTGGGCCAGGTGAGCAGCAGGGCGAAGGCCGGGGCGAGTTGCTCGGCGGTGCGCGGGCCGGTGGCGAGCCGCGAGAAGTCGTGGTTGGCGGTCGGCAGGGCCATGTACCCGGCGCCCTCGGTCAGTTCGGCGGCCGAGCGCCAGGCGTCCAGGAAGACCTGCGGGGTGCCCCGGCCCTCGGCGTCGAAGTAGCAGGGGCCCTGCTGCCAGAACTCCTCGACCGTGCCCGCGTTGTTGTTGAACAGCGAGCGCAGTGGCAGGCCCTTGTCGGGGCCGCCGAACTGGAGGAAGAAGTCGGCGTGGAAGCCGGCCGCGACGGCGACGGCCGGCTCGCCCCACTCGGCGAACAGCGCGGCCTGCGGGTGGCTGCGGTCGAGCCAGTCGCGCAGCTCGGTCCAGAGTTTGGCGGTCTCGGTGAACCCGGGGTCGTCCTTGACCAGCGAGGAGGCCATGTCGACGCGGAACCCGGCCAGGCCGAGGCCGAGCCAGTGCGACATGATCTCGCGCAGCGCGGCCCGGTTGGCGCGCGGGCCCTCGGCGTCGACCGACTGGCGCCAGGGCTGGTCGGAACGGCTGCGCGCGTAGCCGAAGTTGAGCGCGGGCTGGCAGTCGAAGAAGTTCGGCCGGTACCAACCGGGGCGGGAGCCGGGCGAGGCGACGAAGCCGTCCACCGGTGTGCCGGACCAGATGTAGCGGTGGTCGCCCGGGTCCTCGGCGGCGGCCAGGAACCAGGGGTGCCGGTCCGAGGTGTGCCCGGCGACCAGGTCCAGCAGGATCCGGATGCCCTTGCGGCGGGCTGCCTCGACCAGGGCCGCCAGGTCCTCGGTGCCGCCGTAGCGCGGCGCGGGCGCGAGGTAGTCGCTGATGTCGTACCCGGCGTCGCGGAACGGCGAGGTGAAGCAGGGGTTGAGCCAGACGGTGTCGACGCCGAGCCAGGCGAGGTGGTCGAGGTGCTCCTCGATCCCGGCGAAGTCGCCGATGCCGTCGCCGTCGGAGTCGGCGAAGGTCTGCGGGTAGATCTGGTACAGGACGGCGTCGGCCAGCCAGTCGGGGCCGGGGCGGGTCGAGGTCATGGTGGTGGATCCTCCTGCCGAGTGCCGGGGCCGGGTGCCGGGGGCCGGGTCTCAGATTCTCGTCCAATCCCGGCCGTCCCGACAGCCCCCCTCACCGCCCGGGACTCAGCCGGCCCTCAACGCGCCCCGCAGGCCGCCGTGAACGCCTTGGCCCGCCGGGTGATCTCCGCCCAGTCGCCGGCCGCCACCACCTCCGGCGCCACCACGTCCGTCCCCGCGCAGACGGCGAGCGCGCCGTGTGCGAGGAAGTCCGCGGCGTTGCCCGCGTTGACGCCACCGGAGGCGACCAGGGGGATGTCGGGGTAGGGCCCGCGCAGGTCCTTGAAGTACCCGGGCCCGAACGCCCGGGCGGGGAAGATCTTGACGGCGGCGGCGCCGAGGTCCACGGCCGCGGCGACCTCGCTGGGGGTGAGCGCGCCGAGCACCACCGGTACGGCGGCCGCGTGGGCGGCGGCCGCGACCTCGGGGCGGCAGCCGGGTGTGACCAGGAAGGACGCGCCGGCCTCGACGCCCCGCTCGGCCTGCTCGGCGGTCAGCACGGTACCGACACCGACCCGCCATCCGGCGTCGGCGGCACGCCGCAGATGGGTCGTCACATCCGGTGTGGTGTAGGTGAATTCGGTCCAGCTGATGCCGCCTTCGGCGAGCGCGGCGCAGAGTGCGGCCGCGTCCGGTATCCGGGGGGCGCGGACGACGGCGATCACCGGATCGGCGGCCAGCGCGGCACGCGCCGCGGCGATGGCGGATTCGGATTCGGCAGGTCCTGCATAACTCGCGCTCATGCGGCTCGGGTTCCTCGCTCGGTGCGGCGCAGGGTGCGGCCGGGGCGTGCGCCCGTGGTGCGGCCCTGCCGGACGACGGCGGTGCCGTTGACGTAGACGTGCTCGATCCCGGTGGCGGGCCGCCGGGGGTGGTCGAAGGTGGCGGTGTCCCGGACCCGGTCGGGGTCGAACAGCACCAGGTCGGCGTGGTGGCCCGCGACGATCAGGCCCCGCCGTTCGAGCCGCAGCCGCCGGGCCGGGCGGCCGGTCATCCGGGCGATCGCCTCCTCCAGCGTGAGGACGCCCGAATCCCGGCTGTAGTGGCCCAGATAGCGGGGGAAGGTACCCCAGGCGCGCGGGTGCGGGCGGGCCCCGACCAGCAGGCCGTCGCTGCCGACGGTGTGCACCCGGTGGCGCATGATGGCCTGGACGTTCTCCTCGTGGCCGACATGCTGCAGGATCGTCGTCGCCAACTCGTCGGCGCCCAGCAGGTCCAGGAAGACCTCGGTGCCGCTGCGCCCCTGCTCCGCGGCGAGTTCGGCGACCGTGCGCCCGACGCTGCCGGCCAGGGCCGGCGCGCGGACCCCGGAGATCTGGATGGTGGACCAGTCGGTGACCACCCCGTGGCAGCCGTCGCTGCCCTGCTCCTCCACCGCTTGGCGCACCCGCTCCCGTACGCCGGGGTCGGCCAGTCTGGCCAGGGTGGCCTGCGGACCGCCCTCGGTGGCCCAACTCGGCAGCAGGGCGGCCAGGGTGGTGGAGCCGGGCAGGTAGGGGTAGCTGTCCAGGGTGAGGTCCACACCGTCGGCCAGCGCCTGGTCCACCAGGGCCAGCAGCTCCCCGGCCCGGCCCTGGTTCACGCCGAAGTTCATGGTGGCGTGCGTGAGGTGCAGCGGACAGCCGGAGCGCCGGGCGATCTCCACCATCTCCGCGTAGCCCTCCAGCGCGCCCGCACCGTAGGAGCGCTGGTGCGGCGCGTGGAATCCACCGAAGGCCGCGACGACCTTGCACAGCTCGACCAGCTCGCCCGTCCGCGCGTACATCCCGGGGGTGTAGGTGAGCCCGCTGGACAGGCCGACCGCGCCCTCGGCCAGGCCCTGCGCCAACAGCTCCCGCATCCGCCCGAGTTCGGCGGTGCTCGGTGCGCGGTTCTCCCAGCCCATGGCGAGCATCCGCAGGGAGCCGTGCGGGACGAGGTAGCAGGCGTTGACGCCCGCGCCGGCCCGGTCCAGCCGGTCGAGGTACTGGCCGACCGTGCGCCAGTCCCAGTCGAAGCCCTCCGGGTCGCCGTTCCAGCCGGCGATCTGGCGGCGCAGCGCGGCGAGCGTGGTGTCGTCCACCGGTGCGTACGACAGGCCGTCCTGCCCGAGGACTTCGCAGGTGACGCCCTGGGTGACCTTGGCGGGGTGCTCGGGTTCGAGCAGCAGCGCCAGGTCGGAGTGGGCGTGCATGTCGATGAATCCGGGGGCGAGCACCAGCCCGTCGGCGTCCACCGTGCGGCCGCCGTCCAGGCCCTGTCCGATCCCGGTGATCAGCCCGTTTCCGATCCGCACGTCGGCCCGGTAGCGCTCGGCGCCGGTGCCGTCGATGACGGTCGCGCCCTTGAAGACGAGCCGGCCGTCCATCAGAAGTAGGTCCTCACCAGGCCGGTGACCTGCGGCTCCGCGGCGTCCGCGTCGTCCAGCACCGGGATCATCGTCCACTTGTCGAAGGCGGTGCAGGGGTGGGAGATCCCCAGCCGCAGGACGGCTCCGACGGGTGCGAGGTCCCCCGCGTCCCGCAGGAAGGCGTGCTGGTCGTTGAGCGCGCTGATGCGGGCCGCGGTGCCGGTCAACGCGGCTCCGCCCCGGACGAGTTGCGGCTCCGGCAGCCCCTCGTCGAAGGGCAGGTCGCGCTTGCCGGCGTCCAGCAGGGCCAGTTGCGGCTCGGGCCGGGAGACCACCTGGGCCCAGCCGTGCAGGGCGCTGCGGAACGGCCGTTCGCCGGCACCCCGGACCAGCGGTGAGATGCCCCGGTAGAAGCCGTCGTCGTGCCCGATGTAGGCGCCCGAGCGGAGCACCACCCTGGCGTCGGCGAGTCCGGCCAACTCCTCGACCACCAGGTCGAAGTAGGCGCTGCCACCGGCGGTCACCAGCGGTTCGCCGTCGTCCTGGGCGCCGCTCAGCCGGGTGTGCAGTGCGGCCAGTTCGCGCAGGTAGCGGCGCACCGTCGCCAGCCCCTCGGCGGTGGCGTCGTGGGCGAGCGCGCCCTCGTACCCGCCGACGCCCGCGAGCCGCAGCGTCGGGGCGCGCAGTACGGCCGCCGCGACCTCGACGGCCTCCTCGACGGTCCGGGTGCCGGTGCGCCCGCCCGGTCCGCCGAGTTCGACCAGGACCTCGACCGGCCGGTCGGCCCCGGCGGCGCGCAGCGCTTCGTCCATCAGCCGGACGCTCTCGGTGGAGTCGGCCCAGGAAACGAAGGAGAAGGCCGGGTCGGCGTCCAGTTCGCCCGCGAGCCAGGCCAGCCCGGCCGGGTCGAGCAGGGTGTTGGCGAGCAGGATCCGCTGTACGCCGAAGGCCCTGGCGACCCGTACCTGCGGCAGGTTGGCCAGCGTGATGCCGTGGCTGCCGGCGTCGAGTTGGGCCTTCCAGAGCGCCGGCGCCATGGTCGTCTTGCCGTGCGGGGCGAGTGCCACCCCGGCGTCGGCGCACCAGGCGGCCATGGTCCGGACGTTGTGGTCGAGTGCGGCGGCGTCGAGGGTGAGCAGCGGGGTCCCGAGGTCGGCGAGCCCGGGGCGGGTGGCGAGGTAGTCCCGGACGCTGAGGCCCCAGGCCGCGGGCGGCAGGGCCTTGAACCGCCAGTCGAGCACCTCGTCGGCGAGCGCCGCCACCTTTCCGGCGTCGATGCCCGGCCCGGTGCCGCTGCTTGCGAAGGTCTGGTCCACCGTCATCCTCCATTGCTCATGTTGCAACATGTGCAACGAGGGTTGCACATGCTGGCATCACGGTTCTAGCATCAGCGCCGGACGAAGGTCAACGAACGGCGAACGCCACCCGGCACCGGAGGTCGACGACCGGCGGGGGCGGGCCACCGACGAGGGCGACGGGCTCGACCGCGGTCGGCCCCGTCGGCCGCAGGACACGAGGAGCCCAGCACATGCCACGACAGGACGCCGCCGTGACCGCAACGGCCCGCCCCGCCGAGGCGGTGTGCGTGGGCGAGTCGATGGCCGTCCTGCTGCCGGACCGTCCGGGCCCGCTGGAGTCGGTGGACGGCTTCCGGCTCTCGGTCGGCGGCGCGGAGTCCAACGTGGCGGGCGCGCTCGCCGCACTCGGCGTACCGAGCGCCTGGATCAGCCGGGTCGGGGACGACGGCTTCGGCCGCCGCCTGGTCGGCGAGCTGGCCGCGCGCGGGGTCGACGTGTCGGCCGTCGCCGTCGATCCGCACCGCCCGACCGGCATCTACCTCAAGGAGGTCGGCGGCAGCACCGGCCGCCGCCACGACCTCGGCCCGGGGCGCAGCAGACTGCACTACCACCGCAGGGGCTCGGCGGCCTCCGCCCTCTCCCCCGCCCTGCTCGCCGACCCGGTCGCGGCCCGGCTGCTGGCCGGCGCCCGGCTGCTGCACCTGTCCGGCATCACCCCCGCACTCTCCGACGACTGCCTGGCCCTGGTCCGCGCGCTCCTCGCCGAGCGCCGCCCGGGGCGGCTGGTCAGCTTCGACCTCAACTGGCGCCCGGCGCTGTGGCGCGAGCGCGACCCGGCGGTACTGCCGCCGCTGCTGGACGCCGCCGACCTGCTGCTGCTGGGCGCCGACGAGGCCGAGGCCGCCTTCGGGACGGGCGACCCGCAGGAGCTGCGCCGCCGCTTCCCCTCCCCGGCCACCCTGGTGGTCAAGGACGCCGACCGCGTCGTCACGGCCCTGGGCCGGGACGGCTCCCAGGCCTGCGAGACGGCGCTCACCGTCGAGGTGGTGGAGGCCACCGGGGCGGGCGACGCCTTCGCGGCCGGCTTCCTGGCCGGCACCCTGCGCGGCCTGGACCAGCGCCGCCGGCTGCGGCTGGGCCACCTGGCGGCGGCCTGCGCCCTGACCGCCCACGGCGACCAGGCCGAGCTGCCGCCCGCACCGGCGGTCACGGCCCTCCTCGACGCCTCACCGGCGGAGTGGGCCGCCACCCGGGTGTCGGCGGATGGCATCGTGTCACCGGTACTGCCCGCGCCCGGGGGCAGCGCCTCCGACCCTCGACCGGCCGCGTCCCCGGCCCTTGGAGCACGATGAGCCAGACCGTCAGCCGCGCCCTGCGCATCCTCGCCGAGCTGGGCGAGGGCGAGCGCTCCCTAGACCAGCTGGCCGAGGTGCTCGGCGTGCACAAGACCACCGTGCTGCGGCTGCTGCAGAGCCTGGAGGAGGAGCGGTTCGTCCACCGGGACGCCGCCTACCGCTACCACCTCGGCGCCGGCCTGTTCGCGCTCTCCGGCCTCGCCCTGGAGCAGCGCGGCATCCGCCGGATCGCCGCGCCGCACCTCGCGGAGCTCAACGCGGCCACCGGCCAGACCGTCCATCTGGCCGCGCACGAGGGCGGCGAGGTCGTCTACATCGACAAGTACGACTCCCGGCACCCGGTGCGGATGTACTCGCGGATCGGCCTGACGGCCGCCCTGCACAGCGCGGCCGTCTCCAAGGTGCTGCTCGCCGACCTCCCGCCGGCCGAGCGCCGCCGGGTGGCGGCCGGAATCGACTTCACCCCGCACACCGCCCGCACCCTCACCACCCCCGAGGCCCTGCTCGCCGAGCTGGACAAGGTCGCCGCCCAGGGCTGGGCGCAGGACCACGCCGAGCACGAGGCCTTCATCAACTGCGTGGCCGCGCCCGTCCGGGACGCCACCGGGCGGGTCGTCGCGGCGGTCTCCATCTCCGTCCCGGACGTCGTCCTGCCCTATGAGCAGGTCCTGGAGCTTCTCCCGGCCCTGCTCGCCACCGCCCGCGCCGTCTCCGCCGACTGCGGGCAGACCCCCAGGACCGGCTGACCCGACCGACCGCACCCGCCCGAGCCGACCCCACCGGGCCGCCCGCGACACCAGGCGGCACCACCGGCACCCGCCACCACCGAGGAAGCACATGAGCGACAAGACCGAAGTCCGCACCGACGGCGCCCCCGCCCCGGCCTGGATGTTCTCCCAGGGCGTCCGCAAGGGCCCGATCCTCCAGGTCTCCGGCCAGGGCCCGCAGGACCCGGCCACCGGCGAGTACCTCCACCACGGCGACGTGAAGGCGCAGACCCGCCGGACGCTGGAGAACGTCAAGGCGATCGTCGAGGCGGGCGGCGCCACCATCGAGGACGTGGTGATGTTCCGCGTCTACCTCACCAAGCGCGCCGACTTCCCCCTGATGAACGAGGTCTACGCCGAGTTCATCGACGAGAACATCAAGCCGGGCGGCGTGAAGCCCTGCCGCACCACGATCTTCGTCGAGCTGCCGCAGGAGCCGATGCTGGTCGAGATCGACGCCCAGGCGGTCATCGGCTGACCTCGGCCGGCCACGGCCACACGCCGGGGCCCGGACGGGAGCTCCCCGTCCGGGCCCCGGCGCATCCGCGGGCGGCGGCCGACGTCAGCCGACGGCCACTCCCGTCTCCTCCGGGACGGTGCCCCGGGCCACCACCCGCCCGGTCCGCTTCGCCGTGCGCCGCTCCAGCGCACCGGAGAACAGCGCCACCCCCAGCGCGGCGGCGGTGAGCAGACCGCCCACCCAGTTCGGCGCGTCGTAGCCGAGCCCCGAGGAGATGACCAGCCCGCCGAGCCAGGCGGAGAGCGCGTTGCCCAGGTTGAACGCGGCGATGTTGGCGGCCGAGGCCAGCGTGGGCGCCCCCGCGGCCTGGTCCATCACCCGCTTCTGCAGCGGCGCCACCGTCGCGAATCCGAACAGGCCGATCAGCGGGATGGTGACGATCGCGCCGACCTTGCTGTGCGCGGCGAGGGTGAAGGCGAAGAGCAGCACCGCCAGCACCGAGAGGATCACGTACAGGCTGCGCATCAGCGCCCGGTCGGCGAACCAGCCGCCGAACAGGTTGCCGACGAACAGGCCGACGCCGAACAGGAACAGCAGCCAGGTGACACTGCCGTCGGCGAAGCCCGCCAGTTCGGTCATCATCGGCGTGATGTAGGTGAACATCGCGAAGATCCCGCCCCAGCCGAAGACCGTCATGGTCAGCGCGAGCCAGATCTGCGGCTGACGGAAGACGGCGAGCTCCGGGCCGAGCCGGGCGTCCTCGGCGCGCGGCTGGACGGGCACCAGTGCGGCGATGCCGGCGAAGCCGATCACACCGAGCGCCGCGACCACGTAGAAGGTGGAGCGCCAGCCGAAGTGCTGGCCGAGCAGGGTGCCCATCGGTACGCCGAGGACGTTGGCGGCGGTGAGGCCGGTGAACATCAGGGCGATCGCACCGGCCCGCTTGTGCGGGGCGACCAGGTCGGCCGCCACCACCGAGCCGATGCCGAAGAACGCGCCGTGCGCGAAGGCCGCGAGCACCCGGCCGGTGAGCAGCAGCCCGTAGGCGGGGGCGAGGGCGGAGACGAGGTTGCCGAGGATGAACAGGCCCATCAGCGTCAGCAGCATCCCCTTGCGGGGGGCCTTGGTGCCGAGGATGGTGAGCAGGGGGCCGCCGACCACCACGCCGAGCGCGTAGCCGGAGATGAGCAGGCCGGCGGTGGGGATGGACACCGAGAAGTCGCCGGCGACCTCGGGCAACAGGCCCATGATCACGAACTCGGTGGTACCGATGCCGAAGGCGCTGATCGCCAGCGCCAGGAGCGCGAGGGGCATGAGGGGACCGCTTTCCAGAGCAGGACGATTGCACATGCAACTACCAGCGTCGACAATACGACCGGACGCCGGATACTTGCAAGCGCGCCATATCCCCACTCGCACATTCCTTGCGGCGCCTTGCCCTCACCCTCCCCAGTCATTAGGTTAGGCTCACCTAACTGACTGGAGGTCGTCATGAGCCAGAGCCCCATCGACGTCGAGGCGCCCGAACCCACCGCCGCCGAACGGGTCTGCGGCCTGCTCACCGCGACCTCCTCCGTGGTGGTCCGCGCCTGCGGCGAGTACCACGAGCTCGACACCCCCGTGTCGGTGCACGGCGCCGCACTGCGGATGTGCGCCCCGCTCGACGCGCCGCTCACCATCGCCGCCGCCCACGCCACGGAGGGGCTCGCCGTCGTCCTGGACCTCACCGACATCGCCCCGGTCGCCGTCCGCGACCGCGTGCGCGGCCGGGTCTCCCTGGCCGGCCGCCTCCACCTCGTCCACCTCGCCCACGACGGCCTCAGCGTCCACCTGCGCCTGGACGTCGCCCACGCCGTGCTCTCCACCCCGTACGGCACCACCGCGCTCACCGGTGCCGACCTCGCCCTCGCCGGGCCCGACCCGCTCGCCCGCCACGAGGCCGGACTGCTCACCCACCTGGCCGACGACCACCCCGACGCGCTCGCCGTCCTGACCCGGCTGCTCGACCCGAACCTGCTCGCCGAGCGCCCCGACGTCCGCCCGCTCGCCCTCGACCGGTACGGCCTGGTGCTCCGCCTGGACCACCCGCACGGCCACCGCGACGTCCGCCTGGTCTTCCCCGAACCCGCCAGGGACACCGAGGACTTCGGGCTGCAGGTACACCAGCTGCTCACCGTCGCCCACAACAGGGCGCCCGCCCACCGGAACTAGCCGATGGACGGGCGAAAGATCTCACGCACAAACCGATATGACGGATCACCACAAGGCGCACCCGGAAACGACAGCGGCCGGCCCGGCTCGCGAAGGAGGTTCGCGAACCGGGCCGGCCTGGGCGTGTCCCGCGCCCGTGGTGCCGCTGGTGGTGCGGCGATCCCCCGGTCGAGCGGTCACCCGACATGACCATCCCGGAGGTCGTTCGCCCCGCGTCCAGCGGTGGTCCGAGGGCCGCTCGAAAGCGGCCGATCAGAGCCGACCGGTCGCAGCCGACCGGCCGGTGGAGACGACCGATCAGATGCTGACGCCGTGGGCGCGCAGGTAGGCGATCGGGTCGATGTCGGAGCCGTACTCCGAGCCGGTGCGGATCTCGAAGTGCAGGTGCGGGCCGGTCACGTTGCCGGTCGCGCCCGAAAGGCCGATCTGCTGGCCGGCGGTCACGGTCTGGCCGACCGAGACGCCGATCGAGGACAGGTGCGCGTACTGGGCGTACTTGCCGTCGGCGAGCTTGATCTCGACCTCGTTGCCGTAGGCGCCGCCGTTGCCGGCCTTCACCACGGTGCCGGCCGCGATGGCGCGCAGCGGGGTGCCGGTGGAGGCGACGAAGTCGGCGCCGGTGTGGTGGCCGGAGGCCCACATCGAGCCGGCCACGCCGTAGGCGGTGCCGAGCTTCGGGTTGGCGACCGGGGAGACGTAGCCCGAGGTGCTGGCGACGGCGGCCGGGGCCGGGGTGGCGGCCGGGGCGGCCGGCTTCGCGGCGGGGGCGGCCGGCTTGGTGGCCGGGGCCTGGGCCGGCTTGGCAGCCTGGACCGGCTTCGGGGCGGCGGGCTTCGCGGCCGGCTTGACCGAGTCCTGCGAGGCCTGCGGCTTCGCGGCGGGGGCGGCCGGCTTGGCGGCCTCGGCGGCGGCCGGAGCGGCAGCGGCCTTGGCGGCAAGCGCGAGCTGCTGACCGGGGAAGATCAGGTTCGGGTTGCCGCCGATGACCGAGCGGTTGTGGTCGTAGAGCGCCTGCCAGCCGCCCTCGACGTTCTTGGCGGCGGCGATCTTCGACAGGGTGTCCCCGCCGACGACCTTGTAGCTCTGGTCGACCGGGGCGGCGGCCGGAGCCGCAGCCGGGGCGGCCTGCTCGGCGGCGGCCGGAGCCGCGGCCGGGGTGGCGTCGACGCTGGTGGCGCCGGTCCAGGTGCTGGTCTGCCCGGCCTTGGCGGCAGGGGCGGTGTGGGCCTGGGCGCTGATGGTGGTCACCAGCGGGAGGGCGAACGCGGCGCCGGTGACGGCAGTGGCGATACCGATGCGGGCGGCGCGGGGCAGGGCGATACGACGAGCCTGTGCGGGCATGGGGTATTTCCTCTCCGACGCCTGCGAGGTGAGCTGTCGGGTTCGGGCTGGAGTTGCCCGGCCGCATATGCGGCTTCACCCCAAGCCGGACCGTGAATTCCGGTCCGGCGACTTACCTTTGGGTCCCCCGCTCCTGCCGAACAGAGTTCAGTTCGTACCACCGGGCAGCGGCAGGACTAGGCGTTCCACCCGGTGGCCACCCGGGCTAATGCCGGGCGGTCGCTGAACTAAAACCCATCCGTCCGGGTGAAGCAATGTCGATCTCTTGAACCCGCAACAAAAGCCCGGGGCACCGTGACGCTCCGAATGATCGGCTACGCGGTGCGCACACAATCCATTGACCGTGCGCGATCGTTCGACCACGTTCCGTCCATTTCATGACCGGTGCGCATGCGATCAAGTACGGAAAGCCATCCACCGACACACCGCCGGTGACCCTTGTCACGTCGACCCCCGGGGGCGCACGATCAGGCCGTGGCCACCTCCGAGGCCGGCACCCTGCGCCTGGGCACCGCGCAGGGCCGCTGGGTACTACTGGCGACCGTGCTCGGCTCCAGCATGGCGATGCTCGACGGCACGGTGGTGAACGTCGCCCTGCCCCGGATCGGCACCGATCTCGGTGCCCCGCTCGCCGCACTGCAATGGACCCTCAACGCCTATCTGCTCACCCTGGCCGGGCTGATCCTGCTCGGCGGAGCGCTCGGCGACCGCTACGGGCGGCGCCGGGTCTTCCTGCTCGGCGTGGTCTGGTTCGCGCTCGCCTCCGCGGCCTGCGCCGCCGCGCCCACCATCGGGGTGCTGATCGCGGCCCGGGCCGTCCAGGGCGTCGGCGGAGCGCTGCTCACCCCCGGCTCGCTGGCGATGCTTCAGGCCGTCTTCCACCCGGACGACCGCTCGGCCGCGGTCGGCCTCTGGTCCGGCCTCGGCGGGGTGTCGGCCGCGATCGGGCCCTTCCTCGGCGGCTGGCTGGTAGACGGCCCGGGCTGGCGGTGGATCTTCCTGCTGAACGTGCCGCTCGCCGTCCTGGTGGTCGCGGTCGCGTCCCGGCACGTCCCGGAGAGCCGGGACGAGAGCGCCACCGGGCGGTTCGACGTGCTCGGCGCCGCACTCGCCGCGCTCGCCCTCGGCGCGATCACCTATGCGCTGACGGCGGCGGGCGGCGGCCTCTCCCCCGGGGTCTGGGTGACCGGCGCGGCCGGCCTCGCCCTCGGCGCGGCCTTCGTCACCGTGGAGCGCCGCACCGCGGAGCCGATGCTGCCGCTCGGCCTCTTCTCCTCCCGGCTGTTCACCGCCGTCAACCTGGTCACCCTCTGCGTGTACGCGGCCTTCAGCGGCGTCTTCTTCCTGCTGGTCGTGCAGCTGCAGATCGTCTCGGGGTTCTCCCCCCTGGTCTCCGGGCTGGCCCTGGTGCCGATCACCGTGCTGATGCTGGCGCTGTCCGCCCGCGCCGGCCGGCTGGGCAAGCGGATCGGACCGCGACTGCCGCTCACCCTCGGCCCGCTGCTCTGCGCGGCCGGCGTGCTGATGATGCTGCGGATCGGGCCGGACGCCTCCTACTGGGCGGACGTCCTGCCCGCCGTCACCGTGATGGGCTGCGGGATGGTGCTGCTGGTGGCACCGCTGACCGCCACCGTGCTGGCCGCGGTGGAGGTCCGCCACGCGGGCATCGCCAGCGGGGTCAACAACGCCGCCGCCCGCGCGGCCGGCCTGCTCGCGGTCGCCGCCCTGCCGGCGCTGGCCGGCCTGAGCGGCGACGCCTACCAGGTGCCCGCCTCGGTGGACTCGGCCTTCCACACCGCGATGCTGATCTGCGCCGGACTGCTGGTCGCCGGCGCGGTGGTGGCCTTCACCTCCGTCCGGGGCAACGTGCTGGCCGCCGAGGACCACCCGGTGGCCGAGCCGGACTGCCAGTGGACCTGCGGCACCAACGGCCCGCCGCTGGACCCCGGCCACCTCGCGACGCGGCACGGCGAAGGCCCCGCCACCGGATCGGCGACGGGGCCTTCAACAGGCTGACGACTCGTCAGAGAATGTCACCCGGGGCGTACTTGGCGGCCTCGGGGTACGCGGCCGCGACGGCCTCGATCCGGCGGACCACCTCGGCGACCTGGGCGCCGGCCGCACCGGTGAAGGACAGCCGGTCGGCGAGCAGCGCGTCCAGCGCGGCCCGGTCCAGCGGGATCCGCTCGTCGGCGGCGAGCCGGTCCAGCAGCTCGTTCTCCCGCGCACCGGCCCGCATCGCCAGCGCGGAGGCGACGGCGTGCTCCTTGATGACCTCGTGCCCGGTCTCCCGGCCGACGCCCGCCCGCACCGCGCCCATCAGCACCTTGGTGGTGGCGAGGAACGGCAGGTAGCGGTCCAGCTCGGCCTCGATCACGGCGGGGAAGGCACCGAACTCGTCGAGGACGGTCAGGAAGGTCTCCAGCAGGCCGTCGAACGCGAAGAACGCGTCCGGCAGCGCGACCCGGCGGACCACCGAGCAGGAGACGTCGCCCTCGTTCCACTGGTCGCCGCCGAGCTCGGCGGTCATCGAGGCGTAGCCCCGCAGGATGACGGCCAGGCCGTTGACGCGCTCGCAGGAGCGGGTGTTCATCTTGTGCGGCATCGCGGAGGAGCCGACCTGGCCCTCCTTGAAACCCTCGGTGACCAGCTCGTGGCCGGCCATCAGCCGGATGGTCTTGGCCAGGCTGGAGGGCGCGGCGGAGAGCTGGACGAGTGCGGTGAGCACCTCGAAGTCCAGCGAGCGCGGGTAGACCTGGCCGACGCTGGTGAGCACGTTGTCGAAGCCCAGGTGGCCGGCCACCCGGCGCTCCAGCTCGGCGAGCTTGTCGGTGTCGCCGCCGAGCAGGTCCAGCATGTCCTGGGCGGTGCCGACCGGGCCCTTGATCCCGCGCAGCGGGTAGCGGGCGATCAGCTCCTCGAGGCGGTTGAACGCGACCAGCAGCTCGTCGGCGACGGTCGCGAAACGCTTGCCGAGGGTGGTGGCCTGGGCGGCCACGTTGTGCGAGCGGCCGGCCATGACCAGCTCGGCGTGCTGGGCGGAGAGCCGGCCCAGGCGCACCAGCACGGCGACCGTGCGGTCGCGCACGTGCTCCAGGGACTGGCGGATCTGCAGCTGCTCGACGTTCTCGGTGAGGTCCCGGGACGTCATGCCCTTGTGGATCTGCTCGTGGCCGGCGAGGTCGCTGAACTCCTCGATCCGGGCCTTCACGTCGTGGCGGGTGATCCGCTCACGGGCTGCGATCGAGTCGAGGTCGACCTGGTCGAGGACCCGCTCGTAGTCGGCGACGGCGGTGGCGGGCACCTCGACACCGAGGTCCTGCTGGGCCTTCAGGACGGCGAGCCACAGGTGGCGCTCCAGGACCACCTTGTGCTCGGGGGACCACAGCTGGGCCAGGGTCGCCGAGGCGTACCGGGAGGCCAGGACATTGGGGATCAGGGGCTTCGCGCTCACGCTTCGCAAGCCTAACAGCCGAGGTCAGCCGGAACGGCAGCGGATGACCGCGCCCGGCTTCAAGCCCCCGCCCGCGGGCCGACGCCCGGGCTAGGCCGTCGGCGCCGCGGCCGGCATCCGGCCGCTCAGCACCGGCAGCACCTGCGTGCAGATCGAGTGCAGCGCCACCCGCTGCTCGTCGCTCATCGCCTCGAAGGCCTGGTGTGTCCGGCCCATCTCGCCGCGGATCAGCCCCAGGATCTCCCGGCCCTGCTCGGTGATCACCACGATCTTGACCCGGCGGTCGCCCGCCGCCGCCTCCCGGTTGGCCAGCCGCAGCGACTCCAGCCGGTCGACGATCCCCGTCACGTTGGAGGCGTCACAGCCGAGCCGCCCGGCCAGCGCGCGCATCGGCACCGGCTCCTGCACCGCGCCCAGCGCCTTGGCCTGCGAGGAGGAGAGCCCGTGCCGGGCCGCGGCCGCCGCGAAGTCCTGGAAGTAGGCGGCGCCGACGGCGGCCAGCGCCTCCATCAACTCGGCGTTGGTCGGTACGGTCGTCGTCGCTGTCGAACCCATGGGGCAAGCGTACGGCCGAGTCCTTCAGCAACTCAAGCTTTGACCACGGCAAATGTCCGATCACCAACCGGTCGGTCCCGCACAGCCCCACACCACCGGGCCCCCGGCCCGCGCCGAGCGGCGCAGGGGCCGCCCCCTCGCGCCCGGCGGGATCAGAGCACCAGCTGGTCGAAGAGCCGCCGCAGCTCCGCCTCCGGGTCCGCGGTCAGCCCGGTGTGCACCGGCCCGGGCTGGACGATCGCACTGCGCGGCGCCGTCAGCCACCGGAACCGCTGCCCCGGGCTGTCGGCCGCCGCCGGACCGGCCTGCGGCCCGCCGACGCAGACCGCCTCGATCCCGTGCAGCGCCCGCCGCACCCCGGCGACGTCCGCCACCGGGTCCAGCGCCAGCAGCCGCCCCTGGTCCAGGTGCGTCCGGGCGGCCAGGTGCCCGTGCTGGCGGCAGTACAGCAGCACGCCGACGTTGACGCACTCGCCGCGCTCGACCCTGGGCACCGCCCGGATCACCGCGTACTCGTAGTCGTGCAGCTCGACGGCGGCCGACCCGCCGGAGAACCCGGCCTGAACGGCCTGCCCGGCCTCGTGCACGGCCTCGACGGGCTCGGTCATGCGGGCACCTCCGGCAGCCAGTCACGCGGACCGGCCAGTCGCTCGGTCAACTGGGCGCGGTACGCGGCGCGCACCGCCTCGGGCGAGTCGAACCCGGGCTCGTCCGCCAGCCACACGTCGGGGATCAGCGCCACGGCCTGCTCGACGGCCGCCTCCGCGAGCGGGGCGAGCTCCTTGTCCGCCGCCACCAGGTCCGGTTCGGCCCGCAGCAGGGCGTGGTCGGAGGCGTCGTACGGGCGGCGGGTCCAGGCGGCCGCACCGGCCCAGTGGTGATGGAAGATCAGGCTGGCGCCGTGGTCGATCAGCCGCAGCCCGCCGGTGGCCACCAGCAGGTTGGGATTGCGCCAGGAGCGGTCGACGTTCCCGATCAGCGCGTCGAACCAGAGCACCTGCCCGGCCAGACCGGAGTCCACCTCGAAGCAGAGCGGGTCGAAGTTGAGCGCGCCGCTGACGAAGGCCATGCCCAGGTTGAGGCCGCCACTGGCCCGCATCTGGCCCTGGACCTGCTGGTCCGGCTCGCTGCGGGCGAGCACCGGATCCAGGTCGACGGTGACGAGTTCGGGCACCGGCAGGCCGAGCCTGCGGCCGATCTCACCGGCCAGCACCTCCGCGACCAGTGCCTTGCGGCCCTGCGCCGCGCCGACCCATTTCAGCGCGTACAGCCGCCGGTCGTCGGCCTCGACCAGGCCCGGCATCGAGCCGCCTTCTCGCAGTGGCGTCACATAGCGGACCGCCGTCACCTCGGGGAGCACGCCCGACAGCCTATCGGGCATATGCACGAGGCGGGTGCGCCCCACCGCCTCCCGGGGCCCGGTGTCCGCACCGCCGTGCGCCATCCGCGCCGCCCCGGTGGCAGCGCCTGCTGCTCCGTGCGAGTGTGGCGGGCAGTAGTCGCGCAGATAGTGACCTCGGACCCTGCACGGTACGACCTGCACTGTAAGGGATGAACGATGGAACGACCTCGGATCCTGATCGTGGGCGGCGGCTTCGCCGGACTGGAGTGCGCTCGCCGGCTCGAACGCAAGCTCACGCCCTCGGAGGCGGAGATCTCGCTGGTCACGCCGTTCAGCTACCAGCTCTACCTGCCGCTGCTGCCACACGTGGCGGCCGGGGTGCTGACCCCGCAGTCGGTGGCGGTCTCGCTGCGCCGCACGCTGCGCCGCACGCACATCGTGCCGGGCGGTGCGATCGGCGTCGACCCGCGCTCCAAGGTCTGCGTGGTCCGCAAGATCACCGACGAGGTGGTGGCGCAGAAGTACGACTACCTCGTCCTGGCCCCCGGCAGCGTGACCCGCACCTTCGACATCCCGGGTCTGACGGACTACGCGCGCGGCATGAAGACGCTCGCCGAGGCGACCTACGTCCGCGACCATGTGATCGCCCAACTCGACCTGGCCTCCGCCACCCTGGACCAGCACGAGCGGGAGTCCCGGCTGCAGTTCGTGGTGGTCGGCGGCGGCTACGCGGGCACCGAGACGGCGGCCTGTCTGCAGCGGCTGACCACCGCGGCCGCCAAGCGCTACCCGCGGCTGGACGCCCGGCAGATCAAGTGGCACCTGATCGACATCGCCCCGAAGCTGATGCCCGAACTGGGCGACTCGCTCGGCCAGACCGCGCTGGAGGTGCTGCGCGAGCGCGGCATCGAGGTCTCGCTCGGCGTCTCGGTGGCCGAAGTGGGCGCCGAGTCGGTCAAGTTCACCGACGGCCGGGTGCTGCCCTGCCGGACGCTGATCTGGACGGCCGGCGTGGCCGCCAGCCCGCTGATCGGCACGCTGGACGCGGAGACGGTGCGCGGCCGGATCGCGGTGACGGCGGAGATGCGGGTCCCGCAGTTCGAGGGCGTGTTCGCGCTCGGCGACGCGGCCGCGGTACCGGACCTCGCCAAGGGCGACGGCGCGGTCTGCCCGCCGACCGCCCAGCACTCCGCCCGCCAGGGCCGCGCGGTGGCGCACAACGTGATCGCCGCGCTCCGCAACCAGCCCCTGGAGCCCTACTACCACAGGGACTTGGGCCTGGTGGTCGACCTCGGCGGCAAGGACGCGGTGTCCAAGCCGATCGGCGTGGAGCTCAAGGGCGTACCGGCCCAGGTGGTGGCCCGCGGCTACCACCTGATGGCGATGCGCACCAACGTCGCCAAGTTCCGGGTCGGCGCCAACTGGCTGCTGAACGCCGCCGCCGGGGACGACTTCGTCCGGACCGGGTTCCTCGCCCGCCAGCCCGCCCGACTGCGCGACTTCGAGTACACCGACGCCTATCTGACGAAGGATCAGGTCCGCGCGCACGCCCAGGCACTGCTCGCCAAGGGCTGATCCGCCGGCGCCGGTGCCCCCCGCCCAAGGGCGGGGGGCACCGGCGTGTCCGCTACTTCGCGGACAGGTACATCCCGTTGGCGTCCTGGCCCGCCGTGTTGCGGCAGGAGTAGTTGCCGCCCGGCTTCGCGTACAGCAGGGTCAGGCAGCGCCCGAGGGCCTGCTGGCCGTAGTAGTTGGGGTGCATCGACTCCTGGACGGTGCCCTGCGAGGCGCTCAGCCCGGCGTCGACGAACCGCGCCCACTCGCTGGTGGTGGCGGACGGCGCGCTGGTCGAGCCGGCCTGCCGGGTGGCCTTGGAGCAGACCTCGCGCCCCTGGAGCATGTCGCCGAGATCCAGGAACTGCACGCCCTTCGAGGCCGCGACGCCCGCCAGGGCGCCGGAGATCCGCGGCACCAGGGTGTCGCGCGCCCAGTCCGCGTCGTCGTTCCAGAACGGACAGCCGCCGGTGTCGGCCCGGCTCCAGCCGCTCTCCGGGTAGCGCATCTCGGCGCTGCGCGGGATCGGCGACGGGTAGGACTGCAGCACGATCCGGTAGTCGCCGGACGCGTAGCCCGCGGTGGACATCACCGCCCGGATCTCGTCGATCGCCTTGCCGACACCGGCCATCGCACCGGGCAGCTTGGCCTCGACGGCGTCCTGCTGGTCGTCGTGGCAGTACGAGTACCAGACCAGGTAGTCCGTGACACAGGCCTGGATCACGTCCGCGAAGCCGAGGTCGTTGCCGCCGATGGACAGCGTGATCAGCTTGACGTTGTTCTGCGCGGCGACGGCCGCCAGCTGGTCGGCCTGCGGGGCCTCGCCCTTGAACGACTTGCCGCCGTTGGAGGCCCGGAAGACGTTGGCGGCGACGGCGCCGGAGCAGGCCAGGTTGATCTGGGTCTGCGCCACGGTCGGCGCACTGCGCACCTCGGCGACGTCCGAGCGGTCGCACCCGCTCGTGTACGTGCCGCCGTAGACCCGGCTCGGGTCGTACGCACTGCCGGTCCAGGCCCGGTCGGTGCCGGCCCGGCTGCCGCTGGTGGCAACGGAGTTGCCCTTCCAGCGGCCGGCCTCACCGGAGATGTAGCTGTCCCCGAGCGAGACGCTGGCGGTCGGGCCGGTGCCGGCGGCACTGGCCGGCGCCGCGGTGCCGGCGACCAGGCCGGCGGCTCCGAGCGGAAGTGCCAGAAGCGCGGCGAACAGGCGCCGTCTGAAGCGGGTGGTCCTGCTGATGATGCTCGAACTGTTTTCGGGCACGGCGGAACTCCTGCGGTCGGTCTCGCCCGCGCTGTGGGGGCGGGGAGACGCGTCGGTGAGGGTAGGCCGCCGGCCGGTGGCGCGATGAAGATGACATGCCCGCGCTTGTTACCGCTAGGTATCTGCACCAGGTTTCTCGCTGTGTTACCGGTCGGTTCAGATCAGTCGCGTCCCGGCCCCGGAAGTTCCCAGCACGGCCGCAAGATCGTCGGCCAGCCGTCGTGCGTCGGCCGGGTCGAGCCGGGCCGTGGTGATCCGCATCCCCGCCGGGGCGTCCAGCCGGTAGCGGGCGCCCGGCGCCGCCACCCAACCGCGCTGCACCAGGGCGGCCAGCGCGGTGGTCTCGTCCGGGACGGACAGCCAGACGTTCAGCCCGCTGGCGCCGTGCGCCTCGATGCCGCGCGCGGCCAGCTCCGCGAGCAGCGCGTCCCGGCGCTCCCGGTAGGCGGCCGCCACCCGGGCGGGCGGCGCCGCGTCGGTGCGCCACAGCTCGGCCACGGTCTGCTGGAGCAGGTGGCTGACCCAGCCCGCGCCGAGCCGCTGGCCGCCCAGCACCCGACCCATGGTGTCGGCGTCCCCGACCGCGACCGAGAGCCGCAGGTCCGGCCCGTAGGCCTTGGCGGCCGAGCGCACCACCGCCCACCGCTCCGAGGCGGCCCCGACCAGCGGGTGGTACGCCTGGTCGACGATGCCGTACCCGTGGTCGTCCTCGATCAGCAGCACCTCGGGGTAGCGGGCCAGCACCTCGCGCAGCGCGGCCGCCCGGCCCGGGGTGAGCGCGGCCCCGGTCGGGTTCTGCGCCCGGCTGGTGACGACCACCGCCCGCGCCCCGCCGGCCAGCGCCCCGTCGAGGGCCTCGGGCAGCGGACCTTCGTCGTCCAGCCGGACGGGGGCCGGCCTCAGCCCCTTCGCCGGCAGCAGGTCCAGCAGACTGCCCCAGCCCGGGTCCTCGACCGCGACGGCGTCGCCGGGGCGCAGCCGGGCGGCCAGGATCCGCTCGATCGTGTCGAGTGAGCCGGAGGCGATGGCGACCGGCCCGTCCGGCAGCCCGTCGGCGCGGAAGGCCGCGCGGGCGAGGGCGAGCAGCCCGGGGTCGGCGGCCGGCCGGCCGTAGAGGACCGGGTCGCGCCGGGCGGCGTCGGCGGCCGCGGCGAGGGCCGGGGTGAGGTCGGGCAGCAGCGCCGGGTCGGGGTTGCCGTCGGAGAGGTCGCGGGCGTGCGGGGGCACGGGCAGGCGGATCTGGTCGCGGGGGGTGTGCGCGGGCCGGGGCCGGATCCGGCTGCCCTTGCGGCCGGCCGTCTCGATCACGCCCCGGTCGCGCAGCAGCCGGTAGGCCGCGGCGACGGTGTTGGGGTTCACGCCGAGCTCGGCGGCGAGGTCGCGCAGCGGTGGCAGCGGGGTGCCGGGCGCGAGCCGTCCGCTGCTGACGCCCTGCTCGACGTCGGCCGCGATATCGCTGGCGCGCCGCCCCTTGATCGGATAGTCTCCTAGCACAAAACAGATTATGCACTAGTACATAGAGGTTGTCATGTCTGGCGGCACCCCGGCCTACGCTCGCACCGCTCGCACCACCCCGACCCGCTACAAGGACCGCGCCACCTGGGAGCAGGAGGCGATCCACGCCGTCCTCGACAGCTCCTGGGTGTGCCACCTGGGCTTCATAGCCGACGGCGCGCCCGTCGTCCTGCCGACCATCTACGCCCGGGTCGGCAGCCGCCTGTACATCCACGGCTCCACCGGCAGCCGCCCGCTGCGCGCGGCCTCCGGCGAGCAGGGCATGCCGGTCTGCGTCACCGTCACCCTGGTCGACGGCCTGGTGCTGACCAAGTCGGCGTTCAACCACTCCGTCAACTTCCGCTCGGTGGTGGCGCACGGCACCGCCCACCAGGTCACCGACCCCGAGGAGCTGACCGTCGCCCTGGACGCGCTGGTGGACCACGCCGTCCCCGGCCGCTCGGCCGAGGTCCGCCCGGCCAACGCCAAGGAGCTCGCCGCCACCGCCGTCATCCGCCTGGAGCTGGACGAGGTGTCCGCCAAGACCCGGTCCGACGGCGCCGACGACGACGAGGCCGACCTCGACCTGCCGCACTGGGCCGGCGTGGTGCCGGTCGCCACCCGGTACGGCGCCCCCGAGCCGCACCCGTCCACCACCGTGCCGCTCCCCGCGCACCTGCGCGACCTCACCGGCTGAGGGCCGCCCGATGCTGATCCGCTCCTGGGACCGCGGGGACGAGGCCGAGTGGCGCGCCTGGCTGGCGCAGGGCCGCGACTTCGGCCTGCTCGCCGCCAACGGCCTGCCCGGGCGGGGCCCGGTCCTCGTCCCCACCCACTTCCTGCTGGACGCCGAGCAGGGCGAGATCCTGCTCCACCTGGCCGCGCCGAACCCGCTGTTCGCCGCCGTCCGCGCCGACCCCGAGGTCACCCTCGCGGTGACGGACGACTACGTGTTCGCGCCCGGCCACTGGCGCGGCGAGCCCGGCACCCCCACCAGCTACTACACCTCCGTCCAGTTCTCCTGCACGGCCGAGATCGTCGACGGCGCGGCCGAGAAGGCCGAGATCCTCAACCGGCAGCTCGCCCACTTCCAGCCCGAGACCCCGGACACCCGGGTCACCCCGGGCACCGGCCCGTTCGGCAAGCTGCTCCCCGGCCTGCGCGGACTGCGGCTGACGGTCCGCGAGGTCCGCGCCAAGTTCAAGTACGACGACAAGAAGCCCGCCGCCGACCAGCAGGCCATCGCCGACCGCCTCGCCGAGCGTGACCACGGCCTCGACGCCGGCGCCCGCACCCAGCTGCTGCGCCGCAACGCGCGCCGCACACAAGGGCGCTGATCCCCCGAACGGCGGGGCCACCGGGCGAACCGCCCGGAGCGCTGATCGAATGTGAGACGAACCCTGCCCACTCGGCCGTGCCGGCGGGCCCGTCCACCCCGGGGAGCGCGTGTGTCGACAGTCCCGAGCCATCAGGCCGCCGGCGAGGCCCACCTGGGGCACGTCGTGTTCATCTCCGCCGCGGCCGCGATGGGCGGGTTCCTGTTCGGCTACGACAGCGCGGTGATCAACGGTGCGGTGACGGGCATCCAGAAGCACTTCGAGGTGGGAAACGGCGAGACGGCCTTCGTGGTCGCGATCGCGCTGCTCGGCTCGGCGGGCGGCGCGGTCGCCGCCGGTCGGCTCGCCGACCACCTCGGCCGGGTCCGCACCATGCTGCTCGCCGCCACCCTGTTCGCGATCAGCGGCATCGGCTCGATGTTCCCGCCGACCATCCAACTGCTCGCCACCTGGCGGGTGGTGGGTGGCGTCGCGATCGGCATCGCCTCGGTGATCGCGCCCACCTACATCGCCGAGGTCGCGCCCACCGCCTACCGGGGCCGGCTGGCCTCCTTCCAGCAGATGGCGATCGTGCTCGGCATCACCGTCTCCCAGCTCGCCAACTGGGCGCTCAACCAGGCGGCCGGCGGCGAGTCCACCGGCCACCTGGGCGGCATCCAGGCCTGGCAGTGGATGCTCGGCGTGGAGACCATCCCGGCACTGGTGTACGGGTTGATGGCGCTGGCCATCCCGGAGTCCCCGCGCTATCTGATCGCCGACCGGCGCGAGGAGCAGGCCCGCAAGGTGCTGCTGGAGGTGGAGGGCGAGGGCGTCGACCTGGACGCCCGGGTGGCCGAGATCCGGGCGGTGCTGGAGTCCACCCACAAACCCCGGCTGAAGGACCTGCTGGGCGGGCGGTTCGGCCTGCTGCCGATCGTCTGGGTGGGCATCGGGGCCTCGGTGTTCCAGCAGTTCGTCGGCATCAACGTGATCTTCTACTACTCCTCCTTCCTCTGGCAGTCCGTCGGCATCAACGAGGCCAACTCGCTGCTGATCAGCCTCTCCACCTCGATCGTCAACGTGATCGGCACGGTGATCGCGATGGCGCTGGTCGACCGGATCGGCCGCAAGCCGCTCGCGCTGGCCGGCTCGGCCGGCATGGCCCTGGCCCTCGGCACCGCCGCCTGGGCCTTCTCGTTCCGGCAGGGCACCGGCGACAGCGCCACCCTCGACGACACCTACGCCACGGTGGCCCTGGTCGCGGCGCACGTGTTCGTGTTCTGCTTCGCCTTCTCCTGGGGCGTGGTGGTCTGGGTCCTGCTCGGCGAGATGTTCCCCAACCGGATCCGGGCCCTCGCCCTGTCCGTCGCCGCCTCCGCCCAGTGGATCGCCAACTGGGCGATCACCGTCAGCTTCCCCGACCTCGCCGACTGGAACCTGTCGGCCACCTACGTCATCTACGCCGTTTTCGCGCTGCTCTCCATCCCGTTCGTGGCCTTCTGTATCAAGGAGACCAAGGGCCGCGCCCTGGAGGAGATGGGATAGGGCCTCTCTTATGGATCAGGTCGGATCAGCGCGCGGCGTTGGAGTGCGTGCATCGCAAGGCGGAGGAGGGCGTCCATGCGGTGGGGGCACCTCCCGGCCGAAGGCTGGGGGCCATCGGCAACCGACGACAACGCAGCGAGGTGCGTGCTCCGGCGTCGTGCGCCCGGCATGATCCATAAGAGAGGCCCTAGGGCGAGTTCGCGGAGCCGCGTCGGACCAGGCGGGGCTCTGCCGGCACTCCCCGGCCGTTCCGGCCTCCCGGCGTCGCAGCCGTCCACGCCGCCGTGCGCGGCCCGTCCCACCGAGAGGAAGCCATGCCGGACCAGGGCGGCTCCCGACAGAACGTCACCTTCCCCGGCAACGGGCGCGAGGCCCACGGCTACCTCGCCCGCCCGCCGCAGGGCGTCGGTCCCGGCCTGCTGCTGGTCCAGGAGTGGTGGGGGCTCACCTCGCACGTCGCCGCCATGGCGGACCGCTTCGCCGCCGAGGGCTTCACCGTCCTCGCCCCCGACCTGTTCGGCGGCGCCACCACCCACGACCCCGCCGAGGCGGCCCGGCTGAAGCGGGAGCTGCCGGTCGAACGGGCGGTGGTGGACCTGCGCGGCGCCGTCGACCACCTGCTCGGCCTGGACGGCGTGGTCGGGGACGCGGTCGGCGTGGTCGGGTTCTGCATGGGCGGCGGCTTCGCCCTGCTGCTCGCCGCCCAGGAGGGCGACCGGGTGGCCGCCGTGGTCCCGTTCTACGGGCTGCCGCCCGACCCCGGCTTCGACTACCGGGGCCTGACCGCACACGTCCTCGGCCACTACGGCGAGCACGACCGCTCGATCCCGATGGAGGCCGTGGACGAGGCCGCGATCCGGATCGGCGAGGCCACCGACGTCCGCCCCGAGATCCACTTCTACCCGGCCGGGCACGCCTTCATGAACGACGAGAACCTGCTCGGCGGCTACGACCCGCTACAGGCCAAGATCGCCTGGCGCCGCACCCTCAGCTTCCTCTGGGGCCACCTCGGCTGAACCCCCGTGCCGCCGCGTCAGGACCGTAAATCCGCTGGACAGCTGTCAGCTCCCCCGGCATAGTCACCAGGTGCGCAGCCAACCCCCACCCCGCAGCCGATTCGCCTGGGCCGGACGCAACTACCGCATCCAGACCGCGGCCACCGTGATCAGCGGGCTCGGCAACGCCGGCGCCCCCATCGCCACCGCCTTCGCCGTCCTGGAGAACGGCGGCTCGACGGCCGAGGTCGGCTATGTCACCGCCGCCCGGCTGGTCCCCACCGTGCTGCTGCTGATGGTCGGCGGGGCGCTCGCCGACCGGCTGCCGCGCCACCACGTGATGGTGGCCGCCAACCTGTTCAACGCGCTCTCCCAGGCCGTCCTGGCCGCCCTCGTCCTCGGCGGGCACGCCGAGCTCTGGCAGCTGCTGCTGCTTTCCGCCGCCGGCGGCGCGGGCCACGCGTTCTACGCCCCCGCCGCCGAGGGCATGCTGATGCAGAACGTGGCCAAGGAGCACGCCGCGCGGGCCTTCTCGGTGTTCCGGATGGGGCTGAACGCCTCCCAGATCGGCGGCGCCGCCCTCGGCGGCGCGCTGACCGCCGTCGTCGGCCCCGGCTGGGTGCTCGCCGTCGACGCGGCCTGCTTCGTGCTCGCCGCCGGGCTGCGGTTCTTCCTGGAGGCCGAGGCGGCGCCCGCCAGCGGGGGCGGCGGCGGCATGCTGCGCGATCTGCGCGAGGGCTGGCGGGAGTTCGCCTCCCGGCGCTGGCTCTGGGTGATCGTGCTGCAGTTCTCCGTCCTGGTGGCGTGCATCAGCGCGGTCGAGGCGGTGTACGGGCCGATCGTCGCCGAGCAGCGGCTCGGCGGGGCCCGCGACTGGGGCCTGGCGATGTCGGCCTACGGGGTCGGCCTGGTGGTCACCGGCGTGCTGATGGTCCGCTGGCAGCCGCGCCGGATCCTGCTGGTCGGCAACTACGGCGTCTTCCTGTTCGGACTGCCCGCGGTGGCACTGGCCGCGGCGGCGCCGCTGCCGGTCCTGGCGGCCGCGATGTTCCTCTCCGGAGCCGGCGTCACGGTGTTCGGCGTCAACTGGATGATCGCCCTCCAGCAGGAGATCCCGGCCGAGATGTTCTCCCGGGTCGCCGCCTACGACCACCTCGGCTCGCTCTCCCTCGCACCGGTCGGCACCGCCCTGGCCGGCCCGGCCGCCACCGCCCTCGGGCTCTCCGGTGCGCTCTGGGCCTGTGCGGTGATCTGCCTGCTGCTGAGTGCGCTGGTCCTGCTGGAGCCACAGGTCCGCCGCCTCCCCCGACGCAACCCCGACACCCCCGAGCCACAACCCGCCGAACCCGCCGCCGCGACTGCCGCATAGCTCCCGGCGCGGCGCCGAGCGCCCCCTCCTGCTGCCGATCGACCCGGGCCAGGGCCTCGAACGCCGGCACGTGGACCGCCTGCTCGCCCGGCCCCCGCGCCCGTCGGCCTTCCGGCCGCCGCTCAGCCCGTGGGCAGCCAGCTGACGTGCCCGGCCAACAGCGCGTACCCGACGAAGGCCACCGTGTCGATCAGCGCGTGCGCCACCACCAGCGGCATCACCCGCCCCCACCGCCGGTAGAGCAGGCAGAAGACCACGCCCATCACCATGTTGCCGACCAGCCCGCCGACCCCCTGGTACAGGTGGTACGAGCCGCGCAGTACCGAGCTCGCCACCAGCGCCGCCGGCCACGACCACCCCAGCTGCCCGAGCCTGCGCAGCAGGTACCCGAGGACGACGACCTCCTCCAGGATGGCGTTCTGCCAGGCGGAGGCGAGCAGCACCGGGATCCGCCACCAGACGTCGGGCAGCCCGGAGGGCGCCACCGTCAGGTTGTAGCCGGCCGCCTGTGAGGCCAGGTAGAGCGCCAGCCCGGTGCCCCCGATCGCGGCGGCGACGCCGGCTCCGCGCCCGAGGTCGCGCAGCTTCTGCCCGAGGTCGAAGCCCAGCACGCGCAGCGAGACGCCTTCGCGGACCAGCAGGTAGCCGACCAGGGCGACCGGCATCAGCCCGCGCCCGATGTAGTAGAGCTGCCAGGCGAGGTCCAGCCACGGCCGACCGGGGGCCCGGGAGCCGTTCAGGGTGGCGACCTGCTGGCCGAGCTTGAGCGGTTCGGTGAGCGAGCCGGCGAAGCTGATCAGCGCGCCGATGCCGCTGGCCCCGAGCGAGAGGCCGAGGACGATCAGCAGTTCCGCGCCGAGCAGCCGGCGGGTGGGCTGAGCGGTCCCCGGTTCGGTCGAGGCGGTGGTCACGGGCTGCTCCAGCGGGCGGGCGTCGCTCCGGCCGTCGGCCGACCGCCGGAGCGATCATCCTTCCACAGGAGGGCGCCCGGTCGGATGAGCCCACCGGTCGCCACCCGCCGCGCCGGTGCGGGTGGCCGGTGAGGTAAGCCGGGCCGGGCCGGGCCGCCGCCCTACCCCACGGGCCAGGTGTGCACCGGCTCCCCGGCCCGCATGTACTCGATGTACCGCCGGGTCATCGCGGCCAGCGCGGCCGACCGGTCCATCCCGAACTGCTCGCGCAGCCGGTGGAAGGTGGCGCTCTGCCAGGAGGCGCCGTTGACCCGGCGCAGGCAGCGCTGCTCGATGATGCCGAGGTAGCGGTCCCGGTCGGCGGGCTCGACGCCCCACTCGTCCAGGCCCTGGTAGGCCATCGGCAGCAGCTCGTTCAGCACCAGGTCGACGGCCGAGACGGTGGCCGTCCCGCCCCCGCGCCCGGCCCGGCCGGACCGCGGCCACTGGAAGACGGCGTCCATGCCGTACCGGGCGGCCTGCTGGAAGTTCTCCTCGGCCCGTTCGAACGGCAGCCTGGTCCAGATCGGCTTCGACTGCTCGGCGAGCACCCGGACCAGCCCGTAGTAGAAGGCGGCGTTGGCGAGCGTGTCGGCCACGGTCGGCCCGGCCGGCAGCGCCCGGTTCTCCACCCGCAGGTGCGGCACCCCGCCGCTGACGTCGTACACCGGGCGGTTCCACCGGTAGATGGTGCCGTTGTGCAGCCGCATCTCGGCCAGCCTCGGGGTTCCGCCGGAGGCGAGCACCTTGACCGGGTCCTCGTCGTCACAGATCGGCAGCAACGCCGGGAAGTACCGCAGGTTCTCCTCGAACAGGTCGTAGGCGGAGTCCACCCAGCGCTCGCCGAACCAGGTGATCGGGCGCACGCCCTGCGCTTTGAGCTCCGCCGAACGGGTGTCGCAGGCCTGTTGGAACAGCACCGGCCTGGTCTCCCGCCACAGCTCCCGGCCGAACAGGAAGGGCGAGTTGGCCCCGAGCGCGAGCTGCGGACCGCAGATCGCCTGGGCCGCGTTCCACACCGAGGAGAACCGCTCGGGGGTCACCTGGAGGTGCAGCTGCAGCGAGGTCGCGGCGGCCTCGGCCACCATGGTGATCGACTCCAGCTGGAGGTGCTCGACGCCCTCGATGTCCAGCGTGATGTCCTCGCCGCGGGCCGCCAGGATCTGGTCGCTGAGCAGGCTGTACCGCTGGTTGTGGGACATCGAGTCGAGCCCGGTGTGGTCGTGCTCCAGGGTCGGCAGGATGCCGACCATCACGATCCGCGCCCCGGCCGCGGCCGCCTGGCGGTCGGCGTAGCGCAGCCCGGTGTCGATCTCCTCGCGCAGCTCCTCCAGCACATGGCCGCAGAGCCGGTGCGGGGTGATGTTGACCTCGATGTTGAACTGGCCCAGCTCGGTCTGGAAGTCGCTGGAGCCGATGGCGCTGAGCACCTGGGCGTTGCGCATCACCGGAAGGCCCTGCTCGTCGGCCAGGTTGAGCTCGATCTCCAGGCCCATCACAGCCCTCGGCCGGTCGAAACGCTCCTCGCGCAGCATCCGCTCCAATGCGTCGAGACAGGACTGCAGCTTGCGCCGGTACAGCTGTCGGTCCGACAGGTCCGCCCGTGTCGCCACGACCTTCTCGCCCATGGTCCCCTCCTCCTGACCGCCCGGCCGACCGACCGTGCAAGCATCATGCCCACCCCGAAGATCGATACCCGATTGCTTCGAACGGCTTGCAATGCAAGGAAACTGATGGTCTTTCAGCTCATCTGCCGACTTGCCCGGCGCCACCGCCTGTGATAAACAGGTCACCCTGCGCACCTGTTCGAGTAGAATTCGCACTGCGCTCAGGCCGGCCCGCTACCGCTCCGAAACCCTCGTCGACGGAAGCGGCCGTACCCGCACCGCGATCATGCACAACCGGACACGGCCAGGTCCCGTCACCGAAGACAAACCGCGCCACGCCGGTATGCCGCACTCGCACGCCGATCTCGCACGGAGAGGCGACCCCGCCATGACTCTGCAGACCCCCCAGCCCCCGCCGAGCGCCCTGCGCGCGGTCCTGGCCGCACTCGACTCGGAGACCGCGCTGCGCCAACCCGCCGCCGCCGCGCTGCGCCATCCGATCGGTCCGCTGCTGCCCGCACACCCACTCGCCGTCCACGTCCTGGAGGGGCCGCGCCCCGAGCTCTCGGCCGCCCGGCGGACGGGCTGGCGCTTCCTGATCAAGGACGGCGCCGAGGTGGCCGCCGCGGCGGAGGTGGTGCAGGGCACCGAGGGCCACACCTTCTCCCACTTCACCGCCGGGCCGTACCTGGACTCCACCGTCCGGGCGCTGCGCCAGGCCTGGCAGCTCGCCCAGTCCTCGCGGGCCCGCCAGCAGCCGAGACTGCTGACCTTCCCCGGCCAGTACGCGACGGCCCTGTGGCTTCACAGCCCGGACGGCGGCCCCGGCGCGGACCTGCTGATCCCGCTGGCGCCGGCCCCGCTGGGGGTCACCGCGCACCGCGCCTACCCGGCCGCCGACCTGCTGCCGATGCTCACCCGGGCGCCGCTCGCCAAGCCCCTGCTGCTCGGCTTCTCCTGAGACCGGCCGCGCCACCGGTAGCTCCGCGCACACCCCACCCCGTCCGCAGCTTCGCGCGCACCCGACCCGCCCTACCCGGACGGGCCATCGGGCATGACCTCATCGGGTCAGCCGCCCCATGGCCCGTCCGGTGTCCGTTTCGACTTCAAGCCACCTGAACGGGTGATCTCTGCCCGCGGCTTGTGGCGCATGTCACCAAATTGCTGCGCGAGCGTCTCCAGATGCCGACACTGGGAACCAGCGTGGAAGGACCACCTGTCCTACCCACATGAGCGCCGGTCCACACCTGGGCCTGCGTCCGGACAGGATCCGGCTACCGCGGCGGCTCGCGACGGGGCACCCGGCGGCGACCCGCACCACGGGGAGGATCGCAGAGCGAAGCGAGGGTACGTATGTGCCAGCACCGTCCTGAGTGCCCGTCGGCCGAGTCCGAGGACCGAGAGGCGTCCGTACCGGTGGCCTGCCACCCGGAGCAGGGCTGGAGCCTGCTCTGCAACGGCGTCCTGCTCTTCGAGGACACCGGCGAACTGCTGCCCGACGGCCGGGTGATCGCCCCGCGCCGCCCCGTCGCCTTCGCCGCCTAGAGTCTTTCTTTTGGATCAGCGGGCGGACCAGATGAAGATGCCGGCGATGTGGAGTCCGGCCCGGAAGACGGTGGCGGTCTTCTCGTAGC
>NZ_JBITZW010000023.1:0-115261 GCF_044547105.1 Kitasatospora sp. NPDC052868 | reverse complement strand
GCCACCCGCTACGAGAAGACCGCCACCGTCTTCCGGGCCGGACTCCACATCGCCGGCATCTTCATCTGGTCCGCCCGCTGATCCAAAAGAAAGACCCTAGTCGCCCTTGGTGGCGATGTCCACGTACCACTTGGGCGCCAGCCGGTCGCAGTTCTGCTCGCCGGTGGAGGTGAGGGAGTCCCGTACGCAGGTGACGTAGTCGTTGTAGTACAGGCTGAGCCCGATCACACCGGCCACGAAGACCACCGTCATCGCGCCGGTGAGCACCCCGCCGAGCGCGGCCGGCGTCAGCGGGTTGGGCGTGGGGCCGGCCGCGGCGGGGGCCCCCTCGGTGGTGGCGGCGGCCGGCCTGGGCGAGCGCATCGCGGTGACGCCCCAGAGGATGGCGAGCGCGCCGAGGAACAGCGCCACGTAGTAGATCCCGGCGACCGCGCAGACCAGCGCCGCCATGCCGGCCAGGGCCGCGTTGCGGGCCTTGCGCTGGGCCGGGTCGGCGGGGTCGAGCCGGGGCTGCTGGGGGGCGGGCGGCCGGGGCTGCCAGCCGCCGCCCTGGTAGCCGGAGCTCCACGGGTGCGGCGGCGGGACCTGGGGGCGCTCCTCGGGGTTCTCGCCGTCCTCGGGGCTCTCCGAGCCGTCGGGCCGGGGATTGCGCGGCTGCCACGGCTGGTCCGGGGCATCCGCCGGCGGCGGCGCGAAGGGATTGCGCTCGCCGGTGCTGTCACCGCTGCTCATGGTTCAGCCATTCCTTCTCGGTCGGTGCGACGGGTACCCCGCGCACCCTATGATCCCGCAGTCGCGCGCGGGCCCTTCGGCGGCCTGCCGTCGCGGGCCGCGGACCCGTCCGGATCCCCGGGCCCGCGGCACCGAGGAGATCCCCGTCTCAACTACGCGCGTAGCGCCCTCGGGCCGTTTCGGAGGCCGTCCGACCAGCCGTTATCGTGGTGACGGTCAGCAGCTCACATCGGTTCCCGGGGCCCGCGTCGCGGTGGGTTTCCCGTGTGTTCCCCCTCGCTCGACCTGCCGTTCGTAGTGGCCCCACCGCCGGTGGACGTACCAGCGTGCGGCGCCCGAACCTACGGAGAATCGCGCAGTGGCCGCCGCCCCCGCTCAGCTCTTCCCGCCCCGCACGCCCGGACCGGCCCGTCTGGTGGTGCTGGTCTCCGGCTCCGGCACCAACCTCCAGGCGCTGATCGACGCCGCCGCCGACCCGGCCTTCGGCGCCGAGATCCTCGCCGTCGGCGCGGACCGCGACGGCATCGCGGGCCTGGAGCGGGCCGAGCGCGCGGGCCTGCCGTCCTTCGTCCACCGGATGAAGGACTTCCCCGACCGGGCCGCCTGGGACGGCGCGCTGACCGCCTCCGTCGCCGCCTACCAGCCGGACCTGGTGGTCACCGCCGGCTTCATGAAGATCCTCGGCCCCGCGTTCATCGCGGCCTTCGCCGGACGGATCGTCAACACCCACCCCGCACTGCTGCCCGCCTTCCCCGGCGCCCACGGCGTCACCGACGCCCTCGCGTACGGGGTGAAGGTCACCGGCTGCACCGTCCACCTGGTCGACGCCGGCGTGGACACCGGGCCGATCATCGCGCAGGGCGTCGTGGAGGTCACCGACGCCGACCACGCCGATGGCGGCGAAGCGCTGCACGAGCGCATCAAGACAGTCGAGCGCAAGCTGCTCGTCGACATCGTTGGCCGGCTGGCCCGTGAGGGCCACCGCATCGAGGACCGAAAGGTATGGATCCCGGCATGAGTGCCAGCTCCACCACCCCCCCTGTCTCCGAGAACACCCGACCGATCCGTCGTGCGCTGATCAGCGTGTACGACAAGACCGGTCTGGAGGAGCTGGCCCAGGGCCTGCACGCCGCCGGGGTCGCCATCGTCTCCACCGGCTCCACCGCCGGCCGGATCGCCGCCGCCGGCGTGCCGGTCACCGAGGTCTCCGAGCTGACCGGCTTCCCGGAGTGCCTGGACGGGCGCGTGAAGACGCTGCACCCCCGCGTGCACGCCGGCGTGCTCGCCGACCTGCGACTGGAGTCGCACCGCGCGCAGCTGGCCGAGCTGGGCGTCGAGCCCTTCGACCTGGTCGTGGTGAACCTCTACCCGTTCAAGGCCACGGTCGCCTCCGGCGCCACCCCGGACGAGTGCGTCGAGCAGATCGACATCGGCGGCCCGAGCATGGTCCGCGCCGCCGCCAAGAACCACCCGTCGGTCGCCGTCGTGGTGGACCCGGCCCGCTACGAGGACGTGCTGAAGGCGGCGCAGGAGGGCGGCTTCGACCTGCTGACCCGCAAGCGCCTGGCCGCCCAGGCCTTCGCGCACACCGCCGCCTACGACGTCGCGGTGGCCAACTGGTTCGAGACCTCCGGCTACACGGAGACCGAGGACGCCGCCTTCCCGGCCTTCCTCGGCGCCTCCTACGAGCGGCAGAGCGTGCTGCGCTACGGCGAGAACCCGCACCAGGGCGCCGCGATGTACAGCGACGGCACCGGCGGCCTGGCCGGCGCCGAGCAGCTGCACGGCAAGGAGATGTCGTACAACAACTACGTCGACACCGACGCCGCCCGCCGCGCCGCCTACGACCACGAGGCCCCGGCCGTCGCGATCATCAAGCACGCCAACCCGTGCGGCATCGCGACCGGCGCGGACGTCGCCGAGGCGCACCGCAAGGCGCACGAGTGCGACCCGGTCTCCGCGTACGGCGGCGTGATCGCCGTCAACCGCCCGGTCACCGTCGAGCTGGCCGAGCAGATCGCCCCGATCTTCACCGAGGTCGTCGTCGCCCCGGCGTACGAGGACGGCGCCGTCGAGGTGCTGGCCCGCAAGAAGAACCTCCGGGTGCTGCTCGCCCCCGAGGCGCCGGCCAACCGCCAGGAGGTGCGCCCGATCTCCGGTGGCGCGCTGCTCCAGGCGGCCGACCGGATCCACGCCGAGGGCGACGACCCGGCCAACTGGACGCTGGCCACCGGCGAGGCGCTCTCCCCGGCCGAGCTGGCCGAGCTGGCCTTCGCCTGGCGGGCCTGCCGGGCCGTCAAGTCCAACGCGATCCTGCTGGCCAAGGACGGCGCCTCGGTGGGCGTCGGTATGGGCCAGGTCAACCGGGTCGACTCGGCGAAGCTCGCGGTCGAGCGGGCCGGCGAGCGGGCCAAGGGCTCGTACGCGGCCTCGGACGCCTTCTTCCCGTTCGCGGACGGCCTGCGGATCCTGCTCGACGGCGGCATCCGGGCCGTGGTGCAGCCGGGCGGCTCGATCCGCGACGAAGAGGTGGTCGCGGCCGCCGCCGAGGCGGGCGTGACCATGTACCTCACCGGCACCCGGCACTTCTTCCACTGACGCGCCGACACGCCAAAGCGCCAACGTGCTGAGGCGCTGACCCACTGACGCGCTGACGGTACGACAGAGCGGCCCGGCCCCCTCCGCGGAGGGGACCGGGCCGCTCTGTCGTACCGGTGTGCGCGCTACTTCTTGATCACCACGGTGCCGGCGGCACGGTCGTGCCAGCCCTGCAGCTTCCCGGAGTTGTCGAAGAAGGGCGACAGGTACACCAGGATCGCCCCGATGTAGCAGAGGATCGCGCCGACGATCGGGATGATGAAGCGGATGAAGCCGCCGCCGATGCCGGGGACCTGGCCGTCGCTCTCCTTGACGACCCGCAGGCCCATCGCCAGCTTGCCCAGCGTGGCGCCGGTGAAGGCCACCATCAGCCACTCGTAGAGCAGGCCGATCACCGAGAACACGCCGAAGATGATCAGGATCGTGACGAACCAGCCGGTGGCCGCGTCCTGGTTCTGGTGCAGGCAGTCGTAGTACGCCGAGTTGGAGCCGCCGTAGGTGTACTTGGAGCTGCAGTCCTTCTGGTCGTTGGCGATGCCCAGCGCGCTGGCCATGCCGAACGCCACGAACAGCGCGTACACCGCGCCCACGGCCGCGCCGTCGATCAGCCGGGCCAGGAACCGCTGGCCCATGGTGGCGATCTTCACCGGGCCCAGGTGGGCGATGTTGATGTAGCCGTTGTTGGCCTGGATGGTGCCCGGCATCGGCGCGTACCCGTAGGCCTGCTGCTGCGGCACGCCGTACGGCGGGGCCTGCGGCGGCTGCTGCGGGTAGCCGTACCCGGCGGCCGGCGGGGCCTGCTGCGGGTAGCCGTAACCGGGCGGCGGGGGCTGCTGGCCATACGGGTTGTTCGGGTCGGGCGGGTAGCTCATCGGTGCCTCCGGGCAGGATGGGGGACGTGGGGACGGGACAGCGGGAGGACCCTGGACGGACGGGCGGTCGATGCGCCGACCGGTCGGGACGATAGCGCGGCGGGGCGACACCGGGGGCGGCACGGAGCCGGGCCCGGGGCGCCGCTGCTCAGCGACGTGGGGACGGCGGAAGCGGGAGCGTCGACGGCTGCGGCCCTGCGAGCACGCCGCGGCGAAGCGCGGACGGCGCTGTGCGATGTGGTGGTCTGCTCACTGTCTCTTCCCCCGGGTACGTCCCCGCCAGGTGTCCGTCGGCCCGTCACCGGGCCGGAAGCGGCAGGGAATGCCCGCATATCGTCAACCGGACGGCCGGGTGCTGTCCAGCCGCGCCCGCGCAACGGACAGGACTGTGGCGCAACCGCAACGTGACCCACACGTTCCGTTCCGGGCCGGGGCCCTGGCACGGCGGGTTGCCGGGATCCGGGAGAATGGGGTCATGACTGCCCAGATTCTCGATGGCAAGGCCACCGCGTCCGCGATCAAGTCCGAACTCGCCGCCCGCGTGGCGGCCCTCAAGGCGAAGGGCGTCACGCCCGGCCTCGGCACCGTCCTGGTCGGCGACGACCCGGGCAGCCGCTGGTACGTCAACGGGAAGCACAAGGACTGCGCCGAGGTCGGCATCGCCTCGATCCAGCGCGAGCTGCCCGCCACCGCCACCCAGGAGGACGTCGAGAACGTCGTCCGCGAGCTCAACGCCGACCCGGACTGCACCGGGTACATCGTCCAGCTCCCGCTGCCCAAGGGCCTGGACCAGAACCCCGTCCTGGAGCTGATGGACCCGGACAAGGACGCGGACGGCCTGCACCCGACCTCGCTCGGCCGCCTCGCCCTCGGCATCCAGGGCCCGCTGCCCTGCACCCCGCTCGGCATCGTCGAGCTGCTGCGCCGCCACGACGTGGCGATCAACGGCGCCGAGGTGGTCGTGATCGGCCGCGGCGTCACCGTCGGCCGCTCGATCGGCCTGCTGCTCACCCGCCGCAGCGAGAACGCCACCGTCACCCTCTGCCACACCGGCACCCGGGACCTCGCCTACCACCTGCGCAAGGCCGACATCGTCATCGCCGCCGCCGGTGTGCCGCACCTGGTCAAGCCGGAGGACGTCAAGCCGGGCGCGGCCGTGCTGGACGTCGGCGTCAGCCGCAGCGAGGGCAAGATCGTCGGTGACGTCCACCCGGGCGTGGCCGAGGTGGCCGGCTGGATCTCCCCGAACCCCGGCGGCGTCGGCCCGATGACCCGCGCCATGCTGCTGAACAACATCGTCGAGGCGGCCGAGCGCCGCGTCGGTCTCTGACCCCGGCAGTCCGACCAGAGGGGCGAGCCATGAGCGAGCGGAGCGAGGTGGACGCATGAGCGACCCACGACCGGCGCGATCCCGGCGCAGGCCGGTCAAGACCACCGGGACCCTGCCCCCCGAGGGCTCGGCCGCGGCACTGGGCCGTGACCACACCCTGCCGGTCCGCCAGTGGCCGATAACGCTGGTCCTGCTGGTGGTCGGCGCCGGGCTCGCCGTCACCTGGTTCGCCGACTTCAAGGACGGCTTCAAGTACGGCCTGCTGATCCTCGGCGGCGGGGTGCTGCTCGGCGCGGTGCTGCGCCTGGTGCTGCCCGAGGTCGGCATGCTGGCGGTGCGCAGCCGCTTCACCGACGTGATCGTGCTGACCTTCCTCGGCGTCTCGATCGTGCTGCTCACCCTGGTCGCCCAGCCCAACCCGTGGCTGGAGATCCCGCTGATGGACAACGTGGGCCAGCTGATCGGCCGGCCCCGGCACTGACGGCCCGGCCCCTGCGACGGCCCCCGCCCCGGCTCCCCGGGCGGGGGCCGCCGCCGTCTGTGACCTGTCAGTCACCACCGTCCACGCGGCGTACGCTTCGCTTTGCGATAACCTGACGCCGGTCTCTCGATGTCGAGAGACCATCCTCGGCTCCAGTGCGCCGGTGTGCCTGGGGCACCTGGCGATTTGCTGGAGAAGGTAGAAATGACCCGCACCCCCGTCAACGTCACCATCACCGGAGCGGCCGGCCAGATCGGCTACGCGCTGCTCTTCCGCATCGCCTCGGGCCACCTGCTCGGCGCCGACGTGCCGGTGAACCTGCGCCTCCTGGAGATCCCGCAGGGCCTCAAGGCCGCCGAGGGCACCGCGATGGAGCTCGACGACTGCGCCTTCCCGCTGCTGCGCGGCATCGAGATCACCGACAACCCGAACGTGGCCTTCGCCGGCGCCAACGTCGCCCTGCTGGTCGGCGCCCGCCCGCGCACCGCCGGCATGGAGCGCGGCGACCTGCTGCAGGCCAACGGCGGCATCTTCGGCCCGCAGGGCAAGGCCATCAACGACAACGCCGCGGACGACATCAAGGTCCTGGTGGTCGGCAACCCGGCCAACACCAACGCCCTGATCGCCCAGCGCAACGCCCCGGACGTGCCGGCCGAGCGCTTCACCGCGATGACCCGCCTGGACCACAACCGCGCGGTCGCCCAGCTGGCCCGCAAGACCGGTGCCGCCGTGGCGGACATCAAGAACGTCACCATCTGGGGCAACCACTCCGCGACCCAGTACCCGGACATCTTCCACGCCGAGGTCGCCGGCAAGAACGCCTTCGAGGCGGCCGGCAGCGACCAGGCCTGGCTGGAGGGCGACTTCATCCCGACCGTGGCCAAGCGCGGCGCCGCGATCATCGACGCCCGTGGCGCCTCCTCGGCCGCCTCGGCCGCCAACGCCGCCATCGACCACGTCCACACCTGGGTCAACGGCACCGCCGAGGGCTCCTGGACCTCGATGGGCATCGTCTCCGACGGCTCCTACGGCGTCGAGCCGGGCATCATCTCCTCCTTCCCGGTCACCACCAAGAACGGCTCCTTCGAGATCGTCCAGGGCCTGGAGATCTCCGACTTCTCCCGCGGGCGCATCGACGCCTCGGTCAAGGAGCTGGTCGAGGAGCGCGACGCGGTCCAGGCGCTCAACCTGATCTGAGCACCCGCCCCCTGAGCGCCGCCTCCGAGCGCCGCCGCACCACGGCACCCGGCCCGCCGCCTCCACCCGGAGGCGGCGGGCCGGTCCGTTCCTCCACCACCTGCTCCCCGGCCGGACCTACACTGACCCCCCGTGAGCGAAACCATCGAGGACGCGGCGCTCGTACTCGTCTTCATCATGCTGGGCGGCCTGTTCAACGTCGCCGAGATCTCGCTGATCTCGCTGCGCGAGGGGCAGATCAGGACCCTGGAGTCCCGCGGTACCCGGCGGGCGGCCCGGGCGGCGCACCTCGCGGCCGACCCGAACCGCTTCCTGGCGGCCGTGCAGGTCGGGGTGACCTGCATGGGCTTCCTGTCCGCGGCCTTCGGCGCGGACACCCTGGCGGGCAAGCTGGCCCCGGTGTTCGTCCGGGCGGGGCTCTCGGAGGGCCTGGCCGACGCGGTCGCCCTGGTCGGGCTGACCCTGGTGATCAGCTACGCCTCGCTGGTCCTCGGCGAGCTCACCCCCAAGCGGATCGGCCTGCAGCGCGCCGACTCCATCGCGGTGCTCGCCGCGCCGGTGGTGGACGTCATGTCGGTGGCGCTGCGCCCGGTGATCTGGCTGCTCGGCCACTCCACCGACCTGATGGTCCGGCTGCTCGGCGGCGACCCGGCGGCCGGGCGCGGCTCGATGAGCTCCGAGGAGCTGCGCGGTCTGGTCGCCGCGAACACCGAACTCGGCAGCGACGAGCGGGCACTGATCGCCGACGTGTTCGCGGCCGGCGAGCGCCAGCTGCGCGAGGTGATGGTCCCGCGCACCGAGGTGACCTTCCTGGACGCCGATCGGCTGCTCCCCGAGGTCCGCGAGCAGGCCGACTCCTCGCCGCACTCGCGCTACCCGGTGGTCGAGGGCAGCTACGACGCGGTGACCGGCTTCGTGCACGTCCGCGACCTCTACGGCGCGCGCGGCGAGCAGGCGGTCAAGGTCCGCGACCTGGCCCGCCCGGTCAAGCTGCTGCCGGGCACCAAGCGGGTGCTGGAGGCGATGGGCGAGATGCGCCGCGAGGGCCACCACCTGGCGATCGTGGTGGACGAGTACGGCGGCACCGCCGGCATCGTCACCCTGGAGGACCTGGTGGAGGAGGTGATCGGCGAGATCCGCGACGAGTACGACTCCCAGGAGCCGACCACCACCCGCCGGATGGCCGGCGGCGGCATCGAGCTGGACGGCCTGCTCAACCTCGGCGACTTCACCGAGGAGACGGGTGTCACCCTCCCCGAGGGCCCCTACGAGACGGTGGCCGGCTGCGTGGTGGCGGCGCTCGGGCGGCTGCCGGCCGACGGTGACCAGGTACGGATCGCCGACGGCGCGGACGGCGTGCTGCTGACGGTGGCCAAGCTGGAGGGCCGTCGGATCGCCCGGATCAGGGTGAGTGCCGTCACACTGTCGGAACCTCCGGGGGCGGAGGTTTCCTGAGCGGTCGGTGGAACTGGAACAATGGCCCGCATGGTCAACGCAGCGGTCACTGGTCCGGTCAAGGACCGTCCCCGGGTGCTCTCCGGCATCCAGCCCACCTCCGGCTCGTTCCACCTCGGCAACTACCTCGGCGCGGTGCGCCAGTGGGTCGACCTCCAGGAGGCCAACGACGCCTTCTACATGGTGGTCGACCTGCATGCGATCACCGTCGAGCAGGACCCGGCGACGCTGCGCCAGAACACCCGGATCTCCGCCGCCCAGCTGCTCGGCGCGGGCCTGGACCCGGAGCGCTGCACGCTCTTCATCCAGTCCCACGTGCCCGAGCACGCGCAGCTCGGCTGGGTGATGAACTGCCTCACCGGCTTCGGCGAGGCCTCCCGGATGACCCAGTTCAAGGACAAGTCCGCGAAGCAGGGCGCCGCGAGCACCTCCGTCGGCCTGTTCACCTACCCGATCCTGCAGATCGCCGACATCCTGCTCTACCAGGCGGACGCGGTGCCGGTCGGCGAGGACCAGCGCCAGCACGTGGAGCTCACCCGGGACCTCGCGGAGCGCTTCAACACCCGCTACAGCCCGACCTTCACCGTGCCGAAGCCGTACATCCTCAAGGAGACGGCGAAGATCCAGGACCTCCAGGACCCGGCCGTCAAGATGAGCAAGTCGGCCTCCTCGCCCAAGGGCCTGGTCAGCCTGCTGGACGAGCCGAAGGTGAGCGCGAAGAAGTTCAAGAGCGCCGTCACCGACACCGGCACCGTCGTCTCCTACGACGAGGAGGAGAAGGCCGGCGTCTCCAACCTGCTGCGCATTCACTCCGCGCTCAGCGGCCAGTCGATCGAGCAGCTGGTCGAGCACTTCGAGGGCCGGATGTACGGCGCCCTGAAGACCGAGCTGGCCGACCTGTTCACCGAGTGGGTGACGCCGTTCCAGCAGCGCACCCACAGCTTCCTGGACGACCCGGCCGAGCTGGACCGCGTCCTGGCGATCGGCGCGGAGAAGGCCCGGGCGGTGGCCTCGCAGACGCTGGAGACGGTGTACGACCGGATCGGCTTCCTCCCGGCCGCCAAGCGGTGACAGCGCTGACGAGCCTGCCCGGTGGTGGCAGCGGTTCGCCCTTCGCCTCCGAGCACTCGGAGGCGGAGGGCGGCCTTCCCGAGGTCGTCACCATCGGCGTGTCCGTGAGCGTCCCGGATCCGTACGGCTCGGCGATCCAGGACGCGCGGGCCGGGCACGGCGACCCGCTGGCCCGGTCGATACCCACGCACGTCACGCTGCTGCCGCCGACCGAGGTGCCCGCCGCGGAGCTGGCGAAGATCGAGGAGCACCTGGCGGCGGTGGCCCGGGCGCACCGGCCGTTCCGGATGCTGCTGCAGGGCGCCGGGACCTTCCGCCCGGTCTCCCCGGTGGTGTTCGTCCGGGTCGAGGAGGGCGCGCAGGAGTGTCGGCTGCTGGAGGCGGACATCCGCTCCGGCCCGCTGGCCCGCGAGCTGGCGTTCCCGTACCACCCGCACGTCACCGTGGCGCACGGGCTGTCCGAGGACGCGCTCGACCAGGCGTACGAGCAGGCCAAGGGCTTCCGGGCGGCCTTCCGGGTGCCCGGGTTCAGCCTGTCCCGCTTCGACGCGGACGAGGTCTGGCGGCCCTGGCGGGCCTACCGCTTCTGCTGACCGGTCCTCATCCGGCGCCGCCGAGTTCGAGCATCCGGTCCACCACCCGGCGGGCGGCGCCGCCGTCGTCGAGCCCGCAGTGCGTCGCCCGGAAGCGCCGGTAGCGCTCCTGGTACCCGGCGGGCGGCTCCCCGCCGCAGTCGGCGAGGTCGCGCAGCGCGTCCAGCAGGCCGGCCGAGTCGGGGATCAGCGGGCCCGGGGCCTGCGGCTCGAAGTCGAAGTAGAAGCCGCGCAGGGTGTCCCGGTAGTGCTCCAGGTCGTAGGTGAAGAACAGCACCGGACGCCCGGTGATCGCGAAGTCGAACATGATCGACGAGTAGTCGGTGACCAGCACGTCGGCGATCAGCAGCAGCTCCTGCACGTCGGGGTAGTCCCCGCAGTCGTACAGGAAGCCGTCCCCGGCGCCGGGCAGCGGCTCGCGGACGTGCGCGTGCGGGCGGATCAGCAGTACGTGGTCCCGGCCGAGCGCGCGCCGGGCCTGGTCGAGGTCGATCCGCAGGTCCAGGCGGAACCCGTCGCCGTCACCGTGCTGCTGGTCCTCGCGCCAGGTCGGGGCGTACAGCACGACGCGTCTGCCCTCGGGGATGCCGAGCCGGCGCCGGACCAGCGCGGCCGTGTGCGCGTCGGGCCGGGCGAGGACGTCGCCGCGCGGGTAGCCGGCCTCCAGGATCTCGCCCTGGTAGCGGAAGGCCCGGCGCATCACCGGGGTGGCGAACGGGCTGGGGGAGAGCAGCAGGCTCCACTGCGGGGTCTCCCGGTCGAGCGCCTCCAGGTAGCCGTGGTCGGCCAGCCAGGGGTTCTCGACGTCGTGGGCGATCCGCTTGAGCGGCGAGCCGTGCCAGGTCTGCACCACGACCTGGCCGGGGCGCCGGCGCAGGAAGTCCGGGAAGTGCGTGTTGCCGACCAGGTACCGGCTGGAGCCCAGCGCCTCGTACCACTCGGGGCTCCAGATCCGCACCGGCCGGACCCCGGCGGGCAGCCGGGCCTGGGCGTCGTCGACCACCCACAGGTGCTCCAACGGCGCGTCCCGCCGGGCGAGTTCCGTGTGCACGGCGCGCGGTGAGTCGGCGTAGCCGCGGCCGCCGAACACGTCGTAGAGCACGGCCTCGCGCAGCGGGCGGCGGCGGGCGGCCGGGTAGCCGTCGGTGCGCTGGCGGGCCTGCGTCCAGGCGCTGCGCTCGGCGGCGGTGAGGACGGGCGTGGAGTCCAGCAGCAGGGTGTCGTGCCAGCGCCGCTGGAGCAGGATCCGCTTGCCGCCGACCCGGGTGGCGGCGGGCAGCGAGCCCAGCGCGCCGGGGGCGGCGACCAGCGGCCGCCGCGGACCGGCTCCGTCGGCGGTCCGCAGCGCGGCCTCCCAGACGCCCTTGCGCAGCGGCAGGGCGGCGCCGTCCGAGCCGGTGCGGGTGGCGGGCAGCCGGATCCGGAACCGGCCGTCCTCGGCCAGGTCGACCGGGTGGCGGACCTCCCCGGCGTTGCCGGTGTGGCGCAGGACGAGTTCGAGCGGCCCCGGGGCGGGGCAGCGGCCGGTGAGCTCGAAGCCGTCCGGGCGGGTGGCGACCCGCTCGACCCAGCCGGCCGCGGGCTGGACGCAGATCTGGAGCCGGCCGTCGGCGAGGTGCTTGAGGTAGAGGACCCGGTCGGGCACGCCGGGCAGCGGGTGCTGGCCGGCCACCGGGCCGCCGCGCTCGTCCAGGGTGAGCTGCTCGGTGGAGCCGTCGGGGCGCAGCAGTTCGACGTCCCAGTGCTCCGGCTCCCCGGCGCCGCGCCCGTCGGCGGTGAACGGCCGGAACGGCAGGTGGGCGGCGAAGCTGTTGCCGGTCAGGGCGACGGGCGCGGTGAGGACGGCGTCGCTCTCGCGGTGGCGCAGCCGCAGGACGGTGCCGGGCGGGCAGTGGTCGGCGGTGCCGCACAGGGCGAGGCCGTCCGCACCGGGGTGGGCGGAGCCGAGCCGGACGCCGGGGCGTTCGAGGCGCAGCCAGAGCCGGCCGTCGTCGAACCGGGGCTGCAGCCGGACGTCGCGGTCGACCCAGCGGGCCGGCGGGTACTCGCCGGAGCCGCACCAGTGCGGGGCGAGGGCGCCGTACTGGCGGCGCAGCCGGGCCGCGCGGGGCCGGGTGAAGAGGGTGGTCTCGACCTGCCAGTCGCCGAGCAGCCACTCCTCGCCGCGGCGCAGCCGGCGCGGCTCGATCAGGGCGGTGAAGCCGGACCAGTCGTGGTTGTGCTCGGACTGGGCGCTGTCGTCGGTGACCTCGGGCAGCCGGCGGGGCCTGGAGCGCAGGTGGACCGGGGGCTCGTCCTCGGAGCGGCGCAGGGTCAGCCAGGTCCAGGCGGAGCCGGGCCGGGCGGTGTCGAGGCCGTCCGGGCGGGCGAAGCCGGTGAGTTCGAGGCCGCGGGCGCTCCAGCGGGCGCGCAGCAGGCCGAAGACGACGTCCTCGTCCCCGACGGGTGCGCCGTCCGTCCCGCGGGGGGTGGCGTGCGGGAGGACGAGCCGGGTGAGGACTGGCATGGGGGGTGCCCTTCGGGACGGGATCCCGGTCCATGGCGGTGGGCCGGGGGGCCCTTCGTACCGATGGGGGTCGGACGAGGGGCCGATTCGATATCCCATACCGAAATGACTGGTGTGGTCAACTGTGCAGTTCGGTGGATTCCCTGAGAAATTCGTTGACGAAACGTGAGTTCGATGGCAAAAGGGGCGCAAAGCACAGGCGGTGTCCAGGTAACCCCCGGAAAACCGAACAGGCGCCCGACGCGGATCGCGTCGGGCGCCTGACGGGCGGTACGGAGTCGGGGCTACTCCTTGCGGAGCATCGCGTCCACCACGCGGGCGGAGGCCTGGCCGTCGTCGAGGTCGCAGTACGCCTCACGGAAGGCCGCGTACCGGTCGGCGTACTCGGCGCCCACCTCGTCCAGCCGGCCCAGCGCGGAGACCAGCTCCTCGGAGGTCGCCAGCATCGGGCCGGGCGCCTGCCCCTCGTAGTCGAGGCTGAAGCCGCGCAGGTTGTCGCGGTAGTGCTCCAGGTCGTACGTGAAGAGCAGCACCGGCTTGCCGGTGGCGGCGAAGTCGAACACCGCCGACGAGTAGTCGGTGACCAGCACGTCCGCGACCAGCAGCAGCTCGGCCATGTCGGGGTAGCTGCCGACGTCCCAGACGTAGCCGTTGCCGGCCCCGGGGATCTGACCGCACATCACGCTGTGCCGGCGCACCAGCAGTACCTGGTCCTCGCCCAGCGCGGCCTTGGCGGCCTCCAGGTCGAGCCGCAGGTCCAGCTGGTAGCCGCCGTTGGGGCGCCGCCGGTCCTCGCGGAAGGTCGGCGCGTAGAGCACCACCTTCTTGCCCTCGGGCAGGCCGAGCCGCTCGCGGACCTGCTCCGCGGTCTTCTCCCGGTCGGCCGCGAACAGCAGGTCGTTGCGCGGCGAGCCGCTCTCCAGGATCTCGCCCTTGAAGTCGAACGCGCGGCGCAGGACCGGAGCCGAGAAGGTGTTGCCCGCGACCAGCAGGCTCCAGTTCGGGACCTCCTTGGCGACACCCTTCAGGTAGTGCGCGTCGGTGAACCAGATCTTCTCGAAGTCGTACCCGATCTGCTTCAGCGGCGTGCCGTGCCAGGTCTGCACGACCACCTGGCCCGGGCGGCGGACGAAGAAGTCCGGCAGGTGGGCACTGGTGACGATGTACTTGGCGGTGGCCAGCGCCTCGAACCACTCCGGGCTCCAGAGCCGGATCGCGTCGGCGCTCTGCGGCACCGCGGCCTGCAGGTCGTCGCTGCCCCACAGGTGCTCCAGCGGCAGGCCGCGGCGCACCAGCTCCTCGTGGACCGCCCGGGGCGAGTCCGCGTAGAGCCCGCCGAGCGCGGCGTTGTACAGCACCGTCTCGCGCAGCGGGTGGCGGCGGGCGGCCGGGTAGTCGACCGTCCGCAGCTGGCGCTGGCGGTAGCCGCTGCGCTCCTCGGGGAGCAGCGCGGAGTGCGACTCCAGCGAGAGGCCGTCGTAGTGGCGGCGCTCCAGCACGATCCGCTTGCCGCGCGACTCGACCTCCAGCGGCAGCGCGCGGAAGCACTCCGGCCCGATCAGGGCGTGCGAGTGGGCCGTCGCGCCGACCGGGGTGCCGACCTCGCGGAAGAAGACGTCCCAGGTGCCCTGGGCGAGCGGCACCCGGCCGGCGAAGGAGGCGGTGGGCACCGGCGGCAGCGCGGTGCGGAACCGGCCGTCCGCGATCTCCACGGGGTAGGCGTGCTCCTCCTCGCGCCAGTTGTGCCGGACCACCAGCTCCCAGCGGTGGCTGCCCGGCAGCGGGAAGGACCCGCTGATCAGGAAGCCGTCCTCGCCGCGGGCGGCGACCTCGTCCACCACGGGCTGCAGCACCTGGTCGGCCAGCTGCAGGTAGCCGCCGGGGGAGGGCTTGGAGTACAGCGCGCGGCGCTTGACGGCCGACGCCTGCGGGTTCAGCGCGAGGTGCAGCTGCTCGGGCGCGTTGCGGTCGTCCAGCGCCACCGGCACGGTGGTGCCGTCGGCGAGCAGCAGGGCGGTGTCCCAGCGGTCCCGGCTGCGGTCCTCGGCGACCGGGTCCAGCTCGGCCCAGGCCTCGCGGACGGCGGTCAGCTCGTCCACCGCGAAGGAGGCGCTGAACGGCTGGAGCAGGCCCGCGGGGGTGCCGAGCTCCAGCGGGTACACCAGCTCGCGGTCGGACTCGACGTGGGTGAGCTTCAGCCGGGCGCCGGCGAGGTCGGAGCCGGAGCGCGCCGCACCGGAGAGCTCGATCCGGCCGTCGTGCGCGGCCAGACCGGTCACCCGGGCCCGCACGGTCTCCACCCGCAGGTAGACGTGGCCGTCGCGGACCCACGGCACGATCCGCACGTCCTGCTCGACCCAGTGCGCGGGCAGGTACTCGGCGCTGTCGCTCCAGCCGGCGGAGATCCGGCCCTTGTAGACGCCGCCCTTGCCCATGCCGGCCACCAGCACCCGCCAGTTGCCGTCCTTCCACTGGCCGCGGTGCCTGAGCCGCTTGGGGTCGATGGCGGCGGTGAAGCCCGCCCAGTCGCAGTTGTAAAGGTCGTGCTTGGAGCTGGCGGTGGCCTCCGGGCTGTACTGCGTCTTCGTCTGCACGGCGAGCACCCGGCGGCCCTTGGCCTCGCGCAGCACCAGCACCTTGACCATGTCGTGCCGGCCCTCGGCGCCGAGCTGCTCCGGGTAGGCGTGCCCGGTCAGCTGCAGCTTGCCGTCGACCCAGGCCGACTCGTACAGCCGGCTGCGCATGACCAGCGAGTTCTCGAGCTTCAGCACGCCGCTCGGCACGCTCTTGCGGCCGCCGCGCAGGAACGGGTAGTCGGCGTACGGGCGCAGCAGGCCCTTCGCCGGGGCGCCGCCGTTGGTCTCGCCCTCGTACTTGATCTGCTCGACCAGCTCGTCGATCCGGCCCTGCAGGGTCAGGTGGTACTTGAGCCGCAGCGGCGCGCGCAGCTTGCGGACCTGCTCGGGGCCGATCGCCCGGAGCAGCCGGCTGACGCACTTGATGTAGGCGGCCCGGTACTCCTTGTCGCCGTCCACGACGGACCAGAAGAACATCGGGATCTCCTCGACGAGGGTGTTCTCGTCGTAGGAGTGCAGGTACTTGGCGAAGCGCGGGTCGGTCTGCTTCTTCAGCCAGCCGCGGACCAGCTCCACCGAGGTGACGCGGTCGATCAGGCCCTTGGGGTTGGTGCGCATCTGCGTGATCGACATCTCGCCGACCTCGCGCTCGCGCCAGTGGTAGATCGGCTCGGAGAGCACGTCCACGCTGTTGGCGAGGTAGTGGTGCGGCACGCTGACCGGGGCGTCCTCGTACAGGATGCCCTCGGGGTAGAGCAGGCCGGCCCTGTCGAAGAAGGTGCGGCGGTAGACCTTGTTCCACGCCGTGCGGTCGGTGACCAGCGCCGGGATCTCGGTGATGTGGGTCTTGAGCCTGGTCTCCTTGAACGGCTTGCTGTGGCCCCCGGACTGGTAGTAGCCGACGGCGCGGAACCGCAGCACGTTGCCGGTGGCGAAGTCGGAGCCGGTCTCGTCGAGCGTGTTGATCATCAGCTCGTAGGCGCTCGGCGGCATCGAGTCGTCGCTGTCGACGAAGCAGAGGAACTCGCCGTCCGGGTCGATGTGCCGGATGCCGGTGTTGCGGGCCGCGCCGAGGCCCTTGTTCACCTGGCGGACCAGCCGGAACCGGGAGTCCTTGGCCGCGTACGCCTCGGCGAGGGCCGCGCTGTCGTCCTTCGACCCGTCGTCGACCATGACGCACTCGAAGTCCGTGAAGGTCTGGGCGGCGATCGAGTCGAGGCATTCCTCGAGGTAGCGCTCGACGTTGTAGATCGGGACGACGATGGAGAGGCGGGGAGCCATCGGCTACGCAGGCCTTTCTTGGAGAAGGAGCGTGGCAGCCCGTTCGGGGTCTGGCCGCACTTTGAACCGGTGCGTACGTGCCCACCGATCCTACCGTCCGGGCTGCGGGCCCCTCCGGGTGCCGGTGGCCCGGGCACGGCGGCCGGGCGCGGACCGGTGACCGCTACTGTGTGCCCATGCCCCGCTTCAGCGTCATCGTCCCCGTGTACCAGGTGCAGGAGTACCTCGGTGAGTGCCTCGACTCGGTGCTCGGCCAGGGTGGACCGGACCTCGAACTGATCGCGGTGGACGACCGCTCCCCGGACGGCTGCGGCGCACTGCTGGACGAGGCGGCCGCCCGCGACCCGCGGGTACGGGTGCTGCACCTGCCGGAGAACGTCGGCCTCGGCCGGGCCCGCAACGCCGGCCTGGAGGTCGCCACCGGCGAGTACGTGCTCTTCCTGGACAGCGACGACACGCTCACCCCCGGCCTGCTGAAGGCCGTCGACGACCGGCTCGCGGCCGGCGGCGACCCGGACGTCCTGGTCTACGACTACGCCCGCACCTACGCCGACGGCCGGATCACCCGGGCCGCCTCGGCCAAGGTCTTCGACGCCCCCTCCGCGGACGTCTTCGACCTCGACGCCCGCCCCGACCTGCTGGACCTGCTGCAGGTGGTCTGGAACAAGGCCTACCGGCGCGACTTCATCGCCGCACAGGGCCTCGTCTTCCCGGCCGGCTACTACGAGGACACCCCCTGGACGTACCCGGCGCTGCTCTCCGCCGCGAGCATCACCCTGCTCGACCAGGTCGGCGTGCACTACCGCCAGCGCCAGGAGGGCGGGAACATCCTGGCCACCGCCAGTCGCAAGCACTTCGACGTGTTCGCCCAGTACGCGCTGGTCTTCGCCTTCCTGGACGCCCGCCCCGAGCTGGACCGCTGGCGCCCGGTGGTCTACGGCCGGATGCTGCACCACCTCAACACCGTGGTCTCCCGGCCCGGCCGGATCCCGCCCGGCGACCGCCGCGAGTACTTCCGCCGCGCCGCCGCGCACTGCGCCCGGCTGCGCCCGGCCGGCTACCGGCCGGCCCCCGGCGTCGACGGCGTGCGCACCGAACTGCTCAGCCACGGCCGCTACACCGCCTACCAGGCCGTCCGCGCCCTGGCCCGGGCCCGCCGCGCCCTGCGCCGCTGACCGTTCGACCGCCGCGGACCGCCGCCTTGGGCCGCCGCCGCCGGGCCGACTCCCGCCCGCCGCGTCGAGCCTGACGGCCGTTCGGAGGACGGCCCGGTATAAGGGGACGGTGGACTTCCTCACCCGCCTCCCGGTGATCGGCCCGCTCGTGGCGCGGGTGCTGCGCAGCCGCCCGTACCGGGTCTACGAGCACTTCACCGCCGCCCGGGGCAACCGGCTGGCCGGCGCGGTCACCTTCTTCGGCTTCCTGGCGCTCTTCCCGCTGCTCACCGTGGCGCTGGCGATCGCGGTGGCCACCCTCAGCGACAGCCGGATCGACGAGCTGCAGAAGCGCATCTCCGACCAGCTGCCCGGCATCTCGGACTCGCTCAACCTGCCGTCGCTGGTGGCCAACGCGGGCGCCGTCGGACTGGTCAGCGGTGTCCTGCTGCTGCTGTCCGGCCTCGGCTGGGTGGACACCATGCGCACCTCGATCCGGGACATCTGGCAGCTGCCCGAGGAGGACGGCAACCCGGTGCTGCGCAAGGCCTGGGACTGCGTGGTGCTGGGCGGCCTCGGCCTGATCTCGCTGTTCTCGCTGGCGGCCTCCACCGCCGGCACCACCCTGGCCGGCCGGATCGCCGACTGGATCGGCCTGGGCACCGGCGGACCGGGCGGCTACCTGCTGACCGGCGTCGGCCTGCTGATCGCGATCGCCTCGGACGCCGTGCTCTTCGCCTACCTGCTGGCGCCCTTCCCCCGGATCGGCGGCCAGCACCGGCGCGACGTGCTGCAGGGCGCGCTGATCGGCGCGGTCGGCTTCGAGCTGCTGAAGATCCTGCTCGCCTCCTACCTGGGCTCGGTCGCGGGCAAGAGCCTGTACGGCGCCTTCGGCGTGCCGGTCGCGCTGCTGCTGTGGATCAACTTCGTCTCGCGGCTGCTGATGTACTGCGTGGCCTGGACGGCCGTGGCCGATCCGGCGGCCGCCCGGGAGCGTGCCGTCGCCCGCGCCCGCGAGGTGCTGGCGGAGCCGGACGACACGGCGGGGGCCCGGTCCGGGAGCTGAAGCTCCGGGGGACCGGGCCCGTCCGCCCGGCGGTCAGGCCGTGCGGCCGCGCCTGCGCAGCACGACCAGCATCACCGTGCCGCCCGCGGTCAGGCCGAGCGCGATCCCCAGCCAGCCGGCCGGGCCGATCCCGCCGCCGCCCTCGACGGCGGGCGCGGCGGCCGCGGCGGCGGCCGTCGGAGAGGGGTGCGGCGGCGGCGCGGGCACCCCGGCGGCGCCGCCCGCCTGCCCGGTCGGCGCGGTCTCGGCCGCGGCGGGCGCCTCGTCGACCAGCCTCCCGATCGGCGTGACCTTGTCGGCGGCGGCGAACCCCCAGTCCAGCAGCGCCGCCGTCTCGTCGTACACCTTCTGGTAGGTCGTCGGGTGCATCACCGTCACCAGCAGGGTGCGGCCGCCCCGTTCGGCGGCGCCGACGAAGGTCGATCCCGCCTCGGTGGTGAAACCGTTCTTCACGCCGATCAGCCCCGGGTACTTGCCGAGCAGCCGGTCGGTGTTGGCGATCCCGAAGCTGCCGCGCTGACCGGTGTTCTTGTCCACCGCGCCGGGGAATATGGCGTCCCGGGTGGCGCAGTACATCCGGAAGTCGGGGTTGCGCAGCCCGGCCCGGGCGAACAGGGTCAGGTCGTACGCCGAGGAGAGCTGGCCCTCCATGTCGTAGCCGTCGGGGGAGACCACCCGGGTGTCGCGGGCCTGCAGCGCGTCCGCGCGGGCCTGCATCTCGGCGACGGTCTGCTGGACGCCGCCGTTCATGTGGGCGAGCACGTGCACCGCGTCGTTGCCGGAGCTGAGGAACACCCCGCGCCAGAGGTCCTCGACCTTGTAGTCGAGGTCCTCCTTGATGCCGACCAGGCTGCTGCCCGCACCGATCCCCTGGATCTCGGCGTCGGCGACCCGGTGCACCAGGTTGCGGTCGAACTTGGGCAGCACGGTGTCCGCGAAGAGGATCTTCAGCGTGCTGGCCGGGGCGAGCCGCAGGTGCGGATTGCTGGCCGCCAGCACCTCGCCCGAGGTGGCGTCGGCAACTATCCAGGACCGCCCGGTGAGGTCCCCCGGTAGCGCCGGGGCGCCGGGCAGCGGGGCCACCTGGACGCCCGACAGCCCCATCCGCTCGCCGCCGATCGCGGTCGGCGGCGGTGGCGGCTGCGGGGCCGCGGCGGCGGCCGGGGCCCCCAGCGCGAGCGCGGTGAGCGCGGAGATCAGCGGTGCGAGCGTACGGCGCGGGAAATGACGGCGTGTGGGCACCCGCAGACCGTACCCAGTCCGCGGCTGCGCCGTCCGCCACTCCGGATCCGTCCTCCGCAGGAGGGGTCCGCGGTGCTCCGAACGGCCCTCCGCGCATACTGGGGGAGCACGCCATCTTCACGCCGCCGCCCCGCCGAGGACCTTCATGAAGCTCAGCCGCCGCACCTCCTGGTTCCTGACCGCCTTCGGCGTCTGGTCCATGATGATCTGGGTCACCTTCGTCAAGAACCTCTGGAAGGACTCCGGTGGGCAGGCCTTCACCGGCGGCGACCACTCCCAGCCGACCGCGTTCTTCTGGATCCACCTCCTGCTCGCCGTGACGTCCTTCGTCCTCGGCGTCCTGGTCGGGTCCGTCGGTGTCCGCGGCCTGCGCGCCACCCGGCGCACCCCGGCCGTCGACTGAGCGGTTGCGCGCCCTGCCGCGGTCGGGGACGACCGCGGGCGCGGGGAGGGGCCGGGAACGCCGAAGGGCCCGTCCGATCGGAGGATCGGGCGGGCCCTTCGGCGTCAGGCGTGGCTCAGAAGCGGCGGGTGACCAGCGCCCGCTTCACTTCCTGGATCGCCTTGGTGACCTCGATGCCACGGGGGCAGGCCTCCGAGCAGTTGAAGGTGGTCCGGCAGCGCCAGACGCCCTCGCGGTCGTTCAGGATCTCCAGCCGCTGCTCCGCACCCTCGTCGCGCGAGTCGAAGATGAAGCGGTGCGCGTTGACGATCGCGGCCGGGCCGAAGTACTGGCCGTCGTTCCAGAAGACCGGGCAGGACGACGTGCACGCGGCGCACAGGATGCACTTGGTGGTGTCGTCGAAGCGCTCGCGGTCCTCGGCGGACTGCAGGCGCTCGCGGGTCGGGTCGTTCCCCTTGGTGATGAGGAACGGCATGACGTCCTTGTACGCCTGGAAGAACGGGTCCATGTCCACGACCAGGTCCTTGAGGACCGTGAGGCCCTTGATGGCCTCGATCGTGATCGGCTTCTCCGGGTTGACGTCCTTGATCAGGGTCTTGCACGCCAGCCGGTTGCGGCCGTTGATCCGCATCGCGTCCGAGCCGCAGATGCCGTGCGCGCAGGAACGGCGGTAGGTGAGGGTGCCGTCCTGCTCCCACTTGATCTTGTTGAGCGCGTCCAGGACGCGCTCCTTCGGGTCCAGCTCCAGCTGGTAGTCGACCCACACCGGGTCCGGGTGCTCCTCCGGGTTGAACCGGCGGATCCGGAAGGTGACGGTGATCAGCTGGACGCCGCCGGCCTCGGCCGCGTCCAGAGCGGACGAGTGCTTCTCCATCGTCGGAGTGCCCATCAGTACTTACGCTCCATCGGCTGGTAGCGGGTCGTGACGACCGGCTTGTAGTCGAGGCGGATGGAGGTGGTGCCGTCCTCGGCAACCTCCTGGTACGCCATGGTGTGCTGCATGAACTTCACGTCGTCACGGGTCGGGAAGTCCTCGCGGTAGTGACCGCCGCGCGACTCCTCGCGGGCCAGCGCGGAGACGGCCAGCACCTCGGCGAGGTCGAGCAGGTTGCCCAGCTCGACGGCCTCCAGGAGGTCCGTGTTGTACCGGAAGCCCTTGTCCTGGATGGAGACGTTCTTGTAGCGCTCACGCAGCCCGGCGATGTCCTCGACGGCCTGCTTCAGGGTCGCCCCGGTGCGGTAGACCATGGCGTTGGTGTCCATGGTCTCCTGCAGCTCCTTGCGGATCTGTGCCACGGACTCGGTGCCGGTGGACTCGCGCAGGCCGTCGACCAGCGTCTGCACCTTCTCGGCCGGGTTCTCGGGCAGCTCGGTGAACTCCACCGTCTGCGCGTAGTCGGCGGCGGCGATGCCGGCGCGCTTGCCGAAGACGTTGATGTCCAGCAGCGAGTTGGTGCCCAGGCGGTTGGCGCCGTGCACGGACACGCAGGCGACCTCGCCGGCCGCGTACAGGCCGGGGACGACGTCGGTGTTGTTGCGCAGCACCTCACCCTCGACGTTGGTCGGGATGCCGCCCATGGCGTAGTGCGCGGTGGGCTGGATCGGGATCGGGTCCGTGTAGGGCTCGATGCCGAGGTACGTGCGCGCGAACTCGGTGATGTCCGGCAGCTTGGCGTCCAGCTGCTCCGGCGGCAGGTGGGTGAGGTCCAGGTAGACGTGGTCGCCGTCCGGACCGCAGCCGCGGCCTTCGCGGATCTCGGTGTAGATCGCGCGGGAGCAGACGTCACGGGACGCGAGGTCCTTCATGACGGGGGCGTAGCGCTCCATGAAGCGCTCGCCGTCCTTGTTGCGCAGGATGCCGCCCTCGCCGCGGGCGCCCTCGGTGAGGAGGATGCCCATGCGCCAGATGCCGGTCGGGTGGAACTGGAAGAACTCCATGTCCTCCAGCGGCAGGCCGCGGCGGTAGACCAGGGCCTGGCCGTCACCGGTGAGGGTGTGGGCGTTGGAGGAGACCTTGAAGAACTTGCCGGTGCCGCCGGAGGCGAACACGACCGACTTGGCCTGGAAGACGTGGATCTCGCCGGTGGCCAGCTCGTAGGCGACGACGCCGGAGGTCTTGCCCTCGTTGATCAGCAGGTCGAGGACGTAGAACTCGTTGAAGAACTCGACGCCGTGCTTGACGCAGTTCTGGAACAGCGTCTGGAGGATCATGTGACCGGTGCGGTCGGCCGCGTAGCAGGAACGGCGGACCGGGGCCTCGCCGTGGTTGCGCGAGTGGCCGCCGAAGCGCCGCTGGTCGATCCGGCCCTGCTCGGTCCGGGAGAAGGGGAGGCCCATCTTCTCCAGGTCGAGGACGGCGTCGATGGCCTCCTTGCACATGATCTCGGCGGCGTCCTGGTCGACCAGGTAGTCACCACCCTTGACCGTGTCGAAGGTGTGCCACTCCCAGTTGTCCTCCTCGACGTTGGCGAGGGCGGCGCACATGCCGCCCTGGGCCGCGCCGGTGTGGGACCGGGTGGGGTAGAGCTTGGTCAGCACGGCGGTACGGCTGCGCTGGGTCGACTCGATGGCCGCGCGCATGCCGGCGCCGCCTGCGCCGACGATGACGGTGTCGTACTGGTGAATCTGCATGGGGGTTCTAACTCGCCTCTGGCCTCTGCCGATTGCCGATTAGATGCTGCGTCGTCAGATGTTGGGGTCGAAGGTGAAGATCACCAGGGTGCCGAGGAGCACGGTGAAGACCGTGGCGGCGCCCATGAGGCCCTTCAGCCAGAGCCGGGTGGAGTCCTTCTCGGCGTAGTCGTTGATGACCGTCCGCATGCCGTTGGCGCCGTGGAGCATGGCGAGCCAGAGCATCAGGAGGTCCCAGACCTGCCAGAACGGGGACGCCCAGCGGCCCGCCACGAAGGCGAAGCCGATCTTGGAGACGCCGCCGTCGAGCACCAGCATGATCAGCAGGTGGCCGAGGATCAGCACCACGAGGACGATGCCCGACAGCCGCATGAACAGCCAGGCGAGCATCTCGAAGTTGGTGCGGGTGCGGCGCGGGGTCTTCTTGCTCCGCTGGCGGGCGGGCTCGATGACGAACGCGTCCGCCGGGTTGCCGGTGCCGAGACCCTTGCCGGTGTGCGCCTGGGCGGAGGGGATCACCAGGGCGTCGGAGTATTCCGTGGACATGTCTCAGATCACTTCCCGAACCAGGTGGTCAGCGTGTGCTGCAGGATCGGGTAGAAGGCGCCGGCCATCAGCACGACCCACACCCCCACCACGGTCCAGAGCATCTGCCTCTGGTACTTCGGGCCCTTGGACCAGAAGTCCACGGCGACGACCCGCAGGCCGTTGAGGGCGTGGAACAGGATGGCGGCCACCAGGCCGTACTCCATCAGGTTCACCAGTGGCGTCTTGTACGTCTGAATGACGGTGTCGTACGCCTCGGGTGACACCCGCACCAGCGCGGTGTCCAGGACATGAGCGAACAGGAAGAAGAAGATGAGGACGCCGGTGACTCGATGAGCCACCCAGCTCCACATGCCTTCCCGGCCGCGGTACAGCGTTCCAGCCGGCACGGAAAAACCCTCCGGAAGCGGATCGGGGGCTCGGCCGGCTTCGGTGTCGGTCAGCCCGGCCGGGTACGGTCCACCGGCCGCCAGCATCCTATCGACGCGTTGTCGGGAACCGCCTCCGGGGGCCCGAGGTGTGATCAATCAGGCACGAGTGGCCTAGCCGGACCGGAACCACGGGCCGTTTGGTCGCTCTGGGTGACGGTCCGGCTGCGCTACGGTGGCGGCCCCTTCCGCCGCCGACACCCTGCCGAGGCCGCCGTGCCGCTCCGCCCGCCCCGCCCGTCCACCGTCCTCCTCGGCTGCGCGCTGCTGGCCGCCGTCGGCTGCACCACGGTCGACGGCTCCGCCGACCGGGCCGGGGCCGGGCGCGAGCTGTCCGCCGTCGAACTGCGGGCCGCGGCGGTGGCCGACGGCGACCTGGGGCCCGGCTACACGGTGACGGTGATGACGCCCGGTCACGGCGAGACCGGCTCCGACGGCGGGCGGGAGGTCTCGGACGTGCCCGCCTGTCAGCCGCTGCTGGACGCGGTGAGCCCGGCGGCCGGTGCCGGTGGGGCCTCCGCCTCACCCGGGGCCTCGCCCGGTTCGGCCTACCCGACCGCGGAGACCGATCTGAGCGTGGCGCGGGCGGCCGATCCCAAGGGCGGCGTGTACGGAGGACTGCTGGCCTACCCGGCGGGCCGGGCGGCGCTGCTGCAGGGGGAGCTGGAGAAGCTGTTCGGTCCGTGTGCCACTTTCACCTCCACCGCGCCGGCGCCGCCGAGTGACAAGGCGCGCAAGGGCGTGCGGACGAAGCACCGGCTGAGCCGGGACGACACGCCCACGCTCGGGGGAGCCGACGCGGTGACCGGGTTCACCCTGACGAATGAATCGGGCGCGGTGGTGCTCTCTCAGCGTGCGGTGCTGACCCGGGTCGGACCGGTGCTGGCGGTCTTCACCACCGTCGGCGTCGGCGCGGAGCGGGCCACCGCGCCGGACGAGCGGATCGTCCGGCAGCAGGTGGCCAAGCTCCGCGCCGCGCAGGCGCACAAGTGAGCCGGATCAGCGTGCGGCGGCCCCCGAATGGGTGGCGACCAGGTGCTCCAGACGGGTGAGCGCGATCCGGCGGAGCTCGTCCGCCGCGATCAGCCGCTCCTCGTCCGGGTCGTGGGCGAGTCGGGTGCGGATCGAGGTGAGCACGGTGTCGAGCATCTCCTCGGGGGCCACGCCCTCCAGGCAGACCACGAAGACGTGGCCGAACCTGGCCTCGTACGCCGCGTGGGCCGCCCGCAGCGCGGTGTGTGCCGCCTGACTGCCGGGTGCGCGCATGCCCAGGAGCGGCTGCGGCATCCAGCTCTCGTCGGCCAGCGCCTCGGCCAGGTCGGCCGGACGCAGGTCGTAGGAGGCCTCGCTCGCGGCGGCGAGCAGGGACTCTATGTCGGGGTAGGGCCGGTGTGCGGTGAGCCGAAGGGCCCACCGGTGGCTGCCGCAGCAGGCGAGGAGAGCCTCCTCGGCCGCCCCGGCGTCGGCCTCGTTGAAGCGGTGCAACCCGAGGAGGGTCGGCTCGGAGCTGGGATCGAGCCGCTGTGACGGGATGTCGCTGGCCAGCGGGTCCTCCTCGTGAGGGCGGAGAGGTGCCGGTGAAGTGTGGGTGGTGGAGCAGCTGAAGTATGGGCTGCGGGGCGGTGTCCTGATGCCCGCCGGGCTGCGGCTCCACGGTAGTTGAGCGGTCATCAGTTGGGGAGGGCGCACGCGGAATTCATCCGATCGAGCTATCAAGTTGTGACGTTGACACCTCGCTGTCAGCGCCCTCCCCATCCTCATCTGCTAATAATCCCGGCCTTGGCCCTCACCGCGGCCGGGCCTGACGCGGCTCGGTCAGGAGCAGCGCGGTCCAGGAGCGGCGTGGTCAGGAGCAGCGCGTCCCGGCCGCGGGCATCGTGCCGTCGACGAGATAGGCCGCCAGCGCGGCGTCGATGCAGGCGTTGCCCTTGCCGAACGCGCCGTGGCCCTCGCCGACCCGGGTCAGCAGGGTGGCGTTGGCGAAGCCCTTGGCCAGCGCCTCGGCGGAGGCGTACGGGGTGGCCGGGTCGCCGGTGGAGCCGACCACCAGGATCGGGGCGCTGCCCTCGGCCCGGACGGCGTGCGGCTGCTCCTTGGTCTTGAACGGCCAGTAGGCGCAGCCGGGGTCGCTGAAGTCGTCCACCGTGGTGCCCTTGGCGACCAGCGGGGCCTCGGCCTGGAGCTTGGCCACCGCCTGCTGGGCGCGCTCCGGGGTGGGCGCGGGCCGGGCGGCGTCGGCGCAGCTGATCGCGCCGTTCGCCTCCTCCATCGGGCTGTAGTGGCCGTTCTCGTCGCGGCCGTTGTAGTTGTCGGCGAAGGACAGCAGGGGGTCCGGCTTGTTGCCGACCATGGCCCAGCCGAGCCCGTTGCGCAGGTTCTGCCAGGCGACCTTCTCGTCGCCGTAGAGCATGCTGAGGGTGCCCGTCCAGGCGAGGTCGCGGCCGAGCTTGCGGCCGTCCTTCGCGGTCATCGGGTGGTCGTACAGGCCGTCCAGGAAGTCGGCGGCCTTCTTGGCGGCCTTGGCCGGGTCCTTGCCGAGCGGGCACTGGTCGGCGTGGTTCTGCACGCAGTCGGCGGCGAAGCGCTCGAAGGCCTTCTCGAAGCCGATCTGCTGGTCGATGCCGTGGTCCAGCCGGTCCTGGGCGGGGTCGACGGCGCCGTCCAGGATGAGCCGGCCGGTGTTCTGCGGGAACTCCTCGGCGTAGAGGGCGCCGAGGTACGTGCCGTAGGAGATGCCGAGGTAGTTGAGCTTCCTGTCGCCGGACACGGCGCGCAGCACGTCGAGGTCGCGGGCGGTGTTGCGGGTGCCGACGAAGGGCAGCAGCCTGCCGGACTTCGCCTGGCAGGCGGCGGCGTGGTCGGTGGAGGCCTTGACGTGCTCGGCCCTGCGGGCCGCCGGCTCCAGCGGGGAGTCGAGCTGGTTGGCCTCGTCGTGCTGCCTGTCGTCGTAGCAGACCACCGGGGAGCTCTCGCCGGTGCCGCGGGGGTCGAAGCCGATCACGTCGAAGCGGTCGTGCAGGGCGCCGTCGTACTCCTTGGCGCCGTACTTGACCATCTCGATGCCGGATCCGCCCGGGCCGCCCGGGTTGACCATCAGCGAGCCGAGCCTCTGGTCGGGCTTGCCGGCCGGCAGCTTGATCAGCGCGATGTCGAGCGCGTCGGCGGCGGGGTTGGCGTAGTCGAGCGGGACGTGCAGCCTGCCGCAGAGCATCCCGGAGAGGTCGATCTTGGCCTTGGCGGCCTCGGGGTCGGCCGGGCAGGCGGCCCAGGCGACCTGCTGGCCGTAGAACGGCTTGAGCGCCGGGTCCGCGGCGCCGGTGGGCTTGGGGGTCGGCGTCGGGGCCGGCGTCGGCGTCGGGCTCGCCGTCGCGGTGGCCGGCGGTGCGGCGGACGAGGGCGTGCCGAGCGCGTCCTGGGCGGGCTTCGCGGTGTCGTTGCAGGCGGAGACGAGGAGCAGGGTGCCGACCGCGAGCGCGGTCAGCAAAAGCTGCGGGCGGGCGGCCCGGGGAGATCTCATCGCACGTATGTATCACTGTCGGGTGACACGTTCGATCAGTGCCCCCGGGCCGCCCGGCCGCCGGGCGTCAGGCCCGGTGGACCTTGTGGTTGGCGGCCTGCGCCCGCGGGCGCACCACCAGCAGGTCGATGTTGACGTGCGAGGGCCGGGTGACCGCCCAGGCGACGGTGTCCGCGACGTCGTCCGAGGTCAGCGGCTCGGCCACGCCCGCGTACACGGCCGCGGCCTTCTCCTCGTCGCCACGGAAGCGGGTGACGGCGAAGCCCTCGGACTTCACCATGCCCGGCGCGATCTCGATCACCCGGATCGGCTCACCGCACAGCTCCAGCCGCAGCGTCGCCGCGATGGTGTGCGCGGCGTGCTTCGCCGCCACGTAGCCGCCGCCGCCCTCGTACGCGGTGATCGCCGCGGTGGAGGAGAGCACCAGCACCGTGCCGTCGCCGCTCGCCCGCAGCGCGGGCAGCAGCGCCTGCGTCACGTGCAGCACGCCGAGCACGTTCACCTCGTACATCGCCAGCCAGTCGGCCGGGTCGCCGGCCTCCACGGACTCGGCGCCGATCGCCCCGCCGGCGTTGTTGACCAGCACGTCCACCCGGCCCACCCCGGCCGCGAAGGCGTTCACCGCCGCCCGGTCGGTGACGTCCAGGGTGACCGCCCGGGCGGAGCCGCCGCGGCCGGCGATCTCCTTGGCCAGTTCCTCGATCCGCTCGGTCCGCCGGGCGGTGAGCACCACGTCGAAACCCTCGGCCGCCAGCCGCCGGGCCGTCGCCGCGCCGATTCCGCTGCTGGCACCGGTGACCACGGCCACCTTCTGCTCGGTCATTTGCCACTCCCTGGGGAACACGTCGGTTGGGGAAGCACTTCAGTCGCTCACCCGATCATCTCAATGGCGGTGGTCCGGACGGACGGGAGCGGGTGCCGTTTCGCCACCGGCCGCGGACCGCCGCAGGGTCTAGATTGCGAAGTCCAGTGCACCTGCCCGCCGATCCCGTGGAGAGACCCATGGCAGCCGAGCCGCGCCGCACCGAGTCGGGCTTCCCGATCGAGCCCCTGTACGGTCCCGAGACACTGGACGGGTGGGACGCGGCGCAGCGCCTCGGCAGCCCGGGGGAGTACCCGTACACCCGGGGCGTGTACCCCTCGATGTACACCGGCCGGCCGTGGACGATGCGCCAGTACGCCGGGTTCGGCACCGCCGCCGAGTCCAACGCGAGGTACAAGCAGCTGATCGCCAACGGCACGACCGGCCTCTCGGTGGCCTTCGACCTGCCCACCCAGATGGGCTACGACTCGGACGCCGCGGTCGCGGCCGGCGAGGTCGGCAAGGTCGGTGTGGCGATCGACAGCGTCGAGGACATGGGCGTCCTGTTCGACGGCATCCCGCTGGGCGAGGTCTCCACCTCGATGACCATCAACGCGCCCGGCGGCCTGCTCCTGCTGCTCTACCAGCTGGTCGGCGAGGCCCAGGGCGTGCCGTCCGCGCGGCTCACCGGCACCATCCAGAACGACGTGCTGAAGGAGTACATCGCCCGCGGCACCTACATCTTCCCGCCCAAGCCCTCGCTGCGGCTGGTCGCGGACGTCTTCCGCTACTGCCGGGCCGAGATCCCCCGCTGGAACACCATCTCGATCTCCGGCTACCACATGGCCGAGGCCGGGGCGAACCCCGCGCAGGAGATCGCCTTCACCCTGGCCAACGGCATCGAGTACGTGCGCACCGCCGTCGCCGCCGGGATGGACGTGGACGACTTCGCGCCCCGGCTCTCCTTCTTCTTCGTCTCCCGCACCACCCTGCTGGAGGAGGTCGCCAAGTTCCGTGCCGCACGCCGGATCTGGGCGAGGGTCATGCGCGAGGAGTTCGGCGCGCGGAACCCGAAGTCCCAGATGCTCCGCTTCCACACCCAGACAGCCGGGGTGCAGCTCACCGCCCAGCAGCCCGAGGTCAACCTGGTCCGGGTCTCCGTCCAGGCGCTCGCGGCCGTTCTCGGCGGCACCCAGTCGCTGCACACCAACAGCTTCGACGAGGCCATCGCGCTGCCCACCGAGAAGGCCGCCCGGCTCGCGCTGCGCACCCAGCAGGTGCTGGCCTACGAAACGGACGTCACCGCCACCGTCGACCCGTTCGCGGGCTCCTACGTGGTGGAGGCGATGACCGACGAGGTGGAGGCCGCCGCCGTCGCGCTGCTGGCCAGGGTCGAGGAGCTGGGCGGCGCGGTGGCCGCGATCGAGGCGGGCTACCAGAAGGCCGAGATCGAGCGCACCGCCTACCGCATCCAGCAGGAGACCGACTCGGGCGCCCGGACGGTGGTCGGGGTCAACCGCTTCCAGCTGGACGCCGAGGAGCCCTACCAGCCGCTGCGGGTGGACCCGGCGATCGAGGCCCGGCAGGCCGGGCGGCTGGCCCGGCTGCGCGCCGAGCGGGACTCCTCGGCGGTGGACCGCGCCCTGGGCGCCCTGCGGACGGCCGCCGGGGGGAGCGACAACGTGCTGTACCCGATGAAGGAGGCGCTGGCCGCCCGGGCCACGGTCGGCGAGGTCTGCGACGCGCTGCGCGCGGTGTGGGGGACGTACGCGCCCGTCGAGCGGTTCTGAGCAGGCGTCAACGCCGTTGTGGAAGGCTGTGGTTGGCCGTTGGGCCGGCCGGTCGGGGGCCGCCCCGTGACCCTTGCCGCGAGTGATCGTTGCACAGGGCAGGCACCCCTCGGAAGGCGGCTGAAACGAGATGTCATACCCACCTGCTCGGCCGGTATGCGCCCATCCGGGGATTTCTTTTGGGGAAGTCGGGCAAAATCCCCCCAACAGGCCTACCCTTGTTGAGATGAAGCGTTCGCAGCCCGCCGAGTCGGCCGTCACCCTCACCGCTGCCCGCCCCGCCGCAGATCTGCGTGCCAGGGTCGCCGGATTCGAGGCCGAGCTGATCGCCTTCCGCCGTGATCTGCACCGGCACCCGGAGCTGGGCCGCCAGGAGTTCCGCACCACCGGACTGCTGCGCGACCGCCTGGTGGCGGCCGGCCTCGCCCCCCGGGTGCTGCCGGGCGGCACCGGGCTGATCGTCGACATCGTCCCGGCGGGGGTGCCGCGCGGCACCGACTTCCTGGCCTTCCGCGCGGACATCGACGCGCTGCCGATCGACGACGCCAAGACCGACGCGCCGTACCGCTCGACCGTCCCCGGCCGGGCCCACGCCTGCGGCCACGACGTGCACACCTCCGTCGTGCTCGGCACCGCCCTGGTCCTGGCCGAGGCCGCCCGCACCGGCGAACTGCGCCGTCCGGTCCGGTTGTTCTTCCAGCCCGCCGAGGAGGTCATGCCGGGCGGAGCGCTGGACGTCATCAACGCCGGCGGGATGGAGGGCGTCGGCCGGATCTTCGCGGTGCACTGCGACCCCAAGGTGGAGGCCGGGCGGATCGCGCTGCGCACCGGGGCGATCACCTCGGCCTGCGACCGCCTGGTGCTGCACCTGGACGGCCCCGGCGGCCACACCGCCCGTCCGCACCTGACCACCGACCTGGTGACCGCGATCGCCCGGATGGCCGCCGACCTGCCCGCCGCGCTGGCCCGCCGGATGGACCCGCGCTGGGGCGTCAGCCTGGTCTGGGGCCGGATCGCCTCCGGCTCCGCGCCGAACGTCATCCCGCAGCACGCCGAGCTGGAGGGCACGGTCCGCTGCCTGGAGCTGGACGGCTGGCGCGAGGCCCCGGACCTGCTGCACGAGCTGATCGCCAAGCTGGCCGAGACCTACCGGGCGAAGTGGACCCTCGACTACCACCGCGGGGTGCCGCCGGTGGTCAACGAGGCCGTCTCGGTGGGCCTGCTGGAGGCCGCCATGACGGCCCGGTTCGGGCAGGACGGCCACACCGTGGTGGAGGACACCGAGCAGAGCCTCGGCGGCGAGGACTTCTCCTGGTACCTGGAGCACGCCCCGGGCGCGCTGGCCCGCCTCGGCGTCCGCACCCCGGGCGACACGACCGTGCGGGATCTGCACCAGGGCCGCTTCGACGTGGACGAGCGGGCGATCGCGATCGGTGTGGAGCTGTTCGCGGCCCTGGCGCTGGACACGGGCGAGGGGCCGGCGGCTTAGGCCCTGTCCGGCCGAGGAGGCTGGGAAAGCCCGGATGTCCAAGTTGTCCCATGTTGTACCGATCCGGGCTTTATCTTCGGTTGCGTAAACTGGGCTGCTCCAACAGCACCCGCCGTCCGCGCACGGCAATGGAGCCTCGGGAAGGCCGTGAGACCACGGTTTGATAACAACCCGAATGCTCCGGCGGCCCGTAATACAACCGTGTTCTACGCGCGTTACGGTGGCGTCCGACCACGCTAAACGGGTGCGTGTGAGAAGGAGATACTCCCTTGCGCCGTTCTACTAAGCTCGCTGCGGTTGTGCTCTCGGGTTCCCTGGGCATTGCCTCGCTCGCCGCTTGCGGCGCAAAGAGCAACGACACCACCGCTTCTGCCGGAGCCTCCGAGGGCAGCCTCAAGGTCGGCATGGCGTACGACATCGGCGGTCGTGGCGACCAGTCGTTCAACGACTCCGCCGCCCGTGGCCTGGACAAGGCCAAGGCCGATCTCGGCGTCGCCGTGACCGAGGCCGACGCCAAGACCGGCGAGGCCGAGGCCGACAAGGAGACCCGGCTCAAGAACCTGGTCACCGCCGGCTACAGCCCGATCATCGCGGTCGGCTTCGTGTACCAGGACGCGGTCAACAAGATCGCCAAGGAGAACCCGAACACCAAGTTCGCGATCATCGACTCGGCGTCCGACGCCCAGCCGAGCAACGTCACCTCGCTGACGTTCTCGGAGCAGGAGGGCTCGTACCTGGCCGGCGTGGCCGCCGCGCTCAAGTCCAAGACCAAGCACATCGGCTTCATCGGCGGCGTGCAGACCGAGCTGATCAAGAAGTTCGAGGCGGGCTACAAGGCCGGCGCGAAGTCCATCACCCCGGACATCACGGTCGAGACCACCTACCTGACCACGCCCCCGGACTTCTCCGGCTTCAACTCGCCCGACAAGGGCAAGGAGGCCGCGCAGGGCCAGCTCGACAAGGGCGCGGACGTCATCTACTCCGCCGCCGGCTCCTCCGGCAACGGCGCCATCGAGGCCGTCGCCAACAAGTCGGGTGCCCTCGCCATCGGCGTCGACTCCGACCAGGCCGCGCAGCCGGCCCTGGCGAAGTACAAGGCCAGCATCCTCACCTCGATGGTGAAGAACGTGGACAAGGCCGTCTTCTCCTACATCGAGTCCGCCAAGAAGGGCGCCATCTTCACCGGCGTGAAGAACTTCGACCTGAAGGCCGACGGCGTCTCGCTCGCCACCACCGGCGGCAAGATCGACGACATCCAGGGCAAGCTGAACGACGCCGCCACCGCGATCAAGAGCGGCGCCACCACCGTCCCGACCGCCCCGTAAGGCGCGCCCGGACGTAGCTCCCGCTGCCACCTGCCCGGCAGCGCAATGATTGACACGGCATCAGGGAGGGGCCCGGCTGGGTGCGCTCAATGCGTACCCCCGGGCCCCGTCCCGTACCCCACCGTTTTTTCTTGGCCCTCCAGCGCAACGACGCGCCTCCAGACCACCAGGAGATCGCCATCACCGCATCCGACCCCGCCCTCAGCAAGGGCGGTACCCCCAGCGCGGGGACGGCGACACCGGCCGTCGAACTGCGCGGCATCACCAAGCGCTTCCCCGGCGTCGTAGCCAACTACGACATCAACCTCACCGTCCGCACCGGCACCGTGCACGCCCTGATGGGTGAGAACGGCGCCGGCAAGTCGACGCTGATGAAGATCCTCTACGGCATGCAGAAGCCGGACGAGGGGACCATCGCCGTCAACGGCGAGCTGTGCGAGTTCAACACCCCCGGCGACGCGATCGGCCGCGGCATCGGCATGGTGCACCAGCACTTCATGCTCGCCGACAACCTGACCGTCTGGGAGAACGTCGTCCTCGGCGGCGAGGCCCTGTACGGCATCGGCGCCAAGGCCAAGGCGAAGATCAAGGAGATCTCCGACCAGTACGGACTGGGCGTGCGCCCGGACTCGCTGGTCGAGGACCTCGGCGTCGCGGACCGCCAGCGGGTCGAGATCCTCAAGGTGCTCTACCGCGGCGCCAAGATCCTGATCCTCGACGAGCCCACCGCCGTCCTCGTTCCGCAGGAGGTCGACGCGCTGTTCGACAACCTGCGCGAGCTCAAGGCCGAGGGCGTCACCGTCATCTTCATCTCGCACAAGCTGCACGAGGTGCTGTCGGTGGCCGACGCGATCAGCGTCATCCGGCGCGGCACCACGGTCGGCGACGCCGACCCGAAGAGCGTCAGCGCCCGCCAGCTCGCCGAGCTGATGGTCGGCGCCGAGCTCCCCTCCCCGGAGAGCCGCGAGTCCACCGTCACCACCGACGAGATGCTCACCGTCCGGGACCTGCGGATCGCGAAGACCGACGCCGAGGGCATCGAGCGCGTGGTGCTGGACGACATCTCGCTGCGCATCCACAAGGGCGAGATCCTCGGCATCGCCGGCGTCGAGGGCAACGGCCAGGCCGAACTGGTCGAGGCCATCATGGGCATGCTGCCGCTGGACGGCGGCACGGTCACCCTGGACGGCAAGGACCTCTCCGGCACCCTCACCCGGGCCCGCCGCGAGGCCGGCATCGGCTACATCCCCGAGGACCGCCACCGGCACGGCCTGCTGCTGGAGGCCCCGCTCTGGGAGAACCGGATCCTCGGCCACGTCACCGAGGCCCCGAACTCCAAGGGCGTCCTGCTCGACCCGGCCGGTGCCCGCAAGGACACCCAGCGGATCGTCGACCAGTACGACGTCCGCACCCCCGGCATCGAGGTCACCGCGGCCTCCCTCTCCGGCGGCAACCAGCAGAAGCTGATCATCGGCCGCGAGATGAGCCACGCCCCCAAGCTGCTGATCGCCGCCCACCCCACCCGCGGTGTGGACGTCGGCGCGCAGGCGCAGATCTGGGAGCACATCCGGACCGCCCAGCGGGCCGGCCTCGCCGTCCTGCTGATCTCGGCCGACCTGGACGAGCTGATCGGTCTCTCCGACACCATCCGGGTGATCTACCGCGGCCGTCTGGTCGCCGATGCCGACCCGGCCACCGTCACCGCCGAGGACCTGGGTACCGCCATGACCGGTGCGGCCAGCGGCCACATCGAGTCCGACGCGGAGGCCGTGGAGGAGTCCCACGCGGTCCGCGCGGAGGGCACCGAGGCCGCCGAGGCCGAGGACGGCACCCCGTCCGACACCCCCACCGACACCGCCGACCCGCAGGCGGGGGAGTAGCCACATGACCAGTCCCAACCCCGCCGCCAAGCCCCGCCCGGCGAAGCGGTTCGACGGCGAGAAGATCGTGCTCGCCCTCGCCGCACCGGTGCTCGCCGTCGTGCTGTCCGTGGCGATCTGCTCGGTGCTGCTGGCGACCTCCGGCAAGAACCCGTTCGACGCGTGGAACGTGATGATCACGTACGCCACCAAGTCGGACGGCCAGGTGGCGATCCTCAACCGGTCCACCACCTACTACCTGGCCGCCGCGGCCGCCGCCTTCGGCTTCCGGATGAACCTCTTCAACATCGGTGTCGAGGGCCAGTACAAGGTCGCGGCGCTGTTCGCGGCCTTCGTCGGCAGCCGGCTCGACCTGCCGTCGTTCATCCAGATCCCGCTGCTGCTGATCACCGCCATGCTGGTCGGTGGCCTGTACGCGAGCATCGCCGGTCTGCTGAAGGTCCTGCGCGGCGTCAGCGAGGTCATCTCGACCATCATGCTGAACGCCATCGCGATCGCCATCGTCGGCCTGCTGCTCGTCCCCGGCGTCTTCGCGCCGGAGAAGGGCACCACGAGCAACTCCATCCAGACCAGCCCGGTCTCGGAGTCCAGCCACTTCTTCGCGATCAACACCGACGGCGGCCCGCTCTACGGCTTCCTCTTCATCGCGATCCTGGTCGGCGTGGCCTTCCAGTTCACCCTGACCCGCACCCGCTTCGGCTTCGACCTGCGCGCCACCGGCCGCTCGGAGACCGCGGCCACCGCGTCCGGTGTGAACGTCAAGCGCATGGTCGTCATCTCGATGGTGGTCTCCGGCGCGCTGGCCGGTCTGATCGGCCTGCCCGAGCTGCTGCAGAACTCGTACAACTTCGGCCAGAGCTTCCAGGGCGGCCTCGGCTTCCTCGGCATCTCGGTCGCGCTGCTGGGCCGCAACAGCCCGATCGGCATGGCCTTCGCCGCCGTGCTGTTCGCCTTCCTGGACGCCACCGGCTCCCAGCTGCCGCTGCCGCAGAACGGCGGCTTCCCGTTCGAGATCGTCCCGGTCATGCAGGGCACCATCGTCATCTGCGTCGTCGTCGCCTACGAGCTGGTGCGGCGCTACGGCCTCAAGCGCCAGCAGCAGAAGGTCGGCGCCGAGCTCGCCGCCCAGGCCGCCGCGGCCAACGAGAAGAAGGAGGTGTCCGCATGAGCACGGCCACCGCTGCCCGCGCGAAGGCGCCGGGCGCTCCCGCCAAGAAGCGCAAGATGTCCTGGCCCGTGGTGCTGCTGCTGATCGCGGGCGCCCTGGTCCTCTTCTCCGCCGTCGGCATGATCACCGACAACCACTCGCTGACCTCCTCCGGGCAGGTCACCGCGGCGCTCAGCGCCGCCGTGCCGATCGGCATGGCCGGTCTGGGCGGTCTCTGGTCCGAGCGGGCCGGCGTGGTCAACATCGGCCTCGAAGGCATGATGGTCGCCGGCACCTTCTGCGGCGCCTGGGGCGGCTACCTGGTCAGCCCGTGGTTCGGCCTGGTGGCCGGCATGCTCGGCGGTGCGCTCGGCGGTCTGCTGCACGCCGTCATCACGGTGACCTTCGGCGTCGACCACATCGTCTCCGGTGTCGGCGTCAACCTGCTGATCCCCGGCATCTGCGCGTACGTCAACCGGATCTACTACAAGGACTACATCTCCGTCGGCGCCGGTGCGAACCAGTCCCCGCCGGCCGATCCGCTGCCGTACATCACCATTCCGGGGCTCTCCTCCGGGCTGAAGGACATCGAGCTCCACCACTGGTTCCTGGTCTCCGACGTCGCCGGTGTGCTCGGCGGCCTGGTCACCAACATCTCGGTGGTCGTGCTGCTGGCCGGCGCGCTGATCGTGGTCAGCTACTTCGCGCTCTGGCGCACGGTGTTCGGCCTGCGGCTGCGCTCCTGCGGTGAGAACCCGACCGCGGCCGAGTCGCTGGGCGTGAACGTCTACAAGTACAAGTACTACGCGGTGGTCGCCTCCGGTGCCTTCGCGGGCCTCGGCGGCGCGTACCTCTCGCTGGTCGCGGCGCACTTCTACAAGGACGGCCAGACCAACGGCCGCGGCTTCATCGGCCTCGCGGCGATGATCTTCGGCAACTGGATGCCCGGTGGTCTCGCCATGGGCGCCGGCCTGTTCGGCTTCACCGACAGCCTCCAGCTGCGAGACCCGGAGTCGGTGCACGTGCTGATCCTGGCGGTCGCCATCGCGATGCTCCTGCTGGCGTTCTGGCACGTGTACCGCCGCAAGCTGACCTCCGCGGCGGTCACCTTCGTGGTCTCCGGCGGCCTGTTCGCCTGGTACGCGACCACCGAGGAGGTGCAGCGCCCGCTGATCGTCGCGACGCCGTACGTGATCACCCTGGTCGTGCTTGCGCTGGCCTCGCAGCGGCTGCGGCCGCCGAAGGCCGACGGCCAGATCTACCGCAAGGGCCAGGGCAAGTGACGTCCGCTCCCGCCGTCGACTGGGACCAGCTGCGCGCCGCCGCCCGCGAGGCGATGACCCACGCGTACGCGCCGTACAGCAGGTTCCCGGTCGGGGCGGCCGCCCTGGTGGACGACGGGCGGCTGGTCACCGGCTGCAACGTCGAGAACGCCTCGTACGGGCTCGCGCTCTGCGCCGAGTGCGGGCTGGTCTCCAGCCTGCACGCCACCGGCGGCGGCCGACTGGTCGCGTTCACCTGTGTGGACGGCCAGGGGCAGCTGCTGATGCCCTGCGGCCGCTGCCGCCAGCTGCTCTACGAGCACGGCGGGCCGGAGCTGCTGGTCGAGCTGCCCTCCGGGGTGAAGCCGATGAGCGAGGTCCTGCCTGACGCTTTCGGGCCGGAGCGGCTCTAGCCCCGTCATTTGTTACGCGCGTAGAGTGTCGCGAGTGGGTCGATCACCGACCTTTCGCGACACTCTTCGCTTTTTGAAACCCTTCTTGGAGTACCCCATGGATGCCATCTCCGTCATCAGGACCAAGCGAGACCGCGGAGAGCTGAGCGACGCTCAGATCGACTGGGTGATCGACGCCTACACCCGCGGCGAGGTCGCCGACGAGCAGATGTCCGCCCTGGCCATGTCGATCCTGCTGAACGGCATGAACCTGCGCGAGATCAGCCGCTGGACCGACGCCATGATCCGCTCCGGCGTCCGGATGGACTTCTCCTCGCTGCCGCTGCCCACCAGCGACAAGCACTCCACCGGCGGCGTCGGCGACAAGATCACCCTGCCGCTCGCCCCGCTGGTCGCCGCCTGCGGCGCCGCCGTCCCGCAGCTCTCCGGCCGCGGCCTCGGCCACACCGGTGGCACGCTCGACAAGCTGGAGTCCATCCCCGGCTGGCGCGCGCTGCTCTCCAACGACGAGATGATGGACGTGCTGCGCTCGTCCGGCGCGGTGATCTGTGCGGCCGGCGACGGCCTGGCCCCCGCCGACAAGAAGCTGTACGCGCTGCGCGACGTGACCGGCACGGTCGAGGCGATCCCGCTGATCGCCTCCTCGATCATGTCCAAGAAGATCGCCGAGGGCACCGGCGCGCTGGTGCTGGACGTCAAGGTCGGCTCCGGCGCGTTCATGAAGAACCTCGCCGACGCCCAGGAGCTGGCCCGCACCATGGTCGGCCTGGGCAAGGCGGCGGGCGTCAACACCGTCGCGCTGCTCACCGACATGTCCACCCCGCTCGGCCTCACCGCGGGCAACGCGCTGGAGGTCCGCGAGTCCGTCGAGGTGCTGGCCGGCGGCGGCCCGGCGGACGTCGTCGAGCTCACCCTGGCGCTGGCCCGCGAGATGCTGGCCGCCGCGGGCGTGCACGGCAAGGACCCGGCCGACGCGCTGCGCGACGGCTCCGCGATGGACCACTGGCGCCGCATGATCTCCGCGCAGGGCGGCGACGTCGACGCCCCGCTGCCGGTCGCCCGCGAGCAGCACGTCATCCCGGCGCCCGCCTCCGGCGTGCTCACCTCGCTGGACGCCTACGCGGTGGGCGTCAGCGCCTGGCGCCTGGGCGCCGGCCGCGCCCGCAAGGAGGACCCGGTGCAGGCCGGCGCCGGCATCGAGATGCACGCCAAGCCCGGTGACACCGTGGTGGCCGGCCAGCCGCTGCTGACCCTGCACACCGACACCCCCGAGCGCTTCGAGTACGCGATCGAGGCCCTGGCCGGCGGCATCGAGGTCGCCCCGGCGGGTACCGCGTTCACCCCGAACCCGATCGTGCTGGACCGCATCGCGTGATGGCCTGAGGCCTGCTCACGTGCGCCGGGTCAGGCGTACGTGAGCAGACCGCCGGTGTCGAGGGTCCACGGACCGACTGCCACGGTGTCACCGAAGGCGAACTCCTTGCGCGAGGTGTAGCCGGGCTCCGCGTGCACGATGCCGGTACCCGTACGGGGATCGACGAGCAGGTAGAGCGGGATTCCCATGGCCGCGTAGTCGCGCACCTTGTCGCGGTAGTCGCTCTTGGGGTTCGACTTCGAGACGACCTCGACGACCAGCAGGACCTCGTGCGGCTGCAGTGCGGGCTGATCGCCTTCGAGCACCTTCTCGGAGAAGACCATGAGGTCGGGATTGCGCAGCCGGCCCAGCCCGGCGTCCTCCAGATCCGGGCCGCCGTGAGCGATGTAGCCGGGGTGGGTGTTCGGGAGCAGGGCGTTCAGCTGCCGGGCAAGCCGGGCGACGGCGAGCTCGTGCCGTTTCACCCGTGACACCGTCATGACGATCCGGCCGTCGGCGATCTCGACCCTGCCTATCCCCGGGATCTGCGGCAGCTGGTCGGCGATCTCGTGCAACCGGGCGTACACAGCGGGGTCGGTGCTCATGTTCCGGAGTGTATCGACGGCCTCCGACGCCCCGGGCGGTGCTCACTCGGCCGCGGCCAGGGCGATCTTCAGGAACTCCTCGGGGGCCTCGCGGACCAGGTCGTGGCCGACGGGGAGGGTGTGGACGGTCCAGGAGGGGTCCTCGCGCAGGCGCTCGTACGTCTCCGCGAGCGGGCTGTCCTCGAAGCGCTCGGCGTGGATGTAGGTGCGGCGGGTCACGGCGTCCAGGGCGCCGGTGAGGGAGACCCGTTGGAACAGGGTGGCCACCGGGTGGACGGTGGCGCGCGGGTCCAGGAAGGGGCTCAGCCCGAGGACGGTGGTGCCGTCGCCGACGGCGGCGCCGGCCAGGTAGCGCTGCTTCCAGATCTCGTTGACGATCCCGTAGGCCGACTCGCCGTCGCGCGGTGCGAAGGCGTCCGCGTACACCAGCGCCCGGATCCGCTCCGGCGCCCGGTCGGCCACGCCGGAGAGGACCATCCCGCCGTAGCTGTGCCCGACCAGCACCACGTCCGTGAGCCGCTCGGCCTCCAGGGTGGAAAGCACGTCCTGGATGTGCGTCTCCAGGTTGACCGCCCCGTTGTTCAGGTGTCCCCGCTCGCTCACCCCGGTCAGCGTCAGCGGGTAGACCTCGTGGCCGGCGGCCCGCAGCCCGTCGGTGATCGGCCGGTACCACCAGGCGCCGTGCAGCATGCCGGGGACGAGAACGAAGGTGGCCATGGTCGTTTCCTCTGGTCGAGCGGGCGGGACGAGAGGAAAGCTACGGCGGATACCTGACAGGCTGTGTCAGGTATCCGCCGCGAGAAGCCGACGGGAGGCCGACGGGAGGCCGACGCGAGGTCAGGGCCGCTGGAAGACCTCGTGGGTGCCGATCCGGCGCCAGACGATGTGCGGCTCGCGCTCCTGGACGGGCGTCGCGTAGCTGAAGGTGGCCCGGCCGTCGGGCGCCCAGGTCAGCTCCCAGACGTCCGGATGCCCCTGCATCTTCTTCACCCGCAGCCCCCGCCGGAAGCCCCGCCCGTCCCGCAGGTCGGCGACGAACTGGGCGACCGCGACCAGGAAGGCCGCCTTCTGGGCGGGGCTCAGGCCCTTCCAGTCGCGCAGGAAGTGCGCCAGTGACTCATGCGTCGGCACGGCGCTTGATCTCCTCCAGGTCCAGGCCGGCCTCGTCCGCGAGGGACGCCAGGAACGCGTCGCCGTCCTGGAACACCTCACCGCGCTCGCCTTCGGCGATGGACTCGTCCACCTCGGCCTCGCCGGCCTGCCACGAGGGACTCCAGAACCATGCCTGGTCGTCCGGGATGACGGAGGCCGGGGTGAGGACGATCCGGCCGTCCTCCACCGCGACGACCAGCTGGTCGCCCTCCTGGAGGTCGAGCTGCTCCCTTATCTCCTGCGGGATGGTGACCACGCCCTTCTTGCGGACAGGCGTGGACACCAGATGGGGGCGACGGCGGCGCTTGAGGTCTGCCATGGGGAAAGTCTACCGGGCGGAAAGTCTGCCCGGCAGATTGCCGGTGGAGCGGCGGGCGGTGATGGCCTGGCGGGTGGCGTAGAGGGTGACGGCCGCGGCGAGGGTCATGGCGGTCAGGCCGACGGCGGCGGCGCCGGGCCAGCCGGTGGAGTGGTAGGCGTCGGCGCCGATGGTGCCGCCGAGGCTGTTGCCCAGGTAGTAGGCGATCAGGTACAGCGCGGAGGCCTGGGCGCGGCCCTCGGTGGCGGTGCGGCCGACGGCCGAGGAGGCGGTGGCATGGCCGGCGAAGAAGCCGGCCGTGATCAGGACCAGGCCGAGCAGCGCGCAGAGCAGCGAGTCGGCGAGCGAGAGCAGCAGGCCGGTGGCGGTCACGCCGATCGCCGTGTACAGCGCGCCGCGTCGCCCGAGCCGTCCGGAGAGCCGGCCGGCCGCGGCCGAGGTGCCGGTGCCGACCAGGTAGACCACGAAGATCGAGGCGGCGACCGACTCCGGCAGGTTGAAGGGCGAGCCGATCAGCCGGTAGCCGACGGTGTTGTAGACCGCGCCGAAGACGGCCATGAACAGCAGCCCGAGCGCGTACAGCCGGACCAGCAGCGGGTTGCGCAGGTGACGGCCGACGGTGCGGGCCAGGGCGCGGGCGTCCACCGGTGCCGGGGTGAAGTGCCGGGCGGCGGGGATCAGCAGCCGGAAGGCGAGCGCGGCCAGCAGGGCGAGCGCGGCGGAGGCGGCCAGGCCCCAGCGCCAGCCGAGCCCGGCGGCCGTCCAGCCGGAGAGCAGTCGCCCGCCCATGCCGCCGATGCTGTTGCCGGCCACGTACAGGCCCATCGCGGAGGCCAGCGCGCTGGGGTGGACCTCCTCGGCGAGGTAGGCCATCGCGGTGGCGGGCAGGCCGGCGAGGGCGGCGCCCTGGACGACGCGCAGCACGACCAGGGTGGTGAGGTCGGGGGAGAACGGCAGCGCCAGCGCGAGCGCGGAGGCGGCGAGTACCGAGGCCGTCATCACGGCGGTGCGCCCGTACCGGTCGGAGAGCGCGCTGGCCGGGAGCAGTCCGAGGGCGAGGCCGAGGGTGGCGGCGGAGGCCGTCCAGCTGGCCTGGCCGGGGGTGATCCCGAGGTCGGCCGAGAGGATCGGCAGCAGGCCCTGGGTGGAGTACAGCAGGACGAAGGTCGCGATGCCGGCGGCGAACAGGGCGAGGTTGGCGCGGCGGAAGGCGCGCTGCCCGGGGCGGTGGCGGTCGTCGGCGAAGAGGGAGGACGGGTGGGTGAGGGCATCCGGCACGGCCACGGATGCCCCGGTACTGGCGGGCTGCATGTCCCTGAACCTAGGCCGGTGCGTTTGATGCGTCCAATGCATGATTGGTCGATAATCGATGCGCACCGGTATGAGTGCAGGTGGTGGCGGATCGATCGCGGTCGGAAGGGGCGGTTGTGACGTTCGACGGAGTGGGCGCGGAGCCGCCGCACCGGTTGGCGGAGCTGGGGTCGGAGCTGCCGGCCGCCCAACTGGCGCCCAGGCTGGCTCAGTTCGCCGCCGTGGCGCGGCTGGAGCACGTGACGCAGGCGGCCGCGCTGCTGGGGATGCCGCAGCCGACGCTGTCCCGTGCGGTGGCCCGGCTGGAGGAGGACCTGGGGGTCGTCCTGCTGGCCCGTCAGGGGCGGACGGTCCGGTTGACCAGGGCGGGCCGGCTGCTGCTCGCCTCGGTGGAGCGGGCGCTGGCGGAGGTCGAGCGCGGCGCCGAGGCGGCCCGGGCCGAGGTGGACCCGGCGGTCGGGCGGGTGGCGTTCGGCTTCCTGCACACCATGGGGACGGACGCCGTCCCGGCGCTGCTGCGCGGCTTCCGGGCGGCGCATCCGCAGGTGCGGTTCCAGCTGGTGCAGGACTACGTCGGGGCGATGCTGGAACGCCTGCGGGCCGGGGAGTTGGACCTCTGCCTGGTCGCCCCGGTGCCGGACGACCCGGCGCTGGTCGCCCGGCCGCTGGACGAGCAGCGGCTGCACCTGGCCGTCCCGGGCGACCACCGGCTGGCCGGGCGGCGCCGGATCCGGCTGGCGGAGGTGGCCGAGGAGCCGTTCGTCGGACTGGAGCGCGGCTACGGGCTGCGCGCGATCACGGACGGGTTCTGTGCGGAGGCCGGCTTCGTGCCGCGGATCGCGTTCGAGGGGGAGGACGCCGAGACGCTGCGCGGGCTGGTCGCGGCGGGGCTGGGGGTCGCGCTGCTGCCGCCCGGGCTGGTGCCCCGGCCCGGGGTGGTGGAGCTGGAGGTGACGGCGCCGCGCACCCGGCGGGCGATCGGCCTGGCCTGGGCGGCGGGCCGCCCGCTCACCCCGCCGGTGGCCGCGTTCCGGGATTTCGTGCTGTCGCGGCGCGGACGGCTGCTGCAGCACGACTGACCGGTAGGCGGCCCGGATCGTCCGTCCGGTGGAATTTCCGGTGGACATTGGCCGATTCGGCCCTGTTGGCGATAGTCGTTCTACGCGCGTAGGGGCTACACTCCCGCAATGGAGAAGCAGATCCCTGTCACCACCGCGGGCACCGGCCCCCGGATCCCCACCACCGACCAGATCGCCCGCGCGCCGAAGGTGCTCCTGCACGACCACCTCGACGGTGGCCTGCGTCCGGAGACCGTCGTCGAGCTGGCCGCCGCCTGCGGCTACGAGGGCCTTCCCACCACCGACCCGGTCAAGCTCGGCGAGTGGTTCCGCGAGGCCGCCGACTCCGGCTCGCTGGTCCGCTACCTGGAGACCTTCGCGCACACCTGTGCCGTGATGCAGACCCGCGAGGCCCTGATCAAGGTCGCCGCCGACTGTGCCGAGGACCTGGCCGCCGACGGCGTCGTCTACGCCGAGGTCCGCTACGCCCCGGAGCAGCACCTGGAGGCGGGCCTCACCCTCGACGAGGTCGTCGACGCCGTCAACGAGGGCTTCCGCCTCGGCGAGGCCAACGCCCGCGCGGCCGGCCACCGGATCCGCGTCGGCACCCTGATCACCGCGATGCGGCACGCGGCCCGCTCCTCGGAGATCGCCGAGCTGGCCAACCGCCACCGCGACCGCGGCGTGGTCGGCTTCGACATCGCCGGTGCCGAGGCGGGGTACCCCCCCACCCGCCACCAGGCCGCCTTCGACTACCTCAAGGGCGAGAACAACCACTTCACGATCCACGCGGGCGAGGCCTTCGGCCTGCCGTCGATCTGGGAGGCCCTGCAGTGCTGCGGCGCCGACCGGCTCGGCCACGGTGTGCGGATCGTCGACGACATCACGGTGAACGAGGACGGCGGCGTCGAGCTCGGCCGCCTCGCCGCGTACGTGCGCGACAAGCGCATCCCGCTGGAGATGTGCCCGACCTCCAACCTGCAGACGGCGGCCGCCACCTCGTACGCCGAGCACCCGATCGGCCTGCTCAGCCGCCTGAAGTTCCGGGTGACGGTGAACACCGACAACCGGCTGATGAGCGGTACCAGCATGAGCCGCGAGTTCGAGCACCTGGTGGAGGCGTTCGGCTACACGCTGGCCGACATGGAGTGGTTCACCGTGAACGCGATGAAGTCGGCGTTCCTCCCGTTCGACGAGCGGCTGGCGATGATCAACGACGTGATCAAGCCGGGCTACGCCGAGCTCAAGGCGGAGTGGCTGTTCAGCTCCGCCGGCTGAGTCGATCGCCTGATCGTCGGATGAACGGCTTTATCTGGCACGGACATTGGCGTTCATCCGACTACCCACTCGTGTGGGTTAACGCCCTTTGATCCTCGTGCGACCCAATCACTACGGTGTGCCAGTCACTGCTGACACGGTGCGGCGTTCACCGCCATGTCCGGGCGTCGGCCACCGACGAGGATCCAAGGGGACGAACTCATGAAGCAGGCCACTCTCAAGGCAGCCGGCACCGCGGCGCTCGGTATCGCCATCGCCGCGGTCGGCGCCGGCAGCGCGTCCGCGGACCCCGTTGCCGCCGGCGGCCTCGGGCTCCCCACCGGCGCGGTGACCAACCCGGCCGTGACCGGCGCCGTCACCAACACCGCGGCCAAGCTGCCGGGCGGCGACAAGGTCGCCGGCACCCTGGGCACCCTCGCCCCGAGCGCCGGCCAGGCCGCCGCCCCGGTGGCGGACGCCGCGCCGATGGCCGGAGAGACCCGGGGCGCCGTGCCCAGCGTCCCCGGCCTCGACAAGACCCCGCTCGGAGGGCTGACCAACACCCTGCCGCTGCCGGGCCTGGGCGGCTGAGCTCCGGCTCCGCCGTACACGGCGACGGGCCGTCCGCTCCGGTGACCCCGGGGCGGGCGGCCCGTCGGCGTTCGTGCCCGTCTGGTGCCTGCCTGGTGGTCGATGCGGGGAGCGGGTCCGAGGTGGCCTCAGGCCGTGGTGGCCTCGGCGTTCGGGCGGAGGGTTCACGGCTCCTGGGGGAGCAGCAGCCAGAGCGCCAGGTAGATCAGGAACTGCGGGCCGGGCAGCAGACAGGACACCAGGAAGATCAGCCGGACCGTCCACGGGGTCAGGCCGAAGCGCTGGGCGATCCCGGCGCAGACGCCGGCGATCACGCGGTTGTGGCGGGGGCGGGCGAGGCGGCTCATGACGGTCTCCGTGGTGTCGCGCCCCAGTGCCGGGCTCTCCGGTGGGCGTACTTCCATGCTCCGCCGCGGCCGCCGCCGGATCCTCAGCCTGGATGGCGATCCGGACCCCGACCCTTCTCATCGGGAAGGCGGACGCCCCGTCGGGGTTCTCCTCAGGGGCGGCCCGGAGAGGGGCCGGGCGCCGGGGGCCGGGCGTCGGGGGTGGAAAGTCGGCGGGGCCGACGTCCTGTGCGGGGGCTCGCACTGGGCGGACGCGATTGCCTCTGCCCCTGGGGGAGGGCGCAGAGTGGCGGCATGCACGAGGACTTGATCGGCATCGGGGAGCTCGCGGCCAGGACCGGGCTGAGCCACAAGGCGCTGCGGTTGTACGGGGACCGGGGGCTGCTGTCGCCCGCGCACGTCGATCCGCGGACCGGCTTCCGCCGCTACACCCCGGCCCAGGTCGAGCGGGCCCGCCGGATCGCGCTGCTGCGTGCCGTCGGGATGCCGCTGGCGCTGATCGCGGGGGTGCTCGACCCGGGTGGAACCGAGTCCGTCCGGCTGCTCGACGCCTACTGGCGCAAGGAGCAGTCCGTGCACACGGCCCGCCGGGAGGCGGTGGGCTACGCCCGAGAGGTCCTGGCAGGAAGGAATCCGCGCATGTACGAGATGGCCGAGCGCGACGTACCCGAGCAGAAGGTGCTGTTCATCCGGCGCCATGTCAACGCCGAGGGCCTCCTCGGCTTCCTCGGTGAGGCGACCGAGGCGATCTTCGCCCACATGCGGGCGACCGGCGCCTGCCTGTCCGGACCGCTCTTCATCATCTACCACGGCATTGTGAGCGACGACTCGGACGGCCCGGTCGAGGTCTGCGTCCCGACGATGAACACGGTCGAGCCGGTGGGGGAGATCGGCGTGCGGATCGAGCCCGCGCACCGCGAGGCGTACACGGAGCTGGGAAAGAAGCACCGGGACTTCGCGACGATCGTGGGTGTGCACGACGCGGTGCTCGCCTGGATCGATGAGCAGGGGTACGAGCGCATCGCGGGTTCGCGCGAGGTGAACTACCCGAACTGGGAGACGGCGGAGGAGGGTGAGCACGTGGCGGATGTCGTGGGGGTGTTCACCGTTCCCGCCCCTGCGGCCGGGCCCTGAGGTGCTGGCTCCCCGGGGGTGCCCGTAGCGGGTGGCAAGGATGCAAACGATGGGGGGTGGAGTGGGAAGTCGGACGGTCCGACTTCCTGCTCCGGGTGCGGTGGCTAGGTGCCGTGTGACGGTCTGGGGTTGAGGCGGGCGGAGTGCCAGTTGGCGTTGCGGCCGGCGCCCTCGCGGTAGGCGATGCGCTGGACGGCGGTGAGGAGTCGGTAGAGGTTGAGCGCGGCGTCGGACTCGTCGGCCTCGTAGCCGAGGCGGTGGATCAGGGCTTCGAGTTGGGGCCAGTCGAAGTCGTCGGGGCAGGAGGGGAGTTGGGTGGGGATGTGGTGGTGTCGGGCGTGCGTGAGGAAGGCGGCCGCGACGGCGTAGTGGGTGGCGGCGAGGGCGTTGGCGAGGAGGGTGTCCAGGGGCGGCGGGGGCGTTTTGGGCATGGCGGTGGCGCCCTTCCGGGATGGGGAGGAGGTGGCGGGGTCAGCGCGGGTCGTCGTCGTCCGGCCTGGTGGTGTTGAGGGCGGTGATGACGCCGAGGACGACGGTGGCGATCGCGAGGGCGAGGAGGAGGGTGAAGGCCGTGCCGATGAGGAAGGCGGCGGTGCCGGGCCTCATCGGGCCGCCCGGGTGGGGGTGAGGCGGGCGGCGAGGGCGTGGAGGAGCTCTTCGGCCTGGTCCCGGGTGAGCGGGAGGGCGAGGTGTTCGCCGGGGGCGGCGTGGATGTCGAGGTCGACGGCCACCCGGAGTTGGAGGGCGGCGTCGGGCACGGCCTCGACGGAGAGGTAGGCGATGGTGGTGCGCTCGGTGTGGGTGAGGAGGTTCACGGGTGGTCCTCCTCGTGGTCGAGGAGGAGGGTGTGGAGATTGAGCAGGGTGCTGGCGGGGGCGTTGCCGAAGTCGACCAGGATGCGGCCGTCGAGGTTGGTGTCGGTGCCCGTGGAGGGGAAGAGCAGGCCGAACTGGCGTCCGAGGGTGAGGACTTCGGCGAGGATTCCGGCGATCTGGGCCTCGGTGTAGGCGCGGAGCCCGGGGTCGGTGGGCTTGATGGGGTGGCGGCGGTTGATTCGGCTCACGCGGCGGCGTCCAGCTCGAACCAGACGCTTTTGCCGGTCTTGCGGGGGTCGGTGCCGAATCGGTGGGTGAGGGAGCGGACCAAGTGGAGGCCGCGGCCGCTGAGTTCGTAGGGGTCGGAGCTGTGGCGCTGCTCGGGGAGCGCGGGGCTGTCGTCCGAGACCGAGACCCGGAGGGTTCGGTTGAGGAGGAGAACGACCACGAGGGGCGCGGGGCTGCCGCCGTGCCGCCAGGCATTGACGAAGAGTTCATGAAGGGCGAGTTCGGCGTCGGCGATGACGTCGGGCGGCCAGCCGGCGGCGGTGAGGGCGTCCCGCAGCTCCTCGCGGGCGGCGGACCAGTCGGGCGGGGGCTGGGGGCAGGTGAAGGCACGCACGAAGAACCTCCGGGAGGGGATCAGGAGTTCGAGGCGGAGACGTGACCGTGAGCGAGGCCATGGGGCTGCTCTGCGGCGCCTGGCCAGGCATTACTGACGCTCCGTCATGTAATCGGTGCAACACTGAGAGTAGGGCCATGGGTTCCACGCGTGCAACACGATCGAGCAAGATGACCCGTGGGGGTGCGTAGCCTCACTCTTGTGAGTGGCGCCCGGCGCTCTGGAAGCGGGAAACTGCTCCGACACGGAAGGAAGACCCTTGGCGCTCAGGACCCAAATCAGCGAGCGGCAGAAGCGATTCGGCGCTGAGCTGAGGAGACTGCGTGAGGTTGCCGGGCTGGCGGTGAAGGATGCCGGTGCCACGATCGGCATGGGCGGTCCGCAGCTCAGCCACATCGAGGCGGCTCGAACCGGGCTCGATCCGGCGCGGCTCGCGACGCTGCTGTCCACCTACGGGTGCACGGATGAAACTTACGTCGCGATTCTGCAGGAGCTCGGCGCCAGCGACGGCAAGGGCTGGTGGACGGAGTTCAAGGGGAAGGTCCCGTCGCTCGCGCTTGATCTGGCGGAGGTTGAGGACCGGGTTGCGGCGTTGGCCAGCTATGACACCCTCTACATCCCTGGACTCCTTCAACTGCCTGCCTATACCGAAGCCATCTATGAGCACTCCTATCGCGACAGGGAGTGGGACGTGGCGACTGCCGTCCGGTTTCGCATGGAACGCCAGCGGATCCTGAGCGATGACAGGCAACGGCAGTTTCGGTTCGTGATTCATGAGGCGGCGCTGCGGATGCGATTCGCAGGCGACACTGCCATGCGAGCCCAATTGCTTCACCTTCTCGACATGGCGGAACTGCCGAACGTCACCATCCAAGTGCTGCCGTTCACGGCGCCGAAGCATGGACCTCTGTCGGCATCGTTCCTGTTTTGCGACCCCGGATGCGCGGATCTCTCGACGATTGTCCTGGCTGGGCCCAAGCGTGCCGAGCACCTTGGAGATCCTGCCGACCTCGCGGACTATCGCCAGACGTTTCAGCAGCTGAGTGACCTTGCCTTGCCTGCCATCGCTGAGGGAAGGTCTCTGCGAGAGCTTCCCTCCCGTGACTCATGGGGGCTCATCCACCATCTTCTCTACCAGCTCCAGAGTTGAAAGGCATCAGATGTTCCACCTCTCCTGGCAGAAGTCGTCATTCAGCGGCGCGGACGGCGCCGACAACTGCCTCGAACTCGCCTCCGGAGCTGGCGATCTTTGTCACCTCCGCGAGTCGGATGAGCCGGATGTCGTTGTCACGACCAGTGCTGCCAAGCTCCGTACGTTTCTGCTTGCAGCGAAGGCGGGGGAGTTCGACCATCTCCTGTGATGGGTAGTACCTCTGTGGTGGAGGTGGTCATGCGACAACTCGAGTGGCAGAAGTCATCCTTCAGTGACGCCGAAGGCGGTAGCACCTGCATCGAACTCGCCGTAGGCGGCGATCTCCGGCACCTGCGGGAATCGGATGACCCGGACGTCGTTGTCGTGACGGATGCCGCCAGGCTTCGAGCCTTCCTCCTTGCGGCCAAGGCAGGGGAGTTCGACCATCTCCTGTGACGGGTAGTAGCTCCGGGTGGAGGTGCTCATGCGACAACTCGAGTGGCAGAAGTCGTCATTCAGCGGCGGAGATGTCTCAAACAACTGCCTGGAGATCGCACGGGGCTCGGGGCGCCTTCGGTACCTCCGGGAGTCGGATGATCTGGGAGCCGTCGTCACTACTGACGAGGCCAAGCTCCGTGCCTTCCTCCTCGCGGCCAAGGCGGGGGAGTTCGACCACCTCGTCTGACCAAGCCCAAGAAACACCGATGCCCCGGCCCCTCGCAGTTCTGCGAGGGGCCGGGGCATCACCACTATGTCCCTCAGCCGGCCTGGGGCGGCTGGGCGGGCTGCTGCGGCGGCGCGACCGGCGCACCCGGCGCGGCCTGGTGCTGCGCGTTCGGGTTGTACTGGGCGTTCGGGTTGTACGGCATGGCCGGCGGGCCGAACTGCTGCGGGGCCGGCTGCGCGGCCTGGGCGGTACCGCGGGTGGCCAGTGCCTTCACCGAGTTGGCGATCAGGACCACCGGGAGGATGAACGCCTGGAAGAACAGCCGGTACTCGCCCCCCTCGAAGACGAACGCCAGGTAGTACGCGTATCCGGCGAACGCGATGCCCGCGAGGATGTTGATCACGCGCCAGCCGATGCTCAGGCTGCGGCCGAGGTTCGCAGCACCCAGCACGACCATCGCGATACCGCTGACGGCCAGCAGCACGACGTACCAGGAGAAAAGCGGCTCGGCGCTGAAGTCGAGGTTCAAAGAGGATTCCTGTAGGGAAGAAGTAAAAGCTTTGGGGACGACAGCGCACAGTACTGGAGCCCACTGACATCCGCGCCATCTTTTTCATCACGGAGTCGTTTCACTCCCGCCCGCACCCCGTGCTTGGCTGGGGGGATGACTGACTATGAGGTTCTTCGGGTCTTTTGCGCCCCCGACGGCTCGCACGGCAACGCACTCGGTGTCGTCCGCGAGGCCTCCGCCTTCCCCACCCCCGCCGACCGCCAGGAGTTCGCCCGGGAGCTCGGCTTCAGCGAGACCGTCTTCATCGACGATGCCGAAACCGGCGCCATCGACATCTACACCCCCAGCGCCCGCCTGCCCTTCGCCGGACACCCCTGCGTGGGCTCCGCCTGGCTCCTCGGAACCCCCTCCCTCCTCACCCTCGCCGGCACCGTGAACGTCCGCCGCGACGGCGAGTTCACCCGGATCGAGGGTCGCGCCGAGTGGGCTCCCGGCCGCACCACCAGGCAGTACGGCTCGGCCGCCGAGGTCGACGCCCTCGACGTCCCGCCGCCCGGTGAGTGGATCTACGCCTGGGCCTGGCAGGACGAGGCGGCCGGCACCGTCCGCGCCCGCGCCTTCCCCGGCCGGGGAGACGGCATCGACGAGGACGAGGCCACCGGCGCGGCCGCCATCATCCTGACCGCCGAACTCCAGCGCGACCTCACCATCACCCAGGGCCGCGGCTCGCAGATCGTGACGGCCGTCCGCCCCGGCGGACTGATCGAGGTCGGCGGCCGGGTGCGCCCGGAGAGCCGCTGAGCACGGCCCCCCGGGCGATCCGTCATCAGTGGTGGTCGAGCCACCACTTGATCACGATCACGACGACCGGACCGGCGGATCCGGCCAGCCCCCGCACCCCGGCGAACGCGGCGGTGTGCAGGAGACGGCGGGCGGTGGTGCGGCGACGGTTGCTGATACGGCGGCTGTTGCGGCTACGGCGCTTCATGCGGGTTGCCCCCTTGTGAGCAGTTCGGATGGTCGGCGCCGGGCCCGGCGTGCCGCCAACACTCCGCCCGCCGCCCGCCGCCCGTCCCAACCCCCGGGCACCGCGGGCGAATCCGCTCTAAGCTGCTGGCCAGCGCGTTGCCCGCCCTGCCCGCCGAGGGCACGGCGGGCACCGGGCAACGGCGGGCGGGCAGCACACGGGCAGGGGGCACGGGGTTGGGCGAGCAGGCGGCGCGGGAGCTGTACACCAGGCTGCGCGAGTTGAAGCAGGCCGCGCAGACGGCACGCGAGCGGGCCGGGCAGCCGTCCTCCGACCGCGAGGCCGAACGGCAGGTCAGGGGCCTCAACTCGGCCGCCGCCAAGAAGTTCACCGCCAAACGCGTCAGCGACTGGGCACCGGAGGACGCCGAGCGCGCCAAGGTGCCCAGCCCCGCCAGCAGCGGTCAGTTCATCGCCCTGGTCACCATCTGGAGCGCCTGGGCCGGCCGACCGTTCGACGAGCGCTCCTGGCGCACCCTCCTCGACGAGGCCCAGTCGAACCGGGCCGCCGCCGCCAAGGACCGCCCGTCCGCCCCGACGACCCCACCCCTCCCGCCGCTGCCGCAGCTGACCCGGGACTTCACCGGCCGTGACGGGGAGTTGGAGCTGTTGCTCCCCCTCCTCGACCCGGATGCGAGCACCGCCGACCCGGTACTGGTCGCCTCCGTGGCCGGAATGGGCGGCATCGGCAAGACCACCCTTGCCCTCGCCGTGGCCCACCGCGCCCTCGCCAACGGCTGGTTCGCCGACGCCCTCTTCTTCGACCTGCACGGCTACGACGAGAACCCGACCACCGTCGGCCAGGCCCTCGACTCCACCCTGCGCACCCTCGGCGTTACGGCCGAGCGGATCCCCCCGGACGACGACGGCCGGGCCGCTCTCTTCCGGGCCCTGCTGGACCTGCGGATCCAGCAGGGGCGTGGCATCCTTGTGGTCGCCGACAACGCCTCCGCCTCCGAGCAGGTCCGCCACCTGCTCCCCGGAGCCGGACCGCACCGCCTCCTGATCACCTCGCGGCACACCCTCGCCGACCTGGACGCGGAGCTCATCGACCTCGACGTCCTGACGCCGGAGTCCTCCGTCGAGCTGATGGCGACCACCCTGCGCACCACCAAGCGCCGCCCCCAGCAGATCACCGCCGATCCGGAGGGCGCGCTGCGGCTGGCCAAGATGTGCGGGTACCTGCCGCTCGCCCTCGAACTCGCCGCCGCCCAGCACGTCCTGGACCCGCACCTGACCCCGGGCGAGCTCGCCGACGACCTGGCGGAGGCGCTCGCCGAGACGGGCAGCAGGCTCGACCAGCTGGACGACGGCCAGCGGGCCGTCGTCCGCGTCTCCCTCGACCGCTCACGGCGCCTGCTGAAGATCCCGGAGGCGGAGCTGCTGGACTTGTTGGCCATCGCCCCGGGTACTGACATCTCCACCGATTCGGCGGCCCACCTCACCGGGCAGAAGCCTCGGGAGGTCCGCCGCCGCCTGAACGCCCTCGCGGCCACCGGGCTGATCCGGCAGAACACCGGCGGCGGCCGCTGGATCATGCACGACCTAGTCCGGGACCACGCCGTCGAGCATGCCGGCAGGGAGGGATCCCGTTACAAGGCCGCTCTGGAACGCCTCATCGGCTACTACGTGCGCAGAGCCTCGAGCGCGATGTTCCTCCTGACCGGGCGTCCGGGTCGGGACGACCGAACGGAGTTCAGGGATGTCGAGCATTCCCTCACCTGGCTCGACGACGAGCGCGCCAATCTCGTTGCCGCAGTCCAGACGGCCCGCACCTGTGGTCTCTGGCTGGATGCTCTGCAGCTCTGCTCGGATCTCGCCGACTACCTCCAGAACCGTCGCCACCTCGATGACTGGGAATCCGTCACGGTCGTCGGCATCGAGGTCGCCCAGGTGCGGGGAGAACGACGCTTCGAAGTCCTGATGTGGATCATGCTCGGGGCTTGCCGTAGGCGCCAGCGGCGTCTGGACGAAGCACTTGAGGCGTACCAGAGGGCTCTGGCGAGTGTCGGTGACATCGATTACCCAAAGGGTCTGAGTCTCTCGGAGAGTGGTCTCGGAGGCGCGTACCGGGATCTCGGGCGCCTCGACGAAGCCCGCGCGTTCTACGAGCGATCGTTGAGAGCCTGTCGGGAGGATGCGGATCGCATCGGCGTGAGCGAGGTTCTGTCCAATCTCGGACTGGTCTTCCGCGACCTCGGGCAGTTCGAAGAGGCGCTTGCCAGTCACGAGGAGTCCCTCTCCCTCTGCCCGGAACAGGGGCTTCCCCGCGCTGAGGGGATCAGATGGAACAACATCGGCAACGTCCTACGGCACCTGCACCGATACGAGGAGGCGGCCGCGATGGGCCGCCGCGCCGCGGAGCGGTTCCGGGAGCTGCGGGATCCCTACTACGAGGCGCACGCCCTCGGAGAGCTCGCGGACACCCTGGCGGCGGCCGGTCACCCCGAGGCGGAGGTGCGGGAGCTGCGCGAGCAGGCCTCCGAGGCCTACGCCTCCGTCGGCGAGACCGACCAGGCCGCCAAGGCGCTCACCGGCGAGGACTTCCGGGACTGAGGGCCGCCTCCGCGTACACCGGGGCCGGACTCGGCGCCGGCGCGGTGGCCCGCACCCTCGTGGCCCGCACCCCCTGCGGCCGCAGCAGCAGGGACCGGCAGGCCGGGACGACGGCCAGGTGGGTGATCCCCACGCCGACCACCGCGAACAGTATGTGGTCGACGTTCAGCACGTGCCCCGGCGTCCACGAGGAGAGGAACTCCAGCGCCGTCGCCAGCAGCGCGGACGCACCCGTGGTGCGCAGGAAGGACGGGAGCCAGGGCGCCTGGAGCCGGCCCCCGGTCAGCGGGAGCAGCGCTCCCAGCGGCGCCAGCAGCAGCAGCTCCCCGAGCACCTGCCACGCCGTGGAGGACCGCAGCGATCCCAGGGGCGTCAGGTTGGCGTCGTACACCCACGCCACCGGCGGCGGCCTCAGCACCAGCCAGCAGACCAGGGCCAGATGGAGGGTGAGTCCGACGACCCCCGCCAGCCGCAGGGGACGGTGGACGGCCGTCGCCGACCCTGTCGTGGTCCGCACGCCGGCACGCTCGTCGCGTGTGCTGGTGCCATCTCGCTGCACGCGGGGAAGGACGTGAGCCGGTGGCGCAACGGTTCCACGTGCGGCGCGAACATTCCGACGCGCACCCGGAACAGAGCCCGGGTGCGCGCGCCGGGGTTTACCGACAGGTCGGCGAGGGCGACGGCGGCGCGGTGAACGCGTTGTCGGGCGGCGGGGTGGACGGCACCACCGGCGAGACCACGGAGGGCGCCGCCGACGGGACGCCCGGAGCCGGGCTGACCCCGGCCTTCGCCGTCGAGCGCGCGGCCGTGGGTGCCGTCACGGCCGGCGCCGTGGGCCCGACCGGGCTCGGCAGCACCGGAGCCGTCGGGACGGCCGGCTGGGTCGGGCAGGCGGTCCGGCTGGCCGGCGCGCCCGCGTCCACGGGCACGGCGGTCGGGCGGATGCCGCACCCGGTGGCGACGGCGAGCAGCAGGACGATACCGGCGGTGCGGCGCAGGCGGGTACGGCTCAAGCGGGTACGGCGCAGACGGGAGGTCATGCCGCATCCTCCTCGGGGGAGACGGGCGGGGACGGCTGCGTGGTCGGCAGGGTCAGCGTGAACACCGCGCCCGCCTCCCCGTTGGCCGCCGTGATCGTCCCCCCGTGTATCTGCGCGTTGGCCATCGCGATGGACAGGCCCAGCCCGCTGCCCTCCGACCGCGCCCTCCCCTTGTCGGCCTTGTAGAAGCGGTCGAACACGTGCGGCAGCACGTCCTCCGGGATGCCGGGCCCGCTGTCGGAGACCTCCACCGTCACCGAGTCGTCCGTCTGCCGGACCTTCACCCGCACCGGCGAGCCGCCGTGCTTGAGCGCGTTGCCGATCAGGTTGGCGAACACGACGTCCAGCCGGCGCGGGTCCACCACGGCCCGGATGCCGCGCGGGGCGTCCAGCTCGACCGCGTCGTACCAGGCCCGGCCGTCGATGCAGGACATGATCAGATCGGAGATGTCCACCTCGTCGGCGACCAGCTTCGCGGTGCCGGCGTCGAAGCGGGTCACCTCCATCAGGTTCTCCACCAGGTCGGAGAGCCGACGCGTCTCGTTGACCACCAGCCGGACGGCCGGCTCGATCATCGGGTCCAGCGACTCCGCCTCGTCCTCCAGGATGTCCGTCACCGCCGTCATCGCGGTCAGCGGCGTGCGCAGCTCGTGCGACATGTCGGCGACGAACCGCCGGCTCTGCGCCTCGCGCGCGCTCAGCTCCTCAACCTGCTCGTGCAGGGACTCCGCGGTGCGGTTGAAGGTCCGGGCGAGATCGGCCAGTTCGTCCGACCCGTCGACCTCCAGCCGGGTGTCCAGGTGGCCCTCGCCGAGCCGGCGGGCGGCCTCGCCGAGGCGCTTGACCGGGCGCAGCACCGTCGCCGAGGCGGCCTGGGCGAGCAGCGCCGAGCCGATCAGGGCGAGCAGGGTGGCGATGGCCAGCGACCAGCCCAGCGTGTTGAGGTCGGCCCGCTCGTTCTCCAGCGACTTGAACATGTACGCCGTCGGGCCGGTCGGCACCACCTTGGTGCCGCCGATCAGGAACGGGCGGCCGTCCAGGTTCTGGCGCTGCCAGTACAGGTGGAACGCGTACGGGTTGTTCTCGGTGACCTCGCGCTGACGGGCCACGGTGGACCGCAGCCGGTCCGGGACCTCGGCCTCCGTATAGCGCCCCGGGTTGGAGGAGGCGACGCAGCCCGGGAGCGCGGCGTCGACCACGACCACGTCGTAGCCCAGGCCCGAACCGGAGACCAGGCTGGCCAGCTCGTTCAGCTGTAGGCAGGTGGCGTTCAGCGGCAGTTGGGAGACGTTGCGGGTGAGCGAGACCCGGAAGTCGTTGAGCGCGGTGTCCTGGGCGCGCTTGAGCACCGCGTCCCGGTTCAGCCAGTACGCGATGCCGGAGGCCGAGGCTGCGGCGAGCAGCGCGACCGCGGCGAACACCGCGATCAGCCGTACCCGCAGGGAGCGCAGCCGCCGCCACGGGCCCGAGGAGAACCGCCGGGTCGTCTGATGGTCAGTCACGTCAGCCTGTCGTTATGGAAGTCAGGAGCGGCGCGGGCGTCACGCCGGAGGGTCCAGCCGGTAGCCGACGCCGCGCACGGTGCGGATCAGGGTGGGCGCCGACGGGACGTCCTCGACCTTGGCCCGCAGCCGCTGCACGCACGCGTCGACCAGCCGGGAGTCGCCGAGGTAGTCGTGCTCCCAGACCAGCCGCAGCAGCTGCTGGCGGGAGAGCGCCTGGCCGGGGCGGCGGCTGAGCTCCAGCAGCAGCCGCAGCTCGGTCGGGGTGAGCTGGAGGTCCTCGCCGTCCTTGGTGACGGTCATCGCGGCGCGGTCGATCACCACGGTGCCGTACGCGGACGAGTCCGAGCTCTCCCGTTCACCGCGCCGCAGCACGGCCCGGATCCGGGCGTCCAGGACGCGCGGCTGCACCGGCTTGACGACGTAGTCGTCCGCACCGGACTCCAGGCCGACCACGACGTCGATGTCGTCGGAGCGGGCCGTGAGCAGGATGATCGGCAGCTGGTCGGTGCGGCGGATGCGGCGGCAGACCTCGAAGCCGTCGATTCCGGGCAGCATGACGTCCAGCACGATCAAGTCCGGCCGCTGCTCCTTGAAGAGCCTCAGACCGTCCTCGCCGGAGGCGGCGGTGGCCACTTTGTGGCCCTGGCGGGTGAGGGCGAGTTCGAGGCCGGTGCGGATGGCGTCGTCGTCCTCGATCAGAAGGAGGAAAGGCACGGCCTCATTCTGGCTCACCCGGGGCGCCGAATCACCCCCCGGCACCCTTCGCCGGCCGGGCTGGAACCGGAACCCGCGCCACCGGCGTCCGGGACGGCAGGAGGGACTGCGGGGCGCGGGCCCCCTCCCTGTGACAGCCCTGTGACAGTCGGCGGACAGCGCCATCACAACCGGCGGGCAGGATTTTCCATGTCGCCGCAGTACAGCGGGCCAACAGGCCGGCCGAACGGCGGCGACAGGATCCGCTCGTACCGACCAAGGGGGCGCATGATGAACGCCACGCTTCAGACCCGGACCAACCCGGCTGGGCGGACCCCGCGTTCGTCAGACACCACCCACCGGACCCGGTACGAGGTCAGGACCGATGAGGCCTCCGGTGCCGTGATCGTACGGGGGTGCGCACACAGCACCGGTGGAAACACTGCTGCCCGCCGGGTGAGCGGCGGCGGCAGGCAGGGGGAGCTGTACGGAATCGGCCGGACGGGGAGTGCGGCCGATTCCGCCAACACCCTCACGCTGCGGGGGATCCTCCCCGTCCGCGTCGAGGGCAAGGACACCCTGGGGAACGGGGGAACCCTGGGGATCGGGGGGAGCGGTCTTCGGACGGTCGATTCGGGGGAGTCGGCCGGCCGCGAGGCCGCGGGTACGACGCTGCTGCGGGTGTCCCCCGCAGCGGATCGCGCCAACGAGGCGGGACAGGGAGGCGCGCAGGGGGAGCACCCGGCCGTCGCGGAGGACCACACCAAGGAGTTCACCGCGTACGTGCGCGAGCGCCGCGCCTCCCTGTACGCCACGGCGTACCACCTCACGGGTGACCGCTACGAGGCCGAGGACCTGCTGCAGAGCGCGCTCTTCAGCACCTACCGGGCCTGGGGCCGGATCACCGACAAGGCCGCGGTCGGGGGCTACCTCCGCCGCACCATGACCAACCTGCACATCTCCGCGTGGCGGCGCCGCAAGGTCAGCGAGTACCCGACCGAGGAGCTGCCGGAGACGGCCGGCGACACCGACGCGATGGGCGGCACCGAGCTGCGCACCGTGCTGTGGCAGGCGCTGTCCACGCTGCCGGAGAACCAGCGGACCATGCTGGTGCTGCGCTACTACGAGGGCAAGACCGACCCGGAGATCGCCGATGTGCTCAACATCAGCGTCGGCACGGTCAAGAGCAGCATCTGGCGCGCACTGCGCCGGCTGCGTGACGACGAGCACCTGAACCGGTCGGGCGACACGGCCCGGGCGTTCGGCGAGCTGGTCGCGTAACGCGGCGAGAGACTCCCGTCGGGGGACGGGTAAGGACGGTTGGGGGACTGGCGGCGCCGGCTCGGGGGAGCGGCGCGGTCAGGGGAGCCCGGTGACCGTCCGGGAAGGCGGCGGGCCCGGTGCGGGGGAGACGCACCGGGCCCGCCGTTTGTTCTTCTCGGCTACGCGGTGGCCTGGACGGCCGCGAGGGCGCGGTGGTCCGCCGCGGCGCGGATCCGGCGGGCGGCCTCGGCGCCGCCGCAGGGCTGGGCGCCCAGCTCGACCTGGCGGCCGACGATGCCGCGCTCGGCACGCATCAGGCGCCAGCCGCGGCGGATCAGCACGGGCAGCGACTTGCGGCCCTCCCGGACGTCCCGGCGCAGTCGGCGCCAGGCGGTGGTGAGCGGGCGGTTGCGCAGGCACAGGGCGTCGCCCAGCAGGCCCTCGGCGGCGCAGTCGGCGGTGATCTCGGCGGCGAAGATGCCCTCGGCGATGAACGCGGGCGCGCCGGCCAGGTCCAGGACGCGGGTGTCGATCCGCCCGTTGTCCGGGATCGAGTACACCGGGACGTCGGCGCGGCCGGTGTCGTGCAGGCTGCGGATGGCCGCGACGGCCTGCTCGCGGTGCCAGGCGAGCGGGGAGTCCCAGTCGACCGCGCCGTCCGGCAGCAGCGGCAGGGTGGGGTCGTCCCCGTCCTTGTAGAAGTCGTCGAGCTGGAGGACCGGCAGGCCGCTGCGCTCGGCGAGCGAGGACTTCCCCGATCCGGAGGGACCGGACAGCAGGACCACCCGGGCACGGGCTATCGGCACAGGGTTCAGCGGGGAGACACTCACGGGACACCAGTCTGACGCATCAGGGCGGGATGCCGAAACCGGTCGTACGCGTGAACCTTTCGCTCAGGCCCGTTGCCGCGCGGCGCCCGGGAAAACCGACGGACCCGCGCCAGGGGGGGAGAGGCGCGGGTCCGTCCTATGACCGTCCGGGCCCTGGGGGGGAGAGGGCACTGGGGACGGCCAGTCTGTGGAGTTGTAACGCGGTCACGCGGTACTGCGGAGGGGACGGTCAGATCCCCATCGGGTGCCAGACCGTCTTCGTCTCCAGGAACGAGAGTAGCCGGTCCGTACCGGGCGCATTGGTCCAGTCCTGGGCGAACGGGTCCAGCTCCGGACGGACCACCCTCTTCAGGGTATCCGCGGCAGCGGCTTCCAGCGCAGCCGCCGCGCCGGGACCGTCGGCCGCAATGGCGCCGGTGAGGTCCACCGCGTTGACGTCCTGGTGGGAGGCCAGGGTCGGGGCGATGTCCGCGGTGCGGCCGGAGATGATGTTGACGACGCCGCCGGGGACGTCCGAGGTGGCCAGCACCTCGCCCAGCGACAGGGCCGGCAGCGGGGCGTCGGCGGCCGCCGCGACCACCACGGTGTTGCCGGTGGCGATGGCGGGCGCGATCACCGAGACCAGGCCGAGCAGCGAGTGCCCGTACCCGGCCTGCGGGGCGACGATCCCGACCACACCGGTCGGCTCCGGGGTGGAGAGGTTGAAGAACGGCCCGGCGACGGGGTTGGCGCCGCCCGCGATCTGGGCGACCTTGTCCGTCCAGCCCGCGTACCAGACCCAGCGGTCGATCGCGGCGTCCACCAGGGCGGCGGCCTTCTTCGGGCCGATGCCCTCGGAGACGGCCACCTCGGCGGTGAACTGCTCGCGCCGGCCCTGCAGCATCTCGGCGACCCGGTACAGCACCTGGCCGCGGTTGTACGCGGTGGCGCCGGCCCAGCCCTTGACGGCCGCGCGGGCGGCCAGCACCGCGTCGCGGGTGTCCTTGCGGGTGCCGAGCGGGGCGTTGGCGAGCCACTCGCCCTTTGAGTCGGTCACCTCGTACACCCGCCCGCTCTCGGAGCGCGGGAACTTCCCGCCGACGTACAGCTTGTAGGTCTTGAAGACGTCAAGACGCGTGGTGGTGTCAGACATCGAGGTAGGCCTCCAGACCGTGGCGGCCACCCTCGCGGCCGTAACCCGACTCCTTGTAGCCGCCGAACGGCGAGGTCGGGTCGAACTTGTTGAAGGTGTTGGCCCAGACCACGCCCGCCTTCAGCCGGTTCGCGGTCCACAGGATCCGCGAGCCCTTCTCCGTCCAGATGCCGGCGGAGAGGCCGTACGGGGTGTTGTTGGCCTTGTCGACCGCCTCGGCGGGGGTGCGGAAGGTCAGCACCGACAGGACCGGGCCGAAGATCTCCTCCTGGGCGATCCGGTGGGCCTGGCTGACGCCGGTGAAGATGGTCGGCTTGAACCAGAAGCCGGTGCCGGGCAGCTCGCAGGAGGGCGACCAGCGCTCGGCGCCCTCGGCCTCGCCGGCGTCGGTCAGCGCGGTGATCCGGGCCAGCTGGGCGGCCGAGTTGATGGCGCCGATGTCGGTGTTCTTGTCCAGCGGGTCGCCGACCCGCAGGGTGCCCATCCGGCGCTTGAGGGCGTCCAGCAGCTCGTCCTGGATCGACTCCTGGACCAGCAGGCGGGAGCCCGCGCAGCAGACGTGGCCCTGGTTGAAGAAGATGCCGTTGACGATGCCCTCGACCGCCTGGTCGATCGGCGCGTCGTCGAAGACGATGTTCGCGGCCTTGCCGCCGAGCTCCAGCGAGAGCTTCTTGCGGGTGCCGGCGATCTGCTTGGCGATCGCCCGGCCGACCGGGGTGGAGCCGGTGAAGGCGACCTTGTTGACGTCCGGGTGCGCGGTGAGCGCGGCGCCGGTGCGGCCGTCACCGGTGACGATGTTGACGACGCCCTTCGGCAGACCCGCCTGGCGGCAGATCTCGGCGAAGCGCAGCGCGGTCAGCGGGGTGGTCTCGGCCGGCTTCAGCACCACGGTGTTGCCGGTGGCCAGCGCCGGGGCGATCTTCCACGCCAGCATCAGCAGCGGGAAGTTCCACGGGATGACCTGGCCGGCCACGCCCAGCGGGCGGGGGTTCGCGCCGTAGCCGGCGAAGTCCAGCTTGTCGGCCCAGCCCGCGTAGTAGAAGAAGTGCGCGGCGACCAGCGGCAGGTCGACGTCGCGGGTCTCGCGGATCGGCTTGCCGTTGTCGATCGACTCCAGCACGGCCAGCTCGCGGCTGCGCTCCTGGATGATCCGGGCGATCCGGAACAGGTACTTGGCGCGCTCGCTGCCCGGCAGCGCCGACCAGTCGGTGAAGGCCTTGCGGGCGGCGGCGACGGCGCGGTCGACGTCCTCCTCGGTGCCCTGGGCGAACTCGGCGAGCACCTGCTCGGTGGCCGGGTTGACCGTCTTCAGGGCCTCGCTGCCGGAGGAGTCGACGAACTCGCCGCCGATGAAGTGGCCGTAGGAGGTGGCGATGTCGCCCGCGGCGGCGGGGGACTCGGGGGCGGGGGCGTAGCTGAACAGGCCGCCGCCGGGCTGCACGGGCTCTTCGGACTTCGCGTTCTTGTTCTTGGCCATGATTCTCAGTCCACCGTCACGTAGTCGGGACCGGAGTACCGTCCGGTGGTCAGCTTCTGACGCTGCATCAGCAGGTCGTTGAGCAGGCTGGAGGCGCCGAAGCGGAACCAGTGCGGGGTCAGCCAGTCGTCGCCGAGGGTCTCGTTGACCATCACCAGGTACTTCATGGCGTCCTTGGTGGTCTTGATGCCACCGGCGGGCTTCACGCCGACCTGGACGCCGGTCTGCGCCTTGAAGTCGCGGACGGCCTCCAGCATCAGCAGGGTGACCGGCGGGGTCGCGTTGACGGCGACCTTGCCGGTGGAGGTCTTGATGAAGTCGGCGCCGGCCAGCATCGCCAGCCAGGAGGCGCGGCGCACGTTGTCGTACGTCTGTAGCTCGCCGGTCTCGAAGATCACCTTGAGGTGGGCTGCGGTGCCGTCGGGGCGCTTGCACGCCTCCTTGACCGCGACGATCTCCTGGAAGACGTCGAGGTAGCGGCCGGAGAGGAAGGCGCCCCGGTCGATCACCATGTCGATCTCGTCGGCGCCCGCGGCGACCGCGTCGGCGGTGTCGGCGAGCTTCACCGGGAGCGCGGCGCGCCCGGCGGGGAAGGCGGTGGCGACGGAGGCGACCTGGATGTCGGTGCCGCGCAGCGCCTCCTTGGCGGTGGCGACCATGTCCGGGTAGACACAGATGGCGGCCACCCGCGGGGTGGTCGGGTCGGTCGGGTCGGGGGTCCTGCCCTTGGTGCACAGGCCGCGCACCTTGCCGACCGTGTCCGCGCCCTCCAGCGTGGTCAGGTCGATCATCGAGATGGCCAGGTCGATGGCGTACGCCTTGGCCGCGGTCTTGATCGAGCGGGTGCCGAGAGTGGCGGCGCGAGCCTCCAGGCCGACCTGGTCGACGCCGGGCAGGCCGTGCAGGAAGCGGCGGAGCGAGGCCTCGGACGCCGCAACGTCCTGGAGACCGCTGCCCGCAACGCCGGGGGCATTGGCTGCAAGAGTGGACATAGTCACCAGACCAGCATATCTACGCGCGTAGTCGACCGCTAGGCCCACGGCCTTTCGATGCCGGACCGATATCTCGGCCTCCCGTCCGCCCCGCTCGTCACCCCTGTAGATCGTGGGGGGCATGGGGCAGAATCGTCGGCATGACCGAATCCGACGGCAAGCCCCACCAGGGCCCGGCCGCCCCCGATGGTGAGCCCGTGTACGCGGACCGCGTGTACCGCTCCATTCCCGGCGTCATCTCCGGTGTGCTGTTGTTGGCCGTGGCCGGGTGGCTGATCGGGGACGCCGTGCTGAACGGGACGGGCAAGACGCCCTACGTCTCGCTCGCGGCCGTCCCGGTGTTCGCCTTCCCGGTGATCGCCTACACGCTGCGGCCGGCCGTGCTGGCCAACAGCCGGCGGCTGGTGGTGCGCAACCCGCTGCGGACCATCACGGCGCCCTGGGCGGCCGTGGACGCGCTGCGGGCCGGGTACTCGGTCGAGCTGCTGGCGGAGGGCCGGAAGTTCCAGGTGTGGGCGGTGCCGGTGTCGCTGCGCCAGCGCAAGCGGGCCGCCCGGGTCGAGCGGCGCGGCGGCGTCGAGCGGCACGCGTCCCGGCTGGGGACGGCCTTCGCCCGGCCGACGCCGACGGTGGTGGAGGGGGCGCCGGATCCGAACCGGGCCTGGTCCGACCAGGTGGTCGGGGTGCTGCAGGAGCTGGCCGAGCGCAACGCCGCGCGGCCGGACGCGGCCGGGCCGGTGGTCGTGCGGTGGTGCTGGTGGATCATCGCGCCGACGCTGCTCGGGCTGGTCGCGCTGATCGTCGCGATCGCCGTCTGACCTGCTGCACAGGCAGGGCGCAGGGCACGTAGGACACAGGGCGCAAAAGCAGAAGCAGCGAAGGGGCCCGCCGAGACGGCGGGCCCCTTCGTCGTGCGGGCTGTCGCAGGCTGCGGGTCAGGCGTCGATGCCCGCGGCCACGGCCAGGTCGCGCTTGATCGCGGCGAGCAGCTCGGCGGCCCGGGTGCGGGCGTCGGCCAGGTCGGCGGCGGTGGCGACCGGGAGGACGACCTCCAGGTAGCACTTCAGCTTGGGCTCGGTGCCGGACGGGCGGACCACGATCCGGGCCGAGCGGACGGCCTCGCCGGCCAGGTAGTAGCGCAGGCCGTCGGTGGGCGGCAGGTCGGCCGAGCCGGCCGTCAGGTCGTCCGCCTGGGTGACCCGCAGTCCGGCCAGCACGGTCGGCGGCTGGTCGCGCAGGCGCTGCATGGCGTCGGCGATCAGCGAGAGGTCCTGGACCCGGACGGAGAGCTGGTCGGTGGCGTGCAGGCCGTGCTCCAGCGCCAGGTCGTCCAGCAGGTCGGCGAGGGTGCGGCCGGACCGCTTGAGGGTGGCGGCCAGCTCGGCGACCAGCAGGGCGGCGGTGATGCCGTCCTTGTCGCGCACGCCCTGCGGGTCGACGCAGTAGCCGAGCGCCTCCTCGTAGCCGTACCGCAGGCCGTCGGCGCGGGCGATCCACTTGAAGCCGGTCAGCGTCTCGGCGTAGCCGAGGCCGGCGGCCTCGGCGATCCGGCCCAGCAGGGTGGAGGAGACGATGGTGGTCGCGAAGGTCCCGGAGGCCTTCTTGGCGACCAGCGCCGCGCCGAGCAGCGCGCCCACGTCGTCGCCGCGCAGCATCCGCCAGCCGGTGCCGTCGCCGGAGCCGACCGCGTTGCCGTTCGCCGGGACGGCCACCGCGCAGCGGTCGGCGTCCGGGTCGTTGGCGATGACGATGTCCGGGCCGACCGAGGCGGCGGTGCGGAAGGCGAGGTCCATCGCCCCCGGCTCCTCCGGGTTGGGGAAGGCCACGGTCGGGAAGTCCGGGTCCGGCTCGGCCTGCTCGGCGACCACGGTGGGCGCCGGGAAGCCCGCCCGGCGGAAGGCGGCGACCAGGGTGTCGCGGCCGACGCCGTGCATCGGGGTGTAGACGACGTCCAGGTCGCGCGGGCTGTGCTCGTCCACGATCGAGACCGCGCGGTCGAGGTAGGCCTCGATCACGTCCTCGCCGAGCACCTCCCAGCCGTCGGCGGCGAGCGGGACCTCGGCGAGCGCGCCGATGGCGTCGATCTCGGCGGCGATCCCGGCGTCGGCCGGCGGCACGATCTGCGAGCCGTCGCCCAGGTAGACCTTGTAGCCGTTGTCCTGCGGCGGGTTGTGGCTGGCGGTGACGGTGACGCCGGCGGCCGCGCCGAGGTGGCGGACGGCGAAGGCCAGCACCGGGGTCGGCAGCGGGCGGGGCAGCAGCGCGGCGCGCAGGCCGGCGCCGACCACCACGGCGGCGGTGTCGCGGGCGAAGTCGAACGACTTGTGGCGGGCGTCGTAGCCGATCACCACGAGGTCGCCGAGGTTCTCCTTCTTGACGTACGCGACCAGGCCGGCGGCGGCCCGGATCACCACGGCGCGGTTCATCCGCATCGGGCCCGCGCCCAGCTCGCCGCGCAGGCCGGCGGTGCCGAACTGGAGCCGGTCGGAGAACCGCTCGGCCAGTCGGGACCAGGCGATCTTGCTGTCGGACTCGGGCTCGGGGCCCTCGGCCTCGGCCAGCAGCGCCGCCAGCTCCTCGCGGGTCTGCGGGTCGGGGTCCTCGGCGAGCCAGGCCCGGGCCCGGGCCAGGAGGTCGGTGGTGGTTGCCTGCGTCATGGCTGCAGCTCCATCGGGAAGTGCGTCGGTTGGGTGGCCGGAGGGTTCCGCAAGAAGGGTTGCCCATGCGGACGGGGCCCGCAGGCGCTGTGATCAGCGGATCACAGCAGCCCGCGGACCCCGTCGCTCACGATCGTGCGCCGCGGCGGGTCCGACGATCACCGTCGCACGCGCCGGGCGGAAATCGTCGGACTAGGGCCGGACAGGCCCTAGCCCCGGGTGGTCAGATCCGCTCGAGGACCTTCGCCAGCAGCGCGCCCATGCGCTCGGCGGAGGCCTTGCCGGCCTCCAGCACCTCGGCGTGGTTGAGCGGCTCGCCGGTGATGCCGGCGGCCAGGTTGGTGACCAGCGAGATGCCGAGCACCTCGGAGCCGGCCTCACGGGCGGCGATGGCCTCCAGGGTGGTGGACATGCCGACCAGCTCGCCGCCGATCACCCGGGCCATGTGGACCTCGGCCGGGGTCTCGTAGTGCGGGCCGCGGAACTGCACGTAGACGGCCTCGTCGAGGGTGGAGTCCACCTCGCGGCAGAGGTCGCGCAGGCGCTTGGAGTAGAGGTCCGTCAGGTCGACGAAGTTGGCGCCGACGATCGGGGAGTCCGCGGTCAGGTTGATGTGGTCGCTGATCAGGACCGGCTGGCCGGGGACCCAGCCCTCGCGCAGACCGCCGCAGCCGTTGGTCAGCACGATGATCCCGCAGCCCGCGGCGGCGGCGGTGCGCACGCCGTGGACGACGGTGGCCACGCCGTGGCCCTCGTAGTAGTGGTTGCGGCCCAGGAAGATCAGGGCGCGCTTCTCGCCGATCTTCACCGAGCGGATCGTGCCGGCGTGGCCGGCGACGGCGGGGGCGGGGAAGCCCGGCAGGTCGGTGACGGGGAACTCCGCCACGGTCTCGCCCAAGGCGTCGGCGGCCGGCACCCAGCCGGAGCCCATCACCAGGGCGACGTCGTGGCGCTCGGCACCGGTCAGCTCGCGCAGGCGCGCGGCGGCGGCCTGGGCGGCGGCGTAGGGGTCGGCGGAGACGACCGACTGAGGAGATGCGTTCACACGTCCGAGGATAGACGGGAATCGACTACGCGCGTAGAAAATCCCGGTACGACGTGCCGGATCGTTACCCGGATGGCGTGAATGTACAGCTCCGGGGCCCCTTTCGGGCCGGGTGGCCCGTAGCTGTCTACAGGCCGTACCCGGTTCGGCGGCAGCCCGGCCGCACCCGGCTCTAGAGCCGCTTCGCGCTGCGCAGTCCCTTGGCGTACAGACCGTTGTCGTCCAGCCGGGCGGTGCCGCCCTTGTCGCCGAAGGTCGGGCCGTCCGCCTCCTCGCGGCTGGAGATGTACCGGGGGTGGCCGTCGGTGTCCAGGCCCAGGTAGATGCCGGTGTGGTCCAGCCGGGTGCCGGTGCGGGCGTCGATCTCGAAGAAGACCAGGTCACCGGGTTGCAGCGGATCGATCGAGGCCGGCCGCAGGGTGGTGTCCGAGCCCGGGGCGGTGGTCAGCGGCAGCACCGGGACCCCGGGGGAGAGCCGGGCCAGTCCGTTGGCGGTGCGCGGCAGGCCGGGGCCGGCCGCGTCCTTGCTGAGCAGCGGGTAGCCGGAGCGGTAGCCGTAGACCATGCGGACGAAGCCGGAGCAGTCGAAGGCGCCGTAGCGGCTCCGGTCGGGCTGCTTGGTGACCTTGTCGGCGAAGGTGTACGCGGTGCCGAGGTAGTCGACGAAGTCGGTCTGCTCCAGGCGGAGGTCCTGGCCGAGCGCGCCGTCGGGGTTGAGCGGGCCGAAGGAGGCGTCGCCCCGGACCCGGACGCCCTTGGCGTCCTGGCCGGCCGGTGCGCCCGCGAGGTACTGCAGGGCGATCGCGAGCACGTCGTCCGCGGTGCTGCCGAGCGACTGCTGGAACCAGCCGCGGAACCAGGCCTCGTTCTCGGCGCCGGCCTTCCACGGCTGCGGCATCAGCCGCACCCAGCTGTCGTTGACCAGCGTGGCCGTGGTGGTGCCCGGCTCGGCGAAGGTGCGGCTCGGGCCGGCCAGGACGGCGGTGCGGGCGCCGTCGGTCAGGGTGGCCAGCACGCCGCCGCGGGCGTCGCGGACCACCGTGCGGTCCGGGCCGGCCAGCCGCTCGTAGCGGTAGCCCGCGGCGGCCCGGTCGACGGCCATCGACGGGGCGGCGGGGCCCGGGACGGTGGCGGCCGCGATCAGCGGGGCGGTGGAGCCCGTGACGGCCGGCTGGTCGCGGTCCCGCAGCCGGACGGTGAGATAGCCGCTGGTGGCCAGCAGGGCGACGGCGAGGCCGCCGCTGAGCAGGGACTTCCGGGTGACGGGCATGGGGGCTTCCTGCGGGCTCGGGTACGGGTGCGCGAAGGGGGCGGGGGCCGCGGGGCGATCAGGTGCCCGGCAGGGCCCCGAGCAGGACACCCGCGGTGAGCACCACGTAGTTGGCGAGGGTGACGGTGCTGGTGGCCATCAGGGTGGCCGCGCGGGGCTGGCGGACCAGCTGGTAGGCGATCAGGCCGGGCACGATGAAGCCGAGGGTCTGGTTGGCGTACAGGGTCGGCAGCTCGTGCTGGAGCACCAGCATCACGGTGGCCTGGAGCAGCACGCCGATCAGCACCACGGCCGCGAACAGCCGCTTGCCGTAGAGGATCACCAGCTTCTGGACGACCCGGGTGGCGAGGTAGGTCAGCACGGTGACGCCGACCACGATGGCCACCCGCTGGAGGTCCTCGACCAGGGTGAGGGCCAGCCAGCCGGGGGTGATCATGCCGCCGGGGGAGAGGTTGGTGGTCAGGTAGCAGACGAGTGAGAAGACCAGGCCGAGCGCGATGCCGATGGCGGCGATCTCGGGGGTGAGCTCGGTGGGGATCACTGCTGCTCTCCGTACGGGAAGGGGGCGTGCGGGCGGGCGGGGGCCGGGTCGAACCAGGAGCCGGGCAGCGGCTGGGGGACGTAGACGGGCTCGGGGGCGTACGCGGGCTGGGGGGTGTACGTGGGCTCGGCGTGGCCGGGGTGGTAGTGGCCGGGGTGGGCGTAGCCGGGCCACTCGTGCGGGGACTCGGAGTGCGGGGGCTCGGGGTACGGGGGGTCGGGGTACGGGGGGTCGGTGAAGACCTGGTCGGCTGCGGGGACCGGCTCCCCGTCCGGCTCCTCGTCCGGGGCCAGCCGGGCCAGCTCCTCCAGGAACAGTTCGCCCTGCCCGTGGATGTTGCCGATCGCGATCAGCGAGGAGTCCGGGCCGAGCCCGGCCAGCAGCTCGGCGGTCAGCGCGGCCGGGTCGCGCCGGTCGCCGCCGAGGTCGACCACGCGGCCCGCCCAGCCGGCCGGGATGCCGTCCCGGGCGCTCCTGGTCGGGTGGCCGATCAGGAAGACCGTGTCCGGGTCCAGCTCGGGCACGATCTGGCCCATCTGGCCGTTTCGCTCCACCCGGTCCGGCCGGCAGTTGACCACCACGTTGAGCGGGCGGTGGATCGCGCCGAGGCCCTCCAGCTGGCGGACGTTCATCAGGGTGGACTCGGGGTCGTTGGCGGCGAAGACGTTGGCGAAGCGCAGCCGCCCGCCGGCCGGGGTGCGGTAGCGCTCGACCGAGAGCACGCCCGGGTCCGGCGGCGCCTGCCACATGCCGCGCAGCGCCGTCTGCCGGTCCACGCCGAGGAGTGCCGCGACGGCCAGGGCGATGGCCACGTTCTCCTTGAAGGTGAACCAGCCGAAGCCGCGCAGCTCCTCGTCGCTGACCGACTCGGGGTCGACCACGATCAGCTCGCAGTCCCGCCTGGCCGCCTCCTCGCGCAGGATGTGCACCCGGTCCTGCTCGGCGGTCACGCAGACGCCGCCGACCGGCATCGAGCGGCAGAGCGAGCGGGCCACGTCGTCCAGGGTCGGGCCCATCTCGGCGAGGTGGTCCTCGCGGACGTTGCAGAGCACGCCGATGGTGGAGCGGATCAGCTTGGTCTGGTTGACCTCCTGCAGCGCCGGCATCACCGCCATGCACTCGATCACCAGGGCGTCCGGGCGGTAGGTGGCGGCCCGGCGGACGATGCCGATCTGCTCCACCACGTTGGCGATGCCGAACTTGCGGTAGACCGGCTCCTCGGTGGCGTCGGGGTGGATGAAGCGGGCCGCGGTACCGGTGGTCTTGGCGACGGTGACCAGGTCGCCGCCGCGCAGCGCGCCCGCGCAGAGCCGGGTGATCGAGCTCTTGCCCCGGATGCCGTTGACCAGGACCCGGGTGGGGATCTGCTCCAGGGCGGCGAAGTGCCGGCGCTGCTCGACGACGCCCGCGACCAGCAGGGCGGCGCAGCACACCAGCAGCACGACGTAGAGGAAGAGCACGGGGGTCCTTCGCGGTCTCAGTGGGGGGCGGTGGCAGTGGCGGTGGGCGCGCGGCGGGCGGCGCGTTCCAGGTCCTGGCGGATCAGCTCCAGGCTGCGGGCGACGGCGCCGACCTCGTCGTGGTGGACGGGGTAGAGCACGGTGCGGCGGTCCCCGGCGGCCAGCGCCTCGGCGCTCGCGGCCAGTCGGCGCAGCGGCAGGCCGACGGCGATGAACAGCCAGCCGAGGCAGAGCACGGCGGCGGCCAGGCCGAGCATGCCCGCCAGCACGGCGCGCCGGTCGGCCCGGTTCTGGTCCAGGTGCAGCCAGGACACCGGGTGGTCGGTGACCACCGACCAGCCCAGCCGGGCGACGGCGCCGTTGCCGCCGAGCGGCGCGGCCGCCAGCACGGCCGGGTCGCCGCCGGCGCGGACCACGTCGGCGGCGGGCTCCTTCCCGGCCTTGGCCAGGACGGCCGTGGCCCGGCCGTCGGGGAGTTCGCCGAAGGAGCTGTAGCCCTCGTTGGCGGCGAGGACGCGGTGCCGGTCGTCCAGCAGCCAGACCCGGCCGAGGCCGGGCCGGGTGAGCAGGGCGGGGAGGAAGTCCGTCCGGAGTTCGCCGACCACCACCGGCCCCGCGGCCTCCGGGGCGTCGCCCTCGGCCGGTTCGGCGGGGGCCGCGGTGAGGGCCGCACGGGCGGCGATCCGGGGCTCCTTGCCGGAGGTGTTGAGCAGCAGGACGCCGCTCGGGCCGAGCGCCGGCCGGCCGGTGCGGTGCGGCGGCTCGCCGGCCCGGGCGAGCACCTCGCCGTCGGCGCCGAGCACGTAGAGCGCGCGGTAGCGGTCGTGTTCGGCGAGGGTGGTGCGCAGCACGGTCTCGGCCTGGCCGACGGAGGCCTGGGCGAGGGCCGGCGCGATCGACCGCAGATCGGCGTAGCCCTCGTTGAGCGCCTGGCGGACCCGGTCGGCGGCGGTGTCGGTGCGGTCCCGCTGGGCGGCGACCACCTGGTTCGGGACGAGGACCTCGCCGTCGGTGCCGCCGAGGAACAGCAGCGGGCCCGACCAGCCGAGGACGACGACGGCGCTCAGCGCCAGCGGCAGCGCGGTGCCGGGGCGCCGGCGGCGCGGGGCGGGCACGGCGGGCGGCCGGGCCGGGTCGAGCAGTTGGCGGCGCAGCTCCTCCAGGGCGCGGGTGATCCGCCCGGCCTCGCCGCGCCGGGGCCCGGCGACCGGCTCGTCGAGGCGCTCGCCGCGGGTGAGCCGGCGGGACTCCAGGAACAGCCGCAGCAGCGGGCGCTGCAGGGTCCGGGTCAGCAGCCAGGCCAGCAGCAGGGCGACCGCCAGCAGGGCCCCGGCGGCGGCCAGCCCGAGCATGGGGTGGCGCAGGCTGCCCGTCCGGCCGTCGACGGTGCTGGTGGAGACGACGGTCAGGCCGAGCGGGGCGGCGAGGTCGCGGCCGTCGGGGGAGGCCACCGCCGCGTAGCCGGCCACCCGCCGGACGCCCTTGTCGTCCGGGCTGCCGGCCAGGCTCCCGGAGGCCGTCTCGCCGGGGGCCGGGCGCTGGTGGACGGCGTGCTCCCGGGCGGTGTCGACCAGTCGCCGGTCGGGATCGGCGGCCAGCTGGGCGCCGGCGGTGTCCAGGACGGCGCCGGCGGCGTCGAGCACCTGGACGGTCTGCTCCCTGCGGGTGGCGATGCCTGGCAGCCGCAGGTTGTCGGAGGCGACCAGCAGGGCCCGGCCGTCGGTCCTGGTGGAGACGAGGGCGAAGGTGAGCAGCCGGGTGCCGGCGGTGGAGGGCACCAGCAGCGGCGCGGGCGCGGTGTCGGTGACCTTGCCGAGGTCGAGGCCGGCCAGCGGGACGGTCTCGCCGCGGGCGGCCAGCAGCCGGCCGGTGTCGGGGCGGACGATCACCGTGCCGCGCCACTTCCGGTAGGCCTGGCCGAGCGTGCTCAGCACGGCGGCCGGGTCGGCCGGCGCGCCGTCGTAGTGGGCGGCGGCCCGGCGCAGGTCGGTGGCGCTCTCGTGGAGTCCGGCGCGCAGCGAGGCGGCGGTGTCCTCGGCGGCGTACTGGTGGGACTCGCGCAGGGCCTGCGGGGTGTCGTCGACCCGCAGGCCGCCGACGGCCAGGGCGGTGATCGCGGCGACGGCCAGCAGCAGGATCAGCAGCAGGACGATGGGCGGGCGGATGCCCCCGAGCAGCGGCATGTCGGCCCGGCGGCGATAGCGGTGCTGTCGCGGCGGGGTGGTTGCCGTGCTCACGGGGCCTCGTCATCGGATCGGGGGTGGGTGACGTGCCCACCCCCCGCGGGGCCCGCCGTGACCGGCGGTCAAGCCTTGGTCGAACGTGAGAAGCGTACGAAGCGGTTCACCGGAAACCGTCACGTTCCGGTCTCCTACCGATGACATTTCGATTCCATTGGGTTTGTATCGGGCGCACGGTAGGTTTTCGGGCCATGGAGATACGGGGTTCGCGGCGTGCGGTGGCGCTGCCGGCGGCGGTGCTGCTGGTGCTGGCGGCGCTGGCCGTCGTGCTGACGGTGGCGGCCCGCGGCTCCGCCGGGCCGCCCCGGGCGGCGGGCGGCTCGACCGGCGCCGCGGCGGGCACCCCGACGGGGCCGACCGGCCCGGTGCCGGTGGACCTGGCGGCCCGGGTGGACGGGTACACGGCGGGCTTCGGCCCCGCGACCGGGTACACCGTGCCGGACGCCGCCCAGCGGCGGGCCGTCGCGGACGGTGTGCTGCGGACGGTCGAGGGGCGGCCGCAGGAGGCGGGCCAGGCGCTGGCGCAGGCCGGCTACCGGCTGACCGAGTTCACCGAGGCGGGCAGCGGCCGCCGGGTCGCGGAGATCGCCGACGACCCGGCGGCGCAGGGGCGCGGCTGGGGCCGGGTCTACCTGGACCTCTCGGCCCCGGCCGGCTGGACGGTGCAGGTGCCGCACCCGGTCTCGGACAGCCGGACGGAGCAGCTCGGCGTCGAGCTGTTCCGGGCCGCGCCGGGCGGGGTGCTGGTACTCGCCGGGGCGCACCGCAAGGCGGGCGAGGGCGGCTCCTCGGACCCGGCGCACCGCGCCGACACGGTGTTCGCCGCCGTGGTCGAGGCGCTCACCGCGCGCGGGCTGCCCGGGATCCAGGTGCACGGCTTCGACGAGGGCAGCCTGCCGGGCCAGGACGCGGTGGTCTCCAGCGGGACGGGACCGGCCGGGGCGGCCGCCGAGCTGACCGCGGGCGGGCTCGGGCAGGCCGGGTTCGCGGTCTGCCGGGCCTGGCGGGAGAAGTGCGGGCAGCTGGAGGGCACCACCAACGTGGAGGGCCGGTTCGCGGCCGGCCTCGGGGTGCCGTGGCTGCACGTCGAGCTGGGCAACGGGCTGCGCACCGAGCCGGGCCGACGGGCCGCGGTGGCGGAGGTCCTGGCCGCCACCGCGCGCTCCTGGAGCAGGTCCTAGAAGCGGGTCAGCAGGGCCGGCGGCGCAGGTCCAGCACGTAGTCGTGGGGCGCGCCCGCGCTCTCCGCGGCGTCGGCGACCAGACCGAGGTAGCGGGCGGCGGGCAGCCCGCCCTCGTAGTCGTTGAGCACGTACGTCCACACCGGGATGTCGCCGTCCAGGGTGTGCGCGCGCAGCTTGATCTTGCGGTAGATGCCCAGCTGGACGCCCTCCCAGCGGTCCAGGCCCTCCTCGTCCATCGGCGCGACGTCGTAGAGCGAGACGAAGACCTGCTCCTTCTCGTCCTCGACCACGGTGGCCAGCGAGCCCTCCCAGCCCAGCTGCTCCCCGCCGAAGGTGAGCCGCCAGCCGTCCAGCCACCCGGTACCGCGCAGTGGGGAGTGCGGGGCTCGGCGGGTCATCTGCCGTGCATCGAGGTTGGTGGCATACGCGGCGTAAAGGGGCATGGGGTGCAGCCTAGACCGTCCGGCGGACGGCCCAGGGCTGCCGGGGGATCGCACCGGAGCCCCGACCCCGGCGTGGCGGCGCGCTCGGCGTACGGGACAATGGTGCGTGTGACTCGGATCGTGATCATCGGTGGCGGACCCGGCGGCTACGAGGCGGCGCTCGTCGCCGCCCAGCTCGGCGCGGAGGTGACCGTCGTCGACCGCGACGGTCTGGGTGGATCGGCGGTGCTCACGGACTGCGTGCCGTCGAAGACCCTGATCGCGACCGCGGAGGTGATGACCACCTTCGACAGCTCCTACGAGGAGCTCGGCATCATCGTCGCGGACGACACCCCTCCGCTGGAGCAGCAGGCCAGAGTGGTCGGCGTCGACTTGGGCAAGGTCAACCGACGGGTGAAGCGCCTGGCCATCGCGCAGTCCCACGACATCACCCAGTCGGTCACCCGGGCGGGCGTCACCGTGCTGCGCGGCCGGGGCCGGCTCGGCGCCGACGGCCAGGGCGCGGACGGCTCCCGCGAGGTGCTGGTGGACGCGCCCGACGGCACCGTCCACGCGCTGCGCGCCGACGCGGTGCTGATCGCCACCGGCGCGCACCCGCGCGAGCTGCCGGACGCCCAGCCGGACGGCGAGCGGATCCTGACCTGGACCCAGGTGTACGACCTGGAGGAGCTGCCGCGCGAGCTGATCGTGGTCGGCTCCGGCGTCACCGGCGCCGAGTTCGCCGGCGCCTACCAGGCGCTGGGCTCCAAGGTCACCCTGGTCTCGTCCCGCGACCGGGTGCTCCCGGGCGAGGACCCGGACGCCGCCGAGGTGCTGGAGGAGGTCTTCCGCCGCCGCGGCATGAACGTGATGAGCCGCAGCCGGGCGGAGGGCGCCAAGCGGGTCGGCGACCACGTCGAGGTGACCCTCTCCGACGGCACGGTGATCAAGGGCACGCACTGTCTGATGGCGGTCGGCTCGATCCCGAACACGGCCGGGATGGGCCTGGAGGACGCCGGGGTCAAGCTCAACGACTGGGGCCAGATCCAGGTCGACCGGGTGTCCCGCACCAGCGCCCCCGGCGTGTACGCGGCCGGCGACTGCACCGGCGTCTTCATGCTCGCCTCGGTGGCGGCCATGCAGGGCCGGATCGCGATGTACCACGCGCTCGGCGACGCGGTGCAGCCGCTCAACCTGAAGACCGTCGCCTCCAACGTCTTCACCGACCCGGAGATCGCCACCGTCGGCTACACGGCCGCCGACGTGAAGTGCGGCAAGATGGACGCGATCGAGATCAAGCTCCCGCTGCGCGGCAACCCGCGGGCCAAGATGCAGGGCATCAGGGACGGTTTCGTGAAGCTGTTCTGCCGCCCGGGCACCGGCATCGTGGTCGGCGGCGTGGTGGTCGCCCCGCGCGCCAGCGAGCTGATCCACCCGATCGCGCTCGCGGTGGACGCCAATCTGACGGTCGAACAGGTGGCCAGCGCGTTCACCGTCTACCCGTCCGTCTCCGGCTCGACCGCCGAGGCCGCCCGCCAGCTGCACATCCGTAAGCGGGCCGACGGCGAATCCTGAGCACCCGGCGCGAAGTTGAGGGCGGCCGCCGTTCGGTGGCCGCCCTTCGCGCAGGCGGGGGCATCACTCGGACGGCGGGCGCAGTCCCGGGTTGCTGACGGCGCGTATTGTACGGTCACGCGCCGCTCCCGGGTGAGCAATTCCCGCTACTAGCAGCAAACGCCTGAAAGCAGACGGTCACGCGGGTTACCGTCGGTTCTGTGTTTGCTGCAGAACGTCGCCAGTTGATCCTCGAAATGGTGCGCGCCAACGGAGCCGTCTCGCTCCGTGAACTGGCCCGCGTCGTCCAGACCTCCGAAGTGACCGTGCGTCGTGACGTACGGGCGCTGGAGGCAGAAGGGCTCCTCGACCGCCGGCACGGCGGTGCGGTGCTCCCCGGCGGCTTCAGCCGCGAACCCGGCTACCCGCAGAAGACCCACCTCTCCGCGGCCGAGAAGAGCGCCATCGCCGATCTCGCCGCGGGCCTGGTGGAGGAGGGGGATGCCGTGGTGGTCGGTGCCGGCACCACCACCCAGGAGCTGGCCCGCCGACTGGCCCGGGTGCCCGGGCTGACGGTGGTCACCAACTCGCTGCTGGTCGCCCAGGCGCTGGCGCACGCCAACCGGGTGGAGGTGGTGATGACCGGCGGCACCCTGCGGGGGTCCAACTACGCCCTGGTCGGCAGCGGTGCCGAGCAGTCGCTGCACGGGCTGCGGGTCTCCAAGGCGTTCATCTCCGGCAGTGGGCTGACCGCCGAACGCGGGCTGTCGACCACGAACATGCTCTCCGCGAGCGTGGACCGGGCTCTGGTGCAGTCGGCCGCCGAGGTCATCGTCCTCGCCGACCACACCAAGCTCGGCGCGGACACCATGTTCCAGACCGTCCCGACCGAGACCATCACCCGGCTGGTCACCGACGAGCAGGCCACCGCCGACGATGTGACGGCCCGCGAGCTGGACGCGCTCGCCGACTGCGGGGTGCAGATCGACCTGGCCCCGCTCGGCGCCCCGCCCGGGGACGCCCCGGTGCACGGCACCGGCAGCGGGCCCGTCCACCAGACCCAGCCCGGCCCGCTGGCGCGCCGGGCCGCCCCGCCCCCCGGCGGCGCCCCGCTGCCCGGCCAGCGCCGCCCCGGCACGCACGGCGGCCCGGGTATCCCGCTGCCGGTCCGGTTGGCGGCGGAGCTGGGCGTCCCGCGCGGGCGCTGAGCGGCGCCGGAAACGGAACCGGTCCGCACACCCGAAGGTGTACGGACCGGTCACGGAGCCCGGCCTCAGAGGTGGCCTCGGAGGCGGTCGGGCGGGGTCAGTCCTTGATCTCGCACAGCGCGGCGCCGCTGCTGACGCTGCCGCCGACCTCGGCCTTCAGGCCGACGATGGTGCCCGCCTTGTGCGCGTTCAGCGGCTGCTCCATCTTCATCGCCTCCAGGACGACGATCAGCTCGCCCTCCGCGACGACCTGGCCCTCCTCGACGGCGACCTTGACGATGGTGCCCTGCATCGGCGAGGCCAGCGTGTCACCGCCGACGGCCGAGCCGGCCTTCTTGGTGCCGACCCGGCGCTTGGCCTTGGCCGCACCGCCGGTGGACGCCGCCGGAGCGGAGGAGACGCCCAGCGAGGACGGCAGCGAGACCTCGATCCGCTTGCCGCCGACCTCGACCACGACGGTCTCCCGGCCCTCGGCCTCCTCGCCCTCGCCGGCCGCACCGGCGAACGCGGGGATGGTGTTCTCGAAGTCGGTCTCGATCCACCGGGTGTAGACCGTGAACGGCTCGTCGCTGCCGTGGACCTCGGGCGCGAACGCCGGGTCGGTGACGACCGCCTGGTGGAACGGGATGGCGGTGGCCATGCCCTCCACCTTGAACTCGGCCAGCGCGCGACGGGCCCGCTGCAGGGCCTGCTTGCGGGTGGTGCCGGTGACGATCAGCTTGGCCAGCAGGGAGTCCCAGGCCGGGCCGATGACCGAGCCGGTCTCCACGCCGGAGTCCAGCCGGACACCCGGGCCGGACGGCGGCGCGAACAGCGTGACGGTGCCGGGCGCGGGCAGGAAGCCGCGGCCCGGGTCCTCGCCGTTGATGCGGAACTCGAAGGAGTGGCCGCGCACCTCCGGGTCGCCGTAGCCCAGCTCCTCGCCGTCGGCGATCCGGAACATCTCGCGGACCAGGTCGAGGCCGGTGACCTCCTCGGTGACCGGGTGCTCGACCTGCAGCCGGGTGTTGACCTCCAGGAAGGAGATCGTGCCGTCGACGGCCACCAGGAACTCGCAGGTCCCGGCGCCGACGTAGCCGGCCTCCTTCAGGATGGCCTTGGACGCCCGGTACAGCTCGGCGTTCTGCTCGGGGGTGAGGAACGGCGCGGGCGCCTCCTCGACGAGCTTCTGGTGGCGGCGCTGCAGCGAGCAGTCACGGGTGGAGACGACCACCACGTTGCCGTGCTGGTCCGCCAGGCACTGGGTCTCGACGTGCCGCGGGTTGTCCAGGTAGCGCTCGACGAAGCACTCGCCGCGCCCGAAGGCGGCGACCGCCTCGCGCACCGCGGACTCGTACAGCTCCGGGATCTCCTCCAGCGTGCGGGCGACCTTCAGGCCGCGGCCGCCACCGCCGAAGGCCGCCTTGATGGCGACCGGCAGGCCGTGCTCCCGGGCGAAGACGACGACCTCGTCGGCACCCGTGACCGGGTCCGGCGTACCGGCCACCAGCGGGGCGCCGGCGCGCTGCGCCACGTGCCGGGCGGTGACCTTGTCACCGAGGTCGCGGATGGCCTGCGGCGGCGGGCCGATCCAGGTCAGGCCCGCGTCGAGGACGGCCTGGGCGAACTCGGCGTTCTCCGACAGGAAGCCGTAGCCGGGGTGGACGGCGTCGGCACCCGAGTCGGCGGCGGCCTTCAGCACCTTGGCGATGTCCAGGTAACTGGTGCCGGGGGTGTCGCCGCCCAGCGCGTAAGCCTCGTCGGCCGCGCGGACGTGCAGCGCATCCCGGTCCGGCTCGGCATAGACGGCGACGCTGGCGATACCGGCGTCCGAGCAGGCCCGGGCGACGCGGACGGCGATTTCTCCGCGGTTGGCGATGAGCACCTTGCGCACTGTGGCTCCCTTCTTGAACCTCGTCGAGTCTAGGGATTACGGGGTGGTACCGGCGAGTAGCCCCAGTTGGTGAGCTATCCCACACGGTGGATGACACGAAAACACGATCACTCGGGTGCGGAGCGGGACGCCCCACAGGTAGGGACGCTACGCGCCCCTCGTCGAAGCCCGCTTGAGCCGCCCGGACGGCGTGGTGGCCTTCGCCACACGCCGGGCGCCGGAAGGGCTCATGCGGCGGCCTCCGCGGGTCGCACGCTCGCCTTGGCGGTGACGTCCGACGCGAGTTCGACCACGTCGGGCCCGTACGCGCCGGGGTTGACGACACGAAGCATCAGCGCGAAGGTCCGGTCGACGCCGTACCGGCGGGCCAGCCTCCGGTGGTTGGCGACCAGGTACCGCACGGCGGCGTGGTTGGAGATCGCGCTCTGACCGGAGATCAGGAACACCGGCCGGCCGCCGGGTTCCGCGTGCAGCCTGGCCAGCAGGACGAACGCCTGGCCGCTCCGCGCGCCGTCCCCGTACACGTACCGGAACGTCTCGTCGCCCACCGATATCGCGGCGTCGTCGGGGTCGAAGTCCTCGACGACGCGATCCGGGGTGAAGGACACCCCGGGCAGCCAGGAGGCCAGATGGGCCGCCGTCCGGTCGTTGCTGACCGGGCCGCCGAGGCAGAACTCCGCCTTGTGGCCCAGCCCCTGGAGCACCCTGTCGTGGGCGACCAACTCGGCCCGCCCGCGGCACTCCCGGACCAGCCCGGAAAGCTCCATCAGCGCGTAGACGTCGTTGCGCTGCACGCTGCTCGGATGGCTGGACGAGGCGTGCCGGTTGACGACCAGCAGGCAGTCGCCGCCGTCGGGCAGGCCGAAGAACGCCTGCAGCCGACCGAGCCGTCGGCGGCGGCGCAGCGTCTGGGCGAGCCAGCCCAGCCCGGCGGCGATGGCGCTCGCGACCAGGCCGAGCAGCACGTTGAGCACGCTGTCGGTCATCGACGTCCCCCCTCCCTGATCGGCGGCGCGGCCAGCCTATGGCGTCGCGCGGCCGTACGGGCTGGACCGGAGAGACAGATGTGGGGCCGAGGATCTGTGGGATCCCTCAGGGTGCGGGCCGCCGGGGTGTGACACGGGCCGGTCAGGTCCAGAGGTCGGTGATGCGCACGCCCAGATCGGCGAGGAGCGAGCGCAGCAGCGGCAGGGAGAGGCCGATGACGTTGCCCGGGTCGCCGTCGACGCCCTCGACGAAGGGCGCCGAGCGGCCGTCCAGGGTGAACGCGCCGGCCACGTGCAGCGGCTCGCCGGTGGCGATGTAGGCGGCGATCTCGGCGTCGTCGGGGGTGCCGAAGCGGACCGTGGTGGACGCGGTGGCGGAGGCCTGCGCGCCGGTGGTGGTGTCGATCACGCAGTGGCCGGTGCGCAGCACGCCGGAGCGCCCGCGCATCGACCGCCAGCGGGCCAGCGCCTCGACGGCGTCGGCGGGCTTGCCGAGCGCGAGCCCGTCCAGCTCCAGGACGGAGTCGCAGCCGATCACCAGCTCGCCGCCGGTCAGGTCGGCGGCGACCGCCTTGGCCTTGGCCTCGGCCAGCACCAGGGCCAGCTCGGCGGGGGTGGCGGCGCTGAGCGCGTCCTCGTCGACGCCGCTGACCACCACGCGCGGGTCGAGGCCCGCCTGGCGCAGCAGCCCGAGGCGGGCGGGGGAGGCGGAAGCGAGGACGAGGGCGCGCTGGTCGGTCATGCCCACCAGGGTAGGGGGTGGCGCGGGGCGGCCGTCAGAGCATCAGCAGGACGGCGATCACCAGGGCGAGGACGGCGAGGACGCGCCCGGCGCGGTGCAGCTTCTGCTGCATCCGGCGGGCCTCGGGGGAGGGCTCGTCGCGGGGGTCTGACCAGAGCACCGTTCCAGGGTGCGCCGCGGACCGGGCGGACGCCTGAGTATCCGTACTCAGCTTTCGGGCAATCCGGGCCATCCCGGCCACCGGCCGGCGCGGGGGTGCGCCGGGGCGGGGCGCCGGACCGGCCGACGCCCTGCCCCGGCGCGGCCGGTCAGCCCGCCCAGCCGGAGGTGCGCCAGACGTTGGCGCCCGGGCGGGGCGCGGGGCGCATCCGGCGGGCGCGGTCGTTCCAGGGGGAGTCCGGGCCGGCGCCCGCGCGGCGGGCCGCCTCGGCGGCGGCCTGCGCGGCGGCGGCCCGGGACTGGACCACCGCCAGAACGGTGGCCAGCTCCTCGGGGGTCGGCTGCCCGTGCAGCACGTGGATCGGGGCCATGCTCAATCCTCTCGCGACGGCCGCTGTCTGAAAAGCGCTACTGCCTACAGGGGGATGTTGCCGTGCTTCTTCGGCGGCAGCACCTCGCGCTTGCCGCGCAGCGCCCGCAGGCCGCGCACGATGTGCCGACGGGTCTCGCTGGGCGCGATGACGGCGTCGACGTACCCGCGCTCGGCGGCCAGGTACGGGTTGAGCAGGGTGTCCTCGTACTCGGCGACCAGCTCGGCCCGGCGGGCGTCGACGTCCTCGCCGGCCGCGGCGGCCTCCGCCAGCTCGCGGCGGTAGACGATGTTGGCCGCGCCCTGCGCGCCCATCACGGCGATCTGCGCGGTCGGCCAGGCCAGGTTGAGGTCGGCGCCCAGGTGCTTGGAGCCCATCACGTCGTACGCGCCGCCGAAGGCCTTGCGGGTGATCACGGTGATCAGCGGGACGGTGGCCTCGGCGTAGGCGTAGATCAGCTTGGCGCCGCGGCGGATGATGCCGTCCCACTCCTGCTCGGTTCCGGGCAGGAAGCCGGGCACGTCGACGAAGGTCAGCACCGGGATGTTGAAGGAGTCGCAGGTCCGGATGAACCGGGCGGCCTTCTCGCTGGCGGCGATGTCCAGGCAGCCGGCCAGGTCCATCGGCTGGTTGCCGACGATGCCGACCGGGTGGCCCTCGACCCGGCCGAAGCCGGTGATGATGTTGCCCGCGTACAGCGGCTGGGTCTCCAGGAACTCGCCGTCGTCCAGGACGTGCTCGATCACCTTGTGCATGTCGTACGGCTGGTTCGCCGAGTCGGGCACCAGGGTGTCGAGTTCGAGGTCCTCGTCGGTGACGGTGAGGTCCGCCTCCTCGGGGAAGGACGGCGGGTCGGACAGGTTGTTGGAGGGCAGGTACGAGAGCAGGCTCTTGACGTACTCGACCGCCTCCTTCTCGTCCGTGGCCAGGTAGTGCGCGTTGCCGGACTTGGTGTTGTGGGTCCGGGCGCCGCCCAGCTCCTCCATGCCGACGTCCTCGCCGGTGACGGTCTTGATCACGTCGGGGCCGGTGATGAACATGTGCGAGGTCTGGTCGGCCATCACCACGAAGTCGGTGATCGCGGGGGAGTACACCGCGCCGCCGGCGCAGGGGCCCATGATCAGCGAGATCTGCGGGATCACCCCGGAGGCGTGGACGTTGCGGCGGAAGATCTCGCCGTAGAGGCCGAGCGAGACCACGCCCTCCTGGATGCGGGCGCCGCCGGAGTCGTTGATGCCGACGACCGGGCAGCCGGTCTTCAGCGCGAAGTCCATCACCTTGACGATCTTCTCGCCGAAGACCTCGCCGAGGGAGCCGCCGAAGACGGTGAAGTCCTGGGCGAAGACGGCCACCTGGCGGCCGTCGACGGTGCCGTAGCCGGTCACCACGCCGTCGCCGTACGGGCGGTTCTTCTCCTGGCCGAAGTTGATCGAGCGGTGGCGGGCGAACTCGTCGAACTCCACGAAGGAGTCCTCGTCCAGCAGCTCGACGACGCGCTCGCGGGCCGTCAGCTTGCCCTTGGCGTGCTGCTTCTCCACCGCCTTGGCGGAGCCGGAGTGGACCGCCTCGTCGATCCTGCGCCGCAGGTCGGCGAGCTTTCCGGCGGTGGTGTGGGGGTCGTACGACGCCTCGGTCATCCGGGGGCTCTCCCTGATCCATGGGCCGCGACCTGGGGGTGGCGCACGGGCCGGGAGGGGACCGGGCGCGTGAGGGCAGGGCGGCGCAACGAACTACCGCCAAGTAGCGTAGCCAGCGCGCGGGGCTTCCTGTTATGGCCAGCGACACAGTGTGTTAACGCGCGTTCTGCGGGACGATGGGGCGGCGTAGGCCGTGTCCTGGTGCATTTCGGACGGGCCGGCGGGCTTCGGGGCTTCGTTCGGGCGATTCCCGCCGGGCGCGGACGGCCTGACACACCCTAGGGTTTCCCGCATGAGCGACTCGAACGATCCGGTGCGTGAGCCCGCCACCCCCCGCCGCAGTGGACTGCGCGGCTTCGGCCAGGACGGGCCGTCGCCGTGGACCGACCTGGACCGGCCGCCGCTGGACACCGAGGCGCTGCGCCGCGACCTGGTGCTGCCGGGCGGGCTGTGGACCGCACTGGACGTCGTCGCCGAGACCGGCTCGACCAACAGCGACCTCGCCGCGCGGGCCCGGCAGGGCGCGTCGCAGGGCGCGGTACTCGTCGCCGAGTCGCAGAGCGCCGGGCGCGGGCGGCTGGAGCGGCAGTGGACGGCGCCGCCACGGTCGGGGCTCTTCCTCTCCATCCTGCTTCGCCCGGACGAGGTACCCGTCGAGCGGTACGGCTGGTTGCCGATCCTGGTCGGCGTGGCGGCGGCCAGCACGCTGAGCCGGGTCGCCGGGGTGGAGGTCGACCTGAAGTGGCCCAACGACCTCCAGGTCGGGATCGACGGCGCGGAGCGCAAGCTCGGCGGCATCCTGACCGAGCTGAGCGGCGGTGCGGTGGTGGCCGGCCTCGGGATCAACGTCTCGCTGCGGGAGGCCGAGCTGCCCGTCCCCGCCGCCGCCTCGCTGGCGCTGGCCGGCGCCGCCGTCACCGACCGGACCATCCTGCTGCGCGCCCTGCTGCGCGAGTTCGCCGTGCTGTACGCGGAGTGGACGGCGGCCTCCGGCGACCCGCACGCCAGCGGCCTGCTGCCCGCGTACGCGGACCGCTGCAGCACGCTCGGGCGGCCGGTTAAGGTCCTGCTGCCGGGCGACCGCGAGCTGCTCGGCGAGGCGGTGGCGATCGACGGCGACGGCCGGCTGGTGGTCCGCACGTCCGACGGGAGCCGCACGGCGGTGGGCGCCGGAGACGTCGTCCACGTCCGGCCCGAGCCGCGCTGAACGGCACTCTTCACCTCCCCTTGACTCTGGCGGATGCCCCGGATCGCGGGATTCCGTGCGAATATTCCACCTGGCAGCGGTGTGAGGCGCGCCACTGCCCGCCGGGTGGCGGGCGCGCCCGGACAGGCAGGACACGAGGCAAGTGCGGCGACCGCACGGGGACGGACCGGTGGCAGAGGACGGCAGCAGCGGCGGCACGGCGGACTCCGAGGACCCGACGGTCGCGCTCGACCTGGAACGCCTGATCCTGGACGCGCCGCGCCGCTACACCCCGTACCAGGCCGCGCGCGCGGCCGATGTGCCGATGGAGCTGGCCACCCGCTTCTGGCGGGCGATGGGCTTCCCCGACATCGGGCAGTCCCGGGCGCTGACCGACGGCGACGTGATCGCGCTGCGCCGCCTCGCCGGACTGGTGGAGTCGGGCCTGCTCAGCGAGCCGATGGCGATCCAGGTGGCGCGGTCCACCGGGCAGACCACCGCCCGGCTGGCCGGCTGGCAGATGGACACCTTCCTGGAGAACCTCACCCAGGCCGTCGAGCCGGGCCTGACCCGCGCCGACGTCGCGTACCCGCTGGTCGAGCTGCTGCTGCCGGAGCTGGAGCAGTTCCTGGTGTACGTCTGGCGCCGGCAGCTGGCGGCCGTCACCGGCCGGGTGGTGCAGGCCGCCGAGGACACCGAGATCACCAGCGGCCGCCTCGCGGTGGGCTTCGCCGACCTGGTCGGCTTCACCCGGCTGTCGCGCCGGCTGGAGGAGGAGGAGCTCGGCGAGCTGGTCGAGACCTTCGAGAACACCTGCTCCGACCTGATCGCCGGCCTCGGCGGCCGGGTCGTCAAGACCCTCGGCGACGAGATCCTCTACGTCTCGGAGGACCCGGTGACGGCCGCCGAGATCGCGCTCGGCCTGATCGAGGCGCTGGCGGAGGACGACACCATCCCCGCGCTGCGGGTCGGCATGGCCTTCGGCACCGTCACCTCGCGGATGGGCGACGTCTTCGGCACCACCGTCAACCTGGCCAGCCGGCTCACCTCGATCGCCCCGAAGGACGCGGTGCTGATCGACGGCGAGTTCGCGGCCGCGCTGGAGCAGAACGGCAGCGCGGCACCCGCGGACGCGGACGGGGCGGGCCTCGCCGAGGCGCTGTCGGCCGCCGCAGGCCTGCACTCCGCCGGCCTGTCGGCGATGGGCCCGGAGGCCGGGCACCGCTTCCACCTCCAGCCGATGTGGCGCCGCCCGGTGCGCGGGCTCGGACTGGTGGAGCCGTGGCTGCTGTCGCGGCGGCCGCGCACCGGCTGACCTCCTGAGCCGTGCGGTCCCCCGGGTGGCCCCCGTGTGCACGGCCGTCTCCGCGCGGCGGGCGGTTGCCGGGCCCCGACGGGGGTACGCGGACCGGGTGACGTAGGCGCAACGAATGAAACCCGGACGGCCGGGGCGGATCGATCCGGGCAAACGCGGCAGAAGCGGTGCAAACCGCCATAGTCTTGGTGCAAGCGGCCGGATGGGTGCGGTTCCCGGCGCGGTGCGCCATGGGAGCCGAGCATGACCGGGCACAGGGAACGAGGCGAGCCGGTGAGCAGCGAGACGATCATGGCGGACCGCGGCTGCGACTGCGATGGTGCGCAGCGGCCGCCCGCCGCCCCGGACCCGCGGCTGACGTCCGTGGTCGAGCTCGCCCAGGACATGGCGGGGGCGCTCACCCCGCTGGAGGCGGTCCGCGCGGCCGCCGTCCGCGCCACCGCGGCGCTCGGCGCCACCATGGCGGCGGTCTCGGTCTGGGACCGCGAGTCCGGGCGGCTGCGGGTGCTGGTCAACCACGGGGAGCTGGCGCCGGGGGAGGAGGAGCTGCCGGAGGACGAGTCCTACCCGGTGGCCGACTTCCCCGAGATCGTCACCTATCTGGAGGAGCGCTGGACCACCGGCCGGTTGCCGCGCGCCTGGCTGCAGAGCGCCGAGAACTCCAGCCCGCACCCCGGGCACGCGCACCCGACCGCGGGCGCGTACTGCCAGGAGCGCGCCGCGGCGCTGCGTCGGCGGGGGCGGGCCTGCTGCGTGGTCGCGCCGATCGTGCTGCACGGACAGGCCTGGGGCGAGCTCTACCTGGCCCGCACCACCGGGATGGCGGAGTTCACCGAGGCGGACGCCGACTACGCCACCCTGCTGGCCGCCCAGATCTCGGCCGGCCTGGCCCAGACCGAGCGCCTGGCCGACCTGCGCAAGCTCGCCTTCTCCGACCCGCTGACCGGCCTGGCCAACCGGCGCGCCGTGGACGCCCGGCTGGAGAGCGCGCTGGAGGCGCACAACCGGGACAACACCGTGGTCTCGCTGGTGGTCTGCGACGTCAACGGGCTGAAGCGGGTGAACGACCAGCTCGGCCACGAGATGGGCGACCGGCTGCTGGAGCGCTTCGCCCACCAGCTGTCGCTGGCCGCCGCCAAGCTGCCCGGCAGCCTCGCCGCCCGGCTCGGCGGCGACGAGTTCTGCCTGCTGGTGGAGGGGCAGAAGGCGGACGAGGTGGTCGCCGCGGCCGAGGAGCTGTGTGCGCGGGCGCTCGCGCTGGCCGAGGGCGAGGGGGTGGCCTGCGGGGTCGCCTCCACCGGGGACTCGATCGGGCCGGTCACCACGCCCGACCGGCTGTTCCGGCTCGCCGACGCCGCCCAGTACCGGGCGAAGGCCGCCCGCGCGGCCCACCCGGTGGTGGCCGGGCGCAGCCACGGGCCGGGCTTCTCGCCGGATCCGACGGTGCTGCTCGCGGACGCCGCCGACCCGCACCACCGGGCCGACGGGCGCGGGCGGGCCTCCGGCCGGGCGGGCTCCGGCGACCGGCGGCGGTTCCGCGGCGCGGCGCACAGCGCGGACCCGGGGCAGCTGCTCGCCGCGGTGCTCACGGCGCTGGACCAGCAGGGCTCGACCCGCTCGATCCACCCGGCCGACACCATGGGCAAGCTGGCGCTCGTCGCGGAGACCTCGGCGCGGCTGCTGGACGCGGTCGGCTGGTGGGTGTCCTACGTGCCGCCCGGCTCGCATCTGATGCGCACCGCGCAGCACGCCGTCTACCGGATGACCAGCGGGCCGAGCAGCCGCCGGGCGGAGACCCAGCGGGCCCAGATCGAGGCCCCGGACGCGGTGTTCGACCTGCGGCACTACCCGATGACCCGGGGGGCGGTGCACGGCGGCGCGTTCGCGCTGCGCGCGGGCGCGGCGGGGAACGACCCGTCGGAGGAGGCCGTGCTGGTGGTCAGCGGCTACCGGGGGATGGTCGCGGCGGGCGGGCAGAACGCGGCGGGCGGCTGGCTGGTGGAGCTGTTCGCGGACGATGCCACGCTGCCGCTCGGGCAGGCGGCCACCGCGATGCGGGCGCTGGTGGCGGTGGCCCTGGCGGGCCCGGCCTCGCCGCCGTCGGGCTGAGGCCGCCACCCGGGGGCGCGGGGCTGGGGCGCGGCGCGGAGTGCGGGTGCGGGAGCCGGTTGTGCCGGTTCGGTGACCGGTGTGTTTCGAGCGGGTCGCGGTCCGGTGCAGGGGTGGTCGCAGGGCTGGGCGGGGTGGCGTGGCCGTGGGATGGTGTCCGCGGTCGGCGGCCATGGTGGCCGGGCCGGATCGGGGGTCGAAGTCCATGCGTACTCGTATGACAAGCCTGGTGGTGTCCGCGGTGCTGGCCCTCGGCGGCGCCGCGCTCGCGGCCGCGCCGGCCGCCCAGGCCGCGCCCCGCGCCGCCGCGGTGGCCACCGTCGCGGCTGGACCGGCTGTCGCGGGCGGAACCGTCCAGGCCGCCCCGGCGGCCGCGGTGACCGCCGACCGGCACGGCGCCGCCCAGCTGGCCGCGTCCAAGGACAAGGCCAAGAAAAAGAAGAAGAAGGGCTTCAGCAAGATCATCGGTGCGGTGATCGGCATCGTGGTCGTGCTGGTGGTTATCGCCGTGATCATCGCGGTGGTCGTGATGCTCCGCCGCCGCAACCGGGGCTAGGGCGTTTCGGGCACGGCTCAGGCCGGCGAGGCACCGAGCGTGCGCAGGACCGCCTCCACCAGGCGGTCCGCGTACGCGTGGTCGAGCGGGCCGAGGCCGTGCAGCCAGCGGTAGTACACCGGGCCGTAGAGCAGTTCGACGGCGAGGTCGAGGTCGGCGTCCTCGTCGAGGTGGCCGGCCGCGCGGGCGCTGCGCAGGCGGTCGCGGGTGACCTCCAGCAGCGGGTCCAGCAGCCGCTCGCGGTACTCGCGGAGCAGGGCGGGGTCGTTGAGGACCTCGGCGGTGAGGCCGCGGCCGGTGCGGTCGAAGGCGGGGTCGGCCAGCTCGTCGACGGTGGGGCGCAGGACGGCCCGCAGGTCCGCGGCGAGGTCGCCGGTGTCCGGGAGGGCGAGGCTGCCGCCGGAGGCCTTCTCGTTTGCGGCCAGGAAGGCGTCGAAGACCACCGCGCCCTTGGAGGGCCACCAGCGGTAGATGGTCTGCTTGCCGACCCCGGCCCGGGCGGCGATCCGCTCGATGGTGAGCTTGGCGAAGCCGAGCTCGGCGACCAGCTCGGCGGCGGCCGTGAGGATCGCGGCGCGGCTCTGCTCGCTGCGGCGGCTGGGGTCGGGTGCGGTGTGGCGCGGCATGGCCTCATCGTACCGGAATGACGAGACGGTTCGTATCGTCTTGACCGGCGACAGTGGATGGGCCATGCTGAGTGAGCGCCAACGAGACGAACCGTCTCGCCTTGACGGTGGATCAGCCCGTTCCGCCCGTCCGGCCCGTCGACCCCGGAGGTCCTGATGACCCGCACGACCCGCACGACCCGCCCCGCGCACATCGCCATGGTCTCGATCCCCGCCCACGGCCACGTCAACCCGAGCCTCGCGGTGATCGCCGAGCTCGTCGCCCGCGGCCACCGGGTGAGCTACGTCAACGACCCCTCGTTCGCCGCGACCGTCGAGAAGGCAGGCGCGAAGGCCGTCCCGTACACCTCGGTGCTGCCGCTGGCCGACGACCCGGGCGGCTGGCCGGACGACCCGGTGGCGATCCAGGACCTCTTCCTGGACGACGCCCTCGCGATGACCCCGGCGGTGCAGGGGCTCTTCGCCGAGGACCGGCCCGACCTCCTCCTCTACGACATCGGCGGCTTCGCCGGCCGGGCCGTCGCCGAGGCGCACGCAGTGCCCGCCGTCCAGCTCTCACCGACCTTCGTCGCCTGGGAGGGGTTCGAGGAGGAGATGGCCGGGATGTACGAGGCGCTCCGCAACGGACCGGGCGGGCCGGAGCACTACCGGCGGTTCGGTGGCTGGCTGGCCGACACCGGTGCCGTCGTCCGCGACGTGGAGGCGTTCAAGGGCGTCCCGGACCGGTCGGTCGTCCTCGTCCCGCGGGCCCTGCAGCCCCGCGCCGACCGGGTCGACCCGCAGCGGTACACCTTCGTCGGGCCGTGCGCCGGGGACCGCTCGCACCAGGGCTCCTGGGAGCGTCCGGCCGGGGCCGAACGGGTCCTGCTGGTCTCGCTCGGTTCGGCGTTCACCCGGCAGCCGGCGTTCTACCGGGAGTGCGTGCGGGCCTTCGCCGACCTGCCCGGCTGGCACGTCGTGCTGCAGATCGGCCGGCACACCGACCCGGCCGAACTGGGCGAGGTGCCGGCCGGCGTCGAGGTGCACCCCTGGGTGCCGCAGGCCTCGGTGCTGGCGCAGGCGGACGCCTTCGTCACCCACGCCGGCATGGGCGGGGCGAGCGAGGGGCTCCAGGCCGGCCTGCCGATGATCGCGGTGCCGCAGGCCGTCGACCAGTTCGCCAACGCCGACCGGCTGGTGGAGCTGGGCGTCGCCCGTCGCCTGGACACCGAGGAGGCCACCGCGGCCGCGCTGCGGGCCGCCCTGCTGGAGCTGGTCGGCGACCCGGAGGTGGCCCGGCGGCTCGACGCGCTCCGGGCCGAGGCGCTGGCGGAGGGCGGCACGGCCCGCGCGGCCGACCTGATCGAGGCTCAGCTGGCCTGAGGCGCCGCGGTGAGCGCCTCGTCGAGCCGGGCCGCGAACGCCCGGGGGTGGGTCAGGTTGCCGTTGTGGCCGCCGGGGAGGTGCAGGAGCCCCGTGCCGAGCCGCTCGGCCAGCACCTCGGCGCAGCGGTAGCTGTAGACCGTCGGGTCGGTGGTCAGGCCGATGGCGGGGACCACCCGGGTCGGCCCGGCGGCGAGCGCCCCGGCCTCGGCGAGGCCGAAGGTGCTGCGGCGCAGGGTGGTCAGGTCGTGGGCGAGGAAGGAGGCGAAGTTCGCCTCGCGCTCCGGGCCGAACGGCGCCGGGCGGACCTCGGGCTCGCGCTCCTGGCGGGCCGGGTCGATCCCGGTGGCCGCCATCACCCCGCGCAGTGCGGCCTGCCAGCCGTCCCGGTGGAACACCTCCTGGATCCCGGCCAGCGCGGTCAGCGTCCCGGCGCACTCCTCGGTCGGCAGCAGCCGCGGCGCGGCGGGCTCGTGGGCGATCAGGGTGTCCAGCTGACCGGGGTGGTCGTGGGCGAGCTGGAGGCCGATCAGCGCGCCGAGGCTGCAGCCGAGCATCAGGGCGGGCCGGTCGGTGAGGGCGGCGAGCAGCCGGTGGACGTCGTCGGCGTGCTCCTCGACGGTCGGGGTGGTGCCCGGCCGGTCGAGCGGGCTGCGGGAGAGGCCGCGCCGGTCGTACGTCACCACCGTGTACCGGTCGACGAGCCGGGCCACCAGGTCGGCGCTGCGGTCGGCGTCGCCCTCGCCGCTCTGGGCGATCAGCAGGACCGGGCCGCCGCCCTGGACCTGGTGGTGGATGCGGGCGCCGGCGGTGTCGAGCAGTGCGGTGGTCATGGCGTGGTCCCCTCCCGGGGCGGCCGGGCGGCCGCCGTTGACTCCACGTTAGAACATCTTTTTCGATGCATCAAGATAGATGCATTATTTTTGATGCATCTCTTCTGATGTACCTTGGGTCCATGAACGGAGTCGAACTGCTGCTGCTCGGCCGGACCTTGGCGAAGATCGGTGAGGAGGCCGTCCCCACGGCGGGGGTCGCGGGGCGGGCCACCGGCGTCAAGGCGGTCGTCGTGGTGATGAGCGACATCTACGAGCACCCGGGCAGCGCGGTCGGCGAGATCGCCGCGCGGACCGGTCTGCCGCAGAGTCAGGTGTCCGCGGCCGTCGCGCGGTTGCGGGAGGCCGGGTCGATCGTCACCGAGGCCGACCCCCGGGACCGTCGGCGGCTGCTCGCCCGGCAGGCGCCCGAGATCTCCGCCCGCCGGGCCGAGGTGGCCGCCGCGCCGATCGACGGCGCGCTGGCCCGGGCGCTGGGCACCGACGACCCGGCGGAGCTCGCCGAGGTGCTGGCCGCGCTGGAGGTGCTCGCCCGGCGGCTCACCCCCGCCTCGCTGCGCCGGCTGAAGGCCGAGCGGGCTGAGGGCTGAGCGGTCGGGCCGGGGGGCTCAGCCCTCGATGCGGTCCGGGCGGGTGTAGACGTTCGCGCCCTCGCCGCGCAGGAAGCCGACCAGGGTCAGGCCCAGCTCCTCGGCGAGGTCCACCGCCAGCGAGGACGGCGCCGAGACGGCCGCCAGCAGCGGCACGCCCGCCAGCGCGGCCTTCTGGGTGAGCTCGAAGGACGCCCGGCCGCTGACCAGCAGGACGTGCCCGGCCAGCGGCAGCCGGCCCTCGCGCAGGGCCCAGCCGACCACCTTGTCCACCGCGTTGTGGCGGCCGACGTCCTCGCGGGCGCAGAGCAGCTCGCCGCTCGCCGCGTCGAACAGCCCGGCCGCGTGCAGGCCGCCGGTGGACTCGAAGGTCCGCTGCACCTCGCGCAGCCGGTCCGGCAGCCCGTACAGCAGCCGCGGCGGCACGGTCAGCCGGTCCGCCGCGACCGGCCAGCGGACGTGGGTGCGCACGGCGTCCACGGTGTCCCGGCCGCAGAGGCCGCAGGCGCTGGTGGTGAGCAGGTTGCGGTGCGCCGAGAGCGGCAGCGCGCCGGGGCCGCGCAGCGTCGCGTCCACCACGTTGTAGGTGTTGGCGCCGTCCTCGTCCGTGCCCGCGCAGTAGCGCAGGGCCGCCAGGTCGTCGGCCGCGTGCACCAGCCCCTCGCCGACCAGGAACCCCGCGACCAGGTCGAAGTCCTGCCCGGGGGTGCGCATGGTGACGGTCAGCGGCTCGCCGCCGACCCGGATCTCCAGCGGCTCCTCCGCCGCCAGGGCGTCCGGGCGCGCACTGCGCGCATCCCCCCGCAGCCGCACCACCCGCCGCCGCGCCGTCGCCCGCGTCATCGGTCCTCCACCGTCGATCCGTCCGTCCGGCCTCCAGCCTGCGGCATCGGGAGGGGCTCGCGAAATCCGTCCGGCTGACCTCGTGCCTCCCAAAGGCGCACTGGCGGTTGTCATATCTCCATTCACCTGATGTGATGGTGTATATGGATATGCACAGTGCTGTGGCCCCCGACGCGCCGCTCGTCCAGGTCGGCAAGGCCGACGTCAGTGCCGAGGACGTGCTGGCCGTCGCCCGGGGCAACGCCCGGGTCGAGATCGGTCCCGACGCGCTCGCCGAGATGGCGACCGCCCGCGCCCGGATCGACGCCCTCGCGGCCGAGCCGCGCCCCGTCTACGGCGTCTCCACCGGCTTCGGTGCGCTCGCCGTGCGGCACATCAGCCCCGAGCTGCGCGCCCAGCTGCAGCGCTCGCTGGTGCGCTCGCACGCCGCCGGGATGGGCCCGGCGGTGGAGCGCGAGGTGGTTCGCGCGCTGGTCTTCCTGCGGATGAAGACGCTGGCCTCCGGCCGGACGGGCGTGCGCCCGCTGGTCGCGCAGACCATGGCCGCGATCCTCAACGCGAACATCACCCCGGTGGTCCGCGAGTTCGGCTCGCTCGGCTGCTCCGGCGACCTCGCGCCGCTGTCGCACTGCGCCCTGGTGCTGATGGGCGAGGGCGTGGCGACCGGCGCCGACGGCGTCGAGAAGCCGGCCGGCGAGCTGCTCGCCGCGGCCGGCATCGAGCCGGTCGAGCTGCTGGAGAAGGAGGGCCTGGCCCTCATCAACGGCACCGACGGCATGCTCGGCATGCTGGTGATGGCCATCGCCGACCTGCAGCGCCTGTTCACCACCGCCGACATCACCGCCGCGATGACCCTGGAGGCGCTGCTCGGCACCGACAAGGTGCTCGCCCCCGAGCTGCACGCCCCGATCCGCCCGCACCCGGGTCAGGCGCTGTCCGCCGCCAACATGCTGGCCGTCCTCAAGGGCTCCGGCCTGACCGGCCACCACCAGGACGACGCCCCGCGCGTCCAGGACGCCTACTCGATCCGCTGCGCCCCGCAGGTGGCCGGCGCCGGCCGCGACACCGTCGAGCACGCCCGGCTGGTCGCGTCCCGCGAGCTGGCCGCCTCGGTCGACAACCCGGTGGTGCTGCCGGACGGCCGGGTGGAGTCCAACGGCAACTTCCACGGCGCCCCGGTCGCGTACGTGCTGGACTTCCTCGCCATCGCCACCGCCGACCTCGGCTCGATCTCCGAGCGCCGCACCGACCGGCTGCTCGACAAGGCCCGCTCGCACGGCCTGCCGGCCTTCCTGGCCGACGACCCGGGCGTGGACTCCGGCCTGATGATCGCCCAGTACACCCAGGCGGCGCTGGTCAGCGAGAACAAGCGGCTCGCGGTGCCGGCCTCGGTCGACTCGATCCCGTCCTCCGCGATGCAGGAGGACCACGTCTCGATGGGCTGGTCCGCCGCCCGCAAGCTGCGCCAGGCGGTCGACAACCTCGGCCGGATCCTCGCCGTCGAGCTGACCGCCGCCGCCCGCGCGCTGGAGATCCGTCAGCAGGCCGACGCCAGCGGCACGGTCGCGCCGGCCACCGCCGCCGCGATGGCCGCCGCCCGCGAGGCCGGGGTCGGCGGCGCCGGCCGCGACCGCTTCCTCTCGCCGGACCTGGAGGCCGCCGCCGCGTTGGTCGCCTCCGGCGAGCTGGTGCGGGCCGTCGAGAAGGTCACCGGGCCGCTCGCCTGAGCCCCGCCGTTCCCGGGGCGGGTGGGCTCAGTCCCACTCGCCCCGGGACCGCTCGGTGCGCCGCTCGTCGCGGCGGTCGCCCAGCGCGGCCGCCACGTTGACCCCGACGATGCCGGCCCAGCAGACCATCAGCCCGAGGATGCCGTTGGACGTGGCGCCGGTCGCGATGCCGGTCAGCGGGATGCCGAGGACCAGCGAGACCATCGGCAGCCGCGCGTTGGGGCGGCCGCCCCGGCGCCGGTAGGCGTATCCGGCGGGCCCCTGCCCGGGGTCGTCGAGCCGCTCGGCGACCCGGCGCTCCACCCGGGCGTCGAGGCGGGCGTCCAGTCGGGCCAGGAACGAGTCGACGATCTCCGACTCGTATTCCTTGCCGAGCTCCTTGCGGGTCTGCACCGCCGCTTCGAGGTCGCGGCGCAGGTCGTCCTGGCGAGTGTCCATGGCGACCAGCGTGCCCCCTCCGGCGGCGGCCGGTCCACCGGTCGGCGGTCGGCTCAGGGGAAAGTCAGGGTCACCCCGAGGGCCCGTCCCACCGATCGGGACGTCTCACCGGGCGTCCCGGCGTACGAGACGTCTTTGCCAGCGCCACCGGACTGCTGCACAGTCGTCGTCCGAACAGCTCGCACCCGGAGGTACCGCTGATGACCGCCACCGACGAATCCGGCATCGACGAGTCCGGCACCGTCGGACCCTCCGCCCGGCTGCTGCAGCTGTTCGAAGGCCACCGGCTGACGCCGACCCAGCGGCGGATCGCCCACTCGCTGGTGCGGCACGCCACCGAGGCGCCGTTCCTCTCCAGCGTGGAGGTCGCCGAACTCGCGGGCGTCAGCCAGCCGTCCGTCACCCGCTTCGCGGTGGCTCTCGGCTACGACGGCTACCCGGCGCTGCGCAAGCAGCTGCGGGAGCTCGGCGCCGGGGAGCCGGCCGCGCCGGAGACCCCGGACGACGCGGTGCGCAACGAGCACCAGCAGGCCGTGCTCGCCGAGATCGCGCACCTGCGCCACCTCGCCGACCTGCTCGCCGACCCGGAGCCGATCCTCCGGGCCGCCCGGCTGCTGGCCGCCTCCCGCCCGCTGCCGGTGCTCGGCCTGCGGGCCGCCTCCGCGCAGGCCCGCGGCTTCGCCTACTTCGCGGCCAAGGTGCACCCGGACATCCGGCTGCTCGACGAGGGCGGCAGCATGCTCGCCGACCGCCTGGAGCAGGCCGCCGCCGCGGGGGCCAGTGCGCTGCTCTGCTTCGCGCTGCCGCGCTACCCGCGTGAGCTGATGGACGCCCTGACGGTGGCCCGGGAGTGCGGGCTGACGATCCTGACCGTCGCCGACAGCGCCTTCGCCCCGGTGGCCAAGCTCTCCGACCTGCTGCTGCCGGCCGCGGTCGGCACCGGGCTGGTCTTCGACACCGCCTGTGCGCCGATGATGCTCGGCCGGGTGCTGCTGCAGGCCATGTGCGACGAACTGCCCGGTGCGGAGGCCAGGTTGGAGTCCATCGAGCAGTCGGCGACGGCCCGCGGGCTGTTCCTGGAGTAGCCGCCGGAGTGCCGGGTCGGAGTGCCGGGTCGGAGTGGTCAGGCCGCCAGGGCGGCCTGGATCCGGGCCAGGGTGGCCCGCATGCCGGCCCGGTTGACCTTGACCCGCAGCTCCGGGTTGGTCCCGGCGAAGACCGTCCCGAGCACCTCGGTCAGCCCGGAGGCGCGCCCGGTCCGCAGGTCCCGCCAGTACTCGGTGACGGTCGTGCCGCCGCCCTCGGCCGGCTCGAAGCGGTAGCCCCACTGCGCCACCGGCAGCCCGAAGGTGTCGACCCGGAAGGCGAACTCGCGCCCCGGGTCGGCGTCCGTCACCCGGCAGGTGGTGAACCAGAAGAACAGCCCCCGGCGGTTGAACCCCACGAACCGGGCCCCCACCCCGAGCGGTCCGCGGCGCGCCCACACGGCCCGGCACTCCGGACTCCACTCGCCCATCCGGCGGACGTCGGCGACGGCGCGGTACGCGGCCGCCGGCCCGGCCTTCACCGAGACGCTCTCCTCGACGCTCCACTCGCGGCTCATCCGGGCCCCTCCCCGTTCGACGGCGTCGGTACTGACGCAGGTTCTCACAGCCTGCAGTGACCGTACCGTCACGTTGGCGATCCGCCCAGAGGGGGAATCCTCCTTGTACTAGGGGGTGGCCGCCATGCGCGTGATCCACGAGATGAAGTTCGTCGGCCGGCTCGCCTCCGGAGCCGACGAGTGGTCCTGCCCGACCTGCGGACGCCGCGTCACCCTGCGCCGTCTGCCCGATCCCGAGCTGATCGTCCTCGACCCGGGCGACGAGAGCGCCGTCCACGTCGGGGTCATCGAACCCGACGTCCACGCCGCCTCGACCGCCGAGCGCTACGGGCTCGGCCCCGTCCAGGAGATCCCCCGCCCTCCCCGGCCCGCGGCCCAGGCCGGCCCCGACGCCGACGACCGCCGCTGGCTCGCCGAGATCGGCATCGACTGGGACGGCGGCGCGGCCGCCTGAGGGCCGCCCCTGCCTCCGGCCGCTCCCCGCAGCTCCCCGGGGCTGGGCCGAGTGGTTGGTGTTCGCCGGGTTCGCGGTTGCGGTCGGAGGCCGGCCGGCCGGGCGCTGATCGGATGGGCCAAGGTCTGGCCGACGACTGAATGATTGGATATATTCAGTCTCGGAAAGTCTGAATGAATTCATCCGCAGGAAGGCCGGGAACATGGTGCAGCAGCAGACGAGCGGACCGCGCGAGGTGCGTGCGGCGCGTGGCACGGCGCTGACGACGCAGGGCTGGCAGCAGGAGGCCGCCCTGCGGATGCTGATGAACAACCTCGACCCGGAGGTCGCCGAGCACCCGTCGAAGCTCGTCGTCTACGGAGGCACCGGCAAGGCGGCCCGGGACTGGCGCTCGTTCGACGCCATGGTGCGGACCCTGGAGACGCTCAAGCGCGACGAGACCATGCTGGTCCAGTCCGGCCGGCCGGTCGGCGTCATGCAGACCCACGAGTGGGCGCCGCGGGTGCTGATCGCCAACTCCAACCTGGTCGGCGACTGGGCCAACTGGGAGGAGTTCCGCCGACTGGAGAGCCTCGGGCTCACCATGTACGGGCAGATGACCGCCGGCTCCTGGATCTACATCGGCACCCAGGGCATCCTCCAGGGCACCTACGAGACCTTCGCGGCCGTCGCCAACAAGCGCTTCGAGGGCACCCTGGCCGGGACGATCACGCTCACCGCCGGGCTCGGCGGCATGGGCGGCGCCCAGCCGCTGGCCGTCACCATGAACGGCGGCGTGGCGATCTGCATCGACTGCGACCCGTCCCGGATCTCCCGCCGGATCGAGCACCGCTACCTGGACGTCGAGGCCAAGAACCTCGCCCACGCGCTGGAGCTGGCCACCGCCGCCCGCGACAAGAGGCAGCCGCTCTCCATCGGCCTGCTGGGCAACGCCGCCGAGCTGTTCCCGCAGCTGCTCGCGATGGACGCCCCGATCGACATCGTCACCGACCAGACCAGCGCCCACGACCCGCTGAGCTACCTGCCGATCGGCGTCTCCTTCGACGACATGGCCACCTACGCGGCCGAGAAGCCCGCCGAGTTCACCGAGCGCTCGCGCGAGTCGATGGCCCGGCACGTCGAGGCCATGGTCGGCTTCATGGACGCCGGCGCCGAGGTGTTCGACTACGGCAACTCGATCCGCGGCGAGGCCCAGCTGGCCGGCTACGACCGCGCCTTCGCCTTCCCCGGGTTCGTCCCCGCCTACATCCGGCCGCTGTTCTGCGAGGGCAAGGGCCCGTTCCGCTGGGCCGCGCTCTCCGGCGACCCGCAGGACATCGCCAAGACCGACAAGGCCGTGCTCGACCTCTTCCCGGAGAACGAGTCGCTGCACCGCTGGATCAAGATGGCCCAGGAGAAGGTGCACTTCCAGGGCCTGCCGGCGCGGATCTGCTGGCTCGGCTACGGCGAGCGCGACAAGGCCGGCGAGCGCTTCAACGACATGGTCGCCTCCGGCGAGCTGTCCGCGCCGATCGTCATCGGCCGCGACCACCTGGACTGCGGCTCGGTCGCCTCCCCCTACCGGGAGACCGAGGCGATGCTGGACGGCTCCGACGCGATCGCCGACTGGCCGCTCATCAACGCCATGGTCAACGTCGCCTCCGGCGCCTCCTGGGTCTCCATCCACCACGGCGGCGGCGTCGGCATCGGCCGCTCGATCCACGCCGGCCAGGTCACCGTCGCCGACGGCACGCCGCTGGCGGGCGAGAAGATCCGCCGGGTGCTCACCAACGACCCGGGCATGGGCGTGATCCGGCACGTGGACGCCGGCTACGACCGGGCCGACGAGGTCGCCGCCGAGCGCGGTGTGCGCATCCCGATGGGTGAGCTGTGACCTTCCACGAGATGTGGGCGGAGCTGCTCCCGGTGGGCCGCTCCGCCTCCTCCGGCGGCTACCGCCGGTTCGCCTGGAACTCCGCCGACGCCGAGTGCCGCGCCTGGTTCAAGGAGCAGGCGCTGGGACGCGGTCTGACCTACGAGCTCGACCGCAACGGCAACCAGTGGGCCTGGCTGGGCGACCCGCAGGGCGAGGGCGCGATCGTCACCGGCTCGCACCTGGACTCCGTACCCGACGGCGGCGCCTTCGACGGCCCGCTCGGCGTGGTCTCCTCCTTCGCGGCGCTCGACGAGCTCCGCGCGCGGGGGGCCGCGTTCGAGCGGCCGCTGGCCATCGTCAACTTCGGCGACGAGGAGGGCGCCCGGTTCGGCGTGGCCTGCATCGGATCCCGGCTCTCCGCCGGGGTCCTGGGCCGCGAGCAGGCCTACGAGCTGCGCGACGCGGACGGCGTCCGGCTGCCCGACGCGATGGAGAAGGCCGGCTACGACCCGGCCGGCATCGGCGCGGACGGCGACCGGCTGGCCCGGATCGGCGCCTTCGTCGAACTCCACGTCGAGCAGGGCCGCTACCTCGGCGAGGACCAGCCGGTCGGCGTGGCCAGCGCGATCTGGCCGCACGGCCGCTGGCGGTTCGACTTCCACGGCGAGGCCAACCACGCCGGCACCACCCGGATCGAGGACCGCCGCGACCCGATGCTCACCTACGCCAACACCGTGCTCGCCGCACGGAAGAAGGCGAGGCTCGCGGGCGCCCTGGCCACCTTCGGCAAGGTCGCGGTCGAGCCCAACGGCACCAACGCGATCGCCTCCCTGGTCCGCGGCTGGCTGGACTCCCGGGCCGCCGACGAGCGCACGCTCACCGCGCTGGTCGAGGAGATCGAGCACGCCGCCGCCGAACGCGGCGAACGCGACGGCGTCCGGGTCGAGCTGACCCGCGAGTCCTACACCCCCGTGGTGGACTTCGACGGGCCGCTGCGCGACCGCCTCGCCAAGACGCTCGGCGGGGTCCCGGTCCTGCCGACCGGCGCGGGACACGACGCCGGAATCCTGGCATCGGCCATTCCGACCGCCATGCTGTTCGTACGAAACCCGAGCGGCGTCTCGCACTCCCCGACGGAGCACGCCGAGGAGGCCGACTGCCTCGCCGGGGTCGCCGCCCTGGCCGACGTACTGGAGGACCTGGCGTGTCAGTGACCTACTGGGCGCAGTACGCCTGGCTCCCGCACGTCAACGGGCCGGTGGTGGAGCAGGACGTCCTGATCACCACCGGGGCCGGCGGCCGGATCGCCAGGGTGACGCCGGACAGCGGGCCCTGCCCGCCCGGCGCCGTCCGGCTGGAGGGCCTGCTGCTGCCGGGCCAGGCGAACGCGCACTCGCACGCCTTCCACCGGGCGCTGCGCGGCAACGTCCAGGTCGGCTCCGGCACCTTCTGGACCTGGCGCGACACCATGTACCGGTTCGCCGGCGCGCTCGACCCGGACGGCTACCTGGCGCTCGCCACCGCCGTCTACGCCGAGATGGCGCTCGCCGGGATCACCGCGGTGGGGGAGTTCCACTACCTGCACCACGCACCCGGCGGCGTCCGGTACGACGACCCCAACGCGATGGGCGAGGCGCTGATCGAGGCCGCCGCCCGGGCCGGCATCCGGATCACCCTGCTGGACACCTGCTACCTGTCCTCGGGCTTCGGCGCCGAACCGACCAAGCCGCAGCTGCGGTTCGGCGACGGCGACGCAGACGCCTGGGCCGAGCGGGCGAGCGCGCTGAAGGCCCGCGACCACGCCCGGATCGGCGCCGCCGTCCACTCGGTGCGGGCCGTCCCGGCCGAGCAGATCGGCACCGTCGCGCAGTGGGCGGCGGAGCGCGAGGCGCCGCTGCACGTCCACCTCTCGGAGCAGACCGCCGAGAACGACGCCTGCCTCGCCGCGCACGGTGTCACCCCGACCCGACTGCTCGCCGACCACGGCGCGCTCGGGCCGCGCACCTCCGCCGTGCACGCCACCCACCTCACCGAGGAGGACGTCAAGCTCCTGACCGACTCCTCGACCACCATCTGCATGTGCCCCACCACCGAGCGGGACCTCGCGGACGGCATCGGTCCGGCCCGCCAACTGGCCTCGGCCGGCTGCCCGGTCACCCTCGGCAGCGACAGCCACGCGGTCATCGACCCGTTCGAGGAGGCCCGGGCGCTGGAGCTGAACGAGCGGCTGCGCACCCGCACCCGCGGCCACTGGACGGCCAACTCGCTGCTGCGGGCGGGCACCGAGGACGGGCACGCCTCGCTCGGCTGGCCGGAGGCCGGGCGGATCGAGGCCGGCTCGCTGGCCGACTTCACCGTGATCGCGCTGGACTCGGTGCGCACCGCCGGGCCGCCCGCCCGGCTCGGCGCCGAGATCGCGGTGTACGCCGCCTCGGCCGCCGACGTCCGGCACCTGGTGGTCGGCGGCCGGCACGTCGTCCGGGACGGTGTGCACCAGCTGGTGCCGGACGTCCCCGGCGCGCTGCGCGCCTCGATCGACGCACCCAGCTGCTGAGACACCCCCCAACCCCCGGGGGCGGGGCGGGGGCCGACCCCGCCCCGCCCCCGGGCCAAGTGTGAAAGGCCCGACGTGAGCACCCCGAGCACCTCGAAGAACCAGGGCATGCCGAGCACCCTGATCACCGGCATCGGCAGCCTGGTCACCAACGACCCCACGCACGGGACCGGGCCGCTCGGCCTGCTCACCGACGCGGCCGTGGTGGTGGACGGCGGCACCGTCGCCTGGGTCGGCCCGGCCGCCGAGGCGCCCGCCGCCGACGAGCGGTTCGACGCCGCCGGGCGGGCGCTGCTGCCCGGCTTCGTCGACTCGCACGCCCACCTGGTGTTCGCGGGCGACCGCACCGCCGAGTTCAACGCCCGGATGTCCGGCCAGGCCTACACCGCCGGCGGCATCCGCACCACGGTGGCCGCCACCCGCGCCGCCACCGACGCCGAACTGGACGCCAACCTGGCCCGGTTCGTCCGCGAGGCACTGCGCCAGGGCACCACCACCATCGAGTGCAAGTCCGGCTACGGCCTGACCGTGGTGGACGAGGCCCGGGCCCTGCGGATCGCCTCCTCGTACACCCCCGAGACCACCTACCTCGGCGCCCACGTGGTCGCCCCCGAGTACGCCGAGGACCCGGCCGGGTACGTCGACCTGGTCACCGGCGACATGCTGGACGCCTGCGCGCCCTACGCCCGCTGGGTGGACGTGTTCTGCGAGAACGGCGCCTTCGACGGCGACCAGGCCCGGGCGATCCTCACCGCCGGCGTCGAGCGCGGCCTGACCCCCCGGGTGCACGCCAACCAGCTCTCCTACGGCCCGGGCGTGCAGCTCGCCGTGGAGCTGGGCGCCGCCTCCGCCGACCACTGCACCCACCTCACCGACGAGGACGTGGCCGCACTGGCCGGCTCGGCCACCGTGGCGACCCTGCTGCCCGGCGCCGAGTTCTCCACCCGCGCCCCCTACCCGGACGCGCGCCGGCTGCTCGACGCGGGCGCCGTCGTCGCGCTGTCCACCGACTGCAACCCGGGCTCCAGCTTCACCAGCTCGATGGCGTTCTGCATCGCGGTCGCCGTCCGGGAGATGGGCATGACCCCGGACGAGGCCGTGCACGCCGCCACCGCCGGCGGCGCCCACGCGCTGCGCCGCGGCGACGTCGGCACCGTCGCGGTGGGCGCCCGGGCGGACCTGCTGCTGCTGGACGCCCCCTCGCACGTCCACCTGGCCTACCGCCCGGGCGTCCCGCTGACCGCCGCCGTCTGGCGGGCGGGCGTCAGGGAGGTCTGAGCCCCGCCCGCTCCTAGGCCCCGAGGCTGCGCCGCAGGAAGTCCAGCTGGTGCAGCAGCAGGTTCTCCGCCACCGTCTCGTCGCTCGGGGAGTGGGTGACCCCGCTGAGCGGGAGCAGCTCGTGCGGCCGCCCGGCGGCGAGCAGCGCGGCGGAGAGCCGCAGCGCGTGCGCGGGCAGCACGTTGTCGTCGGCCATGCCGTGGACCAGCAGCAGCGGTCGGCGCAGGCCGGCGGCGTCGGGGATCAGCGAGCAGGCGTCGTAGTACTCCGGGTGCTCGTCGGGGTGGCCGAGGAAGCGCTCCTTCCAGTGGGTGTCGTACAGCCGGTGGTCGGTCGGCGCGGCCCCGGCGACGGCGGCGTGGAAGACGTCCGGGCGGCGCAGCACGGCCAGCGCGGCGAGGAAGCCGCCGTAGGACCAGCCGCGGATGCCGACCCGGTCGAGGTCGAGCAGGCCGGGCCGGATGCGGGCGGTCTCCCGCAGTGCCTCGACCTGGTCCTCCAGGGCCGGTGTGGCGACGTCGCCGAAGACGGCCTTCTCCCAGTGCGGGCCGCGGCCGGGGGTGCCGCGCCCGTCCACCACCAGGACGGCGAAGCCCTGGTCGGCGAACCACTGGGAGACCAGGTCCGTCCAGCCGCCGGCCGCGGTGGCCTTCTGCATCGCGGGCCCGCCGTACGGGTCGAGCAGCACGGGCAGCGGGCCGTCGTCGGGCCGGTGGCCGGCCGGCAGGAAGAGCGTGCCGCGCAGCTCGCGCGGGCCCAGCCGGAGCAGCTCGGGGCGGGCGGTGAGGACGGGCGGCAGCGTGTGCGAGCGCAGCTCGGCGGCGGGGCGCCCGCCGCGCTGGACGCTGGTGCGGCCGCCGGGTGCGTCGGGCGTCCGGGCGGTGTGGACGAGCGTGCCGGCGCGCTGCACGCCGGTGTGCACGCCGGGCGCGGAGCTCAGTCGTACGGCGCCCTCGGCGGGGTCGTACCGCCACAGGTGGGTCTCGGTCGGCTCGTCGGAGGCGGTGAAGAGCAGCTGCTCGCCGTCCGTCCCGAGCACCGAGCGCAGCTGGAGGCCGGGCGGGGTGACGGGCTTGCCGTCGAGGGTCAGGAACCGGGTGCCGTCGAGGTCGGCGGAGTCGGCCAGGGCCCCGGCGGCGGTCCGGACGGGCAGGCCGGGGAGGAGCTCCACCCAGTGCTCGTCGCGCCGTTCGGCGAGCAGCCGGGTGGCGCCGTCGGCCGGGTCGACGGCCAGGGTGCGGACGGTCCGCTGGTCGCGGCTCTGCACGGCGGCGTACGGGCCGTGGGCGTCCCAGCCGGCGGCGGTCAGGTACTCGTACCCGGCGCGGTCCCAGCGGACCTCGGTGCGGCCGCCGTCGAGGTCGAGCAGCCAGAGGCCGACGTCGGCGTTGGCGGTGCCGGCCAGCGGGTAGCGCAGCACGCGCGGCGGGCGGGCCGGATCGGCCGGGTCGGCCAGGTGGAGGCGGCTGAGCGGGCTGTTGTCCACCCGGGCTGCCAGCAGCCGGGTGCCGTCCGGCGACCACCAGTACGCCCGGGTGCGGTACATGGACTCCGCGGCGACGTGGTCGGGGACGCCGAACGCGACCTCGGCGTGCTCGGGTTCGGCCAGGGCGCGGTCTTCGCCGCCGTCGGCGCCGACCACGCGCAGCGCGCCGTCGCCCACGTAGGCGATCCGGCGCCCGGTCGGGTCGGGGCGCGGGTCGTAGACCGTGGTGGCGGTCGGTATCCGGCGGACGGCGCCGTCCGCCGGGTCGGCCGTCCAGAGCGCCCCGCCCAGGGCGAAGGCGACCGTGCGGCCCGCGGCGTCGGCGGCGAAGGCGGTGATGCCGGTGGCGTGGACGCGGGCCCGCTCGCGGCGGATCCGCTCGGCCTCCGGGAGGTCCTCGGCGCCGCCGGCCAGCGCCGCCGGGTCGGCCAGCAGCCGCTCCTCGCCGGTGTCGGCGTCCAGCGCCCAGAGGCAGGTGACCGGGTCGTCCCCGGCGCGGCTGCGCAGGAACAGCACCGTGCGGCCGTCGGCGCAGACGGCGGGCTGGGCGGGCGCGCCCAGCGAGAAGCGGCGGGTGCGGGCGAGTTGGCGCGGGAGGGATTCGGTCGGCATGTCCGACACCCTGACATGCCCGGGCACGGCGCCGCACCGGAAAAGGGACCGGTACGGATCGGGTGATCCGTACCGGTCCCTTATCCGGGGCGCAGCGCCCCGGTGGTGCCCCGGCGGTGTGGCCCGGGGCGGCGTCAGGGGCGCGTCAGTGGACGTCGCCCATCAGCTTCACGACCTTCTTGCGGTACATCCACAGCGCCACGCCGGCGAGGATCGCCAGCAGGCCCTGGACCGCGAAGTACCCGGTGGAGCCGACCACCTTGTCGCCGAGGACCAGCTGCGAGATGGCCGCGACGCAGTCACCGGCGGTGACGGCGAGGAACCAGACACCCATCATCTGGCTGGCGTACTTCGTGGGGGCCAGCTTGGTGGTGACGGAGAGGCCGACCGGCGAGAGGGTGAGCTCGCCGACGGTCTGGACCAGGTACACCAGGGCCAGCCAGAGCGGGGTGACCTTGGTGCCGCCCGAGGCGGCGGCCATCGCCAGCATCATGACCAGGAAGGACGCGCCGATCATCAGCAGGCCGAAGGCGAACTTCACGGTGGTGCTGGGGTTCTTGGCCTTGCGGGACAGGGCCACCCAGAGCCAGGCGAAGACCGGGGCCAGCGCCATGATGTACAGCGGGTTCAGCGACTGGAACCACGTCGACGGGAAGTTGAAGCCGAACAGCGTCGACGCGGTGTTCTCGTCCGCGAAGATGCTCAGCGTCGAGCCCGACTGGTCGTAGATCATCCAGAAGACGGCGGCCGCGACGAAGAACCAGATGTAGCCGCTCATCCGGGACTGCTCGGTCTCGTCGAGGTCCTTGTCGCGCTTCACCTTGGCGAAGACGAAGACCGGGATCGCGATGCCCGCGATCGACAGCGGCCAGATCGCCCAGTTGATGGTGAAGTGGCCGGTCAGCGCCACGACCGCGTAGAAGACGGCGGCGACGGCCAGCCAGAGGCCGGCCTTCTTGAAGATCGCGCTCTTCTCGGCGGGCGAGATCGGCGAGGTCACCACGTCGCTCTTGGCGCTGAGGTGGCGGGTGCCGAGGAGGAACTGGGTCAGGCCGAGCGCCATGCCGATACCGGCCAGGGCGAAGCCGAGGTGCCAGTTCACGCTCTGGCCGACGGTGCCGATGACCAGCGGGGCGGCGAAGGCACCGAGGTTGATGCCCATGTAGAAGATGGTGAAGCCACCGTCACGGCGCGGGTCGTTCGGCCCGTCGTAGAGGTGCCCGACCATCGTCGAGATGTTGGCCTTGAGGAGACCCGAGCCGACCGCGATGAACGCGAGGCCGACGAAGAACGACACGCTCGCCGGCACCGCCAGCAGGAAGTGGCCGATCATGATGATCGAGCCGCCGACTGCGACGGTCTTGCGCGCGCCGAGGAAGCGGTCCGCGATCCAGCCGCCCGGCAGGGCGAGCAGGTAGACCATGGCCGTGTACACGCTGTACACGGCGGCGGCGACAGCCGCCTTCATGCCGAGCCCGCCCTCCGCGATGGAGGCCGTCATGTAGAGCACCAGCAGGGCACGCATGCCGTAGTAGCTGAAGCGCTCCCACATCTCGCTCATGAAGAGGGTGGCGAGGCCCCGGGGGTGCCCGAGGAAGGTCTTGCCGCTGGGAGAGGCCGACTGAACGCCGGGCTCCAGGGTCGTAGACGCCATGTGTAGTGGTTCCTTGCCTGACAGCGTCCGCCAAGGGGGGTGGCGGCGGACGTGGACCAAACCACTGTACGTGGCGATATTTGGCGGTATCAGCTGACAAAACCCGCCAATTAGGTATGGCGATGGCAAAGTTTGCCGCTGATCTGTTCGGCATATCCATGGTAGAGCCGGATATGTTCCTTCGGATGCAAGAGCTGGGGGTGGAATATTCGCCGAACGGGCGGTCGAGGCAGGTCCGTTGACCGGTGATCGCGCTCCGTATAACGATCACGCTCTGTGAACTACCTCACAGCGCGAACGCCCATACCCCGGCGGACTACCATCACCACATGACCTGTGTGCTGCTCGCCGAGGACGATCCGGCGATCTCCGAACCGCTCGCCCGGGCCCTGCGACGCGAGGGCTATGAGGTGCTCGTCCGCGAGGACGGTCCGACCGCACTGGCCGCCGGACTCACCGAGGAGGTCGACCTCGTCGTCCTCGACCTCGGGCTGCCCGAGATGGACGGCCTGGAGGTCTGCCGCCGGCTGCGCGCCGACGGCAAGAGCTGCCCCGTCCTGGTGCTCACCGCCCGCGCCGACGAGGTGGACACCGTGGTCGGCCTGGACGCCGGCGCCGACGACTACGTCACCAAGCCCTTCCGCCTGGCCGAACTGCTCGCCCGCGTCCGCGCCCTGCTCCGGCGCGGCAACGTCGACCAGCTCACCACCGGCGCGCACGGGGTGAAGATCGACATCGAGTCGCACCGCGCCTGGCTCGGCGAGGAGGAGCTCACCCTCTCCGCCAAGGAGTTCGAGCTGCTGCGGGTGCTGGTGCGCGACGCCGGCCGGGTGGTGACCCGCGAGGAGATCATGCGGCAGGTCTGGGACACCACCTGGTGGACCTCCACCAAGACCCTGGACATGCACATCTCCTGGCTGCGCAAGAAGCTCGGCGACGACGCCGCCAACCCCCGCTACATCGCCACCGTGCGCGGGGTGGGCTTCCGCTTCGAGAAGAACTAGGCCGGTCAGGGCGTCTCTGTAAGGTTCCGCCGGGTCCGAGGCGGCTCCGCGGACACGCCTGGGACCGTCAGCAGGTAGCGACACCAATGGGAGCGGCAGCGTGAAACGCCGGATGATCAACTCGCTGCTGGGCGTCGTCCTGGTGGTGGTCGCGGTGTTCTGCGTCCCGCTCGCCCTGGTCGAGAAGCGCACCATCGTCAACGCCGCCCAGGACCGGGTGGACGCGGCCGCCGTCCGGGTGCTCGGCCTGGTGGAGAACCGCCTCGCGGCGGGCGAGCCGGTCACCGGGGACAAGTTCGCCAACCAGGTCACCGACGGCAGCTACGTCGAGGTGGACATCCCCGGCCAGCCGATCGTCTCCAGCGGCACCCGGCCGGCCGGGAACCACCTGCTGAAGGCCGTTGAGAAGGGCAACAGCGGCGAGACGGTCACCGTCGAGCAGTCCCGGGCGGCCGTCGACCACGAGATCGCCAACATGCTGCTGCTGCTCGGGGTGGTCGCCCTGCTGGCCGTCCAGGCCGCCGTAGCCCTCGCCGTCTGGCAGGCCAAGCGGCTCGCCCGCCCGCTCACCGACCTCGCCGAGACCGCCGAGCGGCTCGGCTCGGGCGACCCCCGTCCGCGCGACCGCCGCTACGGCGTGCCGGAGCTCGACCGGGTCGCCGAGGTGCTGGACGTCAGCGCCGAGCGGATCGCCCGGATGCTCACCGCCGAGCGCCGGCTCGCCGCCGACGCCTCCCACCAGCTGCGCACCCCGCTCACCGCGCTCTCCATGCGGCTGGAGGAGATCACCGCGCTGGCCGAGGACCCGGAGACGGTCAAGGAGGAGGCGACCATCGCCCTCCAGCAGGTCGAGCGGCTCACCGACGTCGTCCAGCGGCTGCTCACCAACCAGCGGGACCCGCGCAGCCCCACCGCCGTCGCCTTCGACCTGGACGACGTGATCAAGCAGCAGGTGGAGGAGTGGGGACCGTCGCTGCGCGACACCCGCCGGGTGCTCCAGGTGGAGGGCCTGCGCGGGGTCGCCACCGTCGGCACCCCCGGCACGGTCGCCCAGGTGCTGGCCACCCTGATCGAGAACTCGCTGATGCACGGCGCCGGGACGATCACCCTGCGGGTGCGGCCCTCGGGGACGTCGGTGGTGGTCGAGGTACAGGACCAGGGCGCGGGCGTGCCGCCGGAGCTGGGCAACCGGGTCTTCGAGCGCGCGGTCAGCGGGCGCAACTCGACCGGTATCGGCCTGGCCGTCGCCCGCGACCTCGCGGAGGCGGACGGCGGGCGGCTGGAACTGCTGTCGCTGCGGCCGCCGGTGTTCGCGCTGTTCCTCGGTCGGAGCCAGAAGGGCGACTGAGGCGCAGGGCAGGGCAGGGCAGGGCAGGGGAGCCGGGCCTACTCGGCCTTGGCGAGCCGGCTCTCCTCGGCGGCCAGCATCAGCTCGGCCTGCGCGGCGAGCCCGGTGTCCGCGGGCAGCTCGGGAATCGCCTTGAACACCCAGGTCCGGTACGAGACGAAGCGGAACACCGTGCCCACGGCCAGGCCCGCGACCTTGGCGGCCAGCTGCTCGAAGTGCGAGGTCAGGCCGAGCACGTAGACGGAGAAGCCCAGCACGCCGGTCTCGATCAGCATCCCGGCGCCGCTGAACAGCAGGAACAGGGTGATCTCCCGCTTGCGCGAGGCCGCGTCCCGGTCCTGGTACAGCCAGTAGCGGTAGCCGAGGTAGTTGGTGGCGATGGCGACCAGCGTGGCGACCACGTTGGAGCGCAGCGAGGCCAGGCCCAGGCCGTTGATGCAGACCCAGAAGACCAGGAAGTTGATCGCCACACCGCTCAGGCCGACGATGCCGAACTTCACGACCTCGCTTGAGAGGCCGCGCAGTCGGCTGGCCAGCGAGAGGTTCGAAGCTGCGGTCGTCGTCATACCGGGCTGCCTCCATGCGCCTGCGGACAAAAGGGCCGGTGCGGGTGCGCGGTTGCCCTTCAGCCCTGCGTGCACGCACATCATCGGACCGCGCGTACCAGGACCTAGCGGACCAGGCTACCCGGTTCGGCCGATCGGCTCAGCCCCTAGGGCCTTCCCCTTCTCATCACGCTCCCCTGCCACCCGGTGGTTCCACGGCCGCTCACCGGCCCGGATATCCTGGCGGGGTGACTTCCCCGGGCAATGCGAATTTTCCAGTGGTGGGCATGATCGGCGGCGGGCAGCTGGCCCGGATGGCACACCAGGCGGGCATCCCGCTCGGGGTCAGCTTCAAACTCCTCGCCGACACGCCCCAGGACTCCGCCGCACAGGTGGTGTCCGATGTGGTCCTCGGCGACTACCGCGACCTCGACACCCTGCGCCGCTTCGCGGCCGGCTGTGACGTGGTGACCTTCGACCACGAGCACGTGCCGACCGAGCACCTGCGCGCCCTGCAGGCCGACGGCATCGCCGTCCGCCCCGGGCCGGACGCGCTGGTCAACGCCCAGGACAAGGGCGTGATGCGGGCCAGGCTGGACTCCATCGGCGTCCCCTGCCCGCGCCACCGGATCGTCGCCGACCCGGCCGACGTCACCGCCTTCGCGAACGAGGGCACGGGCTACCCCGTCGTCCTGAAGACCGTCCGCGGCGGCTACGACGGCAAGGGCGTCTGGGTGGTCGGCAGCGAGCAGGAGGCGAACGCGCCGTTCCTGGCGGGCGTGGCCGTGCTGGCCGAGGAGAAGGTCGACTTCCTCCGCGAGCTGGCCGCCAACGTGGTCCGCTCGCCCAGTGGCCAGGCCGTCGCCTACCCGGTGGTGGAGAGCGTCCAGGAGAACGGCGTCTGCGCCGAGGTGACCGCCCCCGCGCCGGACCTCGACCCCGCGCTCTCCGACGAGGCCCAGCAGCTGGCCCTGCGGATCGCGGGCGAGCTGGACATCACCGGCCACCTCGCGGTGGAGCTGTTCCAGACCAGGGACGGCCGGATCCTGGTGAACGAGCTGGCCATGCGGCCGCACAACTCCGGGCACTGGACCCAGGACGGCGCCGTCACCTCGCAGTTCGAGAACCACCTGCGGGCCGTGCTCGACCTGCCGCTCGGCGACCCCCGGCCGCGCGCGAAGTGGACCGTGATGGTCAACGTCCTCGGCGGCGACTACCCGGACATGTACCACGCCTTCCTGCACTGCATGGCCCGCGACCCCGGCCTGCGGATCCACATGTACGGGAAGGACGTGAAGCCCGGCCGCAAGGTCGGCCACGTCAACGTCTTCGGGGACGACCTCGACGACGTCCGCGAGCGCGCCCGCCACGCGGCCGCCTACCTGCGAGGAACGATCACCGAATGAGCAACCCCACGGCTCCCGTCGTCGGCATCGTCATGGGCTCGGACTCCGACTGGCCCGTGATGGAGGCGGCCGCCCAGGCCCTCGACGAGTTCGAGATCCCCTACGAGGTGGACGTGGTCTCCGCGCACCGGATGCCGCGCGAGATGGTCGCGTACGGCGAGAACGCGCACCGGCGCGGGCTGAAGGCGATCATCGCGGGCGCCGGCGGCGCCGCCCACCTGCCGGGCATGCTCGCCTCCGTCACCCCGCTGCCGGTCATCGGCGTGCCGGTGCCGCTGCGCTACCTGGATGGTATGGACAGCCTGCTGTCGATCGTCCAGATGCCGGCCGGCGTGCCGGTGGCGACCGTCTCGGTGGCCGGAGCGCGCAACGCGGGCCTGCTGGCGGTGCGGATGCTGGCGGCGTTCGACCAGGAGCTGGCCGAGAAGATGACCGACTTCCAGGCCGAGCTGAACAACCAGGCCACCGAGAAGGGCAAGAAGCTGCGGGCCAAGGTGGCGGGTTCCTCCGCCTTCGGCTTTGGAAAGTAGTCAAAACGGATAGAACAGCTCGTATGACATTTGAGCTGTTGGATTCATCCGCCCTGCTGGAGCAGGCCCGGGCCGTCCTGCGCGACACCCCCGTGGTGGACGGGCACAACGACCTCCCCTGGGCGATGCGCGAGCAGGCCGGCTACGACCTCGACGCGCTCGACCTCGCGGCCGACCAGCGCGACCGGCTGCACACCGACCTCGCCCGCCTCGCCGCGGGCGGGGTCGGCGCCCAGTTCTGGTCCGTCTACGTCCCCGCCCGGCTGGCCGGCGACCACGCGGTCAGCGCCACCCTGGAGCAGATCGACTTCGTCCGCGCCCTGGTCGCGCGCTACCCCGACCGGTTCCGGCTCGCGCTGACCGCGGACGACATGGCGGCCGCCCGCGCCGAGGGCCGGATCGCCTCGCTGATGGGGGCCGAGGGCGGCCACTCCATCGACTGCTCGCTCGCCACCCTGCGGGCCCTCCACGCGCTCGGTGTCCGGTACCTGACGCTCACCCACAACGACAACCTGCCGTGGGCCGACTCCGCGACCGACAAGCCGGTGGCCGGCGGCCTCACCCGGTTCGGCGAGGAGGTCGTCCGGGAGATGAACCGGCTCGGCATGCTGGTCGACCTCTCGCACGTCTCCGCCGACACCATGCGCGACGCGCTGCGGGTCACCGAGGCACCGGTGCTCTTCTCGCACTCCTCCGCCCGCGCCGTCTGCGACCACCCGCGCAACGTCCCGGACGACGTGCTCGCCCAACTGCCCGGCAACGGCGGCGTGGCGATGGCCACCTTCGTCCCCAAGTTCATCCTGCCCGCCGCCATCGAGTGGACGGCCGCGGCGGACGAGAACATGCGCGCCCACGGCTTCGACCACCTGGACACCAGCCCGGCCGGGATGGCCTGTCAGCGCGCCTTCGAGGAGGCCGTCCCGCGCCCGGTCGCCACCCCTGGCACCGTCGCCGACCACCTGGACCACATGCGCGAGGTGGCCGGCATCGACCACATCGGCATCGGCGGGGACTTCGACGGCACCGCCTTCCTCCCCGCCGGCCTGGACGACGTGGCCGGCTACCCCAACCTGATCGCCGAACTGCTGCGCCGGGGCTGGTCGCAGGACGATCTCGGGAAGCTCACCTGGCACAACGCGGTCCGCGTGCTGCGCGACGCCGAGGCGGTCGCCCGGGACCTCCAGGCGACCCGCCGCCCGTCCATCGCCACCATCGCGCAGCTGGACGGCCGGACCTGAGCCGGGCCCGGCGCCCGGCACCCGGCGCCCGCCCCGAGGGGTGGGAATGGCCGGGCGACCACCGGCGCTGCAGCTCACGAGTTCCCGGACACGAGGAGGCAAAGGCATGTACGGCGATCCGGACACCGTCCGCAGGATCCTGACCGAGCTGGGCGACACCTGGGCCGTCGTCGGGCTCTCGTCCAACGAGCGGCGCGCGGCCTACGGCGTGGCCGAGGTGCTGCAGCGCTTCGGCAAGCGGATCGTGCCGGTGCACCCGAAGGCGGAGACGGTCCACGGCGAGCGCGGCTACCCCTCCCTCGCCGAAATCCCCTTCGCGGTCGACGTGGTGGACGTGTTCGTCAACAGCGACCTGGCCGGCCGGGTGGCCGACGAGGCCGCCGCCATCGGCGCCAAGGGCGTCTGGTTCCAGCTCGGCGTGGTCGACCAGGCCGCCTACCAGCGGACCACGGCCGCGGGGCTGGCGATGGTGATGGACAGGTGCCCCGCCATCGAGATCCCCCGCCTCGGCTGAGCCCGGCCCATGCTTGAGGCCGCCCCCGGTGTCCTACCGGGGGCGGCCTCACGTTTCGGGTCCCAGGGCCGGTCTAGCTCGGGCGCCCGAGCGCCCGGTACGTCCAGCCGGCCGCGCGCCAGGCGTCGGCGTCCAGGACGTTGCGGCCGTCCAGCAGACGGCGCTCGGCGACCACCGCGCCCAGCTCGGCCGGGTCGAGGGAGCGGAACTCCTGCCACTCGGTGAGGTGCAGCACGACGTGTGCGCCCTCGGCGGCCTCCAGCGGGGAGTCCGCGTAGGCCAGGCCCGGGAACATCTTGCGGGCGTTGTCCATCGCCTTCGGGTCGTACACCGTGACCTGGGCGCCCTGGAGCTGGATCTGGGCGGCCACGTTGAGCGCGGGCGAGTCCCGGATGTCGTCCGAGTTCGGCTTGAAGGCCGCGCCGAGGACGGCGACCCGGCGGCCGAGGAAGCCGCCGACGCACTGCTCGCGGGCCAGCTCGACCATCCGGGAGCGGCGGCGCATGTTGATCGAGTCCACCTCGCGCAGGAAGGTCAGCGCCTGGTCGGCGCCCAGCTCCCCGGCCCGGGCCATGAACGCGCGGATGTCCTTGGGCAGGCAGCCGCCGCCGAAGCCGAGGCCCGAGTTGAGGAACTTGCCGCCGATCCGCTCGTCGTAGGAGAGCGCGGTGCTCAGCTGGGTGACGTCGGCGCCGGCCGCCTCGCAGACCTCGGCCATCGCGTTGATGAAGGAGATCTTCGTGGCCAGGAAGGAGTTGGCGGCCGCCTTCACCAGCTCGGCGGTCGCGTAGTCGGTGGCCATGAAGGGCACCCCGGCCGCGATCGGGTCCGCGTACACCTCGCGCAGCAGCTGCTCGGCCCGCTCGCTGCGGGTGCCGACCACGATGCGGTCCGGGCGCAGGGTGTCCTGGACGGCGAAGCCCTCGCGCAGGAACTCCGGGTTCCAGGCGAGTTCGGCGCCCTCGCCGACGGGCGCGAGCGCCGCCAGCCGCTCGGCCAGCCGGCTCGCCGAGCCGACCGGGACGGTGGACTTGCCGACCACCAGCACCGGGCGGGTCAGGTGCGGGGCCACCGCGTCGATGGCGGCGTCGACATAGGACATGTCGGCGGCGAACTCGCCCTTGCGCTGCGGGGTGTTGACGCAGACGAAGTGCACGTCGCCGAACTCGGCGGCCTCCTGGGCGGAGGTGGTGAAGCGCAGCCGCCCGGTCGAACCCTCGTGCCCGGCCACGTGCTTGAGCAGCAGCTCGGACAGGCCCGGCTCGTACATCGGCACTCTGCCGGCGGTCAGCGTGGCGATCTTCTCCGGGTCGATGTCGAGACCGAGCACCTCGAAGCCGAACTCCGCCATGGCGGCGGCGTGGGTGGCGCCGAGATAGCCGGTGCCGATCACGGAGATGCGGAGGGTCACGGGTTCCCCTTTGCGGAGCTCGACCTGGAGTGGCATGACGTGCGAGCACCGATGCTATCCGCCCGTTCGGGTGCCGCCCAGGCCGTCCTACCAGCACCGATGTTTCGGCCGTGATGAGCGCGGTTTCCGGGCAGGTGAGGGGTGGGAGGGGCACGAAATCACCACAATCGCCACGGGCGGGCTGTGACCGACGGCACAATGCGCGCATGGATCCGAAGCCCGAGAGCACGGACGAACCCGCGGAGCCCGCCCAGCCGGAAGAACCCGCCCAGCAGGTAGAGCCCACCGAGCCGCAGGAGCCCGCCGAGCCGGAAGGGCCCGCCCGGTCCGCGGCCGGGCTGAGCATCTTCGGGCCGCGCGACGACGAGGCCGGGCACGACCCGGCGCCGGCTCCCGAACCGCCGCGCCGGCGCCGCCGGACCCGCCGGGTGCTGCTCTGGACGCTCTCCGTCCTGCTGGTGCTGGTGGTCGGCACGGCCGGCGCGCTCTACTGGACGGCCGAGCACTACGCCTCCTCCGTCACCCGGATCCCGGACGCCTTCCCGACCGTGCCGGAGTCCGCCCAGCCGCGGCCCGTCCCCGCCGGCGGCCTCAACCTGCTGCTGGTCGGCCTCGACGCCCGTTCGGACGCCCCCACCACCGGCAGCAGGGCCGCCGCCCCGGCCTGGCAGGCCGGCGCCGCCCGCAGCGACACCATGATGCTGCTGCACCTCTCCGACGACCGCCGCAGCGCCTCGCTGGTCTCGCTGGCGCGCGACACCTGGGTGGACATCCCCGGACACGGCCGGGCCAAGCTGAACGCCGCGTACTCCTGGGGCGGCCCGGCGCTGATGACCGAGACCGTGCAGAACCTCACCGGCATCCGGATCGACCATCTCGCGGTGGTCGACTGGAACGGCTTCCGCGCCCTCACCGACGCCGTCGGCGGGGTCGACATCACCATCCCGCGGACCATCGAGGGGGTCGGCGAGGCCCGCCGCTGGGAGGCCGGCACCCACCACATGGACGGCGAACAGGCCCTGCTGTACGTCCGCGAGCGCTACGGGCTGCCCGGCGGGGACCTCGACCGCACCAGGCGCCAGCAGAACTTCCTCCGCGCGCTGATGCTGCGGGTGATGGACTCGGGCACCCTGACCAGCCCGTCCCGGCTCGGCGGGCTGCTGCAGTCGGTGGGCGAGGTGGTCAGCGTGGACGACCGGCTCTCCAACACCGACCTGTTCCAGCTCGCCTGGGGCCTGCGCTCGCTGCGCGCCGACGACGTGCGGTTCATGAACGCGCCGTTCGGCGGCTTCGACACCCGGGACGGGCAGAGCGTCGTCCTGCTGGACGAGCGCCCGGCCGCGCAGCTCTGGGAGGCGATGCGCAACGACCGGATGGCGCAGTACTTCCAGGAGCACCGGGCCGGCGACACCCTGGGGTCGGATGTGGACTGACAAACCTAGGCAGTCGCAGGCCGGCGCCCTAGGATCTCTACTTAACGGTAGCTAACTGAATACGATCCTTCACCACGCATTCCTTCATCACGTGAACGAGGCAGGCATCATGGCGGGCAGCGCAGGCGCGGCGGACTTCGATCTCTTCCGGATCTCCGAGGAGCACGGGATGCTCCGTGAGGCGGTGCGTTCGCTGGCCGAGGCGAAGATCGCTCCGTTCGCGGCGG
>NZ_JBITZW010000022.1:106021-117469 GCF_044547105.1 Kitasatospora sp. NPDC052868 | reverse complement strand
TGGCACGCTGTTGAGTTCTCAAGGAACGGACACTTCCTTCGGACCGCCTTCCAGCGGGCCCTCCGGGCGCTTCGTTCTTTCGTGTTTCCAGCTTAGCAGATCCGTTTGCCAGTTCTTAACCGGCGCTTTTCGTATCTGAAACCTGGCGTTAACCGCCAACTCGTGGCGACTCGCCCAACCATAGCGGGTCCCCGGCCCGAGTGCGAATCGAGTCGCACCACCATCACCCGGTCGGCCGCATGATTTGTTGCTCTCGCGAGCATATACAGCAATGGTTCCGCTCCGGCAAGATGCCTGTAGAGTGCGGCGCGTCAACCAGAGGACTAGACCACTTCAGCCGACGGACCGTCGGCCCGGCGGCCTGGCAACCGTCGTTACTTTGCGGGCTCTGGGCCCGGCTATGTCAGCAGATGTCCGAAGTTGACATGATTTAGGCTTCAGTCGATCGTCCTGCCGCTGCCTGCGGCCGCTCGCTGTACCGCGCACTTGGGAGGTTCAACCATGACCACTGTGACGTCGCCGCTGACCGGCAAGGTCGTCGGGCTCGCCGGCGTGCCAGACCCCGTCTTCTCAGGCGCGATGGTCGGTCCCGGCACTGCCATCGACCCGGTGCGCCAGCCGACGGAGGCCGTCGCGCCGGTGGACGGGGTCGTCGTCTCCATGCACCCGCACGCCTTCGTCGTGGTGGACGCGGACGGGCACGGCGTACTGACCCACCTCGGCATTGACACCGTGCAGCTGAACGGCGAGGGCTTCGAGCTCCTCGTCAACAAGGGCGACACGGTGACCCGCGGCCAGGCCGTCATCAAGTGGGACCCGGCCGCCGTCGAGGCCGCCGGCAAGTCGCCGATCTCGCCGATCGTCGCGCTGGAGGCGAGCGCCGACGCGCTGGTCGACGTCCGGGAGGACGGGCAGGTCGCCGTCGGCGACGCCCTCTTCGGCTGGAGCTGACCGCTCCACTCTGTACTTCCCCGGGCCGCTCGGCGCCCGGGATGCGGGTGCGCACCGGTGGAGTCCACGCCACAACAAAGCCGAGCCAACACGCCCGCCCCGCCGTACTCGACGGGGCGGCCCGGCAGACGGCGGCTCCCGGCGGGGCCGCCGACCTCAGCGGAGACAGGTGACATGAAGAAGACGCTGCGCGGCGTGGGTGTGAGCCACGGGGTCGCGATCGGCCAGGTGCGGCACATGGGGACGGCGGTGCTGGAGCCGCCGGCCACCCAGATCCCCACCGAGGACGCCCCCCGTGAGCAGGCCCGGGCCCAGGCGGCCGTCGAGGCGGTGGCCGCCGACCTGATCGCCCGCGGCAACCTGGCCGGAGGCGAGGCGCAGGCCGTGCTCGAGGCACAGGCCCTGATGGCGCAGGACCCTGAGCTGATGGCCGACGTCAGCCGGCGGATCACCGTCGGCAGCAGCGCCGAGCGCGGCGTGTACGACGCCTTCGCCGCCTACCGCGCACTGCTCGCCTCCGCCGGGGAGTACCTGGCCGGGCGTGTCGCCGACCTCGACGACGTCCGCAACCGCATCGTGGCTCGGCTGCTCGGCGTGCCGATGCCGGGGGTGCCGGACAGCGACGAACCGTACGTGCTGTTCGCGCGGGACCTCGCGCCCGCCGACACGGCGCTGCTGGACCCGCAGCTGGTCCTCGGTTTCGTGACCGAGGAGGGCGGGCCGACCAGCCACAGCGCCATCCTGGCCCGCGCGATGGGCGTGCCGGCCGTGGTCGCCCTGCCCGGTGCGGCCGAGGTCGCCGAGGGCACCGTGGTCGCGGTCGACGGCAGCTCCGGCGATGTGCTGGTGGAGCCGTCCCAGGAGACGCAGGACGAGCTGCGCCGCGTCGCCGCCGAGCGGAAGGCCGCGCTGGCCGCGTCCTCCGGTCCGGGCCGGACCTCGGACGGGCACCGGGTGCCGCTGCTCGCCAACGTGGGCGGCGCCTCGGACCTGCCGGCCGCGCTGGAGGCCGGGGCGGAGGGTGTCGGCCTGTTCCGCACCGAGTTCCTCTTCCTCGACGACTCGGCGAAGGCCCCGAGCGAGGAGAAGCAGGTCGAGGCGTACCGCAAGGTGCTGGAGGCGTTCCCGGAGGGCCGGGTCGTGGTCCGGGCGCTGGACGCCGGTGCGGACAAGCCGCTGGACTTCCTGACTCCGGCGGACGAGCCCAACCCGGCACTCGGTGTGCGGGGTCTGCGCACGCTGCTGGAGAACCCCGAGGTCATGCAGACGCAGCTGCGCGCGCTGGCGAAGGCCGCCGAGGGTCTGCCGGTGCACCTCGAGGTGATGGCTCCGATGGTGGCCGACCGCAAGGACGCCAAGGACTTCGCGGACGCGTGTCGCCAGGCCGGGCTGCAGGCCAAGTTCGGCGCGATGGTGGAGATCCCGTCGGCCGCGCTGCGGGCGCGTTCGATCCTGCAGGAGGTCGAGTTCCTCTCGCTGGGGACCAACGACCTCGCGCAGTACACCTTCGCGGCCGACCGCCAGGTCGGTGCGCTGGCCCGGCTGCAGGACCCGTGGCAGCCGGCGCTGCTGGACCTGGTCGCGCTCGCGGCCGAGGCCGCGCAGGCCACCGGCAAGAGCTGCGGCGTCTGCGGCGAGGCGGCCTCCGACCCGCTGCTGGCCGTCGTGCTCACCGGTCTCGGGGTCACCAGCCTGTCCATGGGCGCGGCGTCCATCCCCTATGTCCGGACGGCGCTGGCCAAGTACACCCTGGCGCAGTGCCGCCGGGCCGCCGAGGCCGCCCGGGCTGCGGACAGTGCCGACGAGGCGCGGGCCGCGGCGCAGCAGGTGCTGTCGGGCGAGTAGTTCGAACCGGACAGCACAGCACAGCACAGCAGGACGGTACGCGAGAGGGGCCGCTTCCACCGGTGGGTGGGGGCGGCCCCTCTCGTGTGCGGTCAGGCCTGGCGGTCCCGGCGGAGCTGCTCGAAGAAGCGCAGGTGGTCGAGGTTGTCGACCGAGCCGGGGTTGACGGCCTGCTCCAGCGGGGTGCCGGAGAGCAGGCGCTTCACCGGGACCTCGATGCGCTTGCCGGTCAGGGTGTGCGGCAGGCCGCGGACGGCGATGACCTCGTCGGGCACGTGTCGCGGGGAGAGCTCGGTGCGCAGCGATGTGCGGATGCGACCGATCAGGCCGTCGTCCAGGGCGGCGCCGGGGGCGAGGACGACGAACAGCGGCATCCAGTAGCCGCCGTCGGGCTCCTCCAGGCCGATGACCAGGGATTCGGCGATCTCGGGCAGGCGCTCGACGACCTCGTAGATGTCGGAGGAGCCCATCCGGACCCCCTGCCGGTTGAGGGTGGAGTCGGAGCGGCCGTGGATGACGACGGTGCCGCGGGAGGTGACGGTGATCCAGTCACCGTGCCGCCAGGTGCCCGGGTACATGTCGAAGTAGCTGTCGCGGTAGCGGGTGCCGTCGGGGTCGTTCCAGAAGCCGGTGGGCATCGACGGGATGGGCTTGGTGACGACGAGCTCGCCGACGGTGTCGGTGTGCGGGCGGCCCTGGACGTCCCAGGACTCGACGGCGGCGCCGAGGCAGGGGGCCTGGATCTCGCCGAGGTAGACCGGGAGGGTGGGGACGCCGCCGACGAAGCAGGAGCAGACGTCGGTGCCGCCGCTGACGGAGGCGAGCCAGACGTCCTCCTTGACCTCGTCGTAGATCCAGCGGAAGCCGTCGGGCGGGAGCGGGGAGCCGGTGGTACCGATGCAGCGGACGGCGCTGAGGTCGAGGTCGCGGCCGGGGTGGAGCTCGGCCTTGCGGCTGGCGATGACGTAGGCGGCGGAGGTTCCGAGGACGGTCGCGCCGGTGCGGGCGGCGACGGACCAGAGGGCTCCGGTGTCGGGGTGGCCGGGGCTTCCGTCGTAGGTGACGATCGTGGACCCGGTGAGCAGGCCGGCGAGGAGGAAGTTCCACATCATCCAGCCGGTGGAGGTGTACCAGAGGAAGCGGTCCTCGGGGCCGAGGTCGAGGTGGAGGCCGGCCTGCTTGAGGTGTTCGAGCAGGATGCCGCCCTGGCTCTGGACGATGGCCTTCGGCAGGCCGGTGGTGCCGGAGGAGTAGAGGACCCAGAGCGGGTGGTCGAAGGGGACCGGCTCGAAGACCGGTGCCACGTCGTCGGCAACCAGGTCGTCCCAGTGCAGGGCGCCCTCGGGGGCGGGGGCGCCGAGCAGCGGGACGTGCACGACGGTGCGCACCGTGGGGAGTTCGCGGCGCAGCTCGGCGACCACCTCGGTGCGGTCGTGGTCCTTGCCGCCGTAGTGGTAGCCGTCGATGGCGAAGAGGACGGCGGGTTCGATCTGCTGGAGGCGGTCGAGGACGCTGCGGGCGCCGAAGTCGGGGGCGCAGCTGGTCCAGACGGCGCCCACCGCGGCGGTGGCGAGGAGGGCGACGGCGGCCTGCGGGATGTTGGGCAGGTAGGCGCCGACGCGGTCGCCGGGGCCGATGCCCTGGGCCCGGAGGGCGGCGGCGAGGGAGCCGACCTGGCGGCGGAGTTCGGCCCAGGTGAGGATGGCCGGCTGCTCGGTGGTCTCGTCCAGGTGGAGGATGGCCGGCTGGTCGGCGTTGGCCGACGGCGTCCCGTCGGGGCCGGGCTCGCCGTGGCGCAGGGCGTGCTCGGCGTAGTTGAGGCGGGCCCCGGGGAACCAGCGGGCGCCGGGCATGGCCGGGTCGGCGAGGACGGCCTCGGGCGTCCGGGTGAACCGGACGTCGAACCACTGGGTGACGGCGGTCCAGAAGCGGTCGAGGTCCTCGGTGGACCAGGCGTGCAGGGCGGCGTAGCGCTCGGCGGCCTGCTGGTCGCCGTCCACGGGGGCGAGGGGTGCGGCCGGTGCGCCGTGGTGTTCGGCGGCCCAGGCCTGGAAGGCCACGAGGCCGGCGGCGGCGGCGCGAGCGGGGGTGGGGCGCCAGAGCGGCTGGTCCTGGGGTGGGGTGCTCACGGTGGTGGTCTCCCGGCCGGTGGATGGGACGGGGTTGCTTGTGGCAGGGCCCGTCCGGTTGGGCTGTCGGTGCAGACCCTGCCATGTGATCGCCCGGTGCGCCAGGGTCTGTTCCCGGGGTGCGGGCCTGGTCAGCGGCAGGTCAGCGCGGGGTGTACTCGCCGTTGAACCAGGAGCGGGAGACCCGGGTGTGGAAGGGGAAGGCGAGCGGGGTGTCGAGGGTGCCGAGCTGCCAGCCTTCGGTCTCGTCGGTGGGCCGGGAGGGCGGCAGGTCCGCGAGGGGGCGGGCGGGGAGGAGGCCGAAGAGGCAGAGGAAGCCGCCCCCGGTGTCGGTGTCGGTGGCGACCAGGGTGACGTCGGTGGAGTCGGCCAGGATGTCGGTCTCCTCGCGCAGTTCGCGCACGCAGGCCTGCTGCCAGCTCTCGCCGTAGTCGACGTAGCCGCCGGGGAGGGCGAGTTGGCCGTAGCCGGGCTCGATGGTGCGGCGGATGACGACGAGCCGCGGCTCGGTGCCGATGTCGGTGACCGGGAGGAGGGTGACCACGACGGGCAGCGGGTTGCGGTAGCTGATCTCGGCGCAGCCGGGGCAGGTCCGGGGCCAGGCGGAGGTGCCGGGCGGGTAGGGGGTGCCGCAGAAGTGGCAGTAGGAGTTGGGCCGGTGGGCCGCCGGGCGCGCCTCGTGTGTGGTCATGGGCGGATGCTAATGGGGCGGGTGGGGCCCGGGGAGGCGGTCAGTGGATCTCGTCCTCGCGGGTGGGGCGGAGCAGTGCGGGGTGGAGGAGCTGGGCGTCGCCCGCGCAGTAGTTGCGGGCGCGCGGGCCGCCGCGGGCGCCGCCGCGCTCGGTGGTGGTGCCGGTGCTCTCGACGAAGCCGGGGACGGAGAGCACCTTGCGGTGGAAGTTGCCCGGGTGGAGCTTCTCCGCCCAGACGGCCTCGTAGACGGCGCGCAGCTCGGGGATGGTGAAGTCGTGCTGCAGGAACGCGGTGGCCAGCGGGCTGTACTCGATCTTGGCGCGGGCGCGGTCGAGGCCGTCGGCGAGGATCCGGGCGTGGTCGAAGGCGAGCGTGATCGGTGCGGCCCCGTCGGGCCGGAGGCCGGTGTGCCCGTCGACGCCACCCCCGTGGGTGTCGACGGGCACACCGGCGGCTTGGGGGCGGCCGGTGTGCGGCCGGAGGTCGAGGCCGGTGACGGGGTGCCAGGCGGCGGACGCCGCGTCCGAGCCGGCCTGCGGGTCGGGCAGGTCGGGGGCGAAGGCCAGGTAGGCGACGGAGACGACGTGCATCCGAGGGTCCCGGTCGGGTGCGCCGTAGGTGCCGAGCTGCTCGAGGTGGATGCGGCTGAGGGCGGCCTCGGCGTCGGCGGCGTGCAGGCCGGTCTCCTCGGCGAGCTCGCGGGCGGCGGCCTCGGCGAGGCCCTCCTCGCCGGCCCGCAGGAAGCCGCCGGGCAGTGCCCAGGAGCCCTGGTAGGGCGGGGCGGCCCGCTCGACGAGCAGGACGTACAGATGGCCGTGGCGCAGCGTCAGGGCGACGACGTCGACGGTGACGGCGACCGGGGTGTAGGCGCGGGGGTCGTAGGAGGCGAGCCAGGCGAGCTCGGCGGCGGCGCCGCTGTGCGGCTGCTCCCCTGTCATGGCGCGCTCCTCTCGGCCTCGGTCGTGTCGGTCCCGGTCTCGGGGCCCGGGTCGTCGGCGGTGTCGTCGGCGCTGTCTTGGCCGCCCGCCCCGTCGTTCTCGGAATGAGCACAACGTAGCGATCGTTTGACTGTGCGGCAAATGGTTTTCCCCGTGATTGCGGGGCTCCCGCCGACCTAGGGTGTGAGCAGGAGCTTTGCCTCAGGAGGCCGCCATGTCCGTCACTCCCCCGTCCGGTCGGCCGGACTTCGTCGCCGCGCTGGCGGCCGGGCCGCTGGTGCTGGACGGCGGGATGTCCAACCAGCTGGCGGCGGCCGGGCACAACCTGTCGGACGCGCTCTGGTCGGCGCGGCTGCTCGCGGACGATCCGGGGGCGGTGGTGGCCGCGCACCGGGCGTACTTCGACGCCGGGGCGGACGTCGCGATCACCGCGAGCTACCAGGCGAGCTTCGAGGGGTTCGCCCGGCAGGGGCTGGGCCGGGCGGAGGCCGCCCGGCTGCTGGCGCGCAGCGTGGGGCTGGCGCGGCGCGCCGCACGGGAGACGGGGGCGGACCGCCCGCTCTGGGTGGCCGCGTCGGTGGGCCCGTACGGGGCGGTGCTGGCGGACGGTTCGGAGTACCGGGGGCGGTACGGGCTGAGCGTGGCGGAGCTGGAGGCCTTCCACCGGCCCCGGCTGGAGGTGCTGGCGGCGGCCGGTCCTGACGTCCTGGCGCTGGAGACGGTGCCGGACGCGGACGAGGCGCGGGCACTGCTGCGGGCGGTGCGCGGGCTGGGGGTGCCGGCCTGGCTGTCGTACAGCGTCGAGGGCGACCGGACCAGGGCGGGACAGCCGCTGGCGGAGGCGTTCGCGCTCGCGGCGCGGGCGCCGGAGGTGGTGGCGGTGGGGGTGAACTGCTGCACCCCGGCGGACGCGGACCGGGCGGTGGCGCTGGCGGCGCGGGTGACGGGCAAGCCGGTGGTGGTGTACCCCAACAGCGGTGAGGGGTGGGACGCCGCGACGCGCGACTGGTCCGGCGTACCGACGTTCGGTTCGGCGGGCGGTTCGGCGGGCGAGGGGCCGGGGAGGGCGGGCGGCTGGCTGCGCGACGGCGCCCGGCTGGTGGGCGGCTGCTGCCGGGTGGGGCCGCGGGAGATCGCGGCGATGGCCGCCGAGGTGGCACGGGCCCGGCAGTGAGTTACCGAGGGGGAAGGTGCACGGAGCGGGTGCGGCCTGGCAGACTCGTCCCGTCACCATCGCGGTCGACAATGTCGACCGCCTGTCAGCGCGGAGGTACCGAATGCCCGGCCCGATCCAGTCGCTTTCCCGGGCCGCCGCGATCATGCGCCTCTTGGCCGGCGGCGAGCGCCGCCTGGGCCTGTCCGAGGTCGCGACGGCGCTCGACCTCGCCAAGGGCACCGCGCACGGCATCCTGCGCACCCTCCAGCAGGAGGGATTCGTGGAGCAGGACCCGGAGAGCGGCAAGTACCAGCTGGGCGCCGAGCTGCTGCGGCTGGGCCAGAGCTACCTGGACGTGCACGAGTTGCGGGCGCGCGCCCTGGTCTGGGCGGACGACCTCGCCCGGGCGGCCGGCGAGACGGTCTACCTGGGGGTGCTGCACCAGCAGGGGGTGCTGATCGTGCATCACGTCTTCCGCCCGGACGACACCCGGCAGGTGCTGGAGGTGGGCTCGATGCAGCCGCTGCACAGCACCGCCCTGGGAAAGGTGCTGGTGGCGTACGACCCGGTGGCGCGCGGCGAGCTGGGCGACGGGCCGCTGGAGGCGTACACCGGGCGGACCCTGACCGATCTCGCCGACGTCGACGCCGAGGCGGCACTGACCCGCGAGCGCGGCTGGGCCGACTCGATCGAGGAGACCTGGGAGGGCGTGGCCTCGATCGGCGCGCTGATCCAGGACCGGCGCCGCAACCCGGTCGGCGCGGTCTGCGTCAGCGGCCCGGTGGAGCGGGTCTGCGAGGACGGCTTCGTGCGGCCCTCGCTGGTCGCCTCGGTGCGCAGCGCGGCGCGGGCGATCTCCCGGGACCTGGGCGCCGGGCGCTTCTAGGCCCGGCCCAAGGGCGCGTCCGGGCGGGGGTCCGGCGCGGGCCCGGCCCGCGGACATCCGAACATCTGACGTTCACGCTGAGGCGCGGACAGGCGGGATGCCTGTCCGCGCCTTAGCGTTTTGTCCGTATTTAGGGTTATCCGATTGGTAACTTCGAGTGAAGGGTCACAGCTGCGTAACCCGGCCTTGACGTGAAGGCGGCCAGGGGAGGAAGCTTCCGCATGACGGTCGACATTGTCGAACGATGGCCGAGCAGATCACTCCCACGTAGCGCTCACCCGCACAACGATCGCTCGGCATCCTGCCCCCACCCGCACCTCCGGGCCATATGGACAAGGGAGTCTTTGTGTCCGCGTTCTCCAACGGCGACATCTTCGTCGGCGAAACCCTCGGCACCGCAGCCCTGATACTTCTCGGCGGCGGCGTCTGCGCCGCCGTGACGCTCAAGAAGTCGAAGGCCATCAACGCCGGCTGGCTGGCGATCACCTTCGGCTGGGGCTTCGCGGTGATGATCGCCGCCTACATGTCGGCCCCCAAGTCGGGCGCGCACCTGAACCCCGCCGTCACCCTCGCCCTCGCGGTCGACAGCGGCGACTGGAGCAAGGTCCCCGTCTACCTCGGCTCCCAGCTGCTCGGCGCGATGATCGGCGCCGTCCTCGTCTGGGTCACCTACCTCGGCCAGTTCCAGGCCAACGAGGAGCCGACCCTGGGCATCTTCTCGACCGGTCCCGAGATCCGGAACCCGATCCAGAACCTGCTCACCGAGATCATCGGCACCATGGTGCTCTGCCTGGGCATCCTCACCCAGGGCCTCAACAAGGGTCTCGGCCTCTCCGGCATGGGCATCCTGATCGTCGCCTTCACCGTGGTCGGCATCGGCCTCTCGCTCGGCGGCCCGACCGGGTACGCCATCAACCCGGTCCGCGACCTGGGCCCGCGCATCGTGCACGCGCTGCTGCCGATCCCGAACAAGGGCGGCTCGGACTGGTCCTACGCCTGGATCCCGGTGGCCGGTCCGGTCATCGGCGGTCTGCTGGCCGGCGGCCTGTACCACGTCGCCTTCTGACGGTCGCCTTCCGACGGACCCGGGTTTCCCGCCCACCCGAGCACGGGGACTGACCAGACGAGTCGGACCCACCCACCCCGTACCCCCATCTTGAGCCGAGGACCCTCATGACCTCCACTGGCACTGGCAACTACATCGCCGCGATCGACCAGGGCACCACGTCCAGCCGCTGCATCATCTTCGGTGAGGACGGCCGGATCGTCGCCGTCGACCAGCAGGAGCACCGGCAGATCTTCCCCCAGCCCGGCTACGTCGAGCACGACGCCGCCGAGATCTGGACCCGGGTGCAGTCGGTCGTCCGCGGTGCGCTGGAGAAGGCCGGACTGACCAAGGACGACATCCGCGCGATCGGTATCACCAACCAGCGCGAGACCACCGTCCTGTGGGACAAGAACACCGGCGAGCCCGTGCACAACGCGCTGGTCTGGCAGGACACCCGCACCGAGGCGCTCTGCCGCGAGCTCGGCCGCAACGTCGGCCAGGACCGCTTCCGCCGCGAGACCGGCCTCCCGCTGGCCAGCTACTTCGCCGGCCCGAAGATCCGCTGGCTGCTGGACAACGTCGAGGGCCTGCGTGAGCGCGCCCTGGCCGGCGACATCCTCTTCGGCACCATGGACACCTGGGTCATCTGGAACCTCACCGGTGGTGTCAACGGCGGCAAGCACGTCACGGACGTCACCAACGCCAGCCGCACCATGCTGATGAACCTGCAGACCCTGGCCTGGGACGACAAGATCGCCGAGTCGATGGGCGTGCCGCTGGCCGTCCTGCCGGAGATCCGCTCCTCCGCCGAGGTCTACGGCCACGCCGTGGGCGACCTGGAGGGCGTGCCCGTCGCCTCCGCGCTCGGTGACCAGCAGGCCGCGCTGTTCGGCCAGACCTGCTTCAACAAGGGCGAGGCCAAGTCCACGTACGGCACCGGCACGTTCCTGCTGCTGAACACCGGCGAGGACATCGTCAACTCGTACCACGGCCTGCTGACCACCGTCGGCTACCGGATCGGCGACCAGGCCCCGGTGTACGCCCTGGAAGGCTCGATCGCCGTCACCGGCTCGCTGGTGCAGTGGCTGCGCGACCAGCTCGGCATCATCTCCACCGCCGCCGAGATCGAGACCCTGGCCAACACCGTCGAGGACAACGGCGGCGCCTACTTCGTCCCGGCCTTCTCCGGCCTGTTCGCCCCGTACTGGCGCTCCGACGCCCGCGGCGTGATCGCCGGCCTCACCCGGTACGTCACCAAGGGCCACCTGGCCCGCGCCGTCCTGGAGGCCACCGCCTGGCAGACCCGCGAGGTCGTCGACGCCATGGAGAAGGACTCCAAGGTCAAGCTGACCGCCCTCAAGGTCGACGGCGGCATGACCAGCAACAACCTGCTCATGCAGAACATCGCCGACGTGCTGGACGCCCCGGTCGAGCGCCCGTACGTCGCCGAGACCACCGCGCTCGGCGCCGCCTACGCGGCGGGCCTGGCGGTGGGCTTCTGGAACGACCTCGACACCCTGCGGGCCAACTGGCACCGCGCCGCCGAGTGGACCCCGCGCATGGACGAGGCCACCCGGGAGCGCGAGTACAAGAAGTGGCTCAAGGCCGTGGAGCGCACCATGGGCTGGGTGGAGGAGGACGACCAGAACTGACCGCAGAGCCGGGGGGGGGCCCCCGCCCCCCCCCGCGCGCGCCCCGGCCCCCCCCCCCCCCCCCCCGGCGCCCCCCCCCCCCCGCCCGGGCCGCCCCCCCCCCCCCGGGGCGCCCCCCCCCCCCCCCCCCCCCCGCGCCGGCACCCACAC
>NZ_JBITZW010000022.1:0-106011 GCF_044547105.1 Kitasatospora sp. NPDC052868 | reverse complement strand
GCCCCGCGGGGGGGGCGTGCACGGGGGGGGGCCCCGGGCGGGGGGGGGCCGGGGGGGGGGGGGGGGGGCGCCCCCCCCCCCCCCCCCGCCCCCGGGGGGGGGCCCCCCGCCCCCCCCCGGCTCGCTCCCGTTCCACCGGCCCGCCGCACCGGGCCGACCGGCCTCTCAGCAGGGGCCGCACCGCACACCGAGAGGAGTAACGGCGCCGCCCGACCCGCGTCGCCGTAACACACACCATGGCAACCATCCCGACCCTGGGCGCCGAGCGCACCGCCGGCCACACCGCCTCCCGCGCCGAGACCCGCGAGCTGCTGGGCAAGGCCACCTACGACCTGCTGGTGATCGGGGGCGGCATCCTCGGCACGGCCGTCGCCTGGACCGCCTCCCAGGCCGGCCTCAAGGTCGCGATGGTCGACGGCGGCGACTTCGCCGGTGCCACCTCCAGCGCCTCCTCCAAGCTCGTCCACGGCGGTCTGCGCTACCTGCAGACCGGCGCGGTCAAGCTGGTCGCCGAGAACCACAAGGAGCGCCGCGCGCTCGCCACCGACGTCGCCCCGCACCTGGTCAACCCGCTGACCTTCTTCGTGCCGGTCTACAAGGGCGGCCCGCACAGCGCGCCCAAGCTCGGCGCCGGCGTCTTCCTCTACTCTGCGCTCTCCGCCTTCCGCGACGGCATGGGCCGGGTCTCCACCGCCGCGCACGCCGCCCAGCAGGTGCCCGCGCTGCGCACCGAGGGCCTGCGCTCGGTGGCCGTGTACGGCGACCACCAGATGAACGACTCGCGCGTCGCCGTGATGACGGTACGCGCCGCCGTCGAGGCCGGCGCCGTGGTGCTCAACCACGCCGAGGTCACCGGCCTGCGCTTCACCGGCAGCCGGGTCACCGGTGCCGAGCTCAAGGACCGCCTGGACGGCACCGAGTTCGGCGTCAACGCCCGCCTGGTGCTCAACGCCACCGGCCCCTGGGTCGACCACCTGCGCGCGATGGAGGACGCCGGCGCCGCGCCGTCGATCCGCCTCTCCAAGGGCGCGCACGTCGTCGTCAAGCGCCGCGCCCCGTGGCGTGCGGCCCTGACCATCCCGATCGACAAGTACCGCGTGTCCTTCGCCATCCCGTGGGAGGACCACGTCCTGCTCGGCACCACGGACGAGGAGTACACCGGCGACCCGAAGGACGTCCGGGCCACCGACGCCGACATCGACCAGATCATGGGCGAGGCCGGCCACGCGATCCGCGACGAGCACCTCGACCGCGACCTGATCACCTACGCCTTCGCCGGCCTGCGGGTGCTGCCCGGCGGCCCCGGCGACACCGCCGCCGCCAAGCGCGAGACGGTCGTCACCGAGGGCAAGGGCGGCATGCTGTCGGTCGCCGGCGGCAAGTGGACCACCTACCGGCACATCGGCCGCACCGTGCTGGAGAAGCTGGCCCACGTGCCCGGCACCAGCCTCGGCGAGGACATGTCGACGATCGCCAGGACCGTTCCGCTGCCGGGCGTCGGCGCGCCGAACGCCGTGGCGCACCGCCTGCTGATCGACCGCGAGCCCGGCTCCCGGATGGAGCCGCTGGTCGCCAAGCACCTGGCCAGCCACTACGGCACGCTCTCCTTCGAGATCGCCCGCATGATCGACGAGAACCCCGAGCTCGGCGCGCCGATCCACGCCGACGGGCCGGACGTGTGGGCGCAGGTCGCGTACGCCGCCGACAGCGAGTGGGCGTACACCGCGGACGACGTGCTGCGCCGCCGCACCACGATGACGGTGCGCGGGCTGGACACGCCGGAGATCCGGGCCGAGGTCGAGGCCTTCCTCGCGAAGCGCGGAAACAAGTAGGAGCACAGCCTCGCGAAGCGCGGAAACAAGTAGGCACGTAGGACACCGCCTCGCGAGGCGTGGAGCCGGGTAACGGCACCGCCTCGCGAGGCGCGGGACTCCGGAGGGCGGGCACCCCAGGGCTGGGGGCGTCCGCCCTCCGGCACGTCCGGACGGCGGCACGGTCGGACGGTGGCACGGTCGGACGGCGGCACGGTCGGACGGCAGCGCCGCGGTCGTGCGCGGGCTGGGCGTCACGAGCACGCCGCCGCACGGTGAACGTGAACGCCGAACGGGCGGGCGCTCCATGGGGAGCGCCCGCCCGTTCGGCGTCTCGGTACTGCTGGGCCCTGTCCGGGCCGGACGGGCCGGGAAGGCTAGACGATCAGGCTGAGCGGCATGATCAGGGCGATCGCGACCACCGATATCACCGTCTCCATCACCGACCAGGACTTGATGGTCTGGCCGACGCTCATCCCGAAGTACTCCTTCACCAGCCAGAAACCGGCGTCGTTGACGTGCGAGAAGAACAGCGAACCCGCGCCGATGGCCAGCACCAACAGGGCCGCGTGCGTCGAGGACATGTCCGCGGCCAGCGGAGCCACGATGCCGGCGGCGGTGATGGTGGCGACCGTCGCGGAGCCGGTGGCCAGCCGGATGAGCACGGCGATCAGCCAACCGAGCAGCAGCGCGGAGATGTGCCACCGGCTCGACCACTCGCTGACGGCGTTGCCCACGCCGACGTCGATCAGCGTCTGCTTGAAGCCGCCGCCCGCGCCGACGATGAAGACGATGCCCGCGATCGGGCCGAGCGAGCGGCCGACGGTGTCGGAGATCCGCTCCTTGGTGAAGCCCGCCGCCCGGCCGAGGGTCAGCATGCCGAGCAGGGTCGCGGCCAGCAGGGCGATCAGCGGGGAGCCGATGAAGTCGAACACCCGCTGCGGCAGCGCCTTGGGGTCGTCGATGACGACGTCGGCCAGCGCCTTGCCGAGCATCAGCACGACGGGCAGCAGGATGGTGGCCAGGACCGCGCCGAAGCCCGGGGTGTGCTCGGGCTTCTCCGTCTCCACGGGCGCGGTGGCCTGCGGGATCTCCAGCGGGCCGACCCAGCGCTCGGCCAGCCGGGCGAACAGCGGGCCGGCGATGACCAGCGTCGGCACGGCGATCAGCAGACCGAGCGCCAGGGTGATGCCGAGGTCCGCCTTCAGCGCGTCCACGGCCACCAGCGGGCCCGGGTGCGGCGGGACGAGGCCGTGCAGCACGGAGAGCCCGGCCAGCGCGGGGATGCCGATCCGCATCAGCGGGACGTTCCCGCGGCGGGCCACCAGCAGCACGATCGGGATCAGCAGGACGACCCCGACCTCGAAGAACAGCGGCAGGCCGAGGACGGCCGCGATCAGCGCCATCGCCCAGGGAAGGGCCCGGGGCCCGGAGCGCGACAGCACGGTGTCCGCGATGATGTTCGCCCCGCCGGAGTCGGCGAGCAGCTTGCCGAGCATCGCGCCGAGCCCGATCAGCAGGCCGACGCCCGCGACGGTCGCGCCGAAACCCGTGGAGAAGCTGCCCAGCAGCTTGTCGAAGGGGGCGCCGGCGACGGCGGCCAGCAGGCCCGACCCGAGGGTGAGGGCGAGGAACGGGTGCAGCTTCAGCCGGGTGATCAGCACCACGATGGCGCCGATGCTGAGCAGCACCGCGAGCAGCAGCCGGGCGTCGCTGTCGGTGTGCGGCAGGGCCGGTGGGGCGGCCGCCGCGAGCAGGGAGGGGATCACGCGAGGTCTCCATTGACGGGCCGCAGCAGGGATACGGCCATCTCGACGAGTTCTTCGGGGGACGGTCCGACGTCCAGGACGGCGCCGCGCTCGTCCGCCGCCAGGGGTTCCAGGGCGGCGTACTGCGAGTCGAGCAGCGACGGCGGCATGAAGTGGCCGGTGCGGTTTGCGAGCCGGTCCTCGACCAGCTCGGGGCCACCGCTGAGGTGCAGGAAGAAGGCACCCGGGCAGGCCGCGCGCAGGATGTCGCGGTAGCGGTGCTTCAGCGCCGAGCAGGTGACCACGCCGCCGGTGCCGGCCTCGGCCCGCTCCCCCAGCCAGCCGCCGAGGGCGCGCAGCCAGGGGGCGCGGTCCGCGTCGTCCAGCGGGGTGCCGGCCGACATCTTGGCGATGTTGGCGGGCGGGTGGAAGTCGTCCGCCTCCGCGTAGGGGAGGCCGAGGCGGTCGGCCAGGAGGCGGGCCACGGTGGTCTTGCCGACACCGGAGACGCCCATCACCACGAGGGTGAGGGGCGACGCGGGGGTGTCGTGGTTCTCGACGCTGAGAGCCATGGGTGGTGCTCCTTCGTTGCCAGGCCGCCACTATCGCTCCAAAGATATGACGTATTCAAGTGACGGAAACCAAATCGTCATACTTTATCGGCCCGTGTGGGCCGGCCGGAGAGAGGCCATAGGCTGGGCGGATGGAGATCCAGGGGCTGCCCGGCCGACTGCTTGCCGACCTCGGTCCGGCCATCGCCTCCGGGGAGGTCCCCGAGGGGGCGGTGCTGCGCGCCGAGGAGCTGGAACAGCGGTACGGGGTGTCGCGGACGGTGGTCCGCGAGGCGGTCCGGATCCTGGAGGGGATGGGCCTGGTCGCGTCCCGGCGGCGGGTCGGCAGCACCGTGCAGCCGAAGTCCGCCTGGGACGTCTTCGACCCGCTGGTGATCCGCTGGCGGCTGGCCGGTGCCGACCGGCCGGCGCAGCTGCGCTCGCTCGGCTCGCTGCGGGTGGCGGTGGAGCCGGCCGCGGCCGCGCTCGCGGCGCGGCACGCCACCGACGACGAGCGCCGCGAACTGAGCGCGCTGGCCGTGGAGTTGACGATGACGGCGCGGGCCGCCGACCTGGAGACCTTCCTCCGGCACGACATCGCCTTCCATGCGACCGTCCTGAAGGCGTCCGGCAACGAGATGTTCGCCCACCTCGGGGACACCGTCGGGGCGGTGCTGACCGGCCGCACCGAGTACCATCTGATGCCCCATCAGCCGGAGCCCTACGCGATCCGGCTGCACCGCGAGGTCGCGGAGGCGATCTGCGCGGGGGACGCCGCACAGGCGGAGCAGGCGATGCGGACGATCGTGACGGGCGCGCTGGAGGAGCTCGACCAGCAGCTCGGGTGAGCCGCCCCGGCCGGGCGTGCGGTCGGACCGGGCGGCGCGGGGGTTTGCGGCGCTTTCCTGGGCAGATCACACGATTTGACGGCAGTTCAGTGGATTCGGACGCATAGTCCGGGTACGACGGGGCAGAGTGTTGCGCAGGGGCGCGCTCGGGTGCGCCCGTCCCGCCGCCGTGACCGCGCCTGGGGGTCGCCCGATGTCATCCGCACGCCGTCGCCGCCGTCTGCCGGACGAGGTGCGGGCCGCCGTCGTCCGGGCGGTGCTCTGCCTGGCCTTCACGCTGGTCGGCCTACTGCTCGCGACGCTGGCCTCGTACGCGGACAGCTGGCTGATGACACCGGCCCTGATGGCGATGGGCCTCGGGGTGTTCGGCACCATGTGGTGCCTGCTGGAGATCATGATCTCGCGCCAGGTCGCCGCCCAGCGGATGCGCGGGCCGGGCCAGGCCACGCCGATGGCGGGCAGCCGGGAGCCGGGCAGGCCCCGGCCGTTCCCCCAGCCGGCGCCGCCGCCGGCCGGCCCGGTGCCGCGTCAGCCGCGGGTGCCGACCGCGTAGCCGTACTGCTCGGGCCAGTCCCGCCCGGCGCCGAGCTCACGGGCCGCGTGCAGCGGCCAGTACGGGTCCCGGAGCAGCTCGCGGCCGAGCAGCACGACGTCCGCCCGCCCGTCCGCGACGATCCGCTCGGCCTGCGCGGGCTCGGTGATCAGACCGACCGCGCCGGTGGCCAGCCCGGAGGCGGTACGGATCTCCTCGGCGAACGGCACCTGGTAGCCCGGGCCGACCGGGATCACCGCGTCCGGCGAGGTGCCGCCGCTGGAGACGTCGACCAGGTCGATGCCGATGGTCCGCAGCTCCTTCGCGAGCAGCACCGTCTCCTCGACGGTCCAGCCGGGCCGCCCGTCCAGCCAGTCGGTGGCCGAGACGCGGAAGAGCAGCGGCAGGGTGTCCGGCCAGACGGCGCGCACCGCCGCGGCGACCTCCAGGGCGAAGCGGCTGCGCCCGGCGAAGTCCCCGCCGTAGGCGTCGGTGCGGTGGTTGGCGGCCGGGGAGAGGAAGGCGTGCACCAGGTAGCCGTGCGCGCCGTGGATCTCGACCGTCCGGAAGCCGGCCGCCAGTGCCCGACGGGCGGCCTGGGCGAAGTCCTCGACGATCTCGCCGATCTGCCCGACCGTCAGCTCGGACGGCGCCGGCCGGGTGCCGAACGCGACGGCGGACGGCCCGACCGTCGGCCAGTCGAGCCCCTCGGGGGCCGAACCGCCGCCCTGCCAGGGGCGGTTGCCGGACCCCTTGCGCCCGGCGTGGGCCAGCTGGACCGCGGGTATCGCGCCGTGCGCGGCGATCAGCGCGGCCACCCGGGCCAGCCGGTCGCGCTGGCGGTCGTTCCACAGGCCCAGGTCGAACGGGGAGATCCGGCCCTCGGGACTGACCGCGGTGGCCTCCAGGACCACCGCGCCGGCGCCGCCGGCCGCCCGGGAGCCGTAGTGGGCGAGGTGGAAGTCGGTGGCCACCCCGGCCGCGTCCCCCTGCGAGGCCGCCGAGTACGTGCACATCGGTGCCATCCAGACCCGGTTGCGGGCGGTCAGCGACCTCAGGGTGATCGGCTCGAACAGGGCGCTCATGGCGGCTCCTCGCAGGGGGCGGTGGGTCATTCCGGGGTGACGGCCCGGTAGTGGGAGGTCAGCCGGCCCTCGTCGTCCAGGACGTGGAAGACGAGCATCGGCGGCTGGTCGAAGGTGATGTCGGGAGCGCCCTCGCAGGGCAGCGTGACGGTGGAGACCACGCCGGGCGCCACCCGGACCGGCAGCCCGGCGAAGGTGGTGGCGGCGCCGGTGTGCGAGTGGCCGCAGAGCAGGGCCGCCACCCGGGGGTGGCGGGCCAGCACCTCGGCGAGCCGCTGCTCGCCGAACTGCCGGATCGGGTCGACGTACGGCAGGTGGAGCTCCACCGGCGGGTGGTGGAAGGCCACCAGCGCCGGTACGTCCTGGCGGCCGTCGGCGAGCCGGGCGTCCAGCCAGCCGAGGGTCTCCTCGTCCAGCAGGCCGTCGTCGCGGCCCGGTATCGACGAGTCGATCATCAGCACGTCCGCACCGGGCAGCCGGTGCAGGCGGTTGACCGGGCCGTCGGCGGGTGCCTCGCCGAGCAGGCCCTCGCGGTAGGGCGCGCGCCGGTCGTGGTTGCCGGGGCAGTCGAACAGCGGGTGACGGGAGGTCAGCACCTTGGCGGCCTGCTCGTACTCGGCGGGCAGGCCGTGGTCGGCGATGTCCCCCGTCACCAGCACGGCGTCCAGCGGGCCGGGCAGGGCGTTGAGGTACGCCATCACCTGCCCGGCGCGCCGGTACGCCCGGGCGCCGCCGTCCCCGCGGTGGTCCTGGCCGATGTGGATGTCACTGAAGTGGGCGATCGTCAGCATGGCCGTCACGCTAGCCCGGTCAGGGCGCGGCGGGTACCTCCGCGGGCCGCTTGAACATCCGGGTGGCGGTGATCTCGCCGTGGACGGCCGGGCCGTCCGGGTCCTGCGGGGCGGGCAGGCCGGGGCGCAGGTGCTCCTCCACCGAGATGTACTTGAGGCCGGCCCGCAGGTCGGCGTCGTTGCGCAGCCGGATGACGAGCGGGAACTCGGCGAGCGCGGTGGTGTCGAACAGGCCGGTGGTGTAGATCAGCTGGACGCCGAGCGCGTCGGCCACGGCCCGCTGGAGCTCCAGCAGGTAGGTGGCGTTGGCGCGGCCGATCGGGTTGTCCAGGAAGAGCGTGCCGGCGTGCCGCAGCTGGGACTGGCCGCGGTCGTTGGCCCGCAGGGCGGCCATCGTGCAGTAGAGCGCGATGGCCGCGGTGAGCAGCTGGCCGCCGGAGAAGACGTCGGACATCTGGCCGACACCGACCCGCTCGGCGCGCAGTACGGCGTCAGGCTTGAGGATCTCGACGCTGACGCCGCGCGGGCCGATCGCGGCGGCGACGCCGCGCAGCAGCAGGGACATGCCGTCGCGGCGCAGGTCGCTGTTCTTCCGGACGGCGGCGCGGGTGGCCTCGTCGATGACCTCGCCGAGGCGCTCGACCAGGGTGGCGTGGTCCGGGTCCTCGAAGCGGATCCGCAGGAACTCCTGGCCGGACCACTCCCCCAGGCCCTCGGGGAGGCGGGAGAGGCGCTGGGCGGCGCGCAGGGTGGTGAGCGAGGACTCGACCAGTCCGCGCAGCCGGTCGACGATCGAGCCGCGGTTGCGCTCCAGCTGGGCGAGTTCGTCGGTGAGCACGCGCAGCCGGGGTGCGAAGGCGGTGGCCCAGGCGGCCGCGTGGTCGGGCAGCGCGGCCGCGGGCAGTTCGCGGATCTGCTGGCGGGCCGGGGTGCGGACGGCCTCGTAGCGGGCCGCGTTGGCGTGCCGGACGAGCGCGTCGGAGGCGTCCCGGACAGCCAGTTCGGCGGAGGACAGCTCACCGGCGGCGGTGCGCAGCGCCCGGCGGGCGTCGGCCGCGGCCGCGCGGGCTTCGGCGAGTGCGCCGAGGTAGGGCTCGACCGGCTGGCCGTCCTCGTCCTGGTGCTCGCGCAAGCCGTCGCGCAGCTGCCCCGCGTGCTCGTCGAAGTCGGCGGCGGCGGCCTGGGCGGCGTCGAAGGTGCGCTGCAGGTCGGCGTGGGCGGTGCGGGCCGCGTCGACGCTCTCGCGGCGCTCGGCGAGCCGGGTGGTGGCGGTGCGCAGCAGCGCCTGGGCGTGCTCGGGGTCGGTGGGGACGAGGTCCTCGGGCAGCTCGGTGTGGGCCTCGCCGTCGGCGGGGGCGGAGCGTTCGGCCTCGCCGCGCAGGCGGCCGAGCTGCTCGCTGGCGACGGCGGAGCGGGCCTCGATGGTGGCGACCAGCTCCTCGGCGCGGGCGGCGGCGGCCTGGCGGGCGGGACCGTCGGCGCCGTCGGGGCTGCCGAGCAGCTCCTCGGCGCGGGTGCGGACCTTGTTGGTGAGGCGGTCGAGTTCGGTCGCGGCGGCGGCCTCGTCGCCCTCGGCGCGGGCCTGTTCGGCGCGCAGGTCGGCGCCGACGCCGACCTTCTCGTAGAGCTGGGAGGCGGCGCGGTAGGCCTCGCGCAGGGCGGGCAGCGCGGCGGGGGCGGTGTCGGCCGGGTCGTCGGTCTGCTCGGCGGCGGGGATCTCGGCGCGCTCGGCGCGCAGGGTGCGCGCGGTGCGGCGGGCGTCGTCGGCGGCGCGCTGGGCGGCGCGGCGGTCCTCGTCGCAGGTGCGGGCCCGTTCGGCGCACTGGGCCTGGCGGCGGTCGCACTCGACGGCGTCCTCGGCGAGTTCGCGCAGCGAGCGGACCCAGCCGGCGCGCTCGCGCAGGCGGAAGGCAAGGCCGGAGAGGGCGTCGGCGCGGCGGCGGGCCTGCTGGGCGGCCTCGCGGTGCTCCTCGTGGGCCGCGGCCGCGGTGGCGTGGTCGACCTCGGCCTCGTCGTGGTCGGCGCGCAGGGTGCCGAGGCCGGCGGCGGCCTGCTCGGCGTGCTCGCGGGCGGCCTCGGCGGCGGCCGCCAGCTCGGCGAGGGTGCCGGGCGGGCAGCTGGCGTGCCAGGAGGCGAGGCGGGCGGCGAGCGCCCGGTCGCCGCCGAGGCGGGCGGCCAGTTCGCGGATGTGCTCCTCGCGGGCGGTGGCACGGGCGCGCAGTTCGCGGCGCTCGCCGTCGGCGGCGCTCTCGTCGTGCATGGCCGGGTTCGGCGGGACGAGGAAGAAGGCGGGCTCGTCGGTGATCGGGGCGATCAGCGCGGCGGCGGCGCCGACGGCGACGGTGGAGCGGGGCAGCAGGGCGGCGGACTGCAGCACCTCGCGGGCCCGGTCGAGCGAGTTGGGGTCGGTGATCACCACGCCGTCGACCAGTTCGGGGCGGGCGGCGAGGATCGCCTCGTGGTCGGTCGGGTCGACGGACTGGGCGAGGTAGCGCCAGCCGGGCAGGGCGGGGATGCCGTGCTCGGCGAGGTACTCGACGGTGGCGAGCACGTCGGGGCCGGGCGGCAGCAGGCCGCCGTCACCGAGCGCGGCGAGGATGCGGGAGTCGTCGGCGGCGGCGGTGCGCAGGTCGAACAGGGTGCGCTCGGCGGTGGCGATGGCCTCGTCGAGCAGTTCGCGCAGCGCCTCGGCGGAGCGGTCCAGGACGGCGGGGGTGAGGAAGCCGGCGTCCTCGTCGGCGCTGTCCTGGTAGGGCGTCAGGGAGAGCAGGTCGGCGAGGCGCGGCTCGGTGGCGAGCAGGGCGGCGGTGCGCTGCTCGGCGGCGAGGGCCTGGGCGGCGGACTTGCGGGCGTCGTGGGCGCGGGCGGCGGCGAGTTCGGCGCGGCCCGCGGCGGCGGCGGCCTCACGCAGCCGGGCGGCGGCGCCCTCGGCGGCCGTGCGGGCCCTGGCGAGCGCGGCGCTGGCGGCCTTCTCGACGTCGGCGGCGTGCAGGGCGGCGCGGGCCGGGTCCGGTTCGTCGGAGTCGGCGTCGATCCAGCCGGACTCGACGGCGGCCGCGGTCTCCTGCTCGACCTCGGCGAGGCGCTGGCGCAGGTGGTCGGCCTCGCTGCGGGCCTTCTGGGCGGCGGTGGCGGCCTCGGTGGCGTCGGACTGGGCCTTGGAGCCGTCGGACTGGAGCTCTCCGGCGCGCTCCTCCTCGGTGTCGGCGCGGGTCTCGGCGGCCGCGGCGGCGCTCTCCAGGGCGCGGGCGAGGGCGGTGGCGGCGCGGGCGCGGGCGGCCAGGGCGGGGGCGGCGTCGAGCTCGGCCTCGCGGATCGCGGCGGCGACCCGGGTGACCCGGTCGGCGGCGGCGCGCTGGCGCAGCACGGCCTCGGCGGCCTGCCAGGCGGAGTGCAGGGTGCGGGCCTCGATGAGCTCGCGGCGCAGTGCGGCGGCCTCGGCGGTCGCGGCGGCCAGGCCCAGGGTGGCGTGGCGGTGGGTGAGCTCGGCGGTGATCAGGGTGTGCCGGGTGCGGTCGGCCTCGGCGGCGGTGACGGCGCTCGCCGCGGCGGCGACCTCGATGGCGAGGTCCTGGGCGCGGTCGCGCTCGGCGGCGGCGCGGGAGGTGAGGGCGTGGGCGAGGCGGCGGGTGCGGCGCTCGGCGGTGCGGTGGGCCTCGCGGACGCCCTCGCGGGCGAGGGTGGACTCGGCGATGCGCTCCAGCAGGTCGAGCGAGCCGGCGGTGAAGTCCCGTTCGGCGGTGAGCTCGGCGCGTCGGCCGAGCTTGGCGGCGAAGCCGTGGACCAGGTCGGCGAGGCCGTCGGTGTCCCGGGTGTCGGTGACGGCGCGCAGCAGGAGGTCGGTGAAGTCGCTGTCGTGCTTGACCGCGAAGAGGCCGGCGGCCTCGCCCTCGTCGGCGTTCATCTCGCGCTGGTAGCGGAAGAGTTCGGGGTCGAGGCCGAGCTCGCCGAGGTGCTCCGTCCAGCGGTCGTGGCCGTCCTCGAAGACCAGGTCGAGGTGGGAGTGGGCCTTGCCGGCCTCGGTGAGGGCGTCGCGGAAGCCCTTCATGGTGCGGCGGCGGCCGCGGGCCTTCTGGTCACCGGCCAGGCTGACCCGCTCGGCGACGGGCAGCGAGTCGAGGGTGAGGCCGGCGCCGGGGCGGAAGGAGTACCAGGTCTCGGCGAACTTGCGCGGGTCGGAGGAGACCTGGCGGCCGCGCCACTCGCTGACCTTGCCGACCACGATCAGCTCACCGGTGACGGTGTGCTGCCACTCCAGGGCGACGTGGCCGCAGTCGTCGGCGAGCAGGAACTTGCGCAGCACGCCGGAGCTGGCGCCGCCGAGGGTGTTGCGGTGGCCGGGGAGCATCACCGAGAAGATCAGCTTGAGCAGGACGGACTTGCCGCCGCCGTTCTCCAGGAAGAGCACGCCGGCCGGTGCCGGGCGGCGGACCGGTCCGTCGAGGTCCTCGCCGAAGAGGCCGATCTGCTGGGGGGCCGGATCGGAGACGGGCTCGCCGACGCCGCGCAGGTCGAGCACCGTGTCGGCGTAGCGCGCGCCGGCCGGTCCGATCGAGTAGAGGCGGACCCGGTTGAGCTCGTACATGTGCGGCGGTTCTCCAGGATGTGCAGGGGTCTGGATCTGGGGTGGGGCTCGGGTTGGGGCGTGGGTGGGGGCGCGGACTGGGCTGCTCTGGGTGGTGCGGTTGGTGCGGGCTCAGAGCGAGTGGAAGGGGAGGCCCGCGTCGGCGACCAGTTCGTCCCCGGTGTCCGGGGGCAGCAGGCTGGCGGTGCCGTCGGAGACCGGGACGATGCCGAGGTCGAGCAGTTCGGCCATGGCGGCGCTGCCGGCCAGGTCACGGACCTGGAGCTGGTAGCGGGCGGTGGTGCGGTAGGTGCCGCCGGCGTCGTCCGAGGTCTTCTGCAGGAAGCCGGAGTCGACCAGGAACATCACGGCCTTGGCGACGATGCCGATGGTGGAGCCGGAGAGCCGGCGGGCGTCCTTGGTGGCTCCGGTGGCGGTGCGCCGGGCCCAGACCCGCCAGGCGGCCTCCAGGCCGGGGGCGTCGCTCTGCGGGTCGGTGTTGGCGCCCTCGGCGTCGGCCTGCTCCTCCAGGCGGCGGCAGGCCTGGCGGACGAAGGCGTCGACGCCGTTGACGGTGATCCGGCCGAGGTAGCCGTCGTCGGCGAGGTCCTCGGGGCGGGGGAAGGCCATCGCGGCGACGGCGAGGTGGGCCAGGCCGTGCAGGAAGCGGTCGGTGGACTCGGAGGCGGCGCGGCGGGAGTAGTCGCCCATCCGGACGGCGAAGACGGAGTCCTCGGCGGCGGAGACTGCCATGCCGGCGCGCGGCGAGACCTCCAGGACGATCAGGCCCATGCCGGTGGCGACGGCGTCGGCGAGGCGGGCGAAGGCCGGGTCCTCGCGGTGGCGGCGGACGAGTTCGGCGTACTCGGCGTCGCGGGCGGGGAGCAGCTTGGCCTGGAGGCCGAAGGAGACCAGCCGGGCGGCGTCGGCGACGTCGGCCGGGGTGATCGCGGCGGGGGCCGCGGGCTCGGTCTCGGGCGCCCAGGACGTGTCGTGGTGGGTCGTCACGGGCGGTGCTCCTCGGGGCTGATGCGGGCGGTGCCGGTGGTGCCGGTCGTGCTGGTGAGGGTGGTGGTGGCTGTGGTGCGGGCGGGCCGGGCGGCGCCGTCGCGGGGTCCGCGCTGATGCGGTCGGCGCTGATGCGGTCGGCGCGGCTCGCGGGCCGGGGCGGGGTGGCGGGCCGTCAACTGGCGTCCTTGCGGTCGGCGGCCATACCGGCCGCGTCGAGCAGGGCGCTGCCGACGATGAGGTCGGCGCCGCCGAACTCCGGGTCCTGCAGCGGGGTGCCGTCGTCGACGGCGAAGAGCAGCCGCTCCTCGCCCTGGCGGTAGGCGGTGCCGACCGGCGGGCTGGCCGCGTGGACCGCCAGCAGGGCGACCAGGTAGGGCAGGTCCCGGTCCTGCCCGCGCGCCTCGGCGAGCAGTCCGGAGAGCCGGCGCGGGGCGTCGGGGAGCAGGTCGAGCAGGAGCAGGGCCGCCTCCAGCTGGTCCTCGGAGAAGCGGCTGTCGTCCGGGGTGGCGACGAGGTCCGGGTCGGGCAGCTCGGCGCCCAGGTGCTCGCGCTCGACCGGCGGGGTGAGCAGCAGGTCGACCAGGTCGGCGACCCGGACGGAGACGGGCGTCCGCAGGCCGGCGCCGCGGGCGAAGAACGCTCCGGTGGGCCGGACGGCCTGCTCCACCGGCAGCCGCAGGACGGGCGCGAGGAGCTGCCCGTAGAGGTCGATGCCGCTGCGGGCGGCGGGCGCGGCGAATGCCTGCCGGTCCTGCTCGGCGCGGAACAGCGGGCCGGCCTCCAGCAGGCGGGTCTGCAGCTGGGTGTGGCGGCGGATGCAGTCCTTGACGATGTCGACCAGCTCCGCGGCGCGGCGCTTGTGCTCGGGCTCCTCGGCCTCGTCGCGGGCCTTGCGGATGTTGGTGAGAATCGCGTTCTCGTGCCGGTAGCGGTCCGCGATGTGGTCGAGGGCCTCGTCGATCAGATCGGGGATGGCCTGCATCCAGTCGACGGCGCGCACGTTGCGCCTGGTCGCGTCGAGGGCGCGGCGCAGCGTCTCGGCGTACTGGACGGTGCGGTAGCGGGCCTGCTCGGCGGCGAGCTGGGCGTCGGCGAGGCGGCCGCGGCGGATCAGCACCTCGAGCTTGACCTCGGCGGCGATCTGGGCGGAGGTGACATCGGTGTCGAGCGCGCCGACCAGGACGTTGACGGCCTCGTCGGTGGTGCGCAGGTAGACGCCGCCGTCGGGGCCCGGCACCTCCTCGATCAGCTTGAAGTCGTAGTCGCGGCGGACGTACGCGCCGTCCTGGCCGAAGGTGCCGTAGACGGCGCGGAAGCCGCGGTCGACGCTGCCGACGTTGATCAGCGACTCCAGCACCCAGCGGGCGACCCGCTCGTGCTCGGCGGTGGGCCGGGTGGCGGCCTGGGCGGCGACCCGGGGCAACAGCCGGGCCAGCACTATGTCGCGGTCGGCCCCGGTGTCGAAGTCCATGTGCAGGGTGACCAGGTCGATCGCGGCGAGACCGACCTCGGCCATCGCGTAGCCGCCGTACTCGCCGGCCAGCATCACCTTGCGGCTGTCCAGGTCGTGCAGCGGGGCGGTGCAGGCCAGCGCCTTGAGCCGGCGGGCGAGGCCCTCGTCGGCGGCGGGGCCGGGCGCGGGCCGCACGGCGGCTGCGGCGGGCCCGGCGGGCGGCCGGGGCCCGTGCTCGATGGGCGGGTCAGCGATGGCGGTCACGGTGGACAAGATTAGAGGTACGCACCGACAACGACCGAAACGGACCTTATGGGCGGGCGGGAGCGGGGGTGGGGCGCGGTGGGTGAAAGGGCGGGCGGGGGGCCGGACGGGGGCCGGACCGCCGGGGTCGAGGCGTGGGCGATAGAACTGGCTTTCGAGAAAATGCCCCCGCGACTCGGCCTCCGCCGCCATGATTCCTCATATGATCATCCGACTGGTACGAGGCGGCCTCGCCGCCGCCCTCGCCGTGGCCGCCCTCGCCGCCGGCACCGCCGTCTCCACTGCCGCGACCACCGCCGGGGCCACCTCCGGGACCGCCTCCGGCGCCGCCAAGGCCGTCGCCACGGCGGCCGTCACCGGCCAGAACGTGGCCGTCACCCAGGCCGGGAACTATCCGATCTTCCCGACCGACTACACCAACTTCTCGGTGACCTGGAAGTCCTCGGGCACCGCCGACCTGACCGGGGTCACCCACCTCACCGTCGAGCTGCCGCCCGGCCTGACCACCAGCGGCGCCATGATCACCTCCTTCCAGGACTACACGTTCACCCAGGCGATCTCGCCCGACGGCCGCCGCCTGGACGCCTTCTTCACCGGCAACCGCGCCCCGGGGCGCAGCGAGTTCATGAAGGTCTTCGTGGCCTCCCATGGCACCAGACCGGCCGGGACGATCAAGGTGACGGCCGCGAACCGGAACGACGCGGACCCGTCCGACAACGTGTCGACCTACCTGCTCGGCAGCGGCCCGCAGGCGCCCGCCGCCCAGGCCGCCCCCACGGTGACCGGGATCGGCACGACGTCCGGCGCGGGCACCGGCGGTACCGCCGTCACCGTGACCGGTACCAACCTGGACAACGGCTTCGTGCTGTTCGGCGACTCGGTCGCGGTCGGCGGCTGCACCGCCACCGCCTGCACCGTGACCACCCCCGGCGGTGCGGGCAGCACGCCGGTCACCGTGGTCACCCCCGGCGGCTCGGCGACCTCGTCCACCCCGTTCGACTACACCGGTGCGGCTCCCCCGGCGCCGCCCGCACCTGCGGTCACCGGCCTGACCACCAGCACCGGCCCGGCGGCCGGCGGCACCCAGATCTACGTTCAGGGCGGCAACCTGGCCAACGGCGCGGTGTTCTTCGGCGGGGTCCCCGCCACCCGCTACTCCTGCGGGGCGTCGCTCTGCTCGGCGACCGCCCCGGCGGGCACCGGCGTGGTCGACGTGACCGTGGCCACGGCCGGCGGGACCAGCGCGACGAGCACGGCCGACCGGTACACGTACACCTCGTAGCGGGCGCCCACGGGGCCCGTACCGCGAACGGCGGCGGCCGGACACCTCTGGTGTCCGGCCACCGCCGTTTCTCCTCCCCGGCCCGGCCCGGAGCCCGCAGGATGGACCTGGTCTGCGGACTGCGCCAGGGCCTCCCCTGTCGTACTGGCGATTCGTCGACATGTCGTTCGAGGTCGCCGGCGCGGTACCACTGCCGATCGCGTCGCGCGGCGGCACGGCTGGGCCGAGCGGGGGAGCGTCTGCGGCCGTACCGGCGCCGGGGCGCCCAGGGCCCGGGTCACGAACACCGGCCTTCACACGCAGGCCCTACCATCTGGCTCAACAGCTGCTGGGAGGCGGACGGGCGTGGCCGATGCGGTGATCGATCTCAATGCGGACCTCGGCGAGGGGTTCGGGCGGTGGACGCTGACCGACGACGAGGCCCTGCTCTCCGTGGTGACCAGCGCCAACGTCGCCTGCGGCTTCCACGCCGGGGACCCTTCGACGATGCGCCGGGTCTGCGCACTCGCCGCCGAGCGCGGGGTCCGGATCGGCGCCCAGGTCTCCTACCGCGACCTGGCCGGCTTCGGCCGGCGCGCGATGGACGTCCCGCCGGATGAGCTGGCCGACGAGATCGCCTACCAGATCGGCGCCCTCCAGGTCTTCGCCCGCGCGGCCGGCTCCCGGGTCTCCTACGTCAAACCGCACGGCGCCCTCTACAACCGCGTGGTGGCCGACTCCGACCAGGCCGAGGCGGTGGTCGCGGGCGTGCTGCGGGCCGGGGCGGTCTGCGACGGCCCGCTGCCGGTGCTCGGCCTGCCCGGCTCGCGCCTGCTGGCCGTCGCCGACGGCGTCGGGCTGCCGGTGGTCGCCGAGGCCTTCGCCGACCGTGCCTACACCTGGGCCGGCACCCTGGTGCCCCGCCGTGAACCGGGCGCGGTGGTGCAGGACCCGGAGGCGGTGATCACCCGCGCGGTCGGCATCGCCCGGGACGGCGTGGTGGAGGCCGTCGGCGGCGAGTCGATCGCCGTCGAGGCGCGGTCCCTGTGCGTGCACGGCGACACCCCCGGCGCCGCCCAGCTCGCCTGGCGGGTGCGCGGCGCGCTCGCCTCGGCGGGGGTGCGGGTGGAGGCCTTCACGTGACGGCTCCGGGCGGGGCGGCGTCGGGCGGGGCGGCACCGGACGGGGCAGCAACGGGCGGGGCAGCAACGGGCGGGGCAGCACCGGGCGGGGCAGCACCGGACGGGGCAGCACCGGACGGGGCAGGTCCGGGCGGGGCGGCACCGGACGGGGCAGGTCCGGGCGGGGCGGCTGCTGTTGGCGGTCTTGGCGGGGCATCGGGCGGCCGGCCGCAGGTGCCGGAGCAGCCGGAGCCCCCCGGGATCCGGCGCGTCGGCGGTCGGGCGCTGCTGGTCGAGGTCGGCGGCACGGCCGAGGTGAGCGCCCTGTACGGCTGGCTCCGGGAGCAGCAGGCGGCGGGCGCCCTGCCGGAGGTCGAGGAGATCGTCCCCGCCGCGCGGAGCGTGCTGCTGGACGGCGTCGCCGACCTCCCCGCGCTGACCGCCCTGTTGCGAGCCCCCCGGCCCACCGCGTCGACCAGTGCCCAAGGGCCACTGCTCGAGGTCCCCACCGTCTACGACGGCGCCGACCTCGCCGAGGTGGCGGCCCGGTGGGGCGTCTCCGCCGAGGCGGCGGTCCGGATCCACACCGAGGCCGCATACGAGGTCGCGTTCTGCGGCTTCGCCCCCGGTTTCGGCTACCTCACCGGTCTCCCCGAGCGGTACTGGGTGCCGCGCCGGGACACCCCGCGCAGCTCCGTCCCGACCGGCTCGGTCGCGCTGGCCGGCCCGTACACCGGGGTGTACCCGCGCTCCTCACCCGGTGGCTGGCAGCTGCTCGGGAGGACGCCGCTGGCGCTCTGGGACGCCGGGCGCGACCCGGCCGCGCTGCTCGCGCCGGGCGTGCGGGTACGGTTCACGGCCGTGCGCGCCACGGCCGAGGGTGGCGACCGCGGCCGAGCCGGGGGCTCGTCGAGCAGGCGCGGCGAGGGAGGCCGGTGAGGGTGGTGACCGAACTGGAGGTCGTCCGGCCAGGCCCGTTGACGACCGTTCAGGACCTCGGCCGACGCGGTGTCGCCCACCTCGGGGTGCCCCGGGCGGGCGCGCTCGACGAGCCCGCGATGCGCGCCGCCAACCGGCTGGTGGGCAACGACGCGGACGCGGCCGGGCTGGAGACCACCCTCGGCGGGGTCGCCCTGCACGCGCTCGGCCCGGTCCTGGTCGCCGTCACCGGCGCGCCGGCCCCGGTCCTGGTGGACGGTCGCCCCGCGGCCTGGGGCGCGGCCGTCGCCGTCCCGGCCGGCGCGGTGGTCGAGGTCGGGGCCGCCACCCACGGAGTGCGCGGCTACCTGGCGGTGGCGGGCGGGATCGCCGTCCCGCCGGTGCTCGGCAGCCGCTCGGCCGACCTGCTCTCCGGACTCGGGCCCGTCCCGCTGGCCGCCGGCGACCGGCTGCCGGTCGGACCGCCCCCCTCGTACCGGCCGCTGCCCGACCAGGTGCCGCTGCCCGCTCCCCCGGCCGAACTGGTGCTGCGCCTGAGGCTCGGCCCGCGCGCGGACTGGTTCGAACCGCGGTCGGTCGCCTGGCTGGCCCGCGAGCACTACCGGGTCGCCCCGGCCAGCAACCGGATCGCGCTCAGGACGGACGGCCCGGCCGTCACCCGGGCCCGGGGCGGCGAACTCCCGAGCGAGGGCATGGTGCTGGGCGCCGTCCAGATCCCCCCGGACGGTCGGCCGGTGGTCTTCCTCGCCGACCACCCCACCACCGGCGGCTACCCCGTGGTCGGCGTCGTCCCCCCGGCCGACCTGGCCGGCGCCGCCCAGGCCCGCCCGGGCACCCCGGTCCGGTTCGTCCTGCTCCCGGGGTGAGCGCCTGGCGCTCCGGGGGCTTCCGGGGCGGACCGGCACTCAGGGGTTCTGGGCCGACCCGGGCCTCGCCGTTCGGCGGGCCGAGGGCACGCCGCTACTCGAAGCAGGTCGGACAGGGCTTGGTCGCCACCCGGGCGGTGTTGCCCGCGGTGGCGCGCAGCGGCTGCTCGTCCGTGATGTGGTGACCGGAGACCGGCACGGCCACCCAGCCGAACTGAGGCGCCGTCAACGTGCTCGCCGTGAGGTGGAAGCAGCCCCGGCGGTGGGCGAAGCCGGTGTTCGAGATGATGACCGCCGCCCCCTCCGGCCAGCCCGCCCAGGACGCGCCGAGGGCGTTCCGGCGGTGGTCGGCCCGGGGGACGGAACCGTCGGCCGGGCAGTCGCACCAGAACATGTCGCAGCGCTCGCACCGCTCGTCGGCCATTTCCCGCCCCTTTGCCTCGACACCCGATGGGGCGGATTTTACGGCGGACGGGTCCGGTCGCGGGCGCCTGGCGGGCGGGTACCGGGGCGCGGGGGACGGCCGGCTCAGCGGGTCAACAGGGCCTCGGCGAGGATGCGTTGGGCCGGTTCGATGGCGGGTGAGCCGTCCTCGATGTCCCACAGGGCGTTCTGCAGGATCCGGGCGAGGGTCCAGGCGGCGGCGCGGGAACGGTCGAGGGCGAGGACGTCGGTCATCAGGTCGAAGCGGCGGTGCAGCGCCCGCGGGACGTCGCCGCCGGCGGCGAGGTCGCTCCAGCGGTTTCGGAGGGCCGGGAGGAGCTCGAAGGCCGGATCCCCGGCGAGCGGCTTCGGGTCGATGGCGAGCCAGGGGGCGCGGGGGTCGGGGCCGAGCGCGGCGAGCACGTTGCCGTAGTGCAGGTCCCAGTGCAGGAGGCGGTCGCCGGGCTCGCCCCGCACCTCGCGCAGGGCGGCCGCGCAGTCGGCGAGCAGGCGGCGGTCGGCCGGGTCGACGAGCCCCGTAAGCCCCTCCGGGGTATCGGCCAGCAGTGCGTCGGCGACATCGGACAGCCGGCGCAGCCCGGGCGGCGCCGGGTGGGTGGTCAGGTCGGCCAGCAGTTCGGCGAGGGTGCGCAGCGCGGCGGTGTCGTCCGGCACGGCGAGCAGCGAGCGGCCCTGGTCCAGGCGTTCGAGCAGCATCGCACCGGAGGCCTGGTCCTGGTCCAGCAGTCGAACGGCGCTCCGGCCGGCCCAGACTCGCAGGGCGGCGGGCTCCCCCACCGTCTCCCCGTCCACCGGCTGGAGCTTGAGGACGGCGGGCGTGCCGTCCGTGCGCAGCACGGGGAGTACCAGCGCGACCATGCCGTGGGCGGGCGGACCGTCCGGGCGCAGTGCCCAGCGCTCCATCAGCTCCTCGGCGAGCAGCGGGAGGCCGGCCACCCAGGCCCGGCCGGCCTCGCCGCGGGAGTCCGCCAGCGAAGCCGCCAGGGCTTTCGGGACCGGGGGCGGCGCGAGGGTCTGCCCGGAGGCTCCTTCAGGAGTCGCGGCGCGGGCGGGCATCGCTGCGCGGCCGGGGACGGCGGCGGAGGCGGCGTTCGTCATGGGCGGGTGGCTCCTGCTGGTGGGGCGGGGCTCGACGGGTGCCTCGGAGAGGGCGGCACGTCGTGCGGGTACGAGCCGGGCCCGCGGATGCGGCACGTCGCGCCAGGGTGGCACGACGTGCCGACGGGCGGGCCCAGACGAATGGCAGTCCGTGCCGGTTGGGCACGGTGCGCCGAGGTGGCACGACCTGCCACCTGCGCGGCGGTCACCTGCACAACGTGCCGGCCGCGCCTGCCGTGCCACACCATGCCACCCTGGCACGACGTGCCGGATCGACGCCGCCCACCCGGGGCGCGCCGGGGGTGGCACATCGCGCCCGAGTGGCACGCCACGCCGGACCGGCACAGAGCGCCGCTCCAGCACGACACGCCACTGCGGCACGTCGTGTCAGCGGCCGCCCAGCGTCTCGGCGGCAGCCTTTGCAAAGTCGTCCGGGTTGTCGAACATGATGTTGTGGCCGGAGTCCGGAATCGCCGTCACGACCACGCCGGCCTCTCGTAGGCGCTCCTCACCGAGGAGTTCGCCGTCGGCCTCGGGATAGAGGAACGCACGCGGGATGTCCAGCTCGAGCAGTATCTCGCGCATCGTCGGGACGGTGCCACGGGTCCCGTGGACGGCGGTGCGGTGGAGCGCCTCGGGGCCGGCCAGCCGCATGGTGGACCACCAGAACGGTCCGACCCACTGCTGTACCTCCTGCAGTCCCCCGTTCAGGAACGCCTCCTCGGTGAAGGTGGCGATCCCGCTGCTGCCCGGACGGCGGGTGGGGGTGATCGGGTCGAGGTTGGAGTCCACCAGGACGAGCCGCGAGACCAGGTGCGGATGCCGGTAGGCCAGCACGATCGCGACCGCGCCGCCCATGCTGTGCGCGACCACCTCGGCGCCCGTCACACCGGCGGCGTCCAGGGCGGTCGCCACCGCATCGGCATGGGCCTCCAGGGTGTACGAGAAGTCGGCAGGCCGGTCGCTGATGCCGAAGCCCAGCAGGTCGAGCAGGAGCGAGCGGCGACCGGCGAGCAGCGGGTGGACGGCGGCGGCGGCGAAGTAGACGGGCGAGCTGGCACCGAGGCCGTGCAGGTAGAGCCGGGCCGGACCGGACCCGGGGATCTCCACCCAGCGGATCCGGTCGCCGTTCGGGGTGACGGGGGCTTCTCGCATGGCATTGCTCCTTGCTGGGACGCGGGAACGCGGGAACGCGGTGGGGAAACGCTCGACGACGAACGCCCCTCGGTGAACCCGGGGCGTTCGAGTGAGACCATACATCGGTGTCGAGGTATAGCGGTATCGATATACCGAAGCACGTCTGAGAGAGTGGCCCCATGCTGAAACTCGCGATCCTCGGGTTCCTCCACGACCGGCCGCTGCACGGCTACGAGCTGCGCCGACACCTCGCCGCGCTCACCGGCCACGTCCGACCGATCAGCGACGGCACGCTCTACCCGGCGATCAAGCGACTCGAGGCCGCGGGCCTGCTGGTGCGCGAGACCGAACCGGGGACGGCGGCGGCACCGCGGCACACCCTCCACCTCACCGAGGCGGGCCAGGCGGCACTCCTCGACCGCCTGCGCGCACCGGAACCCCTGGACATCAGCGACGAGAACCGCTGGTTCACCGTGCTCAGCTTCCTGCGCCACCTGTCCGACCCCGCCGAGCAGGCCGCCGTCCTGCGCCGCCGGCTCGCCTTCCTCGCCGAGCCGGCCAGCTTCTTCTACGACGGCGACCGGCCGGTCGGCGCGGAGGAGTTCGCGGACCCGTTCCGCCGCGGCATGCTGTTGATCGCCCGGGCGACCACCGACACCGAACTGGCCTGGCTGCGCGAGACCCTGGCCGACCTGGAGACCCCGCAGCAGTAGGCCGCGACGCCCGGCAGCCGCCCCACCCAATCCGAAAACAGCCGCGGCCCGTGCCGACCGTTGATCCGGTCGGCACGGGCCGCGGCCGCGAGGAGGCGCACCCGGCGCAGGGCGCTCAGTGCTGGTGGTGGGCGTGGACGACCGCGTGGCCGCGACCGCGGGCGATCATCCACCGGTTGACCGGGACGGTCAGGAGGAAGGCGAGGGCGAGCGAACCCGCCAGCGCGAACCAGAACAGCACGTCGCCGAGACCGGCGTCCATCGCGCCCGGGACGGTGACCATCACGGTGTTGTCGATCAGTTCCATGACCAGGATCGAGACGGTGTCCGCGGCCAGCGCCACCTTGACCGCCGCGCGGACGTCCAGGCCTGCCCGCAGGACGCCGCGCATCGTCAGCGCGTAGCCGAAGACGAAGGCCAGCAGGACCGAGAGCGCCACGGTCGCACCGTTGTGCAGGCCGAAGGCGGTACCGAGGACCATCCCGAGGATCTCACCGATGGCGCAGCCGGTGAGGCAGTGCAGGGTGGCCTGCGCGGCGGTCCGCCAGCTCGCCGCGGCCGCGCTCCCCTGGCGGTCGCCGTGACCGTGGCGGCCGTGACCGCGCTGAACGCCGTGACCGTGGTCGCCGTGACCGTGGTGGCCACCGTGCCCGGCATGCCCGGCGTGCTCGCCCGGGTGGTTCTCGTGCTGCAGGTGCTCGTGGTGCGCGGGCTGTGCCATGTCGTCCTCCGCGTGCTCTCCGGCGCCGGTTCCCTCGGTGCTTCGATGCCCACCATATACCCCCTGGGGGTATCCAGGCCACCTTTGGCCGCCCCCGAATCACACCCCGCCCGCCGCGCCCCCTCCCGAGCCCGGCCTCCCCGCCCCCGGGCCCTCTTCCCGAAGACGCCCGTCCGTGTTCCGATGGACCGCATGAGCCTTGAGCGACGCAAGGGCTACGACGGGACCGGCCCGGGGGCGATCACCCCGGACGGCTGCGCCGTCGAGCTCTGGGAACGACTGCTGGTCGGCGACGAACCGGAGGTGATCGCCCGGGCGGTGCCCGCCGGCGCGCGCATCCTCGAACTCGGCTGCGGGGTGGGCCGGGTGACCCACCCCCTGACGGAGCGCGGGTTCCAGGTCACGGCGGTGGACGAGTCGGCCGAGATGCTGGCCCGGGTCCGCGGCACCCGGACGGTCCGCAGCCCGATCGAACACCTGGACCTCGGCGAGCGCTTCGACGTCGTCCTGCTCGGGTCCTTCCTGGTGCACGCGGGCGACCCGGCCGTCCGCCAGGGCCTCCTGGACACCTGCCGCCGACACCTCGCCGACGGCGGCTGTGTGCTGATCCAGCGCGAGGGCGCGGACTACCACGACAACGTGCCACGCGAGCGCCGGCTCAGCCCGGACGGCGTGGCCCGCGTGGTGTCGGACACCCCGGTGGAGCCGGGCCTGCGCGCTGTCCTGATCGAGTACGAGTTCCCGGACGCGCGCTGGACCCACACCTTCCGCTCCCGGCCGCTCGACACGGCCCAGTTCGAGCAGGCCCTGGCGGATGCCGGGCTGGCCGTGGACGCGTATCTGACGGAGGACCGCACCTGGGTCCGCGCACTCGCGACGGGCTGACCACCGGGCGGCCGCACTGCGGGGCGGTGGGGGCGGCGCGGAGAGTCGTCACCTTCACCGCGTACCATGGCGCGCGCGCCGGGCCTGCGCGCGGCCCGAGCGCCGGGCGGGACCGGCGGTTCGCATGCCATCGGCATGTGACACAGGCATGCCGTCGGCATGCTCCCGCACCGACCAGCAAGGACCACTGATGCGCATCGAGCGACGGATACCCTGGGCGGGTGTCCGGTGATCGACTGGTTCCACGGGGCCGTCCTCGGCCTGATCCAGGGTCTCACCGAGTTCCTGCCGATCTCCTCCAGCGCCCACCTGCGGGTCTTCTCGGCCCTGCTGGGCTGGGACGACCCGGGCGCGGCGTTCACCGCCGTGACCCAGCTCGGCACCGAGTCCGCGGTGCTGATCTACTTCCGCCGCGACATCGCCTCGATCGTGAAGACCTGGACGCTCTCGCTGTTCCGTCCGGCGCTGCGCTCGCACCAGGACGCCCGGATGGGCTGGTTCGTGATCATCGGCACCCTGCCGATCGGCATCCTGGGCAAGCTGTTCCAGGACACCATCGAGACCAACCTCCGCGACCTGCGGATCATCGGCACCACCCTGATCGTCTTCGGCCTGATCCTCGCGGTGGCCGACCGCACCCGGGCCGTCCGGCACGCCAAGCCGATCAGCGACCTGACCCTGCCGCACGCGGCCGGATACGGCCTCGCCCAGGCACTGGCGCTCATCCCCGGCGTTTCGCGCTCCGGCGGCACCATCAGCGCGGGCCTGCTGCTCGGCTACAGCCGCGAGGCGGCGGCCCGCTACTCGTTCCTGCTCGCCATCCCGGCGGTGCTGGCCTCGGGCCTGCTGGAGCTCTTCAAGATCGGCGAGGGCCCGGCGCCCGCCTGGGGTCCGACCATCCTGGCCACCCTGATCGCCTTCGTGGTCGGCTACGCCGCGATCGCCTGGTTCCTGAAGTACATCTCGAACAACAGCTTCATGCCGTTCGTGGTCTACCGCGTGCTGCTCGGCATTCTGATCATCGTCCTGGTGAGCGTCGGCACGCTCAGCCCCGACGCCGGCGTGGTCAAGTAGCGCAAGAACTAGAACGGCATTGCAGAACGCCGGCCCCGATCCGCAGCACGGCGGCGCCGGTCCGGCGCCGCGACGGAGGCGGAAGCGGAAGCGGAAGCGGAAGCGGAAGCGGCCGGCAGGACACGGCACCGCACAGCACAGCACGGCACGGCACGGCACGGCAAGCGAACGGCCCGGGAGCAGAAGCCCCCGGGCCGTTCGTCGTATCCGGCCACCGGCCCAAGGGGAATCTAGCGCCCGCGCTCCCGGGCGGCGGTCAGGCGGCCGCGGACGGCGGCGTGCACCTCGGCCTCCTCGGCAGGGTCGGCGGCGAGGCGGCGCAGGCGCTCCAGCACGCGGGCGTCGCCGGTGGTGGCGACATGCCGGGCGGCGAGCTCCCGGGTGGCCTCCTCGCAGTCCCAGAGGCACTCGACGGCCGGGCCCTCGGGGAAGTGCACGTCGGTCACGGCGAGCGCGCGGGCCGCACGGCCGCGCAGCTCGGACGAGGCGGCCTCGCCGTAGATGTGGCGCAGGACGGGGACGGCTCCGGCGGCGGCCAGCCGCCCCGCGCCGTCGACCAGCGACCCGAGCCCGGTACCGGAGACCCCGCGCACCGAGACCCAGCGGCGCAGCCCGTCGACCACCAGGGGCGCGTCACAGGCCTCGCCGGCATCGGCCAGCAGCTGGACGGCGGCCTCCCCGAGGGCGCTGTCGGCGCCGCCGGTGGCCGGGTCGGCCCAGCGGCGGGCGTGGGCGAGGGCCTCCGGGCCGCGCATCCGGCCGAGCAGTTCCAGGGCGGTGCGCACGATCCGGTCGTCGACATCGGCGGCGGCGGCCTCGATCAGGATGGCGGCGGCCGGGTCCTGTTGGTCGACCAGGTAGCGCAGGGCGGCCCGCCGGGCGCCGGGCAGACCGCCACTGGCGGCCTCCAGCACGGCGGGACGGTCCTCGGGGCGCACCACGGCGGCCAGGCAGCGGGCGGCCGCGGCCGCCCGGCGGTCGCCGGCGTCGGGGCCGGACGGATCGCCGTCGGACCCCCGGGCCGACTCGGGGCGGTCGGGCTGCCGGGTGAAGGCGCCGGCGGTCAGTCCGCCGAGGTCGCCCTGGTCGGCCCAGACCAGCACGTCGGCGGTGGACCAGCCGGGGGTGGCACCGCTGCGGTTCAGCTGGCGCTGCCAGACGTCGAAGGGGGACTGCTCGCTCGCGGCGGCGACCCTCGGGTGGTAGGCGGCCCAGAGCCGCCAGGGCCTCGGCTCGTACGCGCCGCGGATGACCTCGCGCAGCTCGGCGTCGCCCTCGGGGCCGGGCGCGAACCGGTCCAGCACCGCGGTGCCGAGCAGCAGCAGGCCGCGGTCGTCGTCGCGCAGCGCCAGCTCGTCCAGGGCCCAGGCCCAGTTGGTGCCGGTGGCGGCGTACTCGCGCAGCATCAGCAGCGCGTCGCGCCGGCCGTACGCGGCGAGGTGGCCCAGGACCGACAGCGCGAGGCCCGTCCGGCCCTCGTCGTCGTCGAGGAGGTCCTCCGGGTCGTGCAGGTGGTCCTCGATGCCGCCGAGCGGCGCCTCCAGCTCCATGTAGAGGCGTGCGTAGTAGAGGGAGCGGTTCTCGACCTGCCAGTCGGCTCGCGGATCCCTGGTGACGCACTCCTGCAGCGCGGCAATGGCTTCGGTGCGGTCGGCGGCCAGCGCATGGAGCTGCCCGTCACCGCGGCCTCGCTGAAGGAGGCCGAGGAGGCTGGCACTAGGTGCTATCACTGGCTCGAACATGAGGTCAGCATCCGTTGCGGCGGTCGTAGTGGCAACGGGATTTCCGTCGCCGGGGGCTCTGGTCGGTACTGCGGTGGGCGCCCGGGCGCCGGAATCACCGAAGGTTACCGCCTGGGACGCCCCGCCGCACACAGGGCGATGGACCCTTGCACCGCACTGGCATATGCCGCAGGAATTTTGCCGGGATCTCGGCAAATCCCTCACCGGGGGGACGCGGCTGTGCGACAGTCGTTCCACCACCCCGCCCTGCCCCCGGCCCGATGGATCTGCTATGAGCCCCTCCAGCCCCGCCGCCCGTCCGCCGGGCACCGCCATGGCGGAAGGCCCGGCGGACAGCCCCGCGGACGAAGCGGCAGGCGGTCCGACCGCCTCGGCGACGGGACCGGCGGACGACGCGACGGACGGCAGCGTGGGCAGCACGATGGACGGCACCGCACAGACGCCGCCCGGGCCCGGCGTCGGCTCGGCCGAGTGGAACCTCCTGACCGACGACATCCGGTGGTCGGCGGAGACGTTCCGACTGCTCGGGTGCGACCCCGGGCAGGCCCCGCTCAGCCTCGACCGGCTGCCCGACCGGCTCGACGAGGCCGACCGGCCGCTGCTGCGCCGGATGATGACCGACGCCCTGGTGCACGGACGCTGCGCGGTCGGCACCGTCCTGGTCCGCCGGCCCGGCGGCGGGCACGGCGCGGTCGAGTGCGCGGGCGAGCCGGTGATCGGCGTGGACGGCACCGTCACCGCCCTGCGGATGATGCTCCGCCCGGCCTGACCGAAGCCGGCCCGCCCGAGGCCGGGCCCGCTCGATCCCGGCTCAACGCCGACTCGACGCCCGACCCGCCGAAGGCCCGCCGAAGCCCGACCCGAACGCGGCCCAGCCCCTGCCCGAACACCACCGGCCCGAACCCCGGCCGGGGATCAGGCCGGCTTCGGCCGGTTCTTGGCGTCCGCCGTCCGCAGCTCCCGGCCCAGCTCGGCCCGGAGCTCGTCCACCACCGGCAGGCCGCGGTAGCGGGCGGTCAACCGGTACATCTCCCGCAACCGGTCCCACGTGCGGTGCGAGGAGTTCTGCCCGATCAGGTTCATCACCATCTTGGCCTGGAACTCCGCCGCGTCCGGCTCACCGGTGATCCAGTGCAGCGAGGCCAGCGTGAGCCGGTCGAACAGCGCCGAACGCAGCTGCCCCGTGCCCTCGCGCAGCTTGATCACCCGCTCGGCGTGCCGACGGGCCTGCGGGGCCGCCGACGGGTCGTGCTCGGAGAGCGTGCGCAGCACCAGCGCCTGCATCCCGCGCAGCTCGGCCTCGTCGAACAGCTGCATCCAGGACGGCGGCGGCTCGGTCACGTCCTCGGCGAAGAGGTCCTCGGCCTCGCCGAGCAGCCGGTAGGTGTCCTGCGAGTGCCCGATCGAGGCGTGCGCCCAGGCCTCCACGGTGTTCAGCATCGCCCGCGTCCTGGGCAGCACCCGGCCGCCGCCGGCCCTGGCCGCGGACATCAGGTCGAGCGCGTCGTCGGCCCGGCCGAGGTGGACCATCTGCCGGGCGGCCCGGGAGATCGCCTCGCCGGCCCGCGGTCGGTCGCCGGCCTCCTTGGCCGACTCCGCGGCGATCATGAAGTACTTCTGCGCCGTCGACTCCAGGCCCACGTCGTGCGACATCCAGCCGGCCAGCACCGCCAGGTTGGCGGCGACCAGCCACAACCTCTGCTCCACCACCTGGTTGTGGCGGTGCGTCAACAACCCGCCCACCTCGTTGAGCTGACCGACCACCGCCTTGCGCTGCAGTCCGCCGCCGCGCGCCGCGTCCCAGGCCCGGAAGACCTGGACGGAGCGCTCCAGCGCCTCCACCTCGTCGAGCCCGACCGGGCCCGCGTCGTACACATCCACCACCGGCCGCGCACCGCCCTGGGTGACGACCTGCCGGGGGCCGGGGACCTCGGCCGCGTACGCGACCGCGTCCCCTCCCAACCAGCCCTTCAGGGAGTCGGCGATGACCGCCCCGGCCGTGAGCGCGGCGCCCGCGCCCACCAATCCACGTCGGTTGAGCATGAGGTCCATTCCCGTGAACTCGGTGAGGACCGCGGCCGTTCGATCCGGCTCCCATGGCACTGCTGCGGACTGCGCCGCTCCGGACCTGGTGGGCCGGTGTCGTTCCAGACCGAGGTCCTCAGTGGTGACGACACGGCCGAGCCGCTCCGTGAACACGGCTGCCAACACCCTCGGCACCGGATCGCGCGGGATCTCCCCCTGCTCGATCCAACGTCGCACCCTCGAGGTGTCGGTGGACAGCTGCTGCTGTCCCATCGCGGCACCCCGACGGTTGACCAGCCGCGCGAGCTCGCCCTTGGACCATCCGGCCAGGACGAACAGATCGGCGAGTCGGGTGTTGGGTCCCCTGCTCACGTGAAGCCCCCAGGTTCCTCGGCTGGTTCGAGGCTAGAGGCTCCGTCATGTGCCAGGCGAGCATTCGCCAGGCTTCGCCAGGGTCCGCCACATTACCAACCAGTGCCGTCCGGGTGTCATGTAGAGGTGCGCCACCTCGCCCCTCGGGTCGGAGGCGCCCAAGGCCGGGTCCGGGGTCCTCCCCCGTCCGTGTCACAGGGCGTCCCCGGTCCTCACCCGAGGGGGTGGCGCGGCCGGGTGGCGCGGGGGCGCCGGGCACGGCCACGGCAGCACCGGTCGACCGCATTCCCCAGGGTGCGGGCGGCCGGTCCACTGCCGCAGGGGCTTCGGCCCCGCGTCCGTGCCCGGCGCCCGCGCTCCACCCATCGCACCGGGCAAGGGCCGCCGCCACGCCAGGAAGCACAAGGCACCGGCCTCCCCGCACCGCGGGGCCCACCCGCCGACGGACAGGAAGGGACCACCCTCACCCCATGTACTCCTCAGCGACCACCCCCACGCCGACCGCGACCCGCACCGCGCTGCGCCCCCCCACCGCAGCCACCGGCCGTCCCGGCCCGAAGCAGGTGCCGCCGAGCCGCCCCGCGGCCCCGCGCGGTGCCGACGGCCGGTCCACGGACGCGCGGGGCCAGGCCGGCCGTGCGGCGCTGGGACTGCGCACCCCCGAGGCCTCCCCGGCCACCGCTCCCCGGCCCCCCTTCGCCCGTCCCGGCGACGGCCGGGCGCTGCGTCCGCCGCACCGCCCGGGCCAGCCCGGCGGTCCCGAGCGGATCGACCCGGCCGCCCTGCAGACCCCGACGGTGCGGGCCGCCCTCGCGAGCGTCGCGCGGATATGTCCCGCGTTCACCCCGCGCCAGGTGCTGCGGGAGGGGAGCCGCCACATCCTGGTGGCGGGCACCATCGGGCGTGCCCCGGTGGTCGCCAAGTGCCTTTCCCCACAGGCGGTCCGAGGTGAGCACTTCGAACAGCTGGTGGCGGACTTCCACCACGAGGTCGCGGTCTACCGGGCCTTCGTCCGGCACCGTCCGCCGGTCCGGCTGCCCCGGCTGGTCGCGGCCGACCACGACCGCTGCGTACTCGTCATGGAGCGGGTGCCCGGCCGGCCCGCCGCCCGCGAGCGCCACCCCGTCAACTCGCCCACCCCGGGCGAGGTCCGGGCGCTGCTCACCGCCGTCCGCACGCTCAACCTGTGGCGGCCGCCGACCGACGTGTTCCAGCCACGGCTGGACTACCAGTTGGAGGTGGCCCGGTACCACTCGGTGGGCCAGCTCACCGACCGGGACGCCGGCGACCTGCGCGGTCTGCTGCACGGCCTGAGCCACACCCCGCTCCAGCTCTGCCACGGCGACGCGCTGCTCAGCAACATGCTGCTGGCGCCCTCCGGGCCGGTGCTGGTGGACTGGGAACAGGCCGGCTGGTACCTGCCGGGCTACGACCTCGCGGTGCTGTGGAGCGTGCTCTCCGGGGACACCGCGGCCCGCCGCCAGATCAGCCAACTCGCCCAGAGCGGCGGCACGCTGGCCCGGGACGCGTTCCTGGTCAACCTGGTGCTGGTGCTGATGCGGGAGATCCGGCTGTACGACGTGCCGGGCGCCGGCGAGGAGCAGCGGATCATGATCCGCCGGCTGTACGACGACGCCGCGCTGGCCCGCCGGGCCGTCCGGGCCGCGGTCGGCACCCGCTGAGGTCCGCGCCCGCTGAGGCCGGGGCCTGACACCAGGCCCCGAGCCCGGTCCGGTGTTGCGCGCCGGCGCGCGAGACCGGCGTACAACACCGGCGCGCGGGGCGGCCGCTGAGCGCGCGTCCGGGGCCGGGCTACGGTCGGGGGCCGCCGCGTTCCAGGGCGGCCCGCCCGGCGGCGTCCAGGACGGCCTCGTCCGGGGCGAGGTGCACCCGGCTGCTGAGCACGTCGCGCAGGTAGCGCTCCAACGGGTGACGCCGGCTCAGCCCCGGGTTGCCGGTCAGCGACACCGCCTGCTGCACGGCGGCTATCGCGGCGCGGGTGGCCAGCAGGTGGGCGGGGCCGGTCCTGGCCACGGCGTCCGGCTCGGCCAGATCGACCCGGGGGGCCAGGCCGTTGACCAGTTCCTCGGCGCCGATCAACTGGGCCTCGATCTCACCCAGGGCGCAGCGGTAGCGGGGCAGGCTGCCGAGCGGCTCGGTCAGATTGGCCGGAGTGCGCTGGTTGAGGAAGCGGACCAGCCAGTCCTGGGCGGAGCGGGCGACCCCGAGGGCGACGGCGGAGAGCGCCAGGTCGTGCCAGGCGCGGGTGAGTTCGGCGGCGGCGGCCCGACCGGGGCCGGAGCCGGGTGCGGCGGAGGTCTTCGGCGCGGCCTTCAGCGGGGCGTTCGGTGCGGCCTTCTGCGAGGCGGAGGCCCTCGGCGCGGTCAGGCCGAGCGCGAGGTCGGCCGGCACCCGGACGTCGTCCAGCACCACGTCGTGGCAGGCGCTGGCCCGCAGACCGAGCTGGTCCCAGGTCGGGTCGACCTCGATGCCCTCGCTCTCGCCCCGCACCAGGAAGGTGCCGATCCGCGGCACCGGCTCGTCGGTCCGCGCGGTGACGGCCATCCAGGCCAGCGCCTCGGCACCGGCACAGTAGGTCTTGCGGCCGCTGAGCAGCCAGCCGTCGCCCTCCCACCGGGCCACCGTGGCCGGCGGGCCACCGGCCCCGTGCGCGCCGCCGCCCTGACCGCCGGGCTCCGCGCGCAGGGTGTTGACCAGCGCCGGGCCGCGCCGGGACTCGGTGAGCAGCCGCCGGTAGCCGGCCGTCGGCCAGGGCGCCGTCCGGGCCTGCTCGGCGTGCTGAAGCAGGGTGAACGCGGTGACCACGGCCACCGAGGCGTCCCCGCGCCCGAGTTGGGCGAGCACCCGGACGACGTCGGCGAGCGTGCCACCCGGTCCGCCGTACCGCTGGGCGACCGTCAGGGTGAGCAGCCCGGCCTCGTGCACGGCCTCGATGCCCTGGTACGGGAAGGTCGCGTCGCGGTCGTGCTCCTCCGCGCGGGCGGCGAGCAGGTCGACGACCCGGGGCAGTCCGGCGAGCGCGGCGGCGAGCGGCGACTCGTCGCCGGTGGTGGTGGTCGCGGTGCTGGTCATGGTGCTGGTGCCTCCGGGCGGCAGCGTGGGCTCGGCAACTGCGGGCGGCACGCCGGACGGGCGTGCGGTACCGGTTGGCGGCCCCGGAGGTCAGCGCAACATCCGCCCCCGGATCGGCGCCGGCCGCTCGGCCGACCACCCACCGCCTCGGGGACGAATCCCCCTCAGTGGCCCGGACACGCCGCGCTGGCGGTGCGCCGCAGGTCCAGATAGCTGCGGCGGGTCAGCAGCGGGAGACGGCACGACATGTTCGCGACTGTACGAAGCGGTGATCGAAACCGTCAAGCAGCGCCCGGGGAGCGGGCCCCGGCCCGGCCGGGCCGACGCACCGGCCCGCCGGGTTCAGCCCTGCTGGAACATGTCCGCCGGGAGCGGCTTGAGCAACTGGTAGAGGTCGTCCGAAATCGGCCGGTCCCAGGAGGCGATGGTGACCTGGACGCCGTCGCTGCGCCCGAACTGGGAGCAGAACACCCGACCCTCGCTGACCTTGACCTTCTTCACGATCAGCAGGTCGTCGCCGAGCATCACGGGGAAGTCCTCGACCGAGACGAACTCGACCGGTTCCTCGTTCTCCAGCGCCGCGAGCAGCTGCCGGACCTCGAAGGGCACCTCGTCCCCGGTCTCCCTGGCGGGCGAGCCCTCGGGGAGGTTGCCGATGAACATCGCCGGGCCTCTGCCCCCGAACAGGTCGTAGCGCAGGAAAATACCCTGGCAGGAGCCGTCCGGGCCGGTCATCATGGCCGCACCGAAGTCGCCGGGCCAGTCGCCCGGGTCCATCGCGAGCACGTCGAAGTCCGGGCCGGCGGGCTGTCCGGAGCGACGGCGGAGAAAAGACATGGGAACATCGTACGTGCCCGGCACACCGCGTTCGCGGGGTGGGTGGGGCACCGGACGGAGATCGACGCTCAGAGACCAATGTTGACTCTGAGCAACCGTCCGGGCTACGTTCGGTTCAGCACGACAGCCGTTCTGGGTTTCACCCTCCGGGGGGACGGCATGTCGCAACGCGGCCCTACACGCGTATCCCTCACTGTGCACATTGTCGTGCCGATCCGCCGAGCACCCAGCTTCGTCGTCGCACACAGCACAGCACACAAGCCAACAGTTCCATGTCACACAAGCAAGGTCCGCGGGGCCCCGGCCCGTCGCTCCCGCGGATCTGCTCGGGACGCCGCCGCGTGGGGGCGTGCGGGTCCCGAGCACCCGGTTCCGCCGTCGAGTCGCTCTCGGCGTCGGTGCCAGCCTCCCGGCGACTGCCGGCCCCTTGTGGGCCGGGACCGGCCGACGCACCCCGGTGCGCAGGGGATGACTGGGAGGCAGGCCTGGCTAGCGCTGCCGGGCCACACAGCAGGCGCCGTGTCTGGCCGCGTGGGGGCGGTGGGCACGGCGTCTGCCTGTGCTCATACTCTGAGCTGCGTTTGTCTAACAGTCAACAGAAATTATGACGGGGCACGCTCAAGCGATGATCTGTGACCTGGCGGGTAGGGAAACGTGACCTGCCGGGCGTTGTTCGGGGGTTTGGCGGGGGTTCTGCGGCCCGCCAGGTCTGCACCAACGGGCAGGACCGGAGTCGCTTCGCTGCCCCAAGGCGCTGGCCGGAGCGGCCGTGCGGGAGACCGCTCGGCCGCGTCAAGGACCTGCCTGTCAAGGACCGAGCCGTCAAGAACCCGGGCGTCGGGGATTCGCGCGTCAAGCCCGTCCGGAGGCGGTCCCTCCGGATCGGGCAGGCCTTGAGGACCGGGTAGGTCTTGGGGCCCGTGCAGCCCGAGCCCGGGCTGCACGGGCCCAGGCAGGACGCGCGGACGGGGCAGGACGTGCGGAAGCGGGCCCCGGCGAAGGGGCCCGCTCGAATCCCGCCTCAGGTGAGGTCGAACTCGCCGTCCCGTGCGCCGAGCACGAAGGCCCGCCACTCGCCGGGCGTGAACACCAGAACCGGGCCGTCCTCCTGGCGACCGTCCCGCATCCCGATGTAGCCGTCCACGAAGGCGATCTGGACGTCCCCGACGCCCTGGCTGCTGCACAACCAGGTCGCTCCGGTGAAGTCCACCCTCGGCTTCCCGCTCGGCGCGAGCTCCTGCGCCGCGCCGGCCGTCTCCACGTCAGTCCCGATGTTGGCTGCCACTATCCGGTCTCCTCCCGACGGCTTGTCGGACGCCAGCCTAGCCACCGCCGCCGCCGAGTTCAGCGGGTTGCCGAGGACTCCCCCGACCGGGGACCGGTCCCCGCCGTCCGCCCCGCTCTCCGACCCCGTCCTGCGACCCCGTCGGCCGCCCGGCGGTGCCGGACAGGTCCCAAAGCGAGGCCGGGCCGGCCGTGTCCCGCGCCGCTGGGCGGCGGACAGCTGCCAGAGTGTGGAAGGCCCCCACCCATCGCCCCCAGGAGAAGCCGATGAGCCGCCGGGACGGCACCCGCGCCGATGTCATCCCCATCTCCGAGGCCCCCTCGGCCCACCCCCCGGCGCCACGCACCCCGCCCGGCCGCGCCCCGCAGCCCCGGACCGCGCCGGGCCGGCCGCCCACGCACGGACGGGTCGGGATCGTCCTGGTCTCGCACAGCCGGGACCTCGCCACCGCCGTCCGCGCCCTGGCCCTGGCACTGGTCGGCTCCGACTCCCCCGCCCCGGTCGTCGGTACCGGTGGCGACCTGGTGTCCGGCCCCGGCATCAGCGCGGTACTGGTCGCCGCCGCCACCCGCCGGGTCGACCAGGGCCACGGGGTGGTGGTGCTGGCGGACCTGGGCGGCGCGGTGGGCACCGTGCGCGCCCTGCTCGCCGCCGCGGACGAGCACGGCCTGCCGTTCCCCGTCCGGTTCGCCGACGCCCCGTTCGTGGAGGGCGCGGTGGCCGCCGTCGCCACCGCGACGGCCGGCGGCGACCTCGCGGCGGTGCTGGACGCCGCCGAGGAGGCCTACCGGCAGCGCAAGGACTGACCGGGCCCGGTCTGGGCCGTCGCGTCCCCCCGGCTCCCCGTTCCGGCGGGTCAGGACCGGCCCGATGCGGCCGGTCGGCCGGGTATCACCGTTCCACCCCACGGCGGGTGACCGTCCGGCTACCATCGGCACAGGGCCGGCCGAGCGGGCCGGATGGTCGGAGGGGGGAGCCTCAGCCATGCGCGTGGTCGTCACCGGCGGAGCCGGATTCATCGGGGCCAACCTGGTCCGGGCCCTGCTGGCCCGCCCCGAGGTGGCCCAGGTCCGGGTCGTGGACAACCTGTCCACCGGCAGCAAGGCCAATCTGGCCGGTACCGACGCCGTGCTCTACGAGGGCAGCATCCTCGAACCCGCCCTGCTGGACGAGGCGTTCACGGGTGCCGACGCGGTGGTCCACCTGGCCGCGCTGCCCTCCGTCCCGCGCTCGGTGAGCGACCCGCTGGCCAGCCACCACGCCAACGCCACCGGCACGCTGGAGGTGCTGGAGGCCGCCCGCCGGGCCGGCGGGCCGTACGTGGCCGCCGCCTCCTCGTCCTCGGTCTACGGCGCCAACCGCGAGCTGCCCAAGCGCGAGACGATGCGCACCGCCCCGATGAGCCCGTACGCCGTCAGCAAGCTGGCCACCGAGGCGTATCTGGCGGCCTACCACCACTGCTACGGCCTGGGCGTGCTGCCGCTGCGGTTCTTCAACGTGTTCGGCCCGCTGCAGCCCGCCGGGCACGCCTACGCGGCCGTGGTGCCTGCCTTCCTCGACGCCGCGCTGGCCGGCCGCCCGCTGACCGTGCACGGGGACGGCGGCCAGAGCCGGGACTTCACCTACATCGGCACCGTCACCCAGGTGATCACCGAGGCGGTGCTGCGCCGGGTGGTGCACGCCGACCCGGTGAACCTCGCCTTCGGGACCCGCACCACGCTCCTGGAGCTGGTCGGCGAGCTGGAGTCGGTGCTCGGCCACCCCGTCGAGGTGGCCCACACCGAGGCCCGGCCCGGCGACGTCCGGGACTCCCAGGCGGACAACTCCCGCCTGCGCGAGCTGTTTCCGGACGTCAGGCCGGTGCCGCTGCGCGAGGGGCTGGAGCGGACCGCGGAGTGGTTCGGCACGCTCTGACGGCCGCTCGGTGCACTTTGGCCGCCGCTCGGCGCGTCCGGCGGCCGATCGCGCGACGGGGGCCGGTCAGGGCCGCTCCTTGCCCTCCCACTCGAAGGCGGCCGGGCCCCGGCACTCCAGCGCCTGCCGCAGCCGCTGGTGCTCGGACTCCGTCATCGGCGGCAGCGCGTCCAGGGCGTACCAGCCCACCGCGAGCGACTCCTCGTCGTTGACCCTGGCCTCACCCCCCACCGCACGGCAGCGGAAGGTGAGGTTCAGGTACTGCGTCACGTCGCCGTTGCGGTAGACCACCTCGGGCGAGACGTCGACGGAGGCGAGCAGCTCCGGAACGGCGATGACGCCGGTCTCCTCCAGGCACTCGCGCACCACGCCGTCCGCGGGCTGCTCCGCGGGGTCGAGGATGCCCCCGGGCAGCGCCCAGCGGCCGTCATCGGTGCGCTGGGCGAGCAGGACCCGGCCCTCGTCGTCGAAGACGGCGGCGACGACGGAGCTGAGCCAGAGGGGGCGGGTACCGACAAGGGACCGGAGTTCAGCGAGGAACGGGGGGATGGCCATGCCCCGAGCCTATCCAGGAACTCCCGTGCGCAGCGGCCTGGCCGGCGAGCCGACGACCACCTCGCCCGGCGGCACGTCCCGGGTCACCACGGCGGCGGCGCCGACGAAGGCGCCCGCACCGATCCTGCGGCCCTGGAGCACGACGGCGTTGCTGCCGACGGTGGCGCCGTCGGCGAGCAGGACCGCGCCGGAGACGTTGCCGCCCGGATAGACCGTCACCCGCTCCCCGAGCACGCTGTCGTGGCCGACGGTGGCGTTGTAGTGGACCTGGCTGTGCGCGCCGAGCCGCACGCTGCTGGACACGTAGGCGCCGCCCATCACCAGGCAGCCGGGGCCGAGCACGGTCTCGGGCGCGACGATCGCCCGGGGGTGGACCAGGGTGGCCGGCACCGCGCCGAGGCCGTCCAGCAGGCTGGTGAGCCGCTGTCGGACGGCCGGGTCGGCGATGCCCACCAGGTAGTGGGCGCCGGGCGGCAGGGTGTCGGGCCTGCGGACGGGCAGGCCGCGGACGGTGGCGCCGTGCTGCCGGTCGTCGAGGAAGCCCGCCACCGGGACGCCGGCCGCGAGCGCGGTGTCCAGCGCCTCGCGGCCGACGCCCCCGGCGCCGGCGATCCAGAGCTCTCGCTGTTCGTCGCTCATGGCGGTCATGGCGGTCATGGCGGTCATCCTGCCCCAGCCGGTCGCAGCCGCCCGGTCGGGTCGGTGCGGCCTCTTTGGAGACCCCTGCGGGTCGGATCCTCGGCCGACGGGTTCAGGACGCCTCCTCGACGGCGGTGCGGACGGGCGGTGCGAGGCGGGAGGAGGTGGCCTGCCGGGGCAGGCTGATGGTCTGCCGCGGCCTGGGAGCGGTAGCGGCTGCGGCAGCACCTGCGGTATCCGTGGTGACGGCCGAGGTCGCGGCCGTGGTGGCGGCCGGTTCGGTGGGCGCGGGGAAGCCGGGGTTGACCCCGCCGGCGGCGGTGACACCGCTGGGGCGCAGCAGCACCTTGACGGTGAGGGCGAGAATCCGTAAGTCGAGCGGGAGCGAACGGTGCTGGACGTACCAGAGGTCCAGCTCGATGCGCTGGGGCCAGGTGATCGAGTTGCGCCCCTGGACCTGGGCCCAGCCGGTGAGGCCGGGCCGGACGTCGAGGCGGCCGCGCTGGCGCCGGGAGTAGTGGACGACCTGCTCGGGCAGGGTGGGCCGGGGCCCGATCACGCCCATCTCGCCGCGTACGACGTTCCACAGCTGCGGCAGCTCGTCCAGGCTGGTCTTGCGAAGCAGGTCGCCGAGCCAGGTGATGCGCGGTGCGTCCGGCTCCTCGGGGAAGCGTCTGTCCCGCATGGTGCGGAACTTGAGGATCGCGAACTCCTTGCCGCGCCAACCGGTTCTGGTCTGGCGGAAGAGCACCGGTCCGCCCATGGTGCAGCGGATCAGCAGGGCGATCAGCAATCCCAGCGGAATCGCGACGATTCCGGCCAGGACGGTGACCGCGAGGTCCCCCCCTCGCTTCATGACGGTCCTTCCCCCTGATGCGGTGTGGTGGGTGCTGGTGGGCTCAGTCGACCGTCCAGGGCAGTCCCTTGGCGCGGGCGACGGCCGCGTAGGTCTCCAGCGAGACCCGGGCGACGGCGCGCTGGTCGAAGTGCGCCGTGGCACGGTGCCGGGCCGCGGCGCCGAGCCGTTCGCGCAGGCCGGGCTCGGTGAGAAGCCGGTCCAGCGCGCTGGTGAGGGCCCGGGCGTCACCGGGCGGGGTGAGGAGGAGGTGCTCGTCGTGGGTGCCGATCTCCCGGCAGCCCCGGATGTCGCTGAGCACCATCGGGAGGCCGCCGGCGGCGGCCTCCATGCCGGAGCGGGAGAAGCCCTCCCGGTAGGAGGGGAGGACGAAGACGTCGAGGGCCGCGTACACGGCGGGCATGTCGGCCCGGGTGCCGAGGAACTCGACGCCGGACTCGGCGCCGTGCGCGTCGGGCTTGTCGGGGTCGTCCGGGCCGATCCAGACGAACCGGGCCTTGCCGGCCAGCGCCCGGGCCGCCTCGGCGTACTCGCCGATGCCCTTCTCTGCGACCCGCCGTCCGACGCCGCCGACCAGCAGCTCCTCCGGGCCGACACCGATCTCGGCGCGCAGCCGGGCGCGGGTACGGGCACGGTCGCCGGGGTCGGTGGCGAAGCGGGTGAGGTCGACACCGTTGCCGACGACCCGTGAGCGGCGGGCCGGGACGGCGCGGGCTAGGGTCCGCCGGTCCTCGCCGTTCTGGTACAGCTCGGCGTGCGAGAAGCGGGCCGCGAAGGCCTCGGCGCCGAGGACGAACGCCCGCTTGGCGAGCGGGTCGTGGGCCTGCGCCCAGAGGCCGTGGCAGGTGTTGACGACGACCGGCACGTGGGCGAGGCGGCCGAGCACGCGGCCGAGCACACCGGTCTTGGGGTTGTGGGTGTGCAGGACGTCGGGGCGCAGCCGGTCGAGGACGGCCAGCAGCTCGCGGGCGGCGGCGGCGTCGGCGCGCGGCTGCCAGGCGCGGGTGAGGTTGTGCAGGGGTTCGTGGCGGACGCCGATGGCGGTGAGCTGGTCGACGTAGGGGCCGGGCGCGCTGATGCCGTAGGTCTCGAAGCCTGCCTCCAGGTCGACCTTGAGCTCGGTGGCGAGGAGGAGCTGCAGGCTCATGTCGACCGTGGTGAGGTGGGCGACGCGCAGCGGGCGGCCGCCGGGGCCGCGCAGCCGCGGCGGCGGCGTCCGCGGTTCGGGGGTGCGGGCTTCAGGCACGGGCGCCCACCGCCTTGGCGGTGGCGACGATCCGGGCGTAGGCCCGTTCGGGGATCAGCCGCCCGTACAGCTTGGCGCGGTAGAACTCGATCGGGTCGGTGCGGCGGACCGGTACCCGGCACAGCCGCACCGGGTCGAATCCGGGCGTGTTGCGGCCGACCTCGCCGGTGGCGGCGGTGCGGAAGCGGGCTCGCAGGGCCGGCTCCATGTGCGGGACGGGCACGCCCCAGGTGTAGGCGTAGTGGCGCGGGCGCAGGCCGAGGTGTTGTTCGACGTCGTCGTTGCAGGCGTCGAGCTCGGCGGTGGAGAGCAGTTCGGGGCGGGCGTGGCTGCGGGTGTGGTTGGCGACGGTGCAGAGGCCGGAGTCGGTCATCTCGCGCAGCTGCTCCCAGCTGAGCGCCGGGGCGCCCGCGGTCTTGGCGGTCGAGCCCTCCCAGCGCATCTCGCCGCCGACGTGCCCGCTGGCGAGGTAGACGGTGAACGGGAGGGAGCGCTCGCGCAGCAGGGGCCAGGCGTTCTCGTACACGTCCGCGAAGCCGTCGTCGAAGGTGAGCACGGTGCTGGGGGTGCGGCGGTCGGCCTCGATCCGGTCGACGGCCTCGTCCAGGGAGACCACCCGGCCGGGCGGCAGCTCGGCGAGCAGGTCGGCCTGGGCGGTGAAGGCGGCGGTGGTGACGTCCAGCTCGTCCGGGCTGCCGCCGCCGACGCGGTGGTAGATCAGGACGGTGGCGCCCTCGCCCGGGCGGGACCCGACCCGGGCGGCCAGCCGGCGCTTGACCTGGGCGCGGATGCCGCCGCTGGTGTCGGCAGGGCCGTTGGTGCCGGTGGTCTCGGTGGATTTGGTGGTGTTGGCGGATTTGGTGGTGTCGGCGGTTCGGGTGTCGCCGCCGGTGTCTGCCGACGCGGGCACGGCGGTGCCGCTCATCGCTCCCCCTCGGGCTGTGCTGTCCGCCTCTGCGGCACCCTCCCCGGCGCCGTCAAGTGGCCATGCGTCCGCCGCAGTTGGTGCGGTGGACGGGATTCACAGTAGGGGGAACTGTGGGGCTGATGGCCCGGAATTGTGAAAGAAGCGAGAAGGGATAAGCAGATGGGCCGAAAACCGGCCGATCTGACCGGTTGGGCTCGATCGGCTATTCAGGTGGCGCCGGCGCTCTCCTACCACCGGGCGAGAGCTCCCCGGCGCACGCTTCGGGCGGGCTGGGAAGGTGGCCTGCCGGCGGCGGGACCGCGGCTGCCGCCGTGTCGGCGGCTCCGGACGGCCGGAGGTCAGAGCGTGGCGCCGCGCCGATAGCGCAGCAGCGCGAACGCGATCCGGCCGAGCAGCAACACGCCCGCCGCGAGGCAGCCGGCGACCGCCATCGCCCAGGCCGGACCGCCACTGTCCGGCACCTCCACGGCGACCACGATGCCGACCGCGAGACAGGCCAGGCCTACCGCCGCCAGCGGGATCTGGTGGGTGACCAGGGCGCCGCCGCTCCACACGCGCGCCATCCGGGTCGCACCGTGCGGGTGGAGATGATCACGTTCCGCGTCTGCCATGAGTCCCAAGGTACCCCCGGGGAGCGCCGGAGGCAGCCTGCCCGGAACGGGACAGCATGGTCACGCTGAGCAACCGACGCGGTCGGGCACCGAGGCGGTCGTTCGTGCACCGGACGCACATTCGGTGCATTCCGGGGCGCCCGATCGCCTCCCAAACCCGGGCCGATTCAGGTCCGTTCCAGGTTCATGAAAAATCCTTGACGGTCCGGTACAACCATCTACGCGGAGTGCGGGTCTCCACTACATTGAGCGATCCAGGAGCCGTCCGTGGCGCGGGTTGGGAGTCCCCGCCGCAGACCGGAGAGCCCAGGGGGCGGAGCCGCCGCCCCCTGGTGTCGGAGGCCGGGCTCCGTCCTCCGACGGTACCGCCACGCCGCATCGGCGACCGAGGGGGAACCGTGCCGCAGTCCCAGTCCACGACGTCGACCTTCACGGCCGCCCTGGCCGACACCACCCCGGCCAGGGCCGGCAAGGCCCGCGCCAGGGGATCGGCCTCCAGGGCCATGCCCGCCATCCCCGGCGGCACCGCGGGCAGTTCCGCCGGAGCCGGCCTGTCCGCGGTGCGCATGCCGGCGCACCCGCCCCATTCGCCGCAGTCCCTCTTGTCCCATCTGCCCCAGGTTCAGCCGACCCGCGCACCGCAACCGGCCCGGGCACCGCAACCGGCCCCGACGGAACCGACCGCGCTGGTCGCCCCGGTGGCTCCGGCGGTCCGGCCCGCCCCCGCGACCCCGTCCGCCCCGGAGGCCCTCGCACCCCGGCCGGGCACGGTCGACCAGCCGGCCGCCTTCGACCAGCCGACCCCCTTCGACCAGCGGGCCACCGGGCGGCACGCCGCGCAGCCGCCCGCCTGCCGCTCGGACGGTCGGGGCGAATGGCTGCGCTTCGCCCCCGTCCAGCCGCTGTTCCGGGCCCGCGCGGCGCAGCGGCTGGCGGTGCTCGCCTACCACGGGGTGACCGATCCGAGCTCCTTCGGCGCCCAGCTGGACCGGCTACGAAGACTCGCCACCCCCATCTCGCTGGCCGCGGTCGAGCAGGCCGTCGCGGAACGACGCCCGCTGCCGGCGCGCAGCGTGCTGATCACCTTCGACGATGCCGACCGCAGCGTTCTCACCCACGCCCTGCCCGCACTCAACGACCGGGGCATCCCGGCCGCCGCGTTCGTGATCTCCGAACTGATCGGGACGGAGAAACCGTTCTGGTGGCACGAGGCGGACTTCCTCGCCCGGCACGGCGGGCGCGCCCGCTCGCTGGACTGCGGGCACCCGTCGCAGCTGCTGCCCCGACTGAAGGCCATGCCCGACCCCGACCGGCGCCGCAGTCTGCAGGAGCTGCGGGTCAGCGCCGACCGGCGGCCGCCCCGCCAGGAACAGCTCACCCCCGCCGACCTGCTCGCCCTGCGCGAGGGCGGGGTCGCGATCGGCAACCACACCCAGGGGCACCCGTGCCTCGGCCGGTGCGACGACGTCACCGTCCGCGCGGAGATCACCGGCGCGCACGAGGCACTCACCCGCTGGCTGGGCGAGCCGCCGGTGGCATTCGCGTACCCCGACGGCGGCCACGACCCGCGTGCGGAAACCGTCCTGCAGGAGCTGGGCTACCGGCTCGGCTTCCTCTCCGACCACCGACTCGGCCCCCGACTGCCCGATCACCCCCTTCAGATCAGCCGCCTCCAGGTCGACTCGACGACCAGCTCCCGCCGCTTCGACACCATCCTCTCCGGCCTGGAACCCGCCTACCGCCGCTGGCGCGGCCAGGCCGTCGCCTGAGCCTGAGCCGTGCGCGGGAGCGGCTCTGCGTCGGGGTCTCCGCGGGAGTGGGAAGTCGGCGGGTCCGACTTCCCACTCCCGGCCGGGCGCTCGGTTCGCTCATGCGCTCTTCGCGGCGGGGGCGCATCGGCTGGAAATATGTAGACCGGTCTAGTGAATCTTGGGTGGGCCGGGTCGGAAGGCCTGACGGACAGCGCAAGCGGTCAGGCTCCGCGAGTTCGGCTCCGCGGGGGTTCGGCTTTGCGGGGGTTCGGCTTTGCGGTAGATAATACGAAATCGTATAGTCCGAAACCGTGACATCCGAATCCGCGCCACCCGAGTGGTCGCCCCTGCTCGCACTACAGCGAGCCACCCACGCCACCCTGCAGGTACTCGCCGCCGAGCTGGCCGATCTGGACCTGCCCCCCTCCGAGATCAACGCGCTCGCCAACCTCGCCGACGGCCGGGGTCGGACCGTCTCCGAACTCGGCGCAGCCGTCGGCACCCGCCCCACGACGCTGACCAGCATCCTCGACCGCCTGGAACGACGCGGCCACATCACCCGCGGCACCCGCCCAGGCGACCGCCGCGCCGTACTCGTCGAACTCACCGCCTCCGGACGCGCGGCAGCCACCACGATCCGCCAGACCGTCACCGACCTGGAGCGCCGCGCACTCGCCGGCCTGCCGACCGAGACGCTCACCCATCTCCGCGCCGCCCTGCAAGCCCTGACCGAGGTGTCCTCATGACCGCCCGACCCGCCGATTTCGATGCCCTGATCGCCGAAGTGATCGCGACCGCGGGAGGGTTCGGCCACCGGGAGCACGTCCGACTGACCTGGCTGGCCATCCGGCGCTTCGGCGTACCGGCAGCGACCGACCTGGTCAGCGAGGGCATCCAGCGCACCGCCCGCAAGGCGGGGAAGCCCGAGAAGTACCACGCGACCCTCACCCAGGCCTGGGTCGAGCTGATCGGCCACCACGCCGCCGAGCACGGGGAGGAGGACTTCACCGCGTTCGCCGACCGCAACCCCACCCTGCTCGACAAGGACCTGCCGACCCGCTTCTACCGCCCGGAGACCCTCGCCGGCGAGGCGGCGAAGACCGGCTGGGTCGAGCCTGACCTCACCCCCTTCCCCTGGTAGAGCGCCACCCACCGGCAACGCCCCGGGGGGAGCACCGGATCGGGGCTTCGCCGGGCGGCGGCCGTCCGGGCCTGGCGGGCCGCACGTGCACGTTCGCTGCGTTCGCGGTCCAGTAGGTAGACCGGTCTACATATTCACCGCCCCCGAGGGCTTCGCGGCGACCGAATATGTAGACCGGTCTACCGATATTGCCTCTGCCGCGCGGCCGCGACCACACAGGAAGTCGGCCCGCCCGACTTTCCATGCCGGGGGCCCCGCGGCCCGCTCCAGTTGCACCTGCACCAGCTCTGGCACCGGCACTGGCAATGGCACCGGCACCGCAACTCAGTAGACCGGTCTACATATCCGTGGCCCTGGAAGCTGCGCACGTAAAGTCGGCCGGCCCGACTTCCTAGGCCATGCCCCCGCCCCCACACTCTGGCCCAACGTGGGCCGGGGCAAAACTCAGTAGACCGGTCTACATATTCATTCCCCCGTGGCCAGCGCGCAGGAAGTCGGCCGGTCCGACTTCCTGCGCAACGAGTCCCGCGACACGTCCCCACCCCACCCACGCGGGCCGGCAGACTCGGCGAGACGGGCAGGCCGGCGGGGCAGCCTGGCGAGCAACGGGCAACGGGCAACGGGCAACGGGCAACGGGCAAAACCATAGACCGGTCTACATGTTTCACCTCCCGGCACCCGATGGCCGAATGTGACAGATCGCCGTCATTGCAGTCATCGGGCGATGCCGACACGATGGGTGCATGCCCACCCCTCACCGCGTTGTCATCGCGGTCTTCCCTGATGTCGACCTGCTCGACGTCACCGGCCCGGCCGAGGTCTTCGCCCTGGCCAACCGGGAGGCCGGCGGTCGGGCGGCCTATGAGGTCCGTCTGGCGGGGCCCGACGGCGGTCTGGTCGTCACCTCGGCCGGCGTGCGGCTGATGGCGGACCTGGCCTTCGCCGACGTGGGCGCCGCAGTGGACACACTGCTGGTGCCCGGCGCGGTCGACCTGCGCCCGGACGGCCCGGTCGCCCGGGTCGACGACAACGTGGTCGAGTGGGTCAGGGCCACGGCTCCGCACGCACGGCGGATCGCGTCGGTGTGCGTGGGTGCACACCTGCTCGCCGCAGCCGGGCTGCTGGACGGGCGGCGGGCGACCACCCACTGGTCGACCGCGGCGCAGCTCGCGGCCGAGCATCCGGAGGTACGGGTCGACGCCGACCCGATCTTCGTCCGCTCCGGCCGGGTGTGGACCGGCGCGGGCATCAGCACCTGCATGGATCTGGCACTCGCCCTGGTCGCCGAGGACCACGGCGAGGAGCTGGCGCTGGCCGTGGCGAGGCAGCTGGTGATGTACCTCCGGAGGCAGGGCGGCCAGAGCCAGTTCAGCGTCCCGCTGAGCCGGCCCGCCCCTGCCCGCAGGGACATCGACGAGCTGCGGGTGTTCATCACCGAGCACCTCGACGAGGACCTGTCGGCGCCCGCACTGGCCGAACGCATGTGCCTGAGCGAGCGCCACTTCGCCCGGGTCTTCCGCCAGGAGACCGGCAGCAGTCCGGCCGCCTACGTGGAGGCCGCCCGGGTCGAGGCGGCCCGCCGTCTGCTGGAGACCACCGACCAGCCGCTGGACCGGATCGCGGCGACCGTCGGCATGGGGTCGGTGGAGACCCTTCACCGCGCCTTCCGCAAGCAGATCAGCACCACCCCGGCGTCCTACCGCCGCCGCTTCCGCACGGTTTCCTGACCCACCCGAGCCACCGACGTCCAAGCCTCGACGTCCAAGCCTCGACGTCCCAACCTCTCGACGTCCCAACCTCTCGACGTCCCAACCTCTCGACGTCCCGACCCCATCGGCCTGCGAGCACCCGCTCCCGCGGCTTCGCCATGCCGATTTCCGATCCGAAAGGACCCTCTGCCCATGAACGCCTCCGCCACCCTGCGCGATGTCATCGGCCTCGACAACACGCTGCCCCGCCTCGACGGGACCACCCTGGTGATGATCGACTTCCAGAACACCTACCGCACCGGCGTCATGGCCCTCGACGGCGCCGAGGCGGCCCTGGCCGCCGGGGCCCGCCTGCTGGCCGCCGCCCGCGCGGCCGGCACCCGGGTCGTCCACGTCCTCAACGACGGGGGCGAGGGCACCCCCTACGACGTCCGCGCCGAGATCGGCGCCATCAGCCCCGAGGTGGCGCCGATCGAGGGCGAGCCGGTCGTGGTCAAGCAGGTCCCCAACGCCTTCCACGGCACCGACCTGGAGCAGACCCTGCGCGATCTGGGGGCCGGACCGGATCTGGTGCTGGCCGGGTTCATGACCCACATGTGCGTCACCTTCACCGCCCAGGGCGCCTTCTACCTCGGCTACCGGCCGACCGTCGTCGCCGAGGCGACCGCGACCCGTTCCCTGACGGCGCCCGACGGCACCCTCGTCCCCGCCGCCACCCTCCAGACGGCGAGCCTGACCACCATCGCCGACCTCTTCGGCACGGTGGCCCCCACCGTCGAGCACCTCACCACCGACAAGCCCACCGACAAGCCCACCGCCGAACACACAGCCGAACACACAGCCGCGGACCACGCCGTCGCCTGACCTCACCGATCAGAACGACGGCGCTCCCAACGGTCAGCCCGCAGGAGCCGGCGCAGGCGCCGCACCCACCAGGGCGCGCCCCTCCGCATAGCGCGCGGCCGCCGGCGAGAGGGCCACCGGCCGCCCGGCGTGCAGCACGGTCACCGTGCCCCCTCCCAGCCGGGCGGGCCCGGTGACCCTGCGCAGCGCCTGGGCGACGACCGCCTCCGCGGAGCCGTGCAGCGTGAGCCCCGGCGCGGCCAGCGGGGCGACGGCGGCCCGGATGCGGTCGGCCACCAGTTCGTAGTGGGTACAGCCCAGCACGATGGCCGCCGTCCCCGCGGGCGTGCGGGCCGTGGCGGCGGCGATGGCCCGGTCGATGGCTGCGTCGTCGGCGTGCTCGACCGCGTCCGCGAGCCCCGGGCAGGCGACCTCGGTGATCTCGGCGGTCCCGCCGAAGTCACGGATCAGCCCGCGCTGGTACGCGCTGCCGGTGGTCGACGGGGTCGCCCAGATGGCCACCCGCCCGCCGAGGGCGGCGGCCGGCTTGACGGCCGGCACCGTGCCGATGACCGGCAGTCCCGGCTCCAGCTCGGCCCGCACCGCGGCCAGCGTGTGGACGGAGGCGGTGTTGCAGGCGATCACCAGCGCGTCCGGCTCCAGGGCGGCGGCGGCCCGCGCGCAGCCGAGCGCCAGCGCGGTCACCTCCTCGAGCGTGCGCGGCCCCCACGGCATCGAGGCGGGGTCGGAGGAGAGCACCAGGTCGGCGTCCGGGCGCAGCTTCCGAAGCGCGGCGGCGGCGGCCAGCAGGCCGATTCCGGAGTCCATCAGTGCGATCTTCACAGAGCAAGACTTTAGTCGATGCCCCGCTCCGGGCCCCCTGTGCGGCAGACTGCCCAGGTGACCGTCCTGCTGTGGATCGCCCTGCTCTCCCTGCTGGTCTGGCTCTGGCTGGCGTGCTGCCACGGCCTCTTCTGGCGCACCGACATCCGTCTCCCGGCGCGTCGGCCCCCGGCCCGGTGGCCGCAGGTCGCGATCGTGGTGCCGGCCCGCGACGAGGCCGAGGTGCTGCCAGTCAGCCTGCCCGCCCTGCTCGCGCAGAAGTACCCCGGGCGGGCCCGGGTGATCCTGGTGGACGACCACAGCGGCGACGGCACCGGCGCACTCGCCGCCGCACTGGCCTCCCCCGGGGGCCTGGAGCTGACCGTCATCACCCCTCCCCCGCTGCCCTCCGGCTGGACGGGCAAGCTGTGGGCGCTGCGGCACGGCGTGGAGCTGGCCGGCCCGGACCCGGAGTACCTGCTGCTGACCGACGCCGACATCGCGCACGGTCCGGACTCGCTGGCCGAGTTGGTCGCGGCCGCCGAGACCAACGGCCTCGACCTGGTGTCCCAGATGGCCCGGCTGCGGACCGAGAGCGGCTGGGAGCGGCTGATCGTGCCGGCCTTCGTCTACTTCTTCGCCCAGCTCTACCCGTTCCGCCGGAGCAACCGCCCGGGGAGCCGGACGGCCGCGGCGGCGGGCGGCTGCTCGCTGGTGCGGCGCGAGGCGCTGGAACGGGCGGGCGGGGTGGCGGCGATCCGGGGGGCGGTGATCGACGACGTCTCGCTGGCCCGCGCGGTGAAGTCGACCGGAGGCCGGATCTGGCTGGGGCTGGCGGAGCAGGTGGACAGCGTGCGCCCGTACCCGCGCCTGGCCCAGCTGTGGCGGATGGTGTCGCGCAGCGCGTATGCGCAGCTGAGGCATTCGCCGCTGCTGCTGGCCGGGACGGTCCTCGGCCTGGTGCTGGTGTACCTGGTGCCGCCCGCGGCCACCGTGGCGGGGCTGGCCACCGCCGACTGGGCGGTGGCGGCGGCCGGCGGCGCGGCCTGGGCGCTGATGGCGGGCACGTTCCTGCCGATGCTCCGCTACTACCGCCTGCCCGCCCCGGGCGCGTTGCTGCTGCCGTTCACGGCCTCGCTCTACCTGGTGATGACGGTGGACTCGGCGGTCCAGCACTGGCGCGGTCGCGGAGCCGCCTGGAAAGGGCGCACATACTGAGCCGGGTTGGTCCAGACTGTTCGAATGGACCGTCAAACGATCTCCCGGCTCGCCCATGTCCACCATCCGATCGCCGCGCCGATCACCGACGAGTCGGTGGCCCGGCTGCTCGACCGGGCGAGCGCCCACACCGGGACGGGCCGGGCGCTGGACCTCGGCTGCGGTGAGGGCGCCTGGCTGGTCCGCCTGCTGACCGCGCGCCCGGACTGGCAGGCCGTCGGGGTGGATCTGGACGCGGCGGCGCTGACCCGGGCCCGGGAGACCGCGCAGGCCCTCGGGGTCGAGCGGCGGATCGGTCTGCACCACACGGACGCCGGGGAGTTCAAGGCCGCCGAGCCCTTCGACCTCGTCCTGAACGTCGGCGCGACGCACGCTTTCGGCGGCCTGTTGCCGACCCTGGCCGCGGCCCGCCGGCACCTGGCGCCCGGCGGGCTGGTCCTGGTCGGCGAGGGCTTCTGGGAGCGCGAGCCGTCCCAGCCCGCCCTGGACGGACTGGGCGCCGCCCGGGAGGACTTCGCGGATCTCGCGACCACCACCGACCAGGTGATCGCGGACGGCTGGACGCCGGTGTACGGCTATGTGAGCAGCCCCCAGGAGTGGGACGACTACGAGTTCTCCTGGACGGGTTCGCTCGCCGCGTGGGCGCTGGACCACCCGGAGCACCCGGACGCGGCGGACGCCCGCGCGGCCGCCGACCGCCACCGCACCGAGTGGCTGCGCGGCTACCGGGGAACGTTCGGCTTCGTCACCCTCCTGCTGCGCCGCACCGACTGACGGTCCGTCCTGGTCCCGACTGACACCGGATCCGGACCGCCCGGCCGTGTCCGACGATCCCCGCCGGGCGCGAATCGAGGGCCGCGCCCTACGGCTTCCGGGTACGGGCCAGGAAGTCGTCGATCAGCGGTGCGATCTCCGGCAGCCTCTCCTCCAGCGCGAAGTGCCCGGTGTCGAGGACGTGCAGTTCGGCGTCCGGCAGGTCGCGCAGGAAGGCGCGGGCGCCGGGCTCGGTGAAGAACGCGTCGTTGCGCCCCCAGACGATCAGCGTGGGCGGCCGGTGGGTGCGCAGCCACTCCTGCCAGGCGGGGTAGAGCTCAAGGTTCGAGTGGTAGTCCAGGGCGAGTTCGACCTGGATGTCCTTGCGGCCGGGCAGGTCGAGGAAGTGCTGGTCGAGGGTCCAGCCGTCGGGGGCGACCAGTTCGGCGTCCTCGGTGCCGCCCTCGTACTGGCTGCGGGTGACCTCCAGGGTGAGGATGGCGCGGGCCCGCTCGGCGGCGCCCTCGACGCCGTGCCGGTTGGCGATGAACTCCCGTGCGAGGTCCGAAAGTCCCTCTTCGTAGGCGTTGCCGTTCTGGACCACCAGGCCGGTGATCCACTCCGGCCTCCGGGTGGCCAGCCGCAGGCCGACGGGGGCGCCGAAGTCGAAGACGTACAGGGCGAACCGGTCGAGGCCGAGGGACAGGCAGAAGCCCTCGACCACGTCCGCCAGCGTGTCGAACCGGTAGCGGAAGTCCGCCGGCGCCGGGCTGTCGCTGTGGCCGAAGCCGGGGTAGTCCGGGGCGATCAGGCGGTAGCGGGTGCCGAGCACGTCGAAGAGCCGCCGGAACTGGTGCGAGGCGGACGGGAATCCGTGCAACAGCAGGAGGACCGGCGCATCGGCCGGGCCGGTCTCCCGGTAGAAGATCCGCAGCCCGTCGACGTCGGTGTAGCGGTGCCGGATGTGCGGGATCGTCAGCTCTGTCATACCGCACATCCAACCACGGATAACGTTAAATGTCTCCAGTTGGCGTTAGCTGACCGCTCAGGCCGCCACTCAGACCGCCACGCACGCCGCCCGGGTCACCGCCCCAACAGCCGCAGCACGGCCGGCTTGGTGAACTCGTACCGGACCATCTGCTCCAGGTCGCGCAGCCAACCGGCCGCCCCCGCCGGGTGGTCGAGCACCCGGGCGTACAACTCCTCGAACGCGGTGGTGACGCTGTCCAGCGAGAACCGCCCGACCACCCACTCCCGGCCCCAGGCGCCGAGCCGGGCCCGCCGGTCCGGGTCGTCGAGCAGCGGGCGCAGCTGCCCGGCGAGCGCGTCCGGCGAGCGCTCGCCGCTCCCGAAGCCGTACATGCAGCGCGAGGCGTGCGGCTCGACCAGCGGGCCCGGTTCATGGACCGCGGTGTACCCGGCCGCGCCGTGGACGACCACGGGCTTGGCGAAGGCCAGGCCGCGCAGGGCCGAGCCGCCCATCCCGAGGACGATGTCGGCGGCCTGGTAGGCGGGGCGCGGGTCGGCCAACGGGCCCGGGACGAGCACCGCCTGGCGCCCGAGCTCGGCGTTCACCGCGGCGGCCCGCGCGCGCAGGGCGGCCAGGCTGGGCCCGGTGCCGACGACGACGAGCCGCACCCGCGGGTCGGCGAGCCGGCGGACGGCCTCCACGGTGAGTTCGGCGCCGGCGTCCTTCTCCAGCGCCGGCACCAGCCTGGTCACGATGGCAAGCAGCAACTCGTCGTCGGCGATGCCGTGTTCGCGGCGGAACGCGGCACCGTCCACCTGGCCGGGCGCGTCCGCCGCGGTGTTCACGGGCGGTTCGATCAGGCTGACGTCCCGGTGGCCGAAGGCCCGGCCGTCCCCCAACAGCGCGCCCAGGCCGAGGACCAGCGGCTGGTGGCGAGGCAGGCCACGCAGCATCCGGATGCCGTAGAACGTGGAGACCACCGGCAGCCGACCGTAACGCCCGGGCCCGAAGTAGGAGTTGCGGGCGGCCCGGACCTCCCAGGCGTGCAGCAGCTGGCTGCCGTGCTCGGCGGCCAGCCGGCCGAGCCGGCGGCGGACCTCGCCGTGCGGGCTGTCGGGCCCGCCCGCGACGACCACCTCCAGACCGTGCCCGGCGGCGACCTCCACCAGCGGGGCGGGGCCGGCCACCCCCTGCGCGAACAGCACCGGGTCGTGCCCGCGCTCGCGCAGGGTGCGGGCGATGTCGACCGCGTTGAGCTGGGCCCCGCCCAGGGCGAGGTTGTTGAGATGGACCAGCACCCGGACAGGTCTCAAGGTCACTCCTCCCAGCGGTGCGGGACGAACACCGGCGCGGCCAGCACGACGGCGCGCGGCGGGGTGTCCAACATCGGGCCGAACACGTCGAACTGGCCGACCGAGTGCCAGCTCATCAGCGTCCCGCCATCGGTGCGGCCGATGCCGTAGACGCCCGCCCAGAGCGTGTACCTGCCGCGGGGCACCGGCAACCTGGGTATCACACAGGCCACCTGGTGGTCCTCGCCGGTGAGCCGGACTTCGTGGCTGATCTGGAAGATCGGGCTGGAGGTGCCCTCGCTGACACCCAGGTGCAGGGTCGCGTCGCCCCGGTAGTCGCCGCCGAGGGTCAGCTCGACGGTCATCGGCTCGTCGGTGGTGAGGCTGTCGCGGCCCTCCCCCCGGACCTCGTGCTTGAGCAGCTGCAGCGGCTCGCCCGTCCGGGCGCCGGCCTCGGACTGCGCCTCGATGCTGTCCCGGTAACCGGACATGGCCTCCTTGATGCCGGCGTCCACCCGCACCGAGCCCTGCTCCAGCCAGATGCCGCGCCGGCAGATGGACTCCACGGCGGGCAGGTCGTGCGAGACGAAGACGATGGTGGTGCCCTGTTCGGCGACCTCGCGCATCCGGTCCAGGCAGCGCTGCTGGAAGACGGCGTCGCCGACCGCCAACACCTCGTCCACCAGCAGCACATGGGGCTCCAGGTAGGCGGCCACGGCGAAGCCCAGGCGCATCTGCATACCGGAGGAGTAGAACTTCACCTGCCGGTCGATGGCGCCGCCGAGCCGGGCGAACTCGACGATGTCGTCGAAGCGGGTGGCCACCTCGCGGCGCCGCAGGCCGAGCAACGCGCCGAAGAGATAGATGTTCTCACGACCCGTCAGGTCGGGGTGGATGCCCGCCCGGATCTCGATCAGGGCGCCGATCCGCCCGCGCACGTCGATGATGCCGCCGTACGGGTACATGACCCTCGTCAGCATCTTCAACAGGGTGGACTTGCCCGAGCCGTTGGAGCCGATCAGGCCGACCGACTCCCCCGGCTCGATGTGCATGCTGATGTCGCGCAGCGCCCAACGCCAGTCCTCGCCCTTCTCGCCGCGCAGCCGGCGGGCCATCGACTCGACCTTGTCGCGCAGCAGCATCCGCTGCTGGTCGGCCTTGAAGCGCTTCCACACCTGCTCGGTGCGGATGGTGCCCAACGGGAGGGTCTGGTCAGGCGACATCGGCGATCCCCGTCTCCAGCTTCTTGAACAGCAGATAGCCGCCGACCAGGAACACCACCGAGGAGGCGGCTGCGATCGCGGTGAGTGTGAAGTCCGGTGCGCTGTCGTACAGCAGCGCGTTGCGGTAGCCCTCGATCACGGCGCCGAGCGGGTTGAGGCCGACGTACAGCTCCTGCAGGCCCGGCGGGATCTGCCCCAGCGGGTAGGCGACCGGGGTGGCGAAGACGCCCATCTGCGTGATGATCGGCAGCAGGTGGCGCACGTCGCGCAGATAGACCACGGCCACCGAGAGGACCAGCGCGACGCCGTAGGTGAAGGCGAACTGGACGGCCAGCAGCGGCAGTACCCACAGGAGGGTGGCGGAGGGGGCCGTCCAGAACAGTAGGAAGAGCACGCCGAGGACGGCGGTGCCGATCAGCATGTCCACGGTGGCGACGAGCATGGTCGCCAGCGGGAAGACCTCCCGCGGGCAGTACACCTTGTTGAGCAGGCTGAGGTTGTTGGCCAGGCTCAGCGCACCCTGGTTCATGGTGTTGGAGAAGAACTGCCAGACGATCAGGCCGACATAGGCGAACAGCGGGTACGCCGCGCCCTCGGTGTCGACGTGCACGGCCCGGCGGAACACCAGCGTGAAGATGGCGCAGAGCGCGAGCGGGGTCAGCACCGCCCAGGCGAAGCCGAGTACCGCCTGCTTGTACCGCGCCCGCAGATCGCGCTCCGCCAGGGCGCGGACCAGCTCCCGCGCCCCCCAGAGCTCCCGGGCCACCTGCACGGGGCGCAACCGGCGTTTGAAGACGAGTTCGGGCGGCGGCCCGTCGGCGACCGCGGGCCGCCCCGGTCCGGCCGCCGTCCGGCGTTCGTGCTCGCCGACGAGCTGCGCGCGTTGTCCCCCCACGGACCCCTGCTCTCTCCGGTACCGCCGGTATCGAGAAGTGGGCCCGCCGCCACGGCAGTTCCGCGCTCACACGGCTGCGCGCCGCAGCGGTGCGGCCCGGCGTCCACTCTGGCACAGAGTGTGGTTGTGGGGGGTCGGTTCAGTGAAGGTGATCGGGTCGGCACCAGCCGGATCCGGGCTGGTCCCGGGCCGGTCCCGGGGCCGTGCCGAGCCGGTCCCGAGTCGGTCCGGGGTCAGTGCCGGCGCTGGGACTGCTCCTGCTGGACGAGCTGGTCGAGGACGTCGGGCATCGCCTCGACACCGCCGGCCCTGGTCGGCGAAGTGCGGTACTCGCCCTGGACGACGACGGTCGGCAGCTCGTTGATCTCGTAGCGGACGAACAGTGCGGCGGCCTCTTCGGTGGCCTGCTGGACCTCGGTGGAGCGGTAGGCGTTCCGGAACTGCTGCGCGTCCACGCCCTGACTCACCGCCCAGGAGGCGGCCGAGTCCTCGGTGATGACGTCCTGCTCGTTGTCGTGGACGGCGCGGAAGGCGCTGACCTGCAGCCGCTCGACCAGGCCGAGGCGCTCCAGCGTGTAGTACAGGCGCGCGTGACCGCGCTGCGCGCTCTCCTCGGGGCTGCCCTGCCAGATCGCGGGAACCCGGCGCAGGTTGACGTCGGCGCGGTGCTTCTCGGTCCAGGCCTGGAGCGGCTTCTCCAGCTTCTGGGAGTGTCCGCAGTCGTACCAGAAGAACTCGATCGCCTCGGTGCGGGCGCTCTCGCGCACCGGCTGGGGGTGGTCGAGCCGGGCGTACTGGGCGCCCTCGCGGGGCGGCTCCTGGGTGACGGCGCCGGCCTGGACGGGGGATGCGGCGATCCCGGTGGCGACGGCGAGCAGAATGGTGGACCTCAGTAGTGATTTCACACCGCGAAGTGTGGCGGTGACGTTTCGTTACCGGCAGGTTCGGCCGGTGCCGCCGGGCCGGGATTCGCCCGTTCGGCGCAGGCCGGCCGGCGGCCCCGCCGACAGCCCGACCCGGCACGGTACGACCCGACCCGACGCATCCCGTCAGCGCACCCGGATCAGCGCGCCACCTCCGCGAACAGCCGCTGCCAGGCGTCCGCCACCACGCCGAGCTCGAAGTGCGCCAGCGCGTGCTCGCGGGCCGCGGCCCCGTACCCGGCGCGGTCGCCGGCCAGCACCTTGGCGAGCGCCTCGGCGAGGGCGAGCGGGTCGCCGGGAGCGACCAGCGCACCCGTCGCACCGTCCCGGACGACCGTCGAGACCCAGCCGACGTCGGTCGCGACGGCGGGCACCCCGGCCAGCGCGGCCTCGATCAGGACGCCGGGCACGCCCTCGCTGTCGCTGGTGAGCAGCAGCGCGTCCGCGGCCCGGTAGAGCGGGGCCGGGTCGGCGAGGGTGCCGAGGAAGTGGGTGCGGGCGGCGGCCGGGTGCTGTTCGAGGGCGGCCCGCAGCGGACCGTCGCCGGCCACCGCGAGGCGGACGTCCGGCAGCCGGTCGAGGGCGTCGAGCGCCAGGTCGAGCCGCTTCTCCGGGGCGATCGCGCCGACCCAGGCGACCAGCAGCGCGTCGCCCGGCAGGCCGAGCGCCTGCCGGGCTGCGCGGCGCTCGTCCTCGTCGGCGGCGGGCGGGTAGCGGTCGGCGGCGCGGGCGTTGGGGATGGTGCGGACCTTGGCGGCGGGCAGCCGGAAGCGCTCCAGCAGGACGGCGCGGGCCTCGTCGGCGAGGGCGGTGACGGCGGCTGCGCGGTGCAGCAGGGTGCCGGTGCGCAGCCGGCGGACGGGGCCCGCGGTCCAGTGCCGGGGGTCGCCGATGGAGACGTAGGCGAACGGGGTGCGGGTGCCGGCCAGGGCGAGGGCGCAGGCGGGCAGGGTGCTGGAGCCGTGGGCGAGGACGAGGTCGGCGGTGCGGGCGGCGGAGCGCAGGGCGAGCAGGGTGGCGGGGTGCAGTCGGCCGGGGCCGAGCACGGTGGTGGCGAGGGTGTCGGGCGCGTCGGGGTGGGCGTCGGGGTGCGGGGCGAGGGCGCGCAGGGCGGAGGCCTGGCCCCGGCGGCGCAGCTCCCGGTGGAGGTCCCGGGCGAGGTTCTGGGCGCCGCGGCGGCGCGGGTCGGTGATCAGGTGCAGGATGCGGGGGCGGGTTCCGGCCGTCTTGGCCGACGTAGCGTCGGGCATGGGGACGACCTTGGCACAGGCCCCGGCGCGGTACAGCCCCTTCGCGCCAGCCGGTGGTGGCCCGTGCACCGGCGCGCCTGCCCCGACGGGCGCCGTTTTCGTGCGGTCGTACGCCGGTGCGGGTGCTTGTGCGCCCTGTTTCGCACCCTTGGCCGCTCTCGACCGCCCCCCGCCTGCCCCACACCGGACGGCCCGGCTCACCGATTCCCTGGCGGGCCGCACCCGCCACCTGCGATGCTGATCGGCAGTCAGGGTGCCGGCCGGCATGGGAGACCGGCCGCGCCCATCAGGGCGGGGGTTGGCCGGTGCATGTGCTCTACGTGATCGACAGCGTCAGCCGGGTCGGCGGGGCCGAGCAGGGGCTGGTGGCGATGGCCCCCCAACTGGTTCGGGCCGGCGTGAAACTGGACGTCGCGTACCTCAAGGACTCGCCCGGCGGGTTCCAGCCGGAGCTGACCGCGGCGGGCGTCGACGTGTTCGGCGTCGGCCGGGCCACCCGGGGGCGGACGGCCACCGCGCTGCACCGGCTGATCCGCGAGCGCCGTCCGGAGCTCGTCCACACCACCCTGTACGAGTCGGACGTGCTCGGCCGGGCGGCCGCGCTGTCGGCCCGGACCCCGGTGGTGTCCAGCCTGGTCAACTCCTCGTACGGTCCGGAGCACCGGCACGCGCGCGGGCTCAGCCCGTGGAAGGTCCGCGCCGCGCAGGCGGTGGACGCGGCGACCGCCCAGGGCACCCGCCGCTTCCATGCGCTGACCAGGCATGTGGCCGGGGCGATGGCCCGCCGGCTGCGGGTGTCCTCGGATCGGATCGACGTGGTGCCGCGCGGGCGCGACCCGGAGCTGCTGGGCACCGTCACCCCGGCCCGGCGGGCCGCCGTCCGGACGGCGCTCGGTCTGCCGCAGGACGTGCCGGTGGTGCTGGCGGCGGCGCGCCAGCAGTACCAGAAGGGCCTGGACGTGCTGCTGGAGTCCTGGCCTGCGGTGCTCCGGGCCGAGCCGGAGGCGGTGCTGCTGCTGGCGGGCAGCGAGGGCGGCGAGACGGCCCGGCTGGAGGCGCTCGCCGGGGCGGCCGGCCAGGTGCGGTTCCTCGGGCCGCGCGGCGACGTCTTCGACCTGATGGCCGCCGCCGACGCGTTCGCGGTGCCGTCCCGCTGGGAGGGGCTGGGCAGCGCGGCGATGGAGGCGATGGGCGTCGGTGTGCCGCTGGTCTGCGCGGACGTCCCGGCGCTGCGCGAGACGGTCGGCTCGGAGGACTACGCCCGGCTGGTGCCGCCGGAGCGGCCCGCCGAGCTGGCGGCGGCGCTGGTCGACACCCTGGACGACCGGGCGGCGGCACGGGTGCGGGCGAAGTCGGCCCGGGCCCGGTTCCTGACGTCGTTCACCCTGCACCAGGTGTCGGTGCAGATGGTCGAGTTCTACGAGCGCTCACTGCGACTGCGCCCGATCTGACCGGATTCGGCCCCTGCCGGCTCCCGGTCGGCCTCCAACGGCGCCCAGTATCGCCAAAATGGTTGCGCCGCACGTCGCGGCTCGGCAAGCATCGCAGGGGGACCGGCGGGAGCGGCGGGCCGAGGGCGGGCCCGGTACGCGCGCCGCCGCGGGGGAGCGCGTCGTCAGGGGGCGAGTTGCGACATCAGCCGAGGGATTCCACCGTGCCTGCGTCACGGCACAGGGGCGGCTAACGGCACAGGGACGGTTGACGGTACAGGGACGGTTGGCAGCACCCGGACCGCCGCGCTCCCCCACGGGCCGCCCCCGGGTGGGAGTTCCACAGCACCACCGCACCACGAACGCGAGGGGATCCAACCGGTGGAACCGGCAAACCACTTCACCGTCCTGCGGCGGTACTGGCGACTGCTCGTCGGCTGCACGCTCGCCGCGCTGGTCGTCGGCTGGGTGCTCACCCCGGCCGGGGACACGGTGGACAACGCCAAATGGAAGTGCAAGGTCGCCATCACGCCGGTCGCGGGGGCCGGCGACACCGTGCGGGCCGACCAGGTGCTCTCGTACGCGCAGGGCTCGGACGTCGCGACGGCGGCGGCCAGGCAGCTCGGCATCGCCGACGCGGCCGCGGTGATCGCCCGCCGCACCGTGACCGCCGACAGCGCCCAGATGCTGTCGATCGCCACCACCGGACCGACCCAGCAGTCCTGCTCCGACCTGGCCTCCGCGTACTCGGCCGCGATCATCAAGGGCTTCAGCGAGGAGTCCGCCAAGAGCGCCGCCGAGACCATCAGGAAGCTGCAGGCCCAGGCGGACGGGCAGCAGAAGCAACTCGACGACATCCAGCAGCAGTACAGCCGCTCCTCGTTGGCCGACCAGCCCAAACTCCTGCCGAAGCTGACCGCCGCCTCCACCTCGCTGACCGCCACCCTCACCGCGATCAGCAAGCTGCAGAACGGCGCCCAGACCGACGCCATCCAGCAGTGGGGCAGCATCGACGCCCGGCAGGGCGCCGGGAACCTGCTCACCTCGCCCAGCCGCAGCCTGCGCCTGGGCCTCGCGGTGTCCCTCGGCCTGGCCCTCGGCACCGTCGCCGCGCTGATGCTCAGCCGGATGGACACCCGGCTGCGCACCCGCAACGCCGTCGAGGAGGCGTTCAACCTGCCGGTGATCGGCGAGGTGCCGCAACTCTCCCGCCGGCTGCGGCGGTTGCGCGAGCCGCTGGTCCGGGCCAGGCCCTCCGACCCGGCCGCCGAGGCGTACCGCTCGCTGCGCTCCACCCTGCTGCTGACCGGCCCGGACACGCTCGCACTGCCCGCCGGGCACACCGGCCGGGAGGGCGCCGAGTCGGTCTCCCGCCGACTGGCCAACCCCGCCCCGGTGGTGCTGGTCGCCTCCGGCCGCAGCGGCGACGGGCGGACCACCACGGTGGCCAACCTGGCCGCCGCGCTCGCCGAGACCGGGCGCAAGGTCCTCGTCCTGGACTGCGACTTCCGCCACCCGCAGGCGCACGCCCACCTCGGGGTGGGCGGCGGCCCGGGGATGGCCGAGCTGCTCAGCGGCGAACAGCTCGGTGAACTGGACGAGTTGATCCGCCCGACCAATGTCGAGGGGGTCTTCCTGATCACCGGCGGCAACACCACCGCCTACCCCGCCGCGCTGGTCCTGCGGGCCGGCGAGGTGCTGCGCCGGGCCCGTCTGCAGGCGGACGTCATCCTGGTGGACACCTCCCCGCTGCTGCACGCCAACGACGCGTACGACCTCGTCCAGCACGCCGACGCGGTGCTGGTCGCGGTGCGAAGCGGCAATGTCACGCCGGAACAGGCCGACCGGGTCGCGGAGTTGCTCTCCCGTACCGGGGTGCCGGTGGCCGGGGTGGCACTGCTCGGCACCTACGGCGCGTCCGGGCGGCGGCGGCGCACCACGGGCGGCGGCGGCCCGGGCCCGCTCGGCGCCCGGTCCGTGCAGCCCGCCCTGCCGCGCGCCACGACCCCGGCCCCGTCGACCGACCGGTCCGGGCCGAGCTGGGCCCGGCGCAGCGCCGGCGGCGGCGCCAACGGCCGCGGCGGGCCGGGCGGACAGAAAGGGCTGAGCGGGCCGAGCTGGCAGGGCGGCCACCACGCAGCCGGCGGCCAGGGCGCGTCCGGCGGCCACGGCGGTGCCGGCGGCGGCGACCACGACGAACCGGCCCTGCTGCGCGAGGCGGAGGAGCGGTGAGCGGACGCACCCGGGTGCTCTGGCTGGCCAAGGGACTGGGCCGCGGCGGTGCCGAGCAACTGCTGGTCAACTGCGCACGTCACGCGGACACCGAGCGCTACGAGATCGAGGTCGCGTACGTGCTGCCGTGGAAGGACGCACTGGCGCCCGCCCTCACCGAGGCCGGGGTCCGGGTGCACTGCCTGGGCGGCGTCCCGGGCACCCCCGGCCGGGCCGACCCGCGTTGGCCGCTGCGGCTGCGACGGCTGCTGGCCGCCCGCCGCTACGGACTGGTGCACACCCACATGCCCGTACCGGCCGCCGCAGCCCGCCTGTTGGCGTTCGGGCTCGGCGCCGGCGGCACGCCGCGCCTGGTGCACACCGAGCACAACGTCTGGGACCGCTACCGCCCGGTCACCCGCTGGGCCAACGCGCTCACCTACCGGCGCAACGACGCGGTGATCGCCGTCTCGCACGCCGTCGAGCGGACCATCCCGCCCGCCCGCCGCCGCCCCGGCGCCTGGGTGCACGTCGTCCACCACGGCCCGGACCTCGGCGGCGCCCCGCAGGGCCCGGCCGCCCGCACCGCGGCCCGCGCCGAACTCGGACTGCCGCAGGACGCGTTCGTGGTCGGCACGGTCGGCAACCTGACCCCGAAGAAGGACCAGGCCACCCTGCTGGCCGCGCACGCCGCGCTGCGCCGCCGCCACCCCGGCGCCCGCCTGGTGCTGATCGGCGCCGGACCGCTGGACGCCCGACTGCGCGCCCGCGCGGCCGAGCTGGGCCTCACCGGCAGCGTCCTGTTCGCGGGCTCCCGCCCGGACGTGCCCGCCCTGCTGCCCGCCCTGGACGTGTTCACCCTCAGCTCCCACCAGGAGGGTCTGCCGGTGGCCCTGATGGAGGCGATGACCAGCGGCCTGCCGTCCGTGGTCACCCGGGTCGGCGGCATGCCGGAGGTGCTGGACGACGGCGGGCAGGGCTTCCTGGTGGCGCCGGGCGACCCGGCCGCCCTGGCCGACGCCCTCGGCCGGCTGGCCGCCGACCCGGAGCTGCGGACCCGGCTCGGCGCGGCGGCCCGGCAGCGGTCCGGGCGCTTCGACGTGGCGGGCGCCCAGCAGGCCGTCGAGGCGGTGTACGAGCAGGTCCTGCAGCACTGAAATCCCGTGCGCCCGCACACCCGCCGTAGGCCCCCCCTCACCACCGAACCTCACCACCGAAGGAGAGCGAGTCCGGACGTGAGCGCCCTGCCCGCCCCCGCCGAGCCGACCTTCCGACCGCTCGCGGAGGCCGACCTCCCGGCGGTGCTCGACCTGCTGACCGCCTCCCTCGCGGGCGGTCCGACCGGCACCCGCACCGCCGACTTCTTCCGCTGGAAGCACCGGCTGAACCCCTTCGGCGCCAGCCCCGGACTGCTCGCCGAGGCCCCGGACGGGCGGCTCGTGGGCGTCCGGCTGTTCCTGCGCTGGCAGTGGTACGACGGCGCGAGCGGCCGTACCGTCGCCGCCGTCCGTCCGGTGGACACCGCCACCCACCCGGACTTCCAGGGCCGCGGCATCTTCCGCCGGCTGACCCTCGACCTCCTCGAACAGATCAAGGGCGAGGCCGAGTTGGTGTTCAACACACCCAACGGCAGCAGCCTGCCCGGCTACCGGAAGATGGGCTGGCAGGAGCTCGGGGCCGTCCCCGTGGCCCTGCGGCCGGTCCGGCCGGCGGCCTTCGTCCGCGGGGTGCGCGCCGCACTGGCCCGCCGCCCGGCCGGCCCGGCCGCCCCGCCGCACTGCCGACTGCCCACCGCCGCCGACTGGTTCGCCGACCACCACGGCGACGGCCCGCTGGCCGAGCTGCTGCGTGAACGGGCCGCCGCCGACGCCGCCGACCCGCGGCTGGCCACCGTACGCACCCCGGAGTTCCTGCGCTGGCGCTACGGCGACGCGCCCGGCCTGGACTACCGGGTGCTCACCTGCCACCGCGGCGGCGAGCTCACCGGACTGGCCGTCGGCCGGCCCCGACGGCGCGGCCCGCTCGCCGAGTTCACCCTCGCCGACGTGCTGGTCCGCCCCGGCGACCGGGACAGCGCCGCCCGGCTGCTGCGCGCCGCCGCCCGGGAGTCCGGCTGCGACCACGTGGCCGGCCACCTCTCCCCCGGCACCGAGGCCGCCGGGGCCGCCCTGCGCGCCGGCTATCTGCGCGCCCCGCGCACCGGCCTGACCCTGGCCGCCCGCACTCCCGCCGGCCGCACCGAACTCACCCTGGAATCCTGGCGGTTCACCCTCGGTGACCTGGAGGTCTTCTGATGCCGGCGGTCCTCCCGGCCCGGGCCGCGCTGCAGCGCATCCCCTGGCCGTCCGCCGTCGCGGCCGCCCTGGTGACGGCCTACGTCACGCTCTTCGTCCTCGCCATGGTGCACACCTCGTACGACACCTGGGGGGCGCTGCTGATCCTCCCCGCGCTGATGGCGATCGGCACCCCGATCCTGGCCCGGATCGCCGCCGCCAACCCCGAGCGGGACGTCTTCCGCCTGCTGCTGCTGGCGATGACCGCCAAACTGCTCTGCGCCTTCCCCCGCTACCTGATGGCCTTCGTGCTGTACGGCGGCGCGGCCGACGCCAAGATGTACCACCAGAAGGGCGGGGAGCTCGCCGCCTACCTCGACCAGGCGGACCTGCTCTCCGGCGTCCACTACGACCTCGGGATGAAGGTCGCCGGCACCGGCTTCATCATCATCCTCACCGGCGTGGTCTACGCGATCACCGGGCCCTCGCTGATCGGCGGCTTCCTGGTCTTCTCCTGGATGGGCTTCTGGGGCCTGCTGCTGTTCTGGCGCGCCCTGCAGATCGCCTTCCCCGAGGCCGACACCCGCAAGTACGCCAAGCTGGTCTTCTTCCTGCCCTCGCTGCTGTTCTGGCCCTCCAGCATCGGCAAGGACGCCTGGATGATGTTCTGCCTGGGCCTGACCACCTACGGCACCGCGCGGCTGCTGGACCGCCGCTTCGGCGCCTTCGCCTGCATCGCGCTCGGCTCGGTGGGCACCGCGATGGTCCGCCCGCACGTCACCGCGCTCGCCGGGGCCGGCCTGCTGGTCGCGTACGTGCTGCGCAAGCGGCCGCGGCAGGTGAGCGCGCTCGGCCCGCTGCGCACCATCCTGACCGCCGTGGTGCTGGCCGCCATGGCGGTGCTGATGCTGCAGCAGGTCTCCGCCTTCTTCGGCACCGAGGGGACCGGCGGCGACGCCGTCAACCAGGTGCTGTCGGAGACCTCGCGGCGCACCAGCCAGGGCAACTCGATGATCAACGCCACCGCCCCGGAGGACGCCGCACCCCGGTTCAGCCTGAACCCGGCCGGGCTGCCGGTCGCGGTGATCAGCGTCCTGTTCCGGCCCTTCCCGTTCGAGGCCTCCAACATCCAGAACCTGATCCAGTCGGTGGAGTGCTTCGCGCTGCTGGTGATGTTCATCCGCGGCTGGCCACGGCTCAAACGGCTGCCCCGGCTGTTCGTCCAGCGCTCGTACATCGCCTTCACCGCCGTCTACACCCTGCTGTTCTGCTGGGCCTTCTCGACCATCAACAACATGGGCATCCTGTCGCGCGAACGCGTCCAGGTGCTGCCGCTGGTGCTGGTCCTGCTGGTCGTCCCGGCCGCCGCCACCACGCGCGGCCCCGTCAAGCGCCGGCCGCCGCCGGTCTGGCGGGTCGCGCCGGGCCAGTGGGGCGAGCGCCGGCGGCCACCCGAAGTCCACCCCGTCCGCATCGGCGGGCCGGGGCCCGATGGAGCGTCACCGACCCAGTCGCCTTCCCAGGGGGGATCAAGCACGCCATGACCATCGACACCCTTGCCCTGCCCGCCGCCCTCGGCGGCACGCCCGCCTTCCCCGACGGGCTGCCGCTCACCCGGGTCGAGGTCCCGGACCGCGCCGCCGTGCTGGAGCGGCTCGCCGCCGTACTGGACAGCGGGCAGCTGACCAACGGGCCGACCGTCGCCGAACTGGAGGAGAGCGCCGCCAAGCTGCTCGACGTGCCGCACGTGGTGGCCGTCTCCAACTGCACCGCCGGGCTGATGCTGGTCCTGCAGGCCGCCGGGGTCGAGGGCGGGCGGCCGGTGGTGATGCCCGGCTTCACCTTCTCCGCCACCGCGCACGCCGCGCACTGGGCCGGCGGCACCCCGGTGTTCGCCGAGGCCCGGGAGCGCGACATCACCCTCGACCCCGGGGACGCCGCCGCCCGGCTCGCCGCCGCCGACCGCCCGGCCGCGCTGATGGCCACCCACGTCTACGGCACACCCTGCCAGGTCGAGCGGCTGCAGGAGGTCGCCGACGCGGCCGGGGTCCCGCTGGTGTACGACTCCGCGCACGGCTTCGGCAGCCGCCGCCGGGGCGTGCCGATCGGCAACTTCGGCTGGGCCGAGGTGTTCTCGATGAGCCCGACCAAGGTCGCGGTGGCCGGTGAGGGCGGCCTGGTCGCCACCCGGGACGGCGACCTCGCCCGGCGGCTGCGCACCGCCCGCGACTACGGCAACCCGGGCGACTACGACACGCTGTTCCCCGGACTGAACGCCCGGATGAGCGAGCTGCACGCCGCCGTCGGCCTCAACTGGCTGGCCGGACTGCCCGAGCGGGTGGCCCACCGGGGCGCGCTGGTCGCGGAGTTCGCCGCCGAGACGGCCGGCCTGCCCGGACTGCGGCTCGCCCTGCCGGAGGAGGGCGACGTCTCCACCTTCAAGGACCTCACGCTGATCCTGGACGCGGCCGGCTTCGGGCTCACCTCCCGTCAACTCGCCGCCGCACTGCGGGCCGAGGGCATCGACTCGCGCCGCTACTTCCACCCCCCGGTGCAGCGCCAGCGCGCGTACGCCCACCTCGGCCAGGCCGAGGCGCTGCCGGTCACCGACCGGCTGGCGGACGCGGTGCTGACCGTGCCGCTCTGGTCGCAGATGGACGCGGCCACGGTGCGCCGGATCGGCGCCGCGGTGGCCCGGATCCAGCCGTACGCGGAGCGCCTGCGCGCCGCCTGAGCCGGAGCGGTCCCGTTAGGCGGATCGGGTGAACCCGGTTGGACCGCGGGCGTGCCAGGTCGGCAGGATGTCCGGCCGGGGCCCGCGGTCCCATCTCACCCCTCCCCGTACGGATTTGGAGTCACCCGGTGTTCAAGGGATTCCGCAGCTTCCTGCTGCGCGGCAACGTGGTGGACCTGGCGGTCGGCATCGTGATCGGCGCGGCCTTCACCGCCGTCGTCACCGGGTTCGTCACGGCCTTCCTCACCCCGCTCATCGGGGTGGCGACCGGCGCCGTCGGCGACTTCACCCAGAAGACCTTCGCGGTCGCCGGCACCCGGTTCCCCTACGGCGTGTTCATCAACGCCCTGATCAGCTTCGTCCTGGTCGCCGCGGTGATCTACTTCATCGTGGTGGTGCCGGTCGGCAAGCTGCAGGCCCGGCTGGACGGCGCCAAGCCGGCGCCGGTGGCCAAGGCGGACTGCCCGGAGTGCCTGAGCCCGATCCCGGTGGCGGCGGTGCGCTGCTCCTTCTGCACCTCCGAGGTGGCCGGCCACCCGGGCTTTCCGGCCCAGGCCCTGCCGACCCGCTGAGCCGCCGGCCCCGGCGGCCGACCGCGCGGGCGGGCGGCCGGCCCGATGAGCGCGCGGCCCGGCCGCCGGTCGACCCGGCAGCCCGCTGACCAGCGCACGAGCCCGCCCAGCGGCCGCTCGGCAGCTCACGGGAAATTTATTCCCCAAACATTCACGAGCCCCCGCCGCGCGGACGACGGGGGCTCGAATGCGCCAGCGCACGCCCTGGCCGCAGAAGTTTCTTCGGACGGCCACGAAGGCTCCACCGGGCAGTCACCCCACCGGCCTTCCCGGCCCGCGTCCGGGCCGCGTTCGACCGCGCACGGCCGAATCAGGCTGGCCTGAACTCGATGCCGAAATGTCTGTTCTTCCTACTTTCGAAACCTTTGTGCGGGCGAAGACTGTGTAAACACTCGAACTGCTCGCCCTCCCACTCTCCTCAGCAGGCGCATTGTGGGCTTACCGTATGCCCCATGACCTCGCCCCGCTCCTACGACGGAGTCGGCTACCCCTCTCCGTCCTTCTCCTCCGGCACGCCCATCTACGACAGCCTCGTCGCAGAGCGCGGTGTCCCCCAGATCGCACCCATCAACGTGCCGGCCGCCCTGCCGCCGGCGCTGTCCCCCGGTTACGGATCAGGCCTCGGCCAGTCCTACGAGAACCGGTACGGCAACGGGTACGAGAGTGCCGGCAGCAACCTCCCCGCGCTGCCGCCCGCCCGCCTCGCACTCGGCCCCGGGCCGAGCAGCGCCCCCTCCTCCGGCCCCGCCACGGCGTACGTCCCCGCGCAGCCCGCGCCGGCGTACGCCTCGGCGCCCCAGCCGTCCGTCCCCGGTTACGGCGCCCCCCAGCCGTACCTGCCCGGACAGCGCCCGCAGGCCCCCGCCCCCGGCTTCTCGCAGGCCACCACCGGCGGCTACCAGCCGTCCGGCGGCCAGAGCTTCGGCGGCCAGAACACCTTCGTCGGCGCCGGACAGGGCGGGCAGCAGACCTTCGGCGCCCAGCCGCTCGGCGGCCAGAGCTTCGGCGGGCAGCAGAGCTTCACCGGACAGCCCCAGGGCGGCCCGCAGAGCTTCGGCGGCCAGCAGTCCTTCGGCGCGCCGAACCCCGGTGGCTCCGGCTTCCAGGGCCACGGCGGCGACCAGGGCTTCGGCGGCGCCCAGCTGCGCCCGGCCGTCTCGCCGGTCGCCCCGGTCCGCCCGATGCAGCCGCAGCGCCCGGGGCCGTACGGCGAGCCCGGCCAGTTCCAGCAGGGCGGCTACCAGCAGCAGGGGCAGGGCTACTGACACCTCGGGGCCGGCTCCGACCGGCCCGCACCCGCACCACCTGAGCACCACCCGGCGCGCCACCGCGCGTCGGGCGTACGGAGAATCGGGTCATCCACGGACCGCCCGGACGCCTCACCGCGCCCGGGCGGTCCGTGCGCGTACCAGGGCCGCGCAGCACCGCCATCCGCCTGGCAGGATGGGGGAATGCAGCTCACCGGACTCCACGTCCACCCCGTCAAGTCGATGTACCGACTGAGCCCCGACAGCGCCCGGGTGCAGCCGTGGGGCCTGGCCGGTGACCGCCGCTGGATGCTCGCCGACGCCACCGGACGCTTCGTCAGCCAGCGCGAGAACGCCGCCCTCGGCCGGATCCGCACCGGGCTCGGCGACGACGGCGCCCTCACCCTCACCGCCCCCGGCGGCTCGCGGATCGAGATCCCCGCCCCCTCCGTCGCGGCCGGCGACCCGATCGCCGAGGTCGAGGTCTGGGGCACCCGCTTCCGCGCCGCCGAGGCGGTCAAGGAGGCCCACGAGTGGATCGCCGAACACCTCGGCGAGTACCGCCTGGTCCACCTGGACGACCCGCGCGCCCGGCCCGTCGACCCGGACTTCGCCCGCCCCGGCGACACCGTCTCGATGGCCGACGGCTTCCCCCTGCTGCTCACCGCCACCGCCTCGCTGGACGCGCTCAACGCGCTGATCTCCGCCGAGCACCCCGAGGGGCACGAGACCCTCCCGATGGACCGGTTCCGCCCCAATGTCGTGGTCTGCGGCTCCGAGCCGTGGGCCGAGGACGGCTGGCGCCGGATCCGGATCGGCGAGCTGACCTTCCGGGTGGTCAAGCCCTGCGGCCGGTGCGTGATCACCACCACCGACCAGGAGAGCGGCGAGCGGCGCGGCCCCGAGCCGCTGCGCACCCTGGCCCGGCACCACCGGCTGCTGAAGAAGGCGGCGTTCGGGCAGAACCTGATCCCCGAGCGCCCGGCCGGCACCGAGGGCGACATCCTCGGCACGCTGCGGCTCGGCGACCCGGTCGAGGTGCTGGAGGACGGCGCGCAGTGGCCTCAGAACGCCCTGCTCTGAGCCCGTGCGCCGGCACCGCGCCGCCCCGGAGCCAGGCCGCCCGCACGGGCGGATGGCTCCACCGCCATGCGGAACCCGAACTGTGCGCGTTCGTTGAAACATGTGTCGGACCGGACGCTCCCCTCGGGCCGCTGCGGCAGCGGGCGGCCGGACCATCCGCGCAGGCGCGCTACGGTGTGCGGACGGCCCCGTGCGTCCCCGCGCGTACGGCCCGTTGATCGCCGGCCCGTTCACCGCCGGTTCGATGAAGGCTCGATGAAGGTGGGGACGACAGACCGTCATGGCTGAGCACAGGGTCCGGGTCACCCAGGACAGCGCATCCCGCTGGCGTCGTCGCGCCGGCGAGTACGACACGCTCACGGAGGCCCTGGCGGCCGCCGAACCGGGCGACACCGTGAGCGTCCGGCCGGGCACCTACCGGGAGAACCTGGTGCTCGACAAACCGGTCACCCTGGTCTGCGCCGAGGGCCCCGGCACGGTCCGGATCGACCCCTCGGCCGGGGTGCCGCTGACCGTCACCGCCGCCGCCACCGTCCGCGACCTGGTGATCGAGGGCAGCGACAGCTCCGTCCCCGCCGTCCTGGTCACCGGCCCGGACGCCACCCCCGCCCTGGCCGGCTGCCGGGTGGAGACCCGCTCGGCCACCGGCGTGGAGGTCACCGGCGGCGCCCGGCCGACCCTGCGCGGCTGCGTGGTCTCCAATCCGGCCGGCCTCGGTCTGCGGCTGCGCGGCGAGGACACCGCGGCCGCCTTCGAGGACTGCGAGGTGGCCGCCGCCGGGCAGGCCGGGCTGGCCGTCCTCGGCGGCGCGAGCGCCGCCCTGGACCGCTGCCGGGTGCACCACGCCGCCGGCGCCGGGGTGCTGCTCAGCGACCCGGGCAGCGCCGCCGAGCTGACCGGCTGCGAGATCTACGAGATCCGCGGCAGCGGCGTGCAGGCCGAGGCGCAGGCCGGCGGCCGGCTGGTGGACTGCGAGATCCACCGGGTCACCGGCAACGGCGTCACGCTGGACGGCGAGGCCGAGCTGACGCTGACCGGCTGCCGGGTTCACGACCTGCCGGAGAACGGCGCCGACCTGCGCGGACGGGCCCGGCTCACCCTGGTGAACAGCACCGTCCGGGACTTCGGGCGCGGCGCGCTGTCGGTCTGGGACCAGGGCACCGAGGCCACCGCGGAGTCCAGCGAGATCCACGGCTCCACCGGCGAGTACCCGGCCCTGTGGGTCAGCGACGGCGCCCGGCTCACCCTCACCGACTGCTCGCTGCACGACCTGCCCGACGCGCTGTTCGTCCTGGACCGCGACTCCGCCGCCACCGCCGAGGGCTGCTCGTTCAGCCGGATCCGCAGCTCGGCGGTCTCGGTCAGCGGCGGCGCCGGGGTCACGCTGACCGGCTGCCGGGTCCAGGAGGCCGGCACCGGGCTGTGGTTCCGCGACCACGGCAGCGGCGGACTGCTCACCGACTGCGAGATCTCCGACGTCGCCACCGGCGTGATCGTCACCAAGGGCGCCGACCCGGTCCTGCGCGACTGCCACGTCCGGGCCAGCTCGGACGCCGGCGTGTACGTCTCCGCCCAGGGCCGGGGCACCTTCGAGGACTGCCGGGTCTCGCACGGCAAGGGCTTCGGCTTCCACATCATCGACGGCTGCCGCACCGTGCTGACCCGCTGCCGGGCCGAGCAGAACGAGCGGGCCGGCTTCGAGTTCTCCGAGCCCGGCCCGGTGGTCGAGGCCTGCACCTCGGACGACGTCGCACCGGCCGCCCCCGCCGAGGTGCCCGCCCCCCGGACCACCCGGCTGACCGCGACCACCGCCGCCCCGCTGACGGCGCCGGCCGCGATCGGCCCGATCCCCGACTGCCGGCCCGCCGACGAGGCGCTGGCCGAACTGGACACACTGGTCGGCCTGGCCACGGTCAAGCAGGAGGTGCGCACCCTGATCGACCTGATCTCGGTCGGCCGGCGCCGCCGCCAGGCCGGGCTCAAGGCGCCCTCGCTCCGCCGCCACCTGGTCTTCACCGGCGCCCCCGGTACCGGAAAGACCACGGTGGCCCGGCTGTACGGCGAGATCCTGGCCTCGCTCGGGGTCCTCCAGCGCGGCCACCTGGTCGAGGTGGCCCGGGTCGACCTGGTCGGCGAGCACATCGGATCCACCGCGATCCGCACCGCCGCCGCCTTCGACCGGGCCCGCGGCGGGGTGCTCTTCATCGACGAGGCGTACGCGCTCGCGCCCGAGGACGGCGCCCGCGACTTCGGCCGGGAGGCGATCGACACCCTGGTCAAGCTGATGGAGGACCACCGGGACGAGGTGGTCGTCATCGTGGCCGGCTACACCGCCGAGATGGAGCGCTTCCTCTCCGCCAACCCCGGTGTCTCCTCCCGGTTCTCACGGACCATCACCTTCCCCGACTATTCGGCGGACGAACTGCTGGAGATCGCCCGCTCGCAGTGCGCCGAGCACGAGTACGCGCTCGCCGAGGCCACCGAGGGCGCCCTGCTCGACCACTTCGCCGCGCTGGAGCGCGGACCGAACTTCGGCAACGGGCGCACCGCCCGGCAGGTGTTCGAGACCATGGTCGAGCGGCACGCGATGCGGGTCGCCCACCTGGCCGACCCGTCCACGGAGGAGCTCCAACTCCTCGTCCCCGCCGACCTTCCGGGGCCGCGGACGCCGTAACCGCCCGGCGGCCCGGGCCACTTCGGGTGATGGTGGAGGGCGGGACCCGCCCTCCACCGGCCGCCGTCCGTCACCCGCCGTCCACGGCCTCCCCCAACAGCCGCTCGACCAGCAGCTCCAGCCGCTGCTCCGTCAGCCCCGGCCGCAGCCGGCCGACCCTGCTCAGCGTGACCAGCCCGTGCAGGGCCGCCCAGGCCACCTCGGTGAAGGTCTCCGGGTCCCGGGTGCCCGCCACCCGCGCGACCGGGCCGGCCAGCGCGGCGAAGCCCTCCTTCATCGGGGCAGGCGTGTCGGGCCCGCCGAACGGCAGGTCCGTCGCCAGGGTGAACATGGCGTCGTAGAGCGCGGGGTTGGCCGCCGCGAACCCCAGGTAGGTGCGCGCCACCGCGGCGAACTCCTCGGCCGGGCCGTCCACTTTCCCCACCGCGAGCCTCAACTCGGCGGCCAGCACCGAGAAGCCCTCCAGCGCGACGGCCGCCACGATGGCGTCCTTCCCCGCGAAGTGGCTGTACAGGACGGGCTGGCTGTACTCGATCCGCTCGGCCAGCCGCCGGGTTGTCACCGCCTCCCAGCCCTCGGCCTCGGCCAGTTCGCGGGCGGTTCGGATGATCAGCTGGTGCCGCTCGGCGCGCTCGCGCTCCCGGCGCTCGTGAATTGACATGCCATGGATTCTAGCAGCGCTAGACAAGGGAGCGCCGACCGCGCTAACGTCGTTTCAGTTCCTAGCGGCGCTAGAAAACGGCGCAGTGCAAGGCTCCGAACCCATCTGCATCCAAGGGGGATCACCATGTCCGACACCGCCCGCACAGCCCGCACCGCCGTCACCGTCACCATCCGCACCGCCGACACCGTCCGCGAGCGGATCGCCACCGCGCTGACCATCCTGGTCGCCCTGGGGATCAGCTACGTCGGGATCAGCTACCTGTTCGCGCCGGAGGCCACCGCCTCCGGGTTCGGCATGCCCGAGTGGCCGCACGGCGAGGCCGCCGAGTTCCTCGGCATCAAGGGCGTCCGCGACATCGCCACCGGCCTCGCCCCGCTCACCCTGCTCGTCACCGGCCACCGCCGGGCCCTCGGCTGGCTGATGTCGGTCGAGGCGCTGATCCCGCTCGGCGACTGCCTCACCGTGCTGGGCCACCACGGCTCGACCGCCGCCGCCCTCGGCATCCACGGTGCGACAGCGGTCGTGGTCGCGCTCACCGGCGCCCTGCTCCTGACCGAGCGCCGGACGGCCTGACCTGCCGGAACCACCCGAGCTGCCGGAACCGCCCGACCTCCCGGAACCGCCCGACCGCCGGGGCGCGGCCACGCCCGGCCGCCGGGGCCCGGTGCGCCGGCCCCAGCGGCCCGGAGCGGGTCAGCCCGTCCAGGCGCCGCCGGCCAGGAAGGACTCCAGCCGGTCCCGGTAGGGCGCGATGTCGATCCGCTCGCCGGCCAGCCAGTCGTCCGAGTAGTACTTGTCGAGGTAGCGGTCACCCGGGTCGCAGATCAGGGTGACCACGCTGCCGCGCTCCCCCGCCGCCCGCATCTGGGCGACGATCCGCAGCGCGCTCCACAGCCCCGTCCCGGTGGAGGCCCCCGCCTTCTTGCCGAGCACCTGCTCCAGCACCCGGACGGCGGCGATCGAGGCGGCGTCCGGCACCTTCATCATCCGGTCCACCGCGCCCGGCACGAAGCTCGGCTCCATCCGGGGCCGGCCGATCCCCTCGATCCGCGACCCGTTCCCGCAGGTCGCATCCGGGTCGTGGTTGACCCAGCCCTCGAAGAAGCACGAGTTCTCGGGGTCCGCGACGCAGATCCGGGTGTCGTACTGCATGTAGTGCACGTAGCGGGCGATGGTCGCCGAGGTGCCGCCCGTCCCGGCGGTGGCCACGATCCAGGCGGGCTCGGGGTGCGGCTCCAGGCGCAGCTGGGCGAAGACCGACTCGGCGATGTTGTTGTTGCCGCGCCAGTCGGTGGCCCGCTCGGCATAGGTGAACTGGTCCATGTAGTGGCCGCCGGTCTCCTCGGCGAGCCGGGCGGAGGCCTCGTACACCTCGTCGGAGCGCTCGACCAGGTGGCACTCGCCGCCGTGGAACTCGATCAGGTCGATCTTGGCCTGGCTGGTGGACTTGGCCATCACGGCGATGAACGGCACGCCGATGAGCTGGGCGAAGTAGGCCTCGGAGACGGCGGTGGAGCCGCTGGACGCCTCGATCACCGGCTTGTCGGGGCGGATCCAGCCGTTGCAGAGCCCGTAGAGGAACAGCGAGCGGGCCAGCCGGTGCTTGAGGCTTCCGGTCGGGTGGGTGGACTCGTCCTTGAGGTAGAGGTCGATGCCCCACTCCGCGGGCAGCGGGAAGCGCAGCAGGTGGGTGTCGGCGGAGCGGTTGGCGTCCGCGTGGACCTTGCGCACCGCCTCCTTCAGCCAACTGCGGTAGGCCGCGTCGGAGCGGTCCACGTCGACGGTCGGCTCGGTGCTGGTCATGGTGACTCTCCTCGTTGCGGCCCCCCACTGCGACCCCTCTTGCTCACAACGAGTGTACGAGAGTCACGATAAGTGACCGTTTTCGTAGCCCCAGCTTCCGCTTATCCCGCCCTGAGAGGGCTTACCCGGGGAGGTAGCCCGCCCGACCGGGCTACCCCGGGAGCACCGACTGCGGGTCCGCCAGGTACGGCCGCCAGGCCAGTTCGGCCGCACCCGCCAGCGCACCGTGCGCGAGCTCCGCGCCGACGATCGGCACCCGCCCGCTGCGCCCCCACAGGCAGCGCTCCGCGACCACCGCGCGCAGCCGCTCGGGCGCCGCCTCCAGCAGGTCGAGGTGGAGACCGCTGAGCACCACCCGGTCGGGGTTGAGGATGTTGGCCACGCCGGCCAGCCCGAGGCCGAGCCGGTCGATGACGTGCTCGACGGCCTCCCGGGCCCGCGGGTCGGTCGCGGCGGACCGGCACAGCTCGCGGGCCTGGTCGAGCAGCGGACGGTCCGGCGCGGGGGTGAGCCCGGCGGCGGCGAACAGCGCGTCCGGGTCGGTCTCGGAGTTGAGGCAGCCCCGGTTGCCGCACTGGCACGGGCGGCCCTGCGGGTCGACGGTCAGATGGCCGACCTCCAGGGCGAGCCCGGCACTCCCGGTGTGCAGTCGGCCGTCGATCACCAGCGCGCCACCGACGCCGCGGTGCCCGGAGGTGACCAGCAGCAGGTGGCGCGCCCCGCGCCCGGCGCCGTGCCGGTACTCGGCGAGCGCACCGAGGTTGGCGTCGTTGGCGACGGAGCTGGGCAGCGGGTCGAGCGCGCCCGGCCCGTGGTCGGCGCGGCCCACCTCGACGTCGTACAGGTCGGCGACCGGGGTGCCGCTGGGCCAGGCGAAGTGCAGTGCGGCGAGCGCGGTGCCGTCCGGTTCGGTGACCGGGTTGGGCAGCGCGAGCGCGGCGCCGAGGCAGCGACGGGTGGTGGCCCGGGCGAGTTCGGCGCCGGCCTGGGCGACGGCGCGCAGCATCCGGACCGGGTCGGTGGCGGCGGGCAGCGGCAGGTGGACCGGCGGGTCCAGCAGGCCGCCGAGCCCGGCCAGGGTGACGCTCAGCCCGTCGGCGTGGATCTGCCCGGCGATGACGAACGGCCCCTCGGGGTCGATGGCCAGCCGGTGGGAGGGCCGGCCGCGGCCGCCGCCGGCCGGGCGGGAGTCGACGGTGATCAGGCCGAGTGCCTCCAGCTCGGCGGTGACGGCGCCGGCGGTGGCCCGGGTGACGTCCAGCGCGCGGGTGAGCGCCGAGCGGGTGGGGGCCTGGCCGGTGTGGATGAGGGAGAGCGCCGGGCCGAGCAGCGTCCGGCCGCGGTCGGGGGCCGCACGGCGGTGGGCGTCGCGCTGCGCGTCGGGGTCGGCCGCGTGGCCGGGCTGCGGACTTGAAGGTGTGAGCTGCACCCGCCTATTGTGACTTTGTGCCGCTTCTAAACAAAATCCGCGCCCACTCCCGATCCGACCGATCGCCCCTCCAGTCTCGCAGCACACCCCCCTCCCCCGACACCCCCTGGGGTGCCGCGCGGCTCGCACTCACCGCGTTCTTCGCCGTCGACGGCTTCCTCTTCGCCGCCTGGGTGGTCCGCATCCCGGACGTCCGCAGCCAGGTCAACGCCTCGCACAGCGCCCTCGGACTCGCCCTGCTCTGCGTCTCGGCCGGCGCCGTCGCCACCATGCCGCTGGTCGGCCGGCTCTGCCTGCGGTACGGCTCGCGACCGGTCACCGTCGGCTCGCTCGCCCTGCTCGGCGCGGCCGTCCCGCTGCCCGCGCACGCCCACACGGTGGCCGCCCTCGGCGGCGTCCTGCTGCTGTTCGGCGCGGGGTACGGCGCGGCCAACGTCGCGATGAACAGCGCCGCCGTCGACCTGGTGGCCGAGTTGCGGCGCCCGGTCATGCCCAGCTTCCACGCCGGGTACAGCCTCGGCGGCCTGCTCGGCGCGGGCATCGGCGGCCTGCTCGCCGGCACCCTCACCACCGCCTGGGCCCTCGGGCTGTCCGGTCTGCTCGGACTGGCCGTCACGGCGGCGGCGGGCGCCGTCCTGCTGCGCAGCCCGGCCGCACCGCTGGTCGCACCCGCCCGGCCGGCCTCCACCGACTCCTCGCCGGGCGCGCCGAAGGTCCGGCTGCTGGTGCTGCTGCTCGGCTTCACCGCGCTCTGCTGCGCGTACGGCGAGGGCGCCATCGCCGACTGGGCCACCCTGCACCTCACCGACGACGTGCACGCGACCGCCGGGACTGCGGCCGCCGGGTACGCGGCGTACGCCCTCGCGATGACGACCGGCCGGGTCAGCGGTACCTGGCTCTCCATCAGGCTCGGCCAGACCCGGGTGCTGCTCCTCGGCGGCCTCACCGCCGCGGCCGGCATGCTGCTCGCCGCGCTCGCGCCCGCGGTGCCGCTCGCCCTCGCGGGCTTCGTCCTGGTCGGCCTCGGCCTGGCCAACATCTTCCCGCTGGCCATCGCCCAGGCCGGTGCGACGGGCGGCCCGCAGGGCGTCGCCCTCGCCTCCACCCTCGGCTACGCGGGGATGCTGGTCGGCCCGCCGGTCATCGGCTTCCTGGCCGACGCCGCGAGCCTCCCGCTCGCCCTCACCACCGTCGCCGCCGCGGCCACCGTCGCCGCCTTCCTCCCCCTGACCGTGCGCCGACGCTGACGCTCCCTCCTCTCCTCGTCCCCGCTAGGCCATCGTCCGCCTGCCGGTCCGCCCGGCGGGCGCCGTGCGAGGATCACGCCATGACGGCAGAACGGATCAAGGTACTGCGGGCCGCCGAGCGCCCCGCGACGGCGTGGCTCAACGGGGGCGGGGTGACCAGGGAGGTGGCGGGCTTCCCGGCGGGGGCCGGGCCGGCGGAGTTCGACTGGCGGGTCAGCCTCGCGGACGTCGACTCGGCCGGGCCGTTCTCGGCCTTCCCGGACATCGACCGGGTGATCACCCTGGTCGAGGGGCCGGGCATGGCCCTCACCGTGGACGGCGCCGAGCACGTGGTCGACGCCCCCTTCCGGCCCTTCGCCTTCGCGGGCGACGCCACCACCGGCTGCCGACTGCTCGGCGGCCCGGTGGTCGACTTCAATGTGATGACCCGCCGCGGGCGCACCACCGCCGACCTCGCCCTCGCCGACGCGCCGCGCACCGTGGACGTCGCGCCGGACAATGTCGTCCTGCTGGTCTGCCTCGCCGGCACCGCGACCGTCACCGCCGAGGCCCCCGAGGCCCCCGAGGCTTCCGACACCGTGGCGCTCACCCGCTTCGACGCCGTGCTGCTGCCCGGCTCCGGCGCGTACGGGCTGCGCCCCGAGGGCGTGACCGCCGTCATCGCCTTCCGCCCGGCCGGCCGAAACGCCTGAACACCTGACCCCCTGAACGCGTGGACGCGCAAACGCCGCTGCGCGGGAAGTTGGCCGGTCCGACTTCCCGTGCAGCGGCGTTCAGGCGCACCGGCCTTCCCGTGCACCGGCGTTCAGGTGCGTCAGGCGCAGAACACCGGGGTCGCGTGCGCCGGATCGAGCGCGTTGGCGACCAGGTGCAGGGCCGTCGGCGAGAAGGCGATCGCCACGTGCTCGGCGAGCGAGACGGGGCAGTGCTCCTGCAGCACGACGTTGTGCACGTTCGGACCGCTGAGGAACTGGGTGCGGTACGGCGTGACGACCTCGTCGTACACGGTCGAGATCACCGTGTAGGAGACGCCGGGCACGGTGTCCGCCACCGTGGCCATCCTCCGGTTGAAGGCGGAGTCCACCACCTGGTCCCGACAGGCGGCGCAGGCGGTGTAGATGAGCTCGGTGACCCTGGGCAGGTAGGGCGCCAGGTTGGCGATGCCGGAGAGGGTCGTCCCGTGGTTGGACGGCGCCAGCCCGATCACCTTGTCCACCTTGGCGGCGCCGCCGAGGAACTTCACGTAGTAGTTGGGGAGCATGCCGCCCTGCGAGTGGCCGACGATGTCGACCTTGGCGGCGCCGGTCGCACCGCGTACCAGGTCCACGAAGCGGCCGAGTTGGGCCGCGGAGTCGGCGACCGGGCCGAGGCCTCCGACCGGCAGCAGCAGGCCGCTGCCGGAGGAGGTGATCCCGGGGATCATGCCGTAGTCCAGGGCGAAGACGCAGTAGCCCCGGAGCTTCAGCTCGGGCGAGAGCGCCAGCCAGTTCTCGTACCGGTTGGCGAAGGTGCCGTGCACCAGGACCACCGGGTTGGGGTGCGCCGCCGAGGGCCTGCAGGACCAGTCGTTGGCACCCGGCGGCGAGGCCACCGTGTCACCGTCGGGCGGCAGTTCGGCCGCCTGGGCCGCCGGGGCGGCGGACGCGCTGGGGGACGCGTCCGCGGCCTGCGCCGCGGTGGCGGGGCCGCCGGCGAGCAGCGCACCGGCCAGCAGGGCCGGACCGAGCGCCCCGAGGAGCCTGCGTCGCAAAGGTCTTGCGGCGAAGCGGAGAAGTGGGGTTCTCAACTGTTGCCTCCACAGCGGAAGTTTGTTACCAACAGGTAACTCGAGTGCCTCCATGATGCGGTCGCCCCTCCGACCCGGCCCTTGGGTGTCCCCCAGATCTGGACGGTGTTTTCTGTGACTGCTCACAATTCACCCGACTGCCCGCCCGACCGCACCGCCGGCCACAACACCGGCCGCTCGACCAGCCGTTCAGCCGGCCGTCCCGCCGACCGGGCCTCCGACCGCGCCTCCGACTGGCGGATCCCGGTGATCGGCGGGGTGCCCGCCGACCGGCGGCTGCTCGGCACCGTCCCGGAGTTGGTCGAGGCCGTCATCGCCGCCCTGCTGGAGCGGGTGCCGACGTACCGCCGGCTGCCGCGCGAGCAGGTGAGCGGCGAACTCACCCGGGTCACCGAGCGCCGGATCCGCGCCCTCGCCCAGGCCGTCCGCACCGGACTGCCCGCCCCCGACGAGGAGTTCACCGCCGTCCGGGAGGCCGCCGCCCGCCGCGCCGAGGAGGGGCTGCCACTGGACGCGGTGCTGCTCGCCCACCACCTCGGCATGGAGGTCTGCTGGGAGCTGGTCACCCGCGACGCCCTCGACAGCGACGCCGCCGACCTGCTGGTCCTCAACCGGCTGTTGCTCGACCAGCTCCGCCAGGCCACCGCCGCGGCCGGCGCCGGCTACTTCGAGGAGCGCCGCACCCTGGCCGACGAACGGCACGCGGCCCGACACGCCCTGCTCACCGCCCTGTTGGACGGCACACCCGCCGAGGAGGCCGCCACCAGAGCCGGGGTCCGGCTGCCGGCCGCGTACGCCGTGCTCTGCCTCGCCGTCGCCGACCACCCCGACGAACAGGCCCCCGGCGTCGACCGGGCGGTGGCCGGCCACCGCAAGCTGCGCCGGCTCCGCACCGAACTCGACCATCGCACCCGGCAGTCGGCGCTCTCGACACTCTCCTCCTCGGGCGGCCTGGTACTCGTCCCGCTGGACCACCGCCCGGACGCCGTCCCCGCCGCCGAGTGGCGCCGCCTCGCCGACACCGTCGACCGGACGGCGCGGGCGGCCGGCGTCCCCGTCCTGGCCGGAGCCTCGGCCGCCGGACCGGCCGGGGTGGCCGTCGCGGCTGGCCTGGCCTACGAAGTCCTGGAAGTGGCCCAGGCGTTCGGCCGACCCCCCGGTCTGCACCGCCTGGACGACGTACTGGTGGAGTACCAGCTCACCCGGCCCAGCCACGCCCGGTCCCGGCTCGCCGCACTCCTCGAACCCCTGGAGGACGGCGGCGAACTGCTCGCCACCCTGCGCACCCACCTGGCCGGCGGACTCAACCGCCGGCACACCGCCGGCGCCCTGCACCTGCACCCGAACACCGTCGACTACCGCCTGCGCCGGATCGCCGCCCTCACCGGTCTCGACCCGGCCCGTCCGGCCGACCTGCTGAGGATCACCGCCGCGATCGCCGCCCGGGACGCGGAACGCGCCTCGGCCGCGAGCTGACGGCCCTGACGACGGTTCTCAGGACTCCTCGCCCGGCAGCCGCAGGTCCCAGCCGACCAGGGCGCGCAGCTGCTCGGCGGTGACGCCGTCCGGTATCGGCATCGGCGGCTCGTGGCGCAGCGGCGGCTGCCAGCCCTCGGCCTCGGTCCAGCGGCGGACGACCTTCGCCGGCGCCCCGGCGACCACGCTGTGGTCGGGGATCTCGCCGCGGACCACCGAGCCGGCCGCGACCACCACGTTGCGGCCGAGCCGGGCGCCGGGGAGGATCACCGCGCCGGTGCCGATCCAGCTGCCCGCGCCGATCTCGATCGGCTCGTTGCGCGGCCACTGCTTGCCGATCGGCAGGTCGGTGGCCCGGTACTCGTGGGCCTGGTCGGATATGTAGACGCCGGGGCCGGTCCAGACGTCGTCGCCGAGCACGATCGACTGGTGGCCGACGATGTGGCTGTCCCGGCCGATCACGCAGCCGCCGCCGATCCGGACTATCGGGTCGGGCCCGAGGTCGAGGCCGGGCAGGAAGCCCGCGCTGATGGTGACGCGCTCGCCGATGATCGAGAACGGACCGATGGTGATCCACTGCTCGTTGAAGACGGCGCCGAGCGGGAACGCCAGCTTCGTCCCGTCGCCCAGCTCCGCGAACCGGTACGGGCCGGGGTTCTCGTTGGACACCGAGCCGACCCGCTGCACCCACCGCCAACCCCGGTGGACGAGGCGGCCCATGGCGCGTCGGCCACCGGCCCGGGCGGAGGGGAACAGGGAACGGGTGATCGGCATGCGCTCACGTTACCGGCCCGTAGAGCGCCGCCGACCGGTGAGGCGGCCAACATCACATCCCCCGGCGAGCCCGGCCGGAGCCGCGCCGGGGCACCGCCGGATCCCGGCCGGAGCACGGCCGTCCGGGCCTTCGGAGCCGCCGGCGCGGGCTGCCGCACAACACCCGTGTCCGAAAACCGCGATCGGTGCCAGACTCACCGATCATGAAGATCTCCGAACACATCGAGGCACTTCGCCGCGAGGGCGGCCTGCTCGCCGACGCCGCCGGCCGCACGGACCCCGCCGCCCCCGTTCCCACCTGCCCGGACTGGCGGCTGCGCGATCTGGTCCTGCACACCGGCCAGGTCCACCGCTGGGCCACCGCCTACGTGGCACACGGCCACCGGGCGCCGCTCGACGACGACGGCGCGCGCGCCGCCTGGGGGCCGGAGCCGTCCGACGCGGCACTGGTCGACTGGTTCCGCGAGGGCCACGCCGCCCTGGTGGACGCGCTCGACGCGGCCCCGGAGGACCTGGACTGCTGGAGCTTCCTCCCCGCGCCGAGCCCGCTCGCCTTCTGGGCCCGCCGACAGGCGCACGAGACGACCGTGCACCGCTTCGACGCCGACGCGGCCGCCGGCGCCGAAGGCCCCCGGGTGTCCACCGCGCTGGCCCTGGACGGGGTGGACGAGCTGCTGCGCTGCTTCATGGTCCGCCGCCACGCCCGGGTGCGCAGCGAGCGCCCGCGCACGGTACTCGTCCGGACCACCGACGAGCCGGGCTCCTGGCTGCTGACCATCAGCCCGGACCCGCTGGTCGTCGAGGCCGTCGACGGTCCGGCCGAGCTCACGCTCACCGGCCCGGCGCACGAGCTGTACCCACTGCTCTGGAACCGCCTCGCGCTCGACCGCGCCCACGCGGAGGGCGACCTGTCGCTGCTGGACCTCTGGCGGGAGACGGCGGTCGTCCGCTGGAGCTAGGCCCTGTCCTGGTTCGCGACGGGCCCGGCCCGGCGCCGTGGGCTCACACCGCCCATGGCGCGGGCCGCTTCTCCAGGAACGCCCGCATCCCCTCCTGCGCCTGCTCCGAGCCGAACAGCCGGGCCGACAGGGTGACCAGCTCGTCCGCGTCGCGCTCGAAGGAGCGCAGCACCTCGGCGTTGGCCAGCCGCTTGGACTCGGCCAGGCCCTGCGGCGCCCCCAGCCGCAGGGCGTCCAGCAGGCCCTTCAGCGCGGTGCCGGTGTCCTCGGCGGAGTCCGTGGCCTGGGTGATCAGGCCGATCCGGGCGGCCTCGGCGGCGTCGAAGACCTCACCGGTCAGGTAGTAGCGGGAGGCGGCGCGCGGGTCCAGCTTGGGGCGCAGCGGCAGCGAGATCACGGCGGGCGCCAGGCCGAGCCGGACCTCGGTGAACGCGAAGGTGGCCGCCGGTCCGGCGAGGGCGAGGTCCGCCGCGCCGACCAGGCCGAGGCCGCCGGCCCGGACGTGCCCGTCGATGACGGCGATCACGGGCTTGGCGCAGTCCACGATGGCCCGCTGGAGGTCGACCAGGCCGCGCGGGCCGACCGTCGGGTCCGTGCCGGTGGCCTCGGAGAGGTCGGCGCCCGCGCAGAACACCTTGCCGGTGTGGCCGAGGACCACCGCGCGCACCGCCGGGTCGGCCGCCGCGGCCGCCAGGCCGGCGGTCAGCTCGGCCATCAGCCGGGTGGAGAGGGCGTTGCGGTTGTGCGGCGAGTCGAGGGTCAGGGTGGTGACGGCGTCGGCGGTGGTGACGCGGACGAAGGGCACTTCGCGGGTCATCGGTGCGGGCCTGCTTTCCGGCTGAGGGTGGGTCGGATTGCTGCGCGGCGCCCGTGGTGCTGGGGGCGGCGCCCGGACGACTCTGACATGCCCACCCGCTCCTCGGCCAGAGCCACCGGGGCGGAAAACCGGTGGTGGGGCGGTCGCCGGCCACGGCACCATCCGGGATATGACCACCGACGTCCTGCTGCTGCTCGCACCCCGGATCAACGAGACGGGGCTGCAGCTGCTCACCGCCGCCCGCCGCCGGGGCCTGCGGGCGCACACCGCGGCCGCCTGGCGCGTACCGGAGGGGCTGCTCGGCCCGCACGGCCTCGACGACCAGGCCGGGCAGGCACCGTCCGTGCACCTCTACGGCGGGCCGCTGTTCGGCGACGCGGTCGGCGGGGCGCTCGGCCTGGCCCTGTTGGAGCCGCCGGACGGGTGGCTGACCGGTCTGCCGTTCGAGCTGACCCGGCGGCGGGTGGCGTGCGTGCCGCTGGCCGAGGCCCGGCGGCTGCGCCGCCCGGCGTTCCTCAAGCCGCCCGCCGACAAGTTCTTCCCGGCCCGGGTGTACCCGGACGGCAGCGGTCTGCCCGGCCCGGACGCCCTGGACGACGCGATACCCGTCCTGGTCAGCGATGTGGTGCGGTTCCGCCGCGAGTACCGGCTGTTCGTCCTGGACGGGGTGGTGCGCACCGCCTCGCGCTATGCGCTGGACGGCGAGCTGAGCGTCGCCCCGCTGGACGGGGACCCGTACCGGGCCGCGGTGCTCCGCTTCGGTGCCGAGGTGCTGGCCTCCTCCGCCGGGTCGCTGCCGAGCGCGGTGGTGGTGGACGTCGGGCTGCTCGGCGACGGGCCGGACGGGCCGAGCGGGTCGGACGGGCCGGACGGGCCGGACGGGCAGCCCGGGTGGGCGGTGGTGGAGGCCAACGCGGCCTGGGCCAGCGGCGGTTACGCCTGCGATGCGGCCGCCGTCCTGGACGTCGTGCTGCGCGCTGCCGGTCCGGCCGCCGCGCTGGCGCCGGCCGACCGCCCGTACTGCCGCGAGCTGCCCGAGGTCGTCGGCTGAGGCCGCCCGCCCGGTGGCTTCGAAGGGTCGGGGCCTGCGCCAACGGCCAGGCGCCCCGGCCCGCTTCGCGCGCGAATGCGGTGGTGCCGTGATCGCCGACCCGTCACGATGGGCCCCATGACGATCACCGGCTCCCCCGACGCCTCCGGCACCACCGCCACGGCGCAGCACCTGACGTATATCGCCGAACCACCGGGCGTCTCCCCGGGCCGCGGCTACACCAACGTCGTCACCGGCACCGGCCGACTGGTCATGGTCTCCGGCCAGGTCGCCCTGGACGAGCACCGCGAGCTGGTCGGAGCCGGTGATCCCGAGGCACAGGCCAAGCAGGTCTTCGAGAACCTGCGCCGCTGCCTGGCCGCCGCCGGCGCCGGCTTCCAGGACGTCGTGAAACTCACCTACTTCGTCACCGACATCGCGCACCTGCCCGCGGTGCGGGCGGCCCGGGACACCGTCATGGACCCCGCCCGGCTGCCCGCCAGCAGCGCGGTCCAGGTGTCCGCGCTGTTCATGCCCGAACTCCTGCTGGAGGTCGAGGCGTTCGCCCTGGTCCCCGAGGGCGCCACCCCCGAGGACCAGGACGCTCCACCCGCGTGACGGCCGCACCCCCGTGACAGCCGTCCCCGCGTGACGGCCGCACCCCCGTGACAGCCGTCCCCGCGTGGCGGCCGCGCCGCCGGCCCAGGACCTAAGCCGGCTGCGCGAGAACGTGGCCGCGCCGGCGGGCCCAGCGCACCGTCGGGCCCATGGCCAGCCCGGCCGCGGCCAGCAGGACGCCGAGGGCGGTCCACCCGAGCAGCCCGTACCCGATCACGGCGGTGCTGACCAGGGCCGGCCCGATCATCAGCGCCGCCGAGCTGCCCGCGTTGAACACGCCCTGGTAGGCGCCGTGATCGCGCTCGCCCGCCAGGTCGTAGCTGAGCGCCCAGCCGCCGGCCTGGCTCAGCACCTCGCCGAGGGCCTGCAGGGCGACCCCGGCGAGCACCACCAGGGCCGCCACCGCGGCGGGCAGCCCGTGGGCGACGGCCAGCACCAGGCAGGAGGCCCCGAGGATCAGCCCGGCCCGGCCGCACACCCGGGCGGCCGTGGCCGGGTCCTCGGTGCCCCGGGTGGCCCGCACCTGCAGGGCGATCACCAGCACGGTGTTGACGATCAGGGTGCCGGCGACGGTGATCCGGGGCGCGTCGGTCTCCTTGACGATCCACAGCGGCACCCCGACCTCCAGCATCGCGAACTGCAGGCAGAGCAGCGAGTTCAGCGCCGTCACCACCAGGAACGGCCCGTCCCGCAGCGCGGGGTTGCGCCGCCGGACGGCCTCCTCCACGGCCCCCGGCCCGGCCGCCCGCTCCCGCATCGGGACCGGCAGCCGGGCGTACAGCACCGCGACCACCAGGTAGGAGACGGCGTCGGCGAGGATCGCCGTCAGGTACGCCGACCTGGTGTCCAACTGGAGGGCGATCGCCCCGACCGCGGTGCCCAGGCACATGCCGACGTTGGTCACCACCCGCAGGTACGCCCGGCCCGCCACCCGCCGGTCGGCGGGCAGCAGCTCGGCGTAGAGCGCGGCGCGCACCGCGGCCGAGCCCCGGTCGACGGCGGCCACCACGCAGGCCAGCCCCACGAAGGCCGGGTAGCTGTGCACCAGCGCATAGCCCGCGGTGCCCACCGCGTCCACCGAGACCAGCACCACCAGCACCCGCCGGGCGCCCCAGCGGTCGGCGGCCCGCCCGGCCGGCACGCTGGCGGCGACCCCGCACAGGCCGGCGGCGGTCAGCCCGAGGCCGAGCTGGGTGGCGCTGAGCCCGAGGACGCGGGTGAAGAAGAGCACCCCGACGGCCAACGAGAGCCCGTTGCCGACCGTGTTGACGAGGGTGACCCCGGCGAGCCGACGCACCGTCGGGTCGGGGTGCAGAAGCCTGGACGCCCCGGGCGGGGGCTGGTCCGGGGTCGGTGCGGTGGTGGCCGCCGGTGAGCTGGTCATGCCACTGATCACACCGCGTCGCAGACCCCGAGCAGTACTGATTTAGGCTCTGCCTGAAAGCTCCAGGAAGGAACGCCCACTATGCACCGGTTCATGCTGGGGCTATCCGACCTCGCCACCACCTCGTTCGCCATCTCGCCGATCCAGGAGGCCACGCTCAGCCTTCGGATGTGGACCCACCCCGGCCACTACGCCCTGCAGGCGCCGGCCTTCGAACGGCTGCGCCCCGCCTTCGAACGCGTCGACTCGGTACTGCTGCGCTCGCTGGTCGCCGAGAACCGCTGGGTCCCGGACTTCCTGACCCCCAGGCCCGGCACCCCCGGTCCGGACTTCCGCACCGAGCTGGCCGTGGTCCGCGCCCTGCCGCCGGAGCGGCTGCGCCCCGAGCTGGAGCAGACCTTCCTCCCACACGGCCGCCCGCTGCCCGCCCCGCTGGCGGCCGGACTGACCGACCCGGCCCGGCTGCTGGCCCGGATCACCGACGCCCTGGAGGAGTACTGGGAGGTCTGCCTGGCCCCCGCCTGGTGGCCGCGGGCCCGCGCGGTGCTGGAGGCCGACCTGGTCTACCGGGCGCGGCTGCTGGCCCAGCACGGCGCAGCGGCGCTCTTCGCCGACCTGGACGCCCGGCTGCGCTGGGAGGACGGCGTCCTGTCGATCAACCGCCGCTGGACCGAGTGGGACCAGGACGTCACCGTGGACGGTCGCGGGCTGGTCCTCACGCCGACCTTCTTCGCCCGCGGCGCGGTCACGATGATCGGCAACGATCGGCCGCCGCAGATCAGTTACCCGGCCCGCGGCCAGGCCGGGATGGCCCGGCCGGCCGCTCCGGTGACGCCGCGCGCGCTGGAGCTGCTGCTCGGCGCCCCCAAGGCCCGGCTGCTCACCCTGCTCGCCGAGCCCGCTTCGACCACCGACCTGGCCTACCGCCTGGGCGTCACGCCGGGCGCCGTCAGCCAGCACCTCGCGGTCCTGTTCACCACCGGCCTGGTCACCCGGGCCCGGCACGGCCGCTCGGTGCTGTACACCCGCAGCCCGCTGGGCGACGAGCTCAGCGGCGGCCCGCGCCGGGGCTGAACAGCGGCCCGCGCCGGGGCCGCGAAGCACCCCCGCGGGGCTCGCCCCCCAACTCCCCAGTGGTACAGACCTGTTGACGCATTGGTCCAGTCCTCCTACAGTGCCCATGCCCCCGTCTCCCCACGGCGCGGGCACCGATCGGCCACGCACCACCCGTACGGTTCTACGTCGCCCTGTTCCACCCCCACGTCACAGGGAGAACCATGTCCGTTCGATCCGGGGCCGCCCGTACCAGGGCCGCCCGTCCGCGGGCCCACCGCCCGCGCATGCGCAGCAGACTGCTGGCGCTGCTCTCCGTCCTGCTCCTGCCGCTGGCCGCGCTCACCGTGCTGGCCACCCCGGCGAACGCGGCCGGCAAGCTCACCGCCACCTTCACCACCGCCGACAACGGCTCCTGGTGGAAGGGCACCTTCATCGTCCACAACGACAACGCCGCGGCCGTCTCCGGCTGGACCCTGGAGTTCGACCTGCCGACCGGCGTCACCATCGCCAGCAGCTACAACGGCACCGCGACGGTCAGCGGCCGGCACGTCACCGCCGCCAACGCCTTCTACAACGCGAACGTCCCCGCCCACGGCAGCACCGAGCCGTACAGCTTCTGGTTCGTCGCCAACGGCCCGATCGCCACCCCCACCGGCTGCCGGATCAACGGGGACAAGTGCGACGGGAGTTCGGACGTCCTGCCGTCCGCGCCCGGCACCCCGGCGGTGACCGACTCGACCGCGCACAGCCTCGCCCTGAAGTGGTCGGCCGCCACCGGCGGGGACTTCCCGGTCGCCTCCTACGAGGTGCTGAACGGCTCGACCGTGGTGGCCACCAGCGCGACCACCGACGTGCTGGTCACCGGGCTCGCATCCGCCACCTCCTACACCCTGACCGTGCGCGCCAAGGACACCCGGGGCAACGCCGGCCCGGCGAGCGCGCCGGTGACCGCCTCGACCTTCGACCCGGCCACCGACCCCGTCCCGCCCACCGCACCCACCAACCTCCGCACCACGGCGGTCGGTTCCTCCGACGTGACGCTGGCCTGGAACGCCGCCACCGACAACCTCAAGGTCGCCGCCTACGACGTCTACCAGGGCGCCGCCCTGGTCCGGACGGTCACCGGCTCCACCCTGACCGCGGCCGTCAACGGCCTCTCGCCGTCGACGTCCTACACCTTCACCGTGAAGGCCAGGGACGGCGCCGACAACGCCTCGCCCGCCTCCGCGCCGCTCGCCGTGACCACCTCCGACCTGGTCGGCGCCGGCAAGTACGCCCGGGTCGGGTACTTCACCCAGTGGGGCATCTACGGCCGCCAGTACTTCGTCAAGAACCTCGACACCTCGGGCAGCGCCGCCAAGCTCGACGTCATCAACTACGCCTTCGAGAACATCGATCCGGTCAACCTGACCTGCCTGGCCGGCGTCACCAAGGGCACCACCGCCGACCCTCAGGACCCGGACCAGGGCACCGGCGCGGGCGACGCCGACGCCGACTACGCCCGCCCGATGAGCGCCGCCCAGTCCGTGGACGGCGTGGCCGACGACGGCTGGGGCAAACTGCGCGGCAACCTCAACCAGTTGAAGAAGCTCAAGGCCAAGTACCCGAACCTGAAGGTGGTCGTCTCGCTCGGCGGCTGGACGTACTCCAAGTACTTCTCCGACGCCGCCGCCACCGACGCCTCCCGGCAGAAGCTCGTCAAGTCCTGCATCGACGTCTGGATCAAGGGCAACCTGCCGCTGTACAACGGCGCCGGCGGCGACGGCGTGGCGGCCGGCATCTTCGACGGCATCGACCTCGACTGGGAGTGGCCCGGCTCCGGCGACGGCCACGCCGGCAACCACTACAGCGCCAACGACAAGGCCAACCTGACCGCCCTGCTCGCCGAGTTCCGCAAGCAGTTGGACGCCCTCGGCGGCTCGCACAAGCTGCTGACCGCCTTCACCCCGGCCGACCCGGTCAAGATCAACCAGGGCTGGGACCTCTCCAGGATCTTCAACTACCTGGACATCGCCAACGTCCAGGGCTACGACTTCCACGGCGCCGGCAGCGACAACTCGTGGGAGCCCAACAAGACCGGCCACCAGGCCAACCTCTACGCCGACACCCAGGACCCGTACAACTTCCACTTCAGCGTGGACGCCGCCGTCCAGGCCTACCTGGGCGCCGGGGTCAACCCGCGCAAGCTCACCATCGGCTTCCCGTTCTACGGCCGCGGCTGGCAGGGCGTCGCCGACGGCGGCGCGTCGGGCGAGTGGCAGTCGGCGACCGGGGCGGCCCCCGGCCAGTTCGCCGAGGAGGCCGGCACCCGCGGGTACAACAACCTCATCACCACCTTCCCCAACCTGACCGTCCGCCACGACACCCAGTCCATCTCCACCTACGGCTACACCGGCGCCGGCGGCCAGTGGTGGACCTTCGACGACACCTGGTCGATCGCCCAGAAGACGGCCTACCTCAAGTCGAAGAACCTGCTCGGCTCGATGATCTGGGAGATGTCCGGCGACACCCCGACCGGCACCCTGATCACCGCGCTCGACGCCGGTCTGAAGTAGCCGCCCGCACAACCCGGAAGCGGCCGGGCGCGAGCGCCGGCCCACAGCCGCCCGAGCCACCCGAGCACCACGCGGGCGCACCCGACACCGAGGCCCCGAACGGTCAGGTCCTGTCCGGACCTGACCGTTCGGGGCCTCTCCGCGGACCGCGGCAGCCGCTACCGCTACCGCGAGGCGATCGCCGCCAGTCGGCGGGCGGCCCGGTACTGGCGCAGCACCTGCGCGAAGGTGGTGTGGCCCTGGGTGGTGCGGGCGAAGGCCCGCCAGGCCGGGTCGACCAGGCAGACGGCGGCGTGGAACAGGTACGGCCGGCGCTCGAAGGCCGCCAGCATCTGCTTGCCGGCCCGCATCTCCACGCCCAGCCCGGCCTTGATCGCGAAGGCGTAGTTCAGCGCCTCGCGCCGCACCCCGGCCGCGTTGCCCGCCTCGGCCACCTTGACCGCCCACTCGCCGGCCAGCCGGCCCGAGCGCAGCGCGTACGAGATGCCCTCGCGGGTCCACGGCTCCAGCAGGCCGGCCGCGTCGCCGGCCACCAGCACCCGGCCACGGGAGAGCGGCGAGTCCTCGGCCCGGCAACGGGTCAGGTGCCCGGACTCCACGCTCGGCGTGAACCCGGACAGGCCCAGGCGGCGGATGTAGTCGGCCAGGTACTGCTTGGTCCGCTCGCCGTCGCCGCGCGCCGAGATGACGCCGACGGTCAGGCTCGCGGACTCGGTCTTCGGGAACACCCAGCCGTAACTGCCGGGCAGCGGGCCCCAGTCCAGGTGGATCCGGCCCGCCCAGTCCGCGGCGACCTGCGGCGGCACCGGGATCTCGGCCTCCAGGCCGAGGTCGATCTGGTCGAAGGAGACCCCGACGTGCCGGCCGATCCGGCTGGCACTGCCGTCCGCGCCGACCACCGCGCGCGCCTCGAAGGTGCGCCCGTCGGCGGCGGTGACGACGGCCGTCCGGTGCTCGCCGCCCTGCTGCTCCACCCCGGTGACGGTCACTCCGGTGACCAGCACCGCACCCGCCTGCTTGGCCGCCTGCACCAGGCGCAGGTCGAACTCGTCCCGGTTGACCAGACCGAACAGCATCCGCTTCGAGCGCCGCGTACGGGTGAACCGCCCGCGGTACGCGAAGGTGACGGCATGCACGCGGTCCTGCAGGGGAAGCCGGAAGTCCGGCGGCAGGCTGTCCCGGGACGGGCCGATGATGCCGCCGCCGCAGGTCTTGTAGCGGGGGTGTTCGGCCTTGTCGAGGAGCAGGACGCGTCTGCCCTGCGCGGCGGCGGCGTACGCGGCCGAGGCCCCCGCCGGCCCGGCGCCGACCACGACGACGTCCCAGACACCGTCGAGCCGGTCGGACCCGGGCTGCGGCTCGTGCTGCGGCCCGCCCTGCGGCTCGGACGGGCTTCCGGACGCCTCGGCGTCGAGCGGGCTACGGGAATCGGAGCTACCGGAGTCAGTCACGTCGAGCAATCCTATGCGCCCCACCCGGCTGCCCGCCGCAGCACCACCCCCGAACTCCCGGCCGACTCCCCGGTCCACCCGTTCGACTCGGCCTATGATCGTGGGCAACCCCGCAGTCCCGTTCGGCCGAACCATCCTGCTCGGACGAACCAGCCCCCTCGGAGCGCCCTGATGCCACAGCAGCCCCTGGCCGACGCCGTCCGGTCCCTGATGGACCGTGCCCGCACCGACCTCGCCGAACTGGTCGCCTTCCCCTCGGTCGCCGACCCGCGCCAGTTCCCGGTCGAGGAGTGCCGCAAGGCCGCCCACTGGGTCGCCGACGCCTTCACCGCCGAGGGCCTGACCAACGTGCAGCTGCTGGACACCCCCGACGGCACGCAGTCCGTCTACGCCGAACTGGCCGGCCCCGAGGGCGCGCCGACCGTGCTGCTCTACTCCCACTACGACGTCCAGCCGCCGCTCGACGAGAAGGGCTGGCTGAGCCCCGCCTTCGAGCTGACCGAGCGCGACGGCCGCTGGTACGGCCGCGGCGCCGCCGACTGCAAGGGCAACATCCTGATGCACCTGACGGCCCTTCGGGCGCTGCGCCAGGTGTACGGGGACGCCTACCCCGTCAGCCTGAAGATCATCGTGGAGGGCTCGGAGGAGCAGGGCACCGGCGGCCTGGAGCAGTACGCCGAGGCGCACCCCGAGCTGCTCACCGCCGATGCGATCATCATCGGCGACACCGGCAACTTCGCCCCCGGCCTGCCGACCGTCACCGCCTCGCTGCGCGGCATGACGACGGTCGAGGTGACGATCACCACGCTCGCCGGGAACCTGCACTCCGGCGCGTTCGGCGGCGCCGCCCCGGACGCCCTGCAGGCCCTGGTCAAGGTGCTGGCCTCGCTGCACGACGAGCACGGGGACGTCGCGGTGGCCGGGCTGGTGAACGACCAGAGCTGGACCGGTGTGCAGTACACCGACGAGCAGTTCCGCGCCGACGCCAAGGTGCTGGACGGCGTCCGGCTCACCGGCACCGGCACCATCGCCGACCGGCTCTGGGCCCGCCCGGCCGTCACCGTCCTCGGCATCGACGCCCCGCCGGTGATCGGCGCCACCTCCTCCGTCCAGGCCTCCGCCAAGGCGCTGGTCAGCCTGCGGGTGCCGCCGGGCACCGACACCGCGGCCGCCCAGGAGGCGCTGGTCGCGCACCTGGAGGCCCAGGTGCCGTTCGGCGCGCAGATCCGGATCGAGCGGCAGGGCAACGGCGCCCCGTTCAGCGCCGACACCTCCGGACCGGCCTACGAGGCGATGGGCGAGGCCATGGAACAGGCCTTCGGCACCCCGATGGTCGCCTCCGGCGAGGGCGGCTCGATCCCGCTCTGCAACACGCTGCGCTCGCTCTACCCGCAGGCCGAGATCGTCCTGATCGGCGTCGAGGACCCGACCACCCAGATCCACGCGGTCAACGAGAGCGTGGACCCGCAGGAGCTGGAGCGGATGGCCCTGACCGAGGCGCTGTTCCTGCGCCGCTACGCGGAGCTCCGCTCGGTCTGAACCGCCTTCCGAGCCGCCTTCCCGACCGGCACCGCCCCCTCGGTCCGGCGGCCACCGCGCCGCCAGACCTGCGCGGCCACCGCATAGGCCGCCGCGCCGACCGCGAGGCCCGCGCCGGCCCCGAAGCAGAACTCCGGGATCAGGTTGCGCTTCAGGGGCACCAGCCGGTGCACCACCCCGGCCGCCGGCGCCGCGCCCCGCGCCGCGACGGCGGCCCGCCGCACCCGGGGCGGAAGCCGCAGCTCGGGCCGCACGGGCTCGGTGGCCCGGACCACCCGCCCGGCGTACCCGGCCAGCGCCGCCAGGGCCAGCGCCGAACTGCCGTACTGCAGTGCGGTGTAGAGCGGCAGCCCGGCCACCTCGTGCTCCAGGACGGGCAGTAGGGAGACCCCGAGCCGGCCCTCATGAGTGAAGGCGTCCCAGCCGACGTGGGTGGCCGCGCCGACGGCGGCGGACGCCGCGAACCAGGCCGCGCCGCCACCGCCACCGCCGCGCGGGGCGGTCAACGCCTCGGCCGGCCCCGCCCACCGCTCGGGGAGCAGGGCGACCAGCGGCCCGCGCAGCAGTCCGTGCCAGCCGGCCACCAGTGCACCGGCGATCGCCACGTCCACCGTCGGGACCGCCCACCAACGGTGGGTCAGCCCGCCGTGCCCGTAGGCCCCGGGCAGCAGCGACTCGGCGAAGAACGGCACGTCCGGCGCCATCGACCCGGCGACCAGCGCCGAGGCCACCAGCGGCCCGCGCTCCCCGGCCAGGCGCAGCAGGGGCAGGACGGCGGCCGGGTGGCTGAAGGTGAAGGGCATGCCCTTATCCTGCCCCAGCCGCCCGAGGCCGCCGCCGCCCGGTAGGCCGTGCCCGGTGCGCCGTCCAGCGCCCGTGCGCCGCCTGCCCCTACGCCGCGTCCGCCGCCCGGGTCAGCCCGAGGGCGACCCGGCGGCCCGCCTCCAGGTACCGCAGCTCGCCGGACCGCCGGGCCTCCAGGGCGGCCGCCAGTCGGCGGTACCGGCCGGGCGGCAGCAGCCCCGCGGCCTCGTCCAGGTCGACGAAGCGCCAGCCGCGCAGCTCCTCCTGCTGGAGCAGCAGGCCCTGCCGGGCGGTCGTGTCCAGCAGACCGCCGTCGTAGACCAGCCTCAGGCCGCCGCGGCGCGGGCCGGTCCGCGGCTCCCAGTCGACGGCGAGCAGGCGCAGCGCGGTCGGCTCCAGCCGCAGGCCCAGCTCCTCGGCGGTCTCCCGCAGGGCGGCGTCGGTGGGTGCCTCGCCGCGCTCGACCACCCCGCCGGGGAACTCCCAGTCCGGTTTGTACACCGGGTCGACCAGCAGCACCCGGTCCTGCTCGTCGAAGAACAGGACCGCGGCGGCGACGGTGTCACCGGTGGGATCGGGGGTCTGGACGATGGGGCAGCGGGCGGATCCGTCCCGGACCAGCTCCGCGATCCGGACGGCCGTCTCGTGCGGGGTGAGGCCCCCGGTGTCGAGCAGCCGCGCGTCCCGCCCGAGCCAGCGCCGGGCGGCCCGGTAGCGGGGGAGGTGCTCCAGGCACCACTGCCGGACTCTCTCACTGCGCTCCGGATCGTCCGGGCACTCGTCGCGCTGGGCTATCCGCTCGCGCAGGATCGTTTCTCCAGGGTCCAGGACGAGGTGATGCACCGCGATGCCCTGGGAGGCGAGCGAACCGAAGATCTCGTCCCGGTAGTCCTCCCGGAGCAGGGTCATCGGGACGACCAGCGGCCCCGGGACTTCGCCGAGCAGGGCGGCCGCCGTCTCGGGGACGAGCCTGCGCCAGGCCGGCAGGTCCTGGAAGTCGGACACCGCGGCCAACCGGTCGGCGGGCAACATCCCGCGCAACCCGAAGCCCACCAGCTCGGGGTCGAACAGCATGCTCCCGGGCAGCAGTTCCACCAACTCGCGACAGGCACTCGTCTTGCCCGCCCCGAACGTGCCATTGACCCAAACGATCACAACGTCCCCTGTCCTCGACTCCCCCGATGCCGTTCGCACCGGGCGGCGCCCCCGTCAGTCGAACCAGCGCCACCCGAGGTGGTACCCCCGCCGCGCCGGTCCCCATACCTTCCCATGGCCCCCACCCGCCGGACCTCACCCCGCCCCTTGACAGCGGCATGTGCCCAGATCAGACCCCCACCCACCGATCCCCCACCCGAGCAGGCCACCGTCCCGACCGGCTCCCCCTCCCCCACGAGCAGTGACCCCGGAGCCGCACCGGAGCCCCGCTCAAGCCGCAGTCACCCGGCTACACCACGAGGAGTCGCCTCCCGGTAGAATATGTAGACCGGTCTACAGATGGCCTGGAGGTGATAGGGCATCCGCGGCAATGAGATCGTCGAGGCGGCCGAGAAGGGGCTGGAGGCCGATCTTGATGCGCTGGCTGCCGTTCTGACCGCCCGTCGGGGCAGCCCCACGGTGGTCGATCTGTGGCCGTATCTCGGGTTCGACAATCCAGACCCCGAGTTCACGGCTCCCAAGCCGCTCGGACTCCTGTGCAACGTCGCTGTCGGCATGCGGCTGTGGCAGCCGCCGCCCTCCGACCGATGGCTCGCACTGACCATCGGCCAGGCGGATCGCGAGTTCCCGTTCGAACTGCTCGCCGCGATCGGTGAGGTGTGCTCGCTCCCGGCATGAGCCGGGCCCAGAGGCCGACGCCGGACGGCGGCTCTCCCGGGCCGTGGTCGCGGTGGGCGCACCTTGGTCATGGACTACGGTGTCAGGCTGTGAACACCGAAGGCTGGTTGGCAGACACCCGCACGTCCTACGACACCGTCGCCACCAGCTATGCGGACCAGGTGCGCGACCTCCTGGACCAAACGCCCTACGAACGCGCGGCCCTGAAGCTGTTCGCCGATCGCGTGCAGACCACCGGCGGCGGGCCGGTTGCGGACGTGGGATGCGGGTCGGGGAGGATCACGGCCCACCTGCGCGAGCTGGGCGTGGACACGTTCGGGATCGACCTGTCGCCCGCGATGATCGAGGTGGCCCGGCGCGATCACCCCGGTCTACGGTTCGAGGTCGGTTCCATGACGGACCTCGACCTCGCCGACGCCTCGATGGCCGGCCTGGTCGCCTGGTACTCGCTGATCCACGTCCCCGACGACGAGATCGGCCCGGTCTTCACGCACTTCCGGCGGGTGTTGCGGCCCGGCGGCCCGCTGCTGCTCGGCTTCCACGTCGGCGATGAGTCGCGGTTGAAGACGCAGGGGTACGGCGGTCACCCCATGAAGATCTACGTCCATCGCCGCCGGCCTGACCAAGTCGCAGCCCGGCTCAACGACGCCGGCTTCACCGTCGAGGCACAGATGACTCTCAGCTCGGCGGAGAGCCCGCTCGGGGGAATTCTCTTCGCACACCGCCAGCCTGACACCCAGTAGGTTCCGCAGTTCGACTCACCCTGCAGGTTCCGGCCGCTCTTGGCACGGCAGCCCGCACCCGCAGGCTGACGACACTCCCGCGCCGGCATCCCCGGGCACTCCCCTCCGACCGGCACATCCCCGTTCGCCAGTGGCCTCCGGGCTTGCCCGGGTGCGCCACCCGGGCAAGCCCGAGAACGCCGGGGAGCCCCGGCGACTGGTCGGGCAGCGGGGATCGCGTCGCGCGGCGGATGTGGCGGCCGGTCTGCTCGACCGCAAAACCCGTCGACCAGCACGCCGGTCGTCTCCCAGGACCGGCGCACGCGACCTGCCTCGGATCGCAGTTGGCCGCGGTCGACCAGGGCGACAGCCCGGAGCGGGGCGGTCGGCTCGTAAGCCCGGTTGGCCAGGGCTCCCGGCTGCGCGTCGGGGCGCGCAGGTTCGAATCCTGCCGAGTCTGCGAAACACGGACCGGCGGGCCGGCTGCGCCCGTACTCCGACCGCGAGGCCCTCCCCGTACCGGGTGAGGAGTTGCGGACCCACCCCGGCGAGGAGGCCTACGAGCCGGGGAAGAGCCGGCCGAGGTGGTAGTGCAGGGTGGCGGTCGCGTCGTCCGCTCCGCGTTGGCCGAGCAGGACGCTCAGGCCGAGGCCGGCCGAGACGGACAGGAGGACGGCGGCCTCCCGGCGGGCGTCCATTCGCGGATCGGCGTCCCCGGCCTGCTGGGCGGCGGCGAGCCGGTCGGCGAGGAACCCCTCCATCTCGTCGGGCGCCGCGAGGAACGCCTGGCCGCCGAGGGCGGGATCGGTGACGGAGAGCACCGCGTACTCGGTGTGGACGAGGTGGAAGGTCCGGCTCTCCTCGTCGGTGGGCACGGCTTCGAGCAGGACCGCTTCGACGATGTCGCGCGGCGTGGGTGCGGAGCCGGCCCTCCTCGCCCGGTCGCGGACCCGCTCGCCCATGCGCGCCGTCAGGCGGTTCATCGCGGCGAGCAGCAGCTGCTCCTTGGTGTCGAAGTAGTACTGCACGAGCCGCACCGAGACGCCCGCCTCGACGGCGACGGACCGCATGGTGACGGCGTGCAGCCCGGTGTCCGCCGCCGCGCGGAGCAGGGCGTCGATGATCTGGGCCCGCCGCTCCTCGTGGTCCACCAGCTTCGGCATCAGGTTCCCTCCGAACGTTTTTATGGTACAAACATACCATCAAGTCCTGCTGTTTCGCGTGTCAGGAGGGGCCCATGACCAGGACGAGCGTCGGACGTTTCGTCAGCGAGGAAGCCCGCGGGAAGTTCCTCGCGGCGTACGACCGTGCCATGGAGCTGTGGCCGGACCCGCGCGAGGAACTGGACGTCGAGACCGCCTACGGCACCGTCCACGTCCACCGCTACGGGGCCCGAACCGGTGAGCCGGTGGTGCTCCTGCACGGCCACGCCGGCCATGCCTCCAACTGGTACCCGCAGGTCGCCGCCCTCGGCGAGAACCACCCGGTCTACGCGATCGACACCCTCGACGACCCCGGCCGCAGCGTGCAGCGCGCCGTCGCGGCCGGCTCAGCGGAGAACGCGGCCTGGCTCGGCGAGGTCCTCGCCGGGCTCGGGCTGGAGCGCGTCCACCTGGTCGGCGTGTCCTACGGCGGATGGCTGGCCCTCAACCAGGCCGTCCACGCACCCGAGCGCCTCGCGTCGATCGCACCGCTGGACCCGGGCGGGGTCGAGAAGGTCCCCGCACGGTTCTACGCCCACATGATCGGCGGGCTGTTCGCCATGCTCGCCCCGCGCGCGCTGCGACCCGCACTGGGACGCCTGCTCGCCAACCCCGCCCTCAGCTCACCGCCCGAGATGATCGCCCCGCTGATGCTGGGCATGCGGACCTACAAGCCGAACTCCCGCCCGGCGGCCAGGCCGTTCACCGACGAGGAACTGGGCTCGATCCGGCTGCCCGTCCTCGTCCTGCTCGGACGCCGCAGCGCCCTCCTCCGGCCGCACCACGCGCTGAAGCGCGTCACCGCGCTGATCCCGGACGTCCAGGCCGAGATCGTCCGGCGGGCCGGCCACGGCCTCAACCTCGAACGTCCCGAGCTGGTCAACGAACGCCTCCTGCGGTTCGTCACCGCCCTCCGGCCCGCACCCACCCGCACCGAGTGACCTCGCCGAGCCGCGCGCGTGGGAAGTCGGACCGGCCGACTTCCCACGCGCCACCCCGTTCCCGCACGGGTCGCACCACGCGGGTCGCACCGTATAGACAGGAGAGGTGAACCCACCTTCCCCCCGTGACCAGGGCCGAGTCGTGGCCATCGGCTCCGTGAACACCGACCGGATCCTGCGCTGCCCCGTCCTGCCCGCCCCCGGCGAAACCGTGCTGGCCGTCTCCGCCACCCGGGGATTCGGGGGCAAGGGCGCCAATCAGGCCGTCGCAGCCGCCACCATGGGAGCGCCCACCCACCTGGTGGCGAAGGTCGGCGCGGACACCGACGGGGCCGAGGCGCTCGCCGACCTGCGGAACGCCCGGGTCGGCGCCGACACGGTGCTCACCGATCCGGCGGCACCCACCGGCCAGGCCGTCGTCATGGTCGACCCCCACGGCGAGAACAGCATCGTCGTCGTCCCGGGGGCGAACGCCCGTCTGAGCCCGGCGGAGGTCACCGAGGCCCTCGCCGCCCTCCGGCTGACCCCCGCCGACGTGCTGCTCACCAGCGGTGAGGTGCCTGCGGACTGCGTCCGGGCCGCCGCCGCGGCACTGCCCGCCGGCACCCGCTGGGTCCACAACGCCGCCCCGGCCGGAACGCTCCCCACCCTGGTGGGCCGCCGCCCTCTGATCGTCGCCAACACCGTCGAGGCACACCAGCTGACCGGCGCGAACACCGCAGCAGCCGCTGGCGGTACGACCGGTACGGCCGTCGCCGAGGCCCTGGCCGCGCTCGGCGACGGCGCCGTGGTCACGCTCGGCGGCGAGGGCGCCCTCGTCGCCGAGGGCGGCCGCGGGGGTCGGACGAGCCGCGTCCCCGCCCCGCGCGTGACCGTGGTCGACACGACCGGCGCCGGCGACGTCTTCTGCGGCGCGCTGGCCGCCGAACTCGCCCGCGGCGTCCCCCTGGCCGAGGCGGTCGCCACCGCCGTGGGAGCCGGCGCCTTCGCCGTCACCGCCCTGGGCGCCCGAGGCGCGCTGCCCACCCCCGCCGACGTCCGGCACCCGCGCACCCCCTGACCATCCCGCACCCTCGCCCACCCCACAACGCGGCCGGTCCCGCACAGGGTGACCGACACCCCGTGCGGGACCGCAGCACAACCCGAGGACGCGGTCAGGGCCGCCCCATGTGCGTGGGGTAGTACCCGCTGCTGATCCGCGAGACCCGGATGTTGGTACCGGGCCGGGCGGCCTCCACGTACTGGTTGTCGCCGAGGTAGATCGCCACGTGGTGGATGCCCCGCGCGCTGCCGTCGTCCGACCAGAAGAGCAGGTCGCCGCGCTCCAGCTGGCTGGCGCGGACCGGGGTGGTGGCCGCGTACTGGTCGTTCGCCACCCGCGGCAGGTCGATGCCGCCGCGCCGGAACGACTGCTGGACCAGGCCCGAGCAGTCGTAGCCGTCCGGACCGTTGCCGGCCGTCCTGAACGGCTTGCCGAGCTGGGCGAGCGCGAACTGCACGGCCGTCTCGACGTCGCCGTCGGCCGCCGGCGCCGAGTCCGAGGACGCGTCGGAGCCCGCGGACGAGCCGGAGGAGGAGCTGGACGAGGAACCGGAGGAGGACCCGCCCCCGGTCCGGTCCAGGTAGACGTCGTAGTGCGTGGTCCAGCGCCACTGCCCCTGGCTGTTCTGGAACCAGTACCGCGAACCGTCCCAGCCCTGCGTGATGCCCCTGGAGGAGGCGGGGGCGGTGGAGACGGCGGTGGACGAGGAGGAGCCGCCCCCCGTCCGGGCCTGGTAGACGTCGTAGTGCGTGGTCCAGCGCCACTGCCCCTGGCTGTTCTGGAACCAGTACCGCGAACCGTCCCAGCCGGCGTGGGCCGGCGCGGGCTCGGCGGCCGCACTGCCCACGCCGGTGCCGAGGCCGATCACGCCGGCTCCGGCCACGATCACGGCCACCATGCCTATCCCCCGGCGGACCCGCGCCGCCCGGGAGCTGCGGACGGGCTTCGCCGGCCCGTCGGTGGTGGCGGCGGTCTGCCCGGTCGGGTCGTCGGCGGCACTCGGTGCGCCGGTGTTGACGGTCGTCATCCTGCTGTCTTCCTTTGCTGACTCCGCGGGCCCTGCGGACTCCGCCGGGTCTGGCGGCGCCGCAGTCATGCCACGGAACGCTGAACGGGAAAGGCACACGTTCCCCGGCCGACATGCCGCGGCTTCCGGTCCTGCGACCGGAAGCCGCGGCAACTCACCCAGGGGTTCGGTTCTGCCTGCGTGTCACGTTAGGCACGCGTCCGCTCACGGCGCGCAGTGGAGTGCGCCAAAGGAAGGGTTCACGGAAGGTGAGCGACCATCACCGGATGACCCCTCGTCACCCCTGCGCCGACTCCGCCGGCAACTGCTTCTTCAGCACCTTCCCCATGGCGTTCCTGGGCAGTTCGGCGACCAGCACCACCCGGCGCGGCCGCTTGTGGACGGAGAGCCGCTCCGCCACAAAGACCGTCAGCTGTTCCCCCGTCACCGGGCCGTCGGGGACGACGTACGCCACGACCGCCTGCCCGAGGTCCTCGTCGGGCACGCCGACCACGGCGGCGTCCGCGACCGACGGGTGGTCACGCAGCGCGGCCTCCACCTCGCCGGCGCCGATCCGGTACCCGCCGCTCTTGATCAGGTCGACCGAGGCCCGGCCGACGATCCGGTGGAAGCCGTCCTCCCCGATCACCGCGACGTCCCCGGTCCGGAACCAGCCGTCCGCCGTCCAGCACTCGGCGTCGGCGTCCGGCCGGTTGAGGTAGCCGGTGAACAGGGTGGGCCCGGAGACCTGGAGTTCGCCGACGCTCTCCCCGTCGTGCGGAACGGGCCCGCCGTCCTCGCCGACCAGCCTGGTCCGCACCCCGTCCAGCGGCAGTCCGACGCTGCCGGGGCGGCGCTCCCCCGCCGCCCGGGTGCTGACGGTGATCAGCGACTCGGTCATCCCGTACCGCTCGATCGGCGCGTGTCCGGTCAGCGCGGCCAGCTTCTCGAAGACGGGGACGGGCAGCGGGGCGCTGCCGGACACCAGCAGCCGGGCGGCGGACAGCCGTCCGGCGGCCTCCGGGTCGGCGGCCAGCCGGGACCAGACCGTCGGCACCCCGAAGTACAGGCTCCCCCCGGCGGCCGCGTACCCGGCCGGGGTGGGGCGGCCGGTGTGCACCAGTCGGCTGCCGGTGCGCAGGGCGCCGAGCACGCCGAGCACCAGGCCGTGGACGTGGAACAGCGGCAGTCCGTGCGCGAGGGTGTCCTCGGCGGTCCACTGCCAGGCGGCGGCCAGCGCGTCCAGGTCCGCGGCGACGGCGGCACGGCGGATCACCGCCCCCTTGGGCGCGCCGGTGGTGCCCGAGGTGTAGAGCACGAAGGCGGTGGCGTCCGGATCGGGCTCGCCGTACGTGGTGGCGGAGCGCTCCGCCAGGTCGACCGGGAGGGCCGGCAGCCCGGCGTCCGGCGCCTGCGGGTCCGTCGCCGCGTGGGCGAGCAGGGCCGCGCCCGAGTCCCGCAGGATGTGGGCGCGCTCCTTGGGCCCGGAGTCGGGCGGCAGCGGCACCACGGGCACGCCGGCCAGCAGCCCGCCGACCACGGCGACCACGGTCTCCGCGGTGGGCCGGGCGAGTACGGCCAGCGCGGGGGCGCCGGCCACCCGGTCGGCCACGGCGGTCGCCGCGCCGAGCAGCCCTTCGCGTGACAGCGCCCTTCCATCGATCCGCAGCGCGTCACCGGAGTCCCCGAAGCCGCCCTGAAGTGCCGTCAACAGTGTCATGCCCTCTGCCCTCACCGTCGCTTGCGATATCCGGTCTGCGGCCGACTCTACGGCCAGCCCCGACCCCGCCCGAGGCGGCCGCGCACCACCGGCGGCGCCCCCGCGGACGCCGTCCGGGCAGCCACGGCGAGGCCTCCCCGGCGGCACCGGCAGACGCCGAAGGGCGTGGCACCGGGTACCCGGTGCCACGCCCTCCTCGCTGCGCGTCGGCGCTATGCGCTCACACTCAGCCCTTGCGGCTCTTCACCTCGTCGGTGAGCTGCGGCAGGACGGCGAACAGGTCGCCGACCACGCCGTAGTCGACCAGCTCGAAGATCGGGGCCTCCGGGTCCTTGTTGACGGCCACGATGGTCTTCGAGGTCTGCATGCCGGCCCGGTGCTGGATGGCACCGGAGATGCCCGCCGCGACGTAGAGCTGCGGGGAGACCTGCTTGCCGGTCTGGCCGACCTGGTTGCTGTGCGGGTACCAGCCGGCGTCCACGGCGGCACGCGAGGCGCCGACGGCCGCGCCGAGCGCGTCCGCGAGGTCCTCGACCACGCCGAAGCCCTCGGCGGCACCGACGCCGCGGCCGCCGGAGACCACGATGGCGGCCTCGGTCAGCTCGGGGCGGCCGCTGGAGACGCGCGGGGTGCGGGAGGTGACGGTGGCGGCGTTGCCGGTGAAGGCCACGGCGACGTTCTCCACCGCACCGGCGGCCGCGGCGGCCTCGGGGGCGACGGCGTTCGGCTTGACCGTGATGACCGGCACACCGCGCGAGACCTTGGACTTCACCTGGAAGGACGCGGCGAACACCGACTGGGTGGCGACCGGGCCGCCGTCGCCGGCCTCCAGGTCGACGGCGTCGGTGATGATGCCGGAGCCCAGGCGCAGCGCGACGCGGGCCGCGATCTCCTTGCCCTCGCCGGAGGAGGTGACCAGGACGGCGCCGGTGTCGGCGGCCTTGGCGATCTGGGTCAGCGCGTCGACCTTGGGGACGACCAGCTGGTCGGTGAACTCGGCGCCGTCGGCGACGTAGACCTTGGCCGCGCCGAACTCGGCGGCCTTGGCGGCGATGTCGGCGGCGGCCGAACCGGCGCCCAGGACGACGGCCGAGGGCTCGCCGATCCGGCGGGCCAGGGTCAGCAGTTCGAGGGCCGGCTTGCGGACCACACCGTCGGCGTGGTCCACGAGAACCAGGATCTCAGCCATGATTCGTTGCTCCTGATCGATCGTTGGATGCCCGTACGGGTGGGATTAGATGAACTTCTGCTCGGCGAGGTACGCGGCGAGCTGTCGGCCGCCCTCGCCCTCGTCCTTGACGACCGTGCCCGCGGTACGCGCCGGGCGCGCCGTCGCCGACTCCACCGCCGTCCACGCACCCGCCAGGCCGACCTCGTCCGCCTCGATCCCCAGGTCGTCCAGGTCCAGCGACACGACCGGCTTCTTCTTCGCCGCCATGATCCCCTTGAACGACGGGTACCGGGCCTCACCCGACTGGTCCGTCACCGAGACCACCGCCGGCAGCGCGGCCTCCACCAGCTCGGTCGCCGCGTCGCCGTCCCGGCGACCGCGGACCACACCGCCCTCCACCGACACCTCGGACAGCAGCGTCACCTGCGGCACACCCAGCCGCTCCGCCAGCAGCGCCGGCAGCACACCCATCGTGCCGTCCGTCGACGCCATCCCGCCGATCACCAGGTCGAACCCGGTCTGCTCCAGCGCCTTCGCCAGCACCGCCGACGTCCCGATCACATCACTGCCGTGGATGTCGTCGTCGTTGACGTGCACCGCCTTGTCCGCGCCCATCGACAGCGCCTTGCGCAGCGCGTCCTTCGCATCGTCCGGGCCGACCGTCAGCACCGTGACCTCGGCGCCCTCGTTCGCCTCCGCGATCCGCAGCGCCTGCTCCACGCCGTACTCGTCCAGCTCCGACAGAAGGCCGTCCACACCCTCCCGGTCAGTGGTGAGATCGTCCGCGAAACGACGGTCACCCGTCGCGTCCGGCACGTGCTTCACACAGACAACGATCCTCAAGCTCACGGCCTTGTCTCCTGTACTGGTCTCGTCCGGCGGCTGCGGCTGTGCAAGCGGGCGCGAACTCGGCACGCACCCGCTCCGGGCAGCGTGTTCCCGTGCCGGTCCGGAACTTCCTGGCAGCATACTCGCCAGTATTCCAAGGGTCACTACTGGCCAGTAGCTTACGCTGCCGGGCCCGTCCGAACGCCCCGCACGGCACCCGCGACGACCAGGGGGCCCGGGCCGGGCGGGAGCGGCGGGACGGCTGCACTGCCGTCCCCGCCCATCCTGCCCCAGCCCGCTGCCGCTACCCCCTGACTGCGCGGCACATCCCCTGTGAGATTTGCCGCCACCGCTGCCCGGCCGGGACCCGGCCGTCGCGAGCCGCCCCCCACGCACCCGGCGCGGGGTCCGGGTCAGACCGCCTCGCCCAGGGCCGCGATCACATCCGCCCGCCGCGGCAGACCGGCCGCCCGCCGCACCACCCGGCCGCCCGCGTCCAGCACCAGCACGGTCGGCGTCCGCAGGATCTCCAGCCGGCGGACCAGCTCCAGCTGCGCCTCGGCGTCCAGCTCGACGTGCACCACACCGTCGACCATGCCCGCGACCTCGCCCAGCACCCGGCGGGTGGCCCGGCAGGGCTGGCAGAAGGCGGTCGAGAACTGCACCAGCGTGGCCCGCTCGCCCAGTCCCGTACCGAGCTCGGCCTCCGACAGCCGTACCGCCCCGTCCTTCGTCCGCACCCTCATCCTCCCGTCACGCCGGGCCCGCAGCAGCCCGAACGCACTCGCCACCGCGAGCACGGCAGCGCACACCACCAACCCGGTCATGCCCACCAGTCTGCGCCAGCCCCACCGGCCACCGACAAGCAGCCCGGCCCCGACCGGAAGGTCGACCACCGGGCCCGGGCCGCGTAGCATCGCCGGGTGGACTCCGACCGCCCCGCACAGCCGCTGCTGACCGCCCGCCTGGTGGTCGACCTGTGCCGGGCCACGGCCTCGCGCTGTCGCTGACGCGCCCCGCCGCCCGCCCCGCCGCGCCCCCACCTCCGGAGCCCCCGTGCAGATCGACCCCCGCGGCCCGCGTTTCGCCGCCGTGCTCACCACCCTCGTCCTCGCCGCCGCCCTGATCAGCGGCAGCGGCGTCCTGCTCGCCCTGCAGGCCGCCGTCTTCGCCCTCGGTGCCATCGCCGGGCTGCGCTACTCCCCGTACGGACTGCTGTACCGCCGACTGATCCGCCCCCGTCTCGCGCCGCCGACCGAGACCGAGGACGAGCGCCCGCCCCGCTTCGCCCAGGGCGTGGGCCTGGTCTTCGCCGCCGTCGGCACGCTCGGCTACGTCGCCGGGGTGACCTGGCTTGGCCTGCTCGCCACCGCCGTCGCCCTCGCCGCGGCCTTCCTCAACGCCGCCTTCGGCTACTGCCTCGGCTGCGAGACGTACCTGCTGCTCCGCCGCGCCCGGGGCCGGCTGGACGCGACCACCTGAGCGACCCCGCCGGCACCCACCGCGTTCATCACATGATCACCGGCTGATATTTCGCTTGACGGCCCGCCTCAGGTGACAGCGGGCACTCGTTCGGGGGATCATCTCCGTGTATCACCCGTGGCCGCCGCGGCGTGCCGCGCCTTCGGTCGGCCCCCACGTACGGCACGGGTCCCGCCGTACCGGGCCCACCCGCCCGTGGAAGTCAGGACTGACCGTGGCAGAGTTCGTGTACCCGCCGGTGATCGGTGCAGCGCTGACCGTCTTCCGCGCGCTCGACGTGCGGATCAAGATCGTCGGCGCCGAGAACATCCCCGCCAAGGGCGGAGCGGTGCTGGTGAGCAATCACATCAGCTACCTCGACTTCCTCTTCGCCGGCCTCGGCGCCTACCGCGGCGGCAAGCGCAAGACCCGGTTCATGGCCAAGGACGACGTCTTCAAGCACGGTGTCTCCGGCCCGCTGATGCGCGGCATGAAGCACATCCCGGTCGACCGCGCCGACGGCCAGCCCGCCTACGAGGCCGCCGTGGCCGCCCTGCGGGCCGGCGAGGTGGTCGGGGTGTTCCCCGAGGCGACCATCAGCCGCTCCTTCATGCTGAAGAAGTTCAAGACCGGCGCCGCCCGGATGGCCGCCGACGCCGGCGCGCCCCTGCTGCCCGTCATCCTCTGGGGCACCCAGCAGCTCTGGACCAAGGGCCGCCCCAAGACCCTGACCAAGCGCCACGTCCCCGTCACCATCATGATCGGCGAGCCGATCGAGCTGGCCCCCACCGACAAGCCCGTGATGGTCACCCGCCGGCTGCGGGCCGCGATGAGCGAGATGCTCGACCGCGCCCAGCGCGACTACCCCGGCAAGCCCTCCGGGCCGGAGGACAGCTGGTGGCTGCCCGCCCAGCTCGGCGGCACGGCCCCCACCCTGGAGGTGGCCGAGGCCGAGGACGAGGCGGAGAACGCCGCGAAGGCCGAGCGCCGCGCCGCCGGCAAGTAGCCGGCGCCCGCCGACACGCCGTACTCCGTGTGACCGAGCGACCGCGCACCGTCGCGTGTCGCCCGGTCACCCGCGCTTCCGATCTGACACAGTGACAGCTTCCCCGGGGGCCTCCTGAGTCGGATACGGAGTTGACACGCGGATGACCGGCAAACGGCTGACGCTCACGACCGCTGCCCGTGCCTGCGCCTGTGCGGGCGCGCTGATCGCAGGATCGCTGCTGAGCGGGTGCGGCGCCGAGCCCGGCGAGATCCCGCTCAGCGAGATCCGGGCGGACCCGCCCACGGCGACCCCCACCCCCGAAGCCGTGATCGCCCCGGCCTCCGCGCCGAGCGCCCCGGCCGGTGATGCCGCAGCCACCACCGCCCGCAACGGGTCGATCGCCAGTCGGATCTTCCTCGACACCCGGCGCAACGCCAGCGCCATCCTCACGATCGGGCCCGACGGCACCAACGAGCACCAGCTCACCCAGCCTCCCCAGGGCGCGCGCGACGACAACCCCGACTGGTCCCCCGACGGCGCCACCATCGCCTTCGACCGGTCCACCGCCGGCACCGCCTCGGCACGGGTCTGGCTCGCCGGCCCGGACGGCGAGGGCGCCCACCAGCTCGGCCCGCTCTGCGAGGAGGGCGCCGCCGACTGCGTCAACGAGCAGGAGAGCCACCCCGCGTTCTCGCCCGACGGCAAGCTGCTCGCCTTCAACCGCTCCTGGGGCTCGCTCGACCCCGCGACCGGGCAGGCGCAGTACTCCGACATCTACGTGATGGGCCCGGACGGCACCAGCGTCCAGCGACTCACCTTCCTCACCAACGACAAGCCCTACTCCGGCCAGGTCACCAGCCCCAGCTGGTCCCCCGACGGCAAGCAGCTGGCCTTCGAGTACCGCACCAGCGCCAGCGGCCAGCCCGCCAACGGCCGGGCCATCTTCACGGTCAACGCCGACGGCACCGGTCTGCGCCAGCTCACCCCCTGGGAGCTCCGCGCCGGCGAGCGCGCCGGCTGGTCACCGGACGGCACCCAGATCGTTTTCACCACCTTCCCGGCGGGGCCCGAGTTCACCCCCGGCGGCGGCATCTACACCATGCACGCCGACGGCACCGCCATCGGCGCGCTCACCCCCGGCCCGTCCGGCGTCTTCTACGGCCTCGCCTCGTACGCACCGGACGGCAGGTCCATCGTCTTCGCCCAGGCCCCCGCGGACGGGAACGCCGACCTCTACGTCATGGGGAGCGACGGCAGTAACGTCACTCCTCTCACCAACACCCCCGACCGCTGGGAGAGCCGCCCCGCCTGGGGCAGGGCGGCTCCGACCTCGCCGGCGGACCCCGCAACGCCCACCGCGCCCGCGACACCCACGGCGGCCGCGATGCCTGCGGCACCCGCAGCACCTTCGTCGCCCACGCCGTCGGAGCCTGCGCCGTCGGAGTCCGCGCCTTCGGATCCTTCGCCCGCTGCCCCGGCGGCGACGGAGCCGGCGCCTTCGGGCCAGGCGACGACGGAGCCGGAGGAATAGCCCGCAGGGAAAGGGCCCTGCAAAGGGCCTCTTTCATCGCCCTGGAACGCAAAGAACCCCCACCCGAAATCGGGTGGGGGTTCTTTGGAATGATTGTTCGGCGGCGTCCTACTCTCCCACAGGGTCCCCCCTGCAGTACC
>NZ_JBITZW010000021.1:59352-120290 GCF_044547105.1 Kitasatospora sp. NPDC052868 | reverse complement strand
CCGGTCCGGCAACAACGGCTCTATTCGCGCCCACTGCGCGTCAGTCAACGGCACGACCAGACCAACGATCCGATGATCCGAAAGAAACGCCCTAGCCGAATGCCAGTGCGCGGTCGAGCGCCGCGCGGCCGGCGGCTCCCCAGGTGGGCTGGCCGCCGGGCAGGCCGCGATCCCAGGCCCGGCCGATGGCGATGAGGCCGACGGCGCGCAGGACGGCCCATCCTCGGGCCCGTCGGACCATGGCCGGGTCCACCGCCACGCCCACGGTCGCGTAGGCGTCGAGGAACCGCGATGCGGCGCCTGCGGGAAGGAGCAGCCACGCGGCCGCGAGGTCCGTCGCCGGATCGCCGACGCAGAGATCCCCGAAGTCGATCACGCCGAAGAGCGTCCCCTCCGAGACGACGACGTTCGCGGGGTGCAGGTCCGCGTGAAGCCAGATCGACGGGCCCTGCCACGTGGGAGCGGCGACGGCGTCGGCCCAGACGGTCCGGACGTCGGCGGCGGCGCTGCCGGGGACGAGCTCGTCAATGCGCGGCTCGAACTCCTCCGCGAGCAGTTGGAGGGGAATCCCGCGCTGCGTACTGACCGGAGCCCCGGCGGGCGCCTCCTGGTGGAGCGCCCCGAGGAAGCCCGCCAGCGTGTCGGCCGCATGATCGCCGCGACTGATCGGGGTGCGGTCGGCCGGCTCGCCGGGGACCCAGCTCGCGATGCTCCAGGGCCTCGGGAAGCGGTCGGAGGGTTCGCCGGTCCGTACCGGAGTCGGTACCGGCAGCGGAAGGCGCGGGGCGAGGACCGGCAGCCACCGCTGCTCCTTGCGCAGCAGGGCCGGGGCACGCGTGGTGCGCGGCAGACGCACCGCCAGGTCGTCCCCCAGGCGCCACACCCGGTTGTCCCACCCGGCGGCCACCTGACGGAGCGGCAGCCCCGCGAGGTCCGGGTGCTGGTCGTGCAGGAGGGACCGGACCAGGCTCTCGTCGATCTCGAAGGTGTGCATGGCGAAATTGTCCACTGCGGGTCCGTCCCCGCCGCATGGGGTGGCGATCATCGTCCCGGGCTCGTCCCCCGAACCGGATGCGGTGCAGCCGCGCGCCTGCGGTCGGCTCCTCGCGCCGGGGCCCGCACGCCCGCTGACCTGGCATCACGAGTGAGGCGGGGAGTGGTTTGCCCGTACTTCCATCCGGGGCTCACGGGCCGGGAGAAGGCCGCTGGGGGGAGTGCGGCAGGCCGGGGACGCCCACAGGGAATCCACAAGAAGCCGCCCTACGATCCCTGTCGACCAGGCCAGAGGGGGCCAGGGCAGGCCGTGACCCGAGGTGACCTGCCCGGCCCCACCGGAGAAGGGACGCACCATGACCGTCAACCCGCCCGTGAACCGCCGGGCCGCCGCCGCACTCGGCGCCCTCGCCATCGCCGGCTCGCTGTTCGCCGCCGCGCCCGCGCAGGCCGCCGACGGTACCGGCTCGCCGTCCGCGGCGCCGTCGGCCCGGCAGACCCCGAAGGGCGACGGCGCGAAGGGGATCTGCAAGCGGCTGCCCAAGACCGAGGAGCGGGTGGCCAAGGCTGTGGACCGGCTCAACGGCGATGCGGGCGTGGTCGGTTCCATCGCCCGTCTCCAGCAGCGGGCCACCGACGCCAAGACCGCCGGGCACACCCCGATCGCGACCTACCTGAACGACCGGCTGACCGCCCGCAGGAGCCTCCTGGCCACCCTCCAGACCCGCCAGAGCGACCTCAAGGCCGTCGCGACCTGGTGCACCGCGAACAACCAGGGGTCCACCAAGTGACCCGCCGCCCGGTCCCGGCCCGCGCGGCGGTCGCGGCCCTCGTCCTGGCCGCGGCGGCCCTGCTCACCGCCTGCGGCCCGGGCTCCGGCCAGGCCGGCAGCGGCGGCGCGCCGGACAGCGCCCCGGGCCAGGTGCAGGACATGCAGCAGAAGCTGGACGCCGCCGAGAGCGCCGCCGCCCAGGCGGACGCCGACTCGGCGGCTGACGGCTGACGGCTGACGGCCGGCCGTTCCGCCGGTTCCGACGTGCGCAGGCCCTGTGGTGCGAGGCCCGGACGACGGCGTGCCCCCGTGGGGATCGGGGGGTTAGCCCCATGGCAGGCGCGACCGCGGCGCGGATAGCGTCGTCAGGCAGGCCCCGACCACGGGCCCGCCACCAGCGACGTTCTCAGATGTGGGGTCATGAGATGCGCCAGCCACGCCAGTACGTCCGGGCGCTCGCGCTCGTCGGGATCGCCGGGATCGCCGTCGGGGGGCTCAGCGCCTGCACGCCGGGGACGAACGCGCAGGACGACGCCGAGGTGTCGGAGAGGATCACCTCGGTGCGCCTGGACAGCAGCTCCGGCGGCGTCACCATCAACGGCCGGGAGGGCGCGGGGAAGATCTCCGTGCACCGCTCGATCGACTACCAGGACGACCGGCCCGGCACCACCACCCGTGTGGAGAACGGCGTACTGGTCCTCGGCGGCTGCGGACAGCACTGCTCGGTCAACTACACCCTGGAGGTCCCCGCCGGACTCCCCGTCGACGGCCAGACCTCCTCCGGCGCGGTCAGCCTCAACCGGGTCGGCCCCGTCAAGGTCACCACCCACTCCGGCGGCATCACCCTGGACGGCGTCGCCGGACCGGTCGAGGTGCAGACCACCAACGGCGCCATCAAGGGCACCGGCCTGAACGGCGACCGCATCCAGGCCCAGACCAGCAACGGCCAGATCGACCTCACCCCCGCCAGGGCCCAGGACGTCAGGGCCAAGACCTCCAACGGCGCGATCTCCCTCACCGTCCCCACCGCCACCTACAAGGTCGCCGCCCAGACCAGCAACGGCCGCAAGGAGATCGGCGTCACCAACGACCCCGCCGGCCGCTACCAGCTCGACCTCACCACCTCCAACGGCCGCATCACCGTCAAGAACGCCTGACCGCCGCGGACTTCGGTTCCGGTCAGCCCCTTCGCGGCGGGCCGTCGGCAGCAGGTCCGGGCCACTCGTACACGGCCAGCAGCGGCGGGTCGACGGGCCAGGGCGGGGCGGCCGCCGCGGCCGCGAGGCGCAGGGCGCCGAGCAGCGGCGGGCCGTCGGGCGGTGTGCGGCGCGCGGCCGGGAGGTCGGCGGCCACCGCCGCGTGCACCGCCTCGCGGAGCGGGGCGAGGTTGAACAGGCCACCGGTCAGGGCGAGATCGGGGCGGTCCAGTCCGGCGGATGCCGCCGCGGCGGCCGCGCTCGCCACGATCTCCGCGCCGGCCCGGCGGATGATCCCGGCCGCCACCGGGCAGCCGTCCGCGGCCGCCCCGGCGACGGCGGGGGCGAAGGCGGCCAGGAGGGCGGCACGGTCCGGGCGGGGCTGAAGGGCGGCGGGCAGGCCGGCGACCGGGCCGTAGTGCCGCTCGGCCAGGTCGAGCAGGGCGGTCGAGCCGCCGCTGCGGCCGTCGTGGGCGCGTAGCGCGGCCTCCAGGCCGGCCCGGCCGAGCCAGCTGCCGCCTCCGCAGTCGCCGAGCAACTGGCCCCAGCCGTCCGCCCGTTGCCAGCCGCGCTCCGGGTGGTAGCCGATCGCCACCACCCCGGTCCCGGCGGCGACGGCCACCCCCGGCCCGGTCCCGAGTGCGCCGATGTAGGCGGCGATCGCATCACCGGCCAGCACCAGGCGGGCGGCTCCGGTGCGGCGGGCCAGCGGGGCCGGCAGCTTGGCCGCGAGGTCGCGGCCGAGCAGCGCCATGCCGGTGGCGCCGACGGCGACCGCGCCGATCCGGCCGCCCGGCGGCAACGCGGCGGCCAGCGAGTCGAGTGCGGGCAGCAGTCGGTCGAGCAGGGCGTCCGCGTCGTGGCCGCTGCCGGAGATCCTTGCCGGGGCGGCGAGTTCGACGGTGTGCGCGTGCGCCAGGTCGGTCGGCCAGGCCTCGGGGGCGAGCGCCAGCCGGATGCCGCTGCCGCCGACGTCGATTCCGACCACCCAGGTGTCGTCAGGCATGCCGGAACCGCCGGTCGGCCGCCGGGGCCGCTGCCGACCGTCCGTTACGCCTGTTGCGCACGCGCACGGCCTGGTGGGTGAGGATGCGTTCGGCGAAGGCCCGTTGCACCGGTGACCGGGACGGCAGCGTGTCCCTCAGTCGGACGATCAAGGCCTGGGCCGATGTCCCGTCCACAGCATCCCTCCCGCGGGTCCTGCGCCGACCTGGCGCCCGGGTACGACGCCCCGACGGCGCCCCACACGATGCCTTCATAGTGCTCTTCACATCGGAGGAGCAGGGGCGAGACTCCCAGTTGCAGGCCATCCCATTTGGCCCCTTGATAGCCTGGAAGGTGTGATCATCACCGGATGCCTGGCGCCCGACGAGTTGCGGAAGCAGGGCTTTCCCCGGCCGCACCCAGACGGACGAGTGCGGACCGCCTCGTGAACGACGAAGACGGCGGGCTGGTCTTCCCGACCACCGAGCTTGCGCGCGACACAGTGCGCCACGCTCAGGCTCTGGTCCCAGCCGCGATCTTCAATCACAGCCTGCGCACCTACCTCTACGGACGCCTTCTCGGTGAGCGGCGTGGTCTGCAGCCCGACCGCGACTACGACGACGAACTACTCTTCCTGGGATGCGTCCTGCACGACTGCGGGCTCAGTGTCGAGGGCAACGGTGACCAGCGGTTCGAACTGGACGGTGCCGACCTGGCGGTCGGCTTTCTGACCGGGCGGGGAGTGTCACCGGACCGAACGGAAGTCGTGTGGGACGCGATCGCCCTGCACGTGGACCGTGAGATCGCCTTGCGGAAGCGGCCGGAGATCGCGCTGGTCGCCCTCGGCGCGGGTTTCGATCTGGGCGGCGGCCCGAGCGCACTCCCGGACGGCTACGCGGAACGCGTCCACCGGGTGCTTCCCCGTCTGCATGCGGCAGCGGTCCTCCACGACGGCATTGTCGGCCAGGCGCTGGCCAAGCCGCACAAGGCACCGCTCTTCACGATGCCAGGCGAGCTCGTCCGCCAGGTGACCGGCCGCGTCTGGCCGACCTGGAGAGAACTTTCCCGATCCTCAGGATGGAACGACTACGACGACTACCGCCCTGATGCGCCAAGCGCACCCGCGCCCAAGCCGAGCCGCATCACGCCGGCGCCGCTGCGCCAAGCCGTCACCAGGCCCATCCGCACCACACCCCGGGGAGGACCCGTGCACCATCTGCCGCCGACCGAGGGCCGCAATCCGCGCAGTGCCGACATCGACCTGCTGGACTCGCTGGGCATCCTGCGCCTCGTCAACGCCGAGGACGCCACCGTGCCCGCCGTCGTCGCCGCCGCGCTGCCCGTCCTCGCCCGAGCCGTGGACGCGGCGGTGGACGCGCTGCGGGCCGGCGGGACGGTGCACTACGTCGGCGCCGGGTCCTCGGGCCGCTACGCCGTCCTGGACGCGGCCGAGCTCCCGCCCACGTACGGGCTCGAACCGGGCCGCTTCCGGGCCCATCTCGCCGGCGGTCCGGACGCGCTGACCCGCGCGGCCGAGGGTGCCGAGGACCGCGAGCAGGCCGGCCGGGAGGCGCTCGCCGACGCGGCGGCGGGGGACGTCGTGGTCGGGCTGGCGGCCAGCGGGCGCACCCCGTACGTGGCGGGCGCACTGGCCGCCGCCCGCGCCGCCGGGGCCGTGACCGTCCTGGTCAGCGCCGATCCGCGGGCCCCGCTGGCGGCGCTCGCCGATCTGCACGTCTGCGTGCCGACCGGGCCCGAGGTGGTGACCGGCTCGACCCGGATGAAGGCCGGCACCGCGCAGAAGCTCGTCCTGCACGGCTTCTCCACCGCGGTGATGGTCCGACTGGGCCGCACGTACTCCAATCTGATGTCCGATGTGGCCGCCGGGAACCGGAAGCTGACCGCACGCACGCTCACGCTGCTCGGCCAGGCCTCCGGCGCCGAACCGGCCGCCTGCCGGGCCGCGCTTGACGCGGCCGGCGGTGAACTGAAGCCCGCGCTGGTGGTGTTGCTCTCCGGCGCCACCCCCGAGGCGGCCCGGTCCGCACTGGCGGCGGCCGGCGGCCAGGTGCGCGGCGCGCTCGCAGCGGTGCAGCCGGGCACGGACGCAGGCGCGGGCCGAGATCCCGACGGCTCCCCCGCCCGCCCGTGACCCGGCGGGCGCGCAGGTGGAGCCTGCCCCGGGGAGGACCTCCGTCCGTGCCCGCGCCAACGCCCCGGTGCCGTCAGCCCCTTCGCGCCCTCGCCGGCCTGCGGTTGGTCAGTCGGCGGACAGGAAGCCGTCGACCAGGTCCACGAACCGCTGCGGCTCCTCCACCCACGGCCGGTGCCCGGACCGGGCCATCACCTCCAGGCGGCCGCCGGGGTGGCAGGCGGCCACCGCTCGGGCCGGGGCGGTGCCGATCATGCCGTCCGCCGCGCCGGCCAGGACCAGGACGGGGGTGGCGGCGGCGCCCAGCCGGGCGATCCGGTGCGCGAGCGTCGCCGGTTCGGCCGAGCCCGCGTAGAAGGCCTCCCGCAACCACGGCAGGGCGGTGGCGTATTCGGGCCGGTACTCGGCCCGGCGCTGCTCGGTCCAGGTGTGCCAGAAGAACGGCAGGATCCGCTGCTGGAGCGCCGCCGACCCCGCGCCACCGACGCCTCCCTCGGCGAGCAGCCGGTCGGCCTCGGCGGCGTCCCGGTACCAGGGTTCGCCGGAGCGCGCGGCCCGGAGGGCGGCCAGCTCGGCCAGGTCGGGCTCGCGGCCGGCCCGGCCGACGGGTGCGACCAGCACCGCCCGCCGCACCCGGCCCGGCCGGGCGGCCAGGTACTCCTGGGCCGTCAGGCAGCCCGCCGAGTGCGCGAGCAGGTCGAACCGCTCCAGCCCCAGATGGCGGCGCAGCGCCTCCAGATCCCGGGCCTGTTCGACGAAGGAGACGGTGGCGCGGTCCTCGGGCACCTCCGAGCGGCCGGCGGCCCGCGCGTCCACCAGCACCAGTCGGCGTCGGCGGCCGAGCCCGCCGAGGTCCCCCAGGTACCGCACGTCCATCCCCGGGCCGCCGGGGAGGACGACCAACGGCTCGCCGTCCCCGGCGAGTTCGTACCGGATCCGGGTGCTGTCGTACGAGGGGAAGGTCGGCATGCGGGAAACGATCACATGCCGGGCCGGGCACTGTCACCAGCATTCCGCATAGTGGTCTGGACCACTAGGCGGAATGCTGGTGACCGGCCATCCGGCGGCACCGGGCGGGCGGGACGGGAGCCGCCGCGAGCAGGATGGTGGAGAGCCGTCGACCGTCCCGGCCCGCCTGGGAGGCGGACCCGCCAGCCATGGGAGTGCGCCGTGTCCGGAGAGACCGAGCCGAGTACCGGGAGCAGGGCGGAGCGGGCCGGTGCCGCCGACCTGACGATGGTCGCGCTGGCCCACCGGCCCACCGGGGTGGCGGTCACCCCGGACGGGCGCCGGGTCTACCTGACCGTGCTGGACCGACACCCGGACGGCCTCGACTTCGGCGGCGTGACCGTCGTCGAGACCGCCACCGACGCCGTGACCGCGACCCTTGACCTGGGCCGAAGCCCCCGCGGGATCGCGATCTCCCCGGACGGCGGCCGGGTCTACGCGCCTTCCGTCGACCCGGTCCGCGGCGAGAGCGTGCTGAACGTGATCGACACCGCGACCGACACCGTCGCCGCCAGGGTCGTCCTGGGCCCCCGCTCCACCCCGCCGACGGGCGTGGCGCTCTCCCCAGACGGGGCGCTCGCCTACGCGGTGACGGTCCCCGGGCCCGGCCTGTCCTCGGGCGCCCTCCATGTGGTCGACACCGCGAGCGGGACTGTGACCGAACGGATCGCGGTGGACCTCGACCCCTTCGGCATCACGGTCACCCCGGACGGGCGCCGCGCGTACGTCAGCATCTCCGGTGACGACGGCGTGGAGGTCGACCTCTCCACCCGCACCGTCACCCGCCGCCTCGGGTTCCCGTTCTCCAGCGAGTTCAGGATGGCCGTCACCGCCGACGGCACCCGGGCGTACGTCGTCCGCACCGACAACACGGACGCGTTCGCGGTGGACCTCGCCACCCTCCAGGCCACCGGCGCCGCCGAGACGACGGGCCTCACCACGGATGTGGCGATGGCGCCGGACGGACGCCGGGCCTACGTCACCCAGCGGCAGGGGGAGAGCGCCGCGCAGAACCTGATCGCGATCGACACCGCGACCGACCGGGTCACCGACTCCCCCGTCCGCTGGCCGGGTGACGCCAGCGCCCTGGCGATCACCCCGGACGGCACCCGCGCGTACGTGGCCGACCAGCGCGCCAGTCAGCTGGTCGTCATCCTGCTCCCCCTTCCACCACAGCCGTAGCCGCAGGACCCTGCGGCCGCAGCCGTAGCCGCCGGGCCGGGTGCCAGGCGCGGAGCCCCGGGCCGGCGGGTCACCCGGGCGGTGGCGACGACGGGCCGGGGGCGGTCCGGGGAAGTAGCGTGATGTGTCTGACCCGACCGCTTTGGGCGGGTATCGCCAGAGATGACCCGTTCATCCCGGAGCCGGAGGTGGCCGATGGGGGTTCCAGCCGCTCGCATCGTGTTCGACGAGAGTGACCGCACGGCCGTCGCGGACGCCGTGACGGAGATGCTCACCACCGGTGCGCTGACGCTCGGCCCGTGGACGGAGCGCTTCGAGCAGGCCTTCGCCGCCGAGCACGGCGCCTCGCACGCGGTCGCCGTCGCCAGCGGCACGGCCGCCCTGGAGATCGTGCTGCGCACCGTCGACGTCCGGGACCGCGATGTGGTCGTACCGGCCGTCACCTTCTACGCGACGGCCGGCGCCGTCCTGCACGCGGGCGGGCGGCCCGTCCTGGCGGACGTCGATCCGGAGACCCTCGCGCTCAGCCCGCAGACGCTGGAGGCGGCGCTCACCCCGGACACCGCCGCCGTGGTGCTGGTGCACATCGGGGGCCTGATCACCCCCGACGTGGACGGGCTGCGCGCGGTCTGCGACCGCCGGGGGATCCCGCTGGTCGAGGACGCCGCCCACGCCCACGGGAGCGGCTACCAGGGCCGCACGGCGGGCTCGTTCGGCCTGGCCGGCGCGTTCTCGTGCTACCCGACCAAGGTCACCACCAGTGGCGAGGGCGGCATGATCCTCACCGAGTCGGCCGAGCTGCGCGACGAGGCCAGGATCTACCGCGACCAGGGCAAGGGCTCCTTCACCACCAACCACCACGTCCGGTTCGGGGCGTCCTGGCGGATGAGCGAGCTGAACGCCGCCGTCGGCACCGTGCACCTGCGGCGGCTGAAGGAGTTCGTCGAGACCAGGCGCCGGGTCGCCCAGCGGTACGACGCCGCGCTCGCCGGCCTGGACGGCATGCGGCCCGTCCTCGAACCGGCGGGCTGCCGCAGCAACTACTACAAGTACGTCGCGCTGCTGCCCCCCGGTGTCGACCGCGCCGCGTTCAAGCGCGCCGTGGCGGAGGAGTTCGGCGTACGGCTGTCCGGCGAGGTGTACGACCTGCCGCTGCACCACCAGCCCGTGTTCGGCCCGTACCGCGGGGTGCCGCTGCCGGTGGCCGAGGACGTCTGTGCGCGGCAGATCTGCCTCCCGGTGCACTCCGACATGACCGAGGACGAGACCGACCAGGTGATCGCGGCGGTGTCGGCCGTCCACGGCCGACTCGCCGGCTGAGCCTGCCGGACGGCTTCGCCGCCCCCTGCACTTTGCAAACAGTGACTTTGCAAAGCGCAGGGGCACCCAAGAGTTAGCGGCGGCGGATCGATTCGGCAGGCCGGCCGTGCGGAGTCGCCGGCCTGGCGACTTTGCAAAGTCACTGTTTGCAAAGTCGTGGCAAGCGGTCACTGCAGGCGGTCACCGCAGGCAAGCGGCCTGTGCGAGGAGGCCGCTGCAGAGGGTCGCTGCAAACAGGCGGTCCCGGCGAGGAGCCACGGCAAGAAGGGTCACCGCAGGCCCCGACCGGACGGCGGCGGCCCCGACCAGAGAGCAGCCCCGACCCGGGGCTCCGGAGAAGGAGTGAGAACGTGCGCGTAGCCGTCACCGGGGGGTGCGGATTCATCGGCTCACACGTCGTGGACCGGCTGCTGGCCGCCGGGCACGAGGTACTCGTGGTGGACACCACCGACAAGTACCTCAACACCGACGCCGAGCACGCCCGGATCGACATCCTCGACCTGCCCGCGCTGACCTCCGCCCTCGACGGCAGCGAGGTGGTCTTCCACCTCGCCGCGATGGCCGATGTCGAACAGGTCGCCGCCGACCCGGTCAGGGCCGTACGGCTGAACATCGACGGGACCGAGACCGTCCTGGAGGCGGCCCGGCGCAGCGGCCTGAGCCGGACGGTGCTGGCCAGCACCGTCTGGGTGTACGGCGCCGCACTCGCCGAGAACCACCTGGACGGCGAGGAGCAGGAGCTCGACGAGCACGTCCCGATCGAGCTCGACCACAGCGGCCACCTGTACGTCGCCACCAAGCTCGCCGCCGAGATGCTGGTCCACAGCTACCGGGAGCTGTACGGGCGGCACTTCACCATCCTGCGCTACGGCATCCCGTACGGGCCGCGGATGCGCGACGAGCTGGTGGTCGCCCGATTCGTCCAGGCGGCCCTCGACGGGCGGCCGATCACCATCGCGGGCGACGGCCGGCAGAGCCGCAACTTCGTCTACGTGGAGGACCTGGCGGACGCCCACGTCCGGGCGCTGTCCCCCGCCGCCGAGGACCAGACCTTCGCGCTGGAGGGCTCGACCGCCGTCTCCGTCCGGGACATCGCCGACACCGTCGACCGGCTGCTCGGCCCGGTGACCATCGAACACATCAAGGCCCGCGCCGCCGACTACGCCGGGCGCCGGATCTCGCACGCGCAGGCGAAGCGGCTGCTCGGCTGGTCCCCGCACACCAACTTCGCGGACGGCGTGAGCCGGTACGCGGACTGGTACCGGGAGGCGTCCGGCCGCCCGGCCGGCGGGTCCTGAGCGGCCGGGTCCCGTCGTGCCGCATGCACTGCTGGTGTCCGGTTCGCTCGGCCAGGGGCACGATGTGATGGCCCAGGCCTGCGCGGACTCGTTGCGGGAACGGGGCTGGACCACCTCGACGGTGGACGCGATGGCCCTGCTGGGGCAGCGGGCCGGCGCGGCCGGGGAGGCGGTCTTCCGGCACCTGCTGGACCTGCCCGGGGTCTACGACGCCTTCCACTTCTCGGCGCTGCGGCCGGGCGCGCGGCTGGCGCTGCTCGCGGACGCGGCCGCGCGGCGGCGGCTCGGCCCGGCCCTGCGGGAGCTGGTGGCGGCGCAACGGCCGCAGCTGGTGGTGTCGGTGTTCGCGACCGCCACGTCGGCGGTGAACGGGCTGCGGGCGCGGGACTTCCGGCATCTCGTGCTCTGTACGGACGTGACACCGCACCGGCTCTGGGTGCAGGACGGTACCGATCTGTTCCTGGTCACCTCGCAGGTGGCGGCCTGTGCGGTGCGGCGCTACCGGCCGGATGCGCCGATCGCCGTGGTGCCCGCACCGCTGCGGGCCCCGTTCTACCGGCCGCCGGGGCGGGCGCAGGCGCGGGCGGAGCTGGGGGTGCCGGGGGGTGCGCGGTGCGTGCTGCTGATGTCCGGGTCCTGGGGGCTCGGCCCGCTCGCCCGGACGGCGGCGGCCTTGGCGGATGCCGGGCCGCACGTGCTGGCTGTCGCCGGGCGCAACGAGGAGTTGGAGCGCCGTCTGCGGCACGCGGCGGGGAGCCGGCCGCGGTTGCACCCCTTCGGTTACACCGAGCGGATCCCGGCGCTGATGGCGGCGGCGGACCTGGTGGTGACCAGTTCCGGGGACACCTGTAGCGAGGCGCGCGCGCTGGGTCGGCGTCTGCTGCTGCTGGACGTGGTCCAGGGCCATGGGCGGGACAACCTGCAGCACGAGCTGGAGCTGGGCCACGCCGATGTCACCTCCGCCCGCCCGGAGGAGGTGGTCCGCAATGCGCTGGCCGCTCTGCACCGGCCGCCGCCCGGTCTGTCGGCGGGCGCGTCCCCGCTGGGGTGGCGGACGGGGTTCGCGGCGGCACTGGACCGGGTCGGCCTGGGGGCGGCGGGCGAAGGGCGGGGGTAGCGGTGGGGGCGTCGGGTCGCGGGTGGCACCGGGTTGCGTCCGCGGGCCGAACTCCCTTGCCGGTTGCGGTCCCTGCCGGTCGGGGGAGATCCGGGACGGGGCTCGGGGTGTTCGGCCGCCGTGGTCGGGGCGGGGTCGGGCCGGCGCCGGTTCGGCCACGCTCGCGGCTGTCGGTGCCGTGTGGCAGGATCCGCAGGTGACCAGCAGAGCCAGTGAATCGCAGCGGCTGAACGATCTCGCGCGGCTGCGCCGGGTCCGTGACCGGATCGACCGGGAGTACGAACAGCCGCTGGACGTCGAGGCGCTGGCCCGCGGCGCGCACATGTCGGCCGGGCACCTCAGCCGCGCGTTCCGGGCCGCGTACGGCGAGTCGGTCTACGGGTACCTGATGACGCGGCGCATCGAGCGGGCGATGGCGCTGCTGCGCCGTGGCGACCTCAGTGTCACCGAGGTCTGTTTCGCGGTCGGTTGCTCGTCGTTGGGCACGTTCAGCACGCGTTTCACGGAGCTCGTCGGCATGCCGCCCAGCGTGTACCGCCAGCAGGCGGGGGGCGTGACGGAGGGGATGCCGTCGTGCGTGGTGAAGCAGGTGACCAGACCGGTCAGGAATCGAGAAGCGCCCCCTGCGGGCCGCGGCTAGCGTGATCGACATGGATCTCACCATTCACACCACGTTCCTCCCGCACGACGACGCGGACGCCTCGCTGGCCTTCTACCGCGACATCCTCGGCTTCGAGGTCCGCAAGGACGTCGGGTACGGCGGGCTGCACTGGATCACGGTCGGCCCCGTCGACCAGCCCGGTACGTGCATCGTCCTGGAGCCGCCGGCCGCGGACCCGGGCATCACCGACGACGAGCGCCACACCGTCACCGAGATGATGGCCAAGGGCACCTATGCCCGCCTGGTCCTGGCCACCGCCGACCTCGACGGCACCTTCGGGCAGCTGGTGGCCAAGGGCGCCGAGGTCGTCCAGGAGCCGACCGACCAGCCGTACGGGGTGCGCGACTGCGCCTTCCGCGACCCTGCGGGCAACCTGATCCGCATCAACGAGGTGCGCTGAGCCGTCCGGCGGGCGCGGACGGCGGCAGTACCGCGTCGAGTGCGACCCCGGCGGGCGTCCGAGGGGGGCGCACCGGCGGAGCAGTACCGGACGTACCGACCGGGGCCGGTCGGATGATCAGGCGAGGCGACACCGACGGAGGCCGCGAGGGCGGCCCCGCCCGACAGATGGAGACACGATGAGCAAGGCCACGAGGACGGACTCGCCGTCGCCTGCGCCGCACGCCGCCGACAGCCACGAGATGATCCGGGTGCACGGCGCGCGGGTGAACAACCTCAAGGACGTCAGCGTCGAGATCCCGAAGCGCCGGCTGACGGTGTTCACGGGTGTCTCCGGCTCGGGCAAGAGCTCGCTGGTGTTCGACACGATCGCCGCGGAGTCCCAGCGGCTGATCAACGAGACCTACAGCGCCTTCGTGCAGGGTTTCATGCCGACGCTGGCGCGGCCCGAGGTCGACGTCCTCGACGGGTTGACCACCGTGATCACCGTCGACCAGCAGCGGCTGGGCGGCGACCCGCGGTCCACGGTCGGCACCGCCACCGACGCCAACGCGATGCTGCGCATCCTGTTCAGCCGGCTGGGCGAGCCGCACATCGGTCCGCCGGGTGCGTACGCCTTCAACGTCCCCTCGGTGCAGGCGACCGGTGCGATCACCGTCGAGCGCGGTGCCAAGAAGGCGGTCAAGGCGACCTTCAGCCGCACCGGCGGCATGTGTACGCGCTGCGAGGGCCGGGGTTCCGTCTCCGACATCGACCTCACCCAGCTCTACGACGCCTCCAAGTCGCTCGCCGAGGGCGCGTTCACCATCCCCGGGTGGAAGTCCGACAGCTTCTGGACGGTGCGGGTCTACGCCGAGTCGGGGTTCCTCGATCCGGACAAGCCGATCTGCAGGTTCACCAAGAAGGAGATGCACGACTTCCTCTACCGGGAGCCGACCAAGGTGAAGGTCGAGGGTGTGAACCTCACCTACGAGGGGCTGATCCCCAAGATCCAGAAGTCGTTCCTGTCCAAGGACAAGGAGGCGCTGCAGCCGCACATCCGCGCGTTCGTGGAGCGGGCGGTCACCTTCACCACCTGCCCGGAGTGCGAGGGCACCCGGCTCAGCGAGGGGGCGCGGTCGTCGAAGATCAAGCGGATCAGCATCGCCGACGCCTGCGCGATGCAGATCACCGACCTGGCCGAGTGGGTCCGCGGTCTGGACGAGCCGTCGGTGGCGCCGCTGCTCGCCGCGCTGGAGCAGACCCTCGACTCGTTCGTGGAGATCGGGCTGGGCTACCTCTCGCTGGACCGGCCGTCCGGGACGCTGTCGGGCGGCGAGGCGCAGCGCGTCAAGATGATCCGTCATCTCGGGTCGGCGCTCACCGACATCACCTACGTCTTCGACGAGCCGACCATCGGTCTGCACCCCCACGACATCCAGCGGATGAACGACCTGCTGCTGCGGTTGCGGGACAAGGGCAATACGGTGCTGGTCGTGGAGCACAAGCCGTTGACGATCGCGATCGCCGACCACGTCGTCGACCTCGGTCCGGCTGCCGGTACCGGGGGCGGCACCATCTGCTTCGAGGGGACCGTCGAGGGGCTGCGGGCCAGTGGCACCATCACCGGCCGTCATCTCGACGACCGGGCGGGTGTCAAGGCGCAGGTGCGCACGCCGACCGGTGCGCTGGAGATCCGTGGCGCGACGGCGCACAATCTGCGCAAGGTCGATGTCGACATCCCGCTCGGGGTGCTGGTGGTCGTCACCGGGGTGGCGGGCTCCGGAAAGAGCTCGCTCGTGCACGGGTCGCTGGTGAAGGACTCGGGGGCGGCGGGGACGGGTGTGGTGTCGATCGACCAGGGCGCGATCCGCGGCTCGCGGCGGAGCAATCCGGCGACGTACAGCGGTCTGCTCGATCCGATCCGCAAGGCGTTCGCGAAGGCCAACGGTGTGAAGCCGGCGTTGTTCAGTGCCAATTCCGAGGGTGCGTGTCCGACCTGCAACGGTGCCGGGGTCGTCTACACCGACCTGGGGATGATGGCCGGTGTCGCCACCACCTGCGAGGAGTGCGAGGGGAAGCGGTTCGAGGCGTCGGTGCTGGAGTACCGGCTCGGCGGGCGCGACATCAGTGAGGTGCTCGCGATGTCGGTGACCGAGGCCGAGGAGTTCTTCGGCTCCGGGGAGGCGAAGACGCCGGCCGCGCACGCCGTCCTGCGGCGGCTGGCCGATGTCGGGCTCGGCTACGTCAGCCTCGGGCAGCCGCTCACGACGCTGTCCGGTGGTGAGCGTCAGCGGTTGAAGCTGGCCACCCACATGGCGGAGAAGGGTGGCGTCTACGTCCTCGACGAACCGACCACGGGCCTGCACCTCGCCGATGTCGAGCAGTTGCTCGGTCTGCTCGACCGGCTCGTCGACTCGGGGAAGTCGGTCATCGTGGTCGAGCACCACCAGGCGGTGATGGCGCATGCCGACTGGATCATCGACCTCGGCCCGGGGGCCGGCCACGACGGTGGCCGGGTGGTGTTCGAGGGCACGCCCGCCGAGCTCGTCGCCGCCCGGTCGACGCTCACCGGCGAGCACCTCGCGGACTACGTGGGCGCCTGACCGCGGAGCCCGGGTCCGACGCTTGGCACGTTGTGTCGGGGTGGCGCGTCGTGTCGGGGTGTCGCGTCGTGTCGTCATGACATGTCGTGTCGGGGTGGCATGTCGCGTCTTGGTGGCGGGTCAGGTCGCTCCGGCATGACGTGCCACCCCCGTGCACGGTGGCACGCTGTGCCGGAGTGGCACGTCGTGCTCGTGCAGGGGGCCGAGGGTGAGGCCCCGGTCGTGGCAGTGGGCCGCGATGAGGGGGAGGGCGCCGAGGGTGGAGCGCCAGGAGCCGGGGGCCGAGGTGCAGTCGGAGTCGTGCAGGAGCAGCGTGGCGCCGGCGGTGAGGCCGGGGCGGGCGGCGGCGAGGACGGACTCCGGCGAGGCGTCCGCGGTCCAGTCCCGGCCCCAGACGGTCCACAGGACGGTGCGCAGGCCCAGGCGGTGGGCGGCGTGGGCGAGGCCGGCGGTCAGGACGCCGTAGGGAGGGCGGTACCAGCGCGGACGGGCGCCGCACAGCTCGGTGACGGCCTCGGTGGTGCGGCGCAGTTCGCGCAGGTCACGGGCGGGGGCCGGGTACCACTGCTCGCGGTGTCGCCAGCCGTGGACGGCGACCTCGTGGCCGCGGTCCACCAGCTCGCGGCCGAGGGCGGGGGAACGCTCCAGCATCTCGCCGAGCAGGAAGAAGGTGGCCCGTACGCCGAGCGCGTCCAGGGCGTCCAGCACGGACGGGGTGCCGCGCGGGTCGGGTCCGTCGTCGAAGGTCAGGGCGACGTGGTGCGGGGCCGATCCGTAGCCGGCGGTGTGCCGAGCGACCGTGTGGCGGACGAGGTCCAGGCGGACGGCGGCCGGGGCAAGGTGGAGCAGTTGGACCGCCGCCCCGGCCGTGGCGGCCCACCCGGTGGCCCGTACTGCGCCGCCGAGCGGGCCGGTGGAGCGGCCGGGAGAGCAGGCGGCGCGCTCCCGGTCCATCAGCCGAACCTGGATGCCATCCGCCGGAACACCCCCGGTGCGGCGCCGTGGATGCGGGCGGGGAAGCCGAGCCAGCGCGGGACGAAGGGCCGGTCGCAGGAGGTGGTGATGGTCGCGAGGACGGCGTCCGCGACCCGCTCGACGGCGACCGGGCGCGGGCGTTCGCGCTGGTAGGGGGTGCCTCGGCGGGCGAAGAAGGGGGTGTCCACCGGGCCGGGCAGGACGATCCGCACGGCGACGCCGGTGCCGCGCAGCTCGTACCAGAGGCTCTCGGCGAACATCGCCAGCCCGGCCTTGGTGGCGGCGTAGGCGGCCTCGTCGCGCACGCCGACCTGGCCGGCCACCGAGCCGAGCAGGACGATCCGCCCGCGCCGGCGCTCCAGCATGCCCGGCAGCAGGAGCCGGACCAGCCGCAGCGGGGCTGCCAGGTTGACCTCCAGCATCCGGTCCAGGGCGTCGGACGGGGTTTCGGCGAAGGGCCCGCGCCAGCCGAGGCCCGCGCTGGCGACCAGGGCGTCGATCCGGCCTGCGGTGGCGAGGGCGGCCTCGGCGAGGCGTTGCGCGCCGTCCGGTTTGGCCAGGTCCTCGGGCAGCGGGTGGCCGCCGGTGCGGGCGGCGACGGCGTCGAGGCGGCCGCGGTCGGTGCCGGAGAGCAGGAGCCGCCAGCCGGCTGCCGCGAGGCGGTCCGAGGTGGTCGCGCCGATGCCGGAGGAGGCTCCGGTGACGAGGGCGACCGGCGGTTGCGGGTGCTCCGACCGCCGGGACCGTTGAGGGGCTTCGTCCGCCATGGTCTCCTACCGCTCTCCGGTCGCCTTGCCGTCCACGGGTCGGGGACGGGCCGTCCGGCACGATCTGTCCGGGGTTCCCGGTCTGGAACGGTCCGAGGTCCCCGGTGTGGGGCGCCTGATCGGAGCCGTGCCGTCTGGGTGGTTTCGCCCGGAATGTCACCATCCCATGGCTCTGGTGGCCGGGCTACCGGGGCCGGGCCGCCGCCTCGGTCGGGGCCGCCAGCGGCTGCCGGGCGTCCGGCGCCACCTCGGCCTCCACCTCGCCGAAGCGTGCGAGCACGAACGTCCCGCCCACCGCGACGGCGAAGCCGGTGAGTGCCGACCAGGCGTACCCCGGTCTGGCCGCGTCGCCGAGTGCGGCCACGCCGACCAGCGCCGGGCCGAAGGTCTCGGTGACCGTCCCGGCGGCCGTCGCCGCCGTGACCGTGCCGCGTTGCAGGGCCAGCGCGTACGCCAGGTAGCCGCCGAGCCCGCCGAGGGCGAGGGCGTACGCGGCGGGGTCGGTGAACAGGTCGGCGGGCCCGGCGATGTCGAGGACCCGGACGGCCAGGCTGGTCACGCCGAAGCCGGCCCCGGCGAGCAGGCCGAGGCCGGCCGCCGCGGCGTTGCCGGCCCGGCGGGCGAGCAGGAAGGTGAGCAGCAGGATCAGGAGCGTGGTCGCGAGCAGCGCCCAGTGGAAGACCGGACCGGCCTGTTCGCGGCCCTCGCGGCCGGAGCCCAGTGCGAGCAGGGTGAGGCCGACGACCACGGCGGCGATCCCGAGCAGGTCGCCGCGGCGCAGTCGGGCGCCGAGCAGCCAGACGGCGGCGAGGGCGGTCACCGCGAGGCTGGCGTTGGTGACGGCCTGGACCAGGAAGAGCGGCAGCCTGCGCAGGGCGACGATGCTCAGCGCGAACCCGCCGATGTCCAGGGCGGTGCCGAGCAGGAACTGCCAGGACCGCAGGAGCGCGGCCAGGAGGCCGACCTGCACCCGGTCCGCTCGGGGGGCGGACCGGGCACCGCGTGCCTGGAAGACCGACCCGAAGCCGAAGCAGGCGGTCGCGACCAGCGCGGTGGTGAATCCGAGCAGCATGGCTCTCCCAGCCTCGGGGGCAGGATCCACCACCAGTCTCTGCCCGGCGGCACGGCGGCGCGACGGCGCAGTGGCAGGGCGGCTCGGCGGCACGACGGCGCAGTGGCAGGGCGGCGCAGTGGCAGGGCGGCTCGGCGACACGCCGGCTCGGCGGCACCCGGGGTGTCCCCGGGCGGGCGCGGGGGTCAGGGTTTGAGGGCGGCGGCCGCGTAGGCGGAGGACTCGATGTCGGTGACGGCGAGGTCGTCGGGGTGGTCCGGGCGCCAGCGGGGGGTGGGGACGAGTCCGGGGGCGATGACGTCCCAGCCCGTGAAGAAGCGGGTGAAGTCGTGCCGGCTGCGGACCCGCAGGGCGGTGCCGGCCGCTTCGTAGATGCTCACGAGCCGGGCGATCCGGCCGGGCGCGAAGTCGGCGGTGGCGTGGGACATCACCAGGGCGCTGCCGGGGACGAGTGCGGACTTGAGGTGGTCGACCAGCTCGTAGGCGCCGCGCGCGTCGGGGACGAAGTGCAGCAGGGCGTTCAGCGAGAGGCCGACGGGGCGGTCCAGGTCGAGGGTGTCGCGCAGCCGGGGGGAGGCGAGCAGGGCGGCCGGATCGGTGGCGTCGGCCTCGACGTAGGCGGTGCGGCCCTCGGGGGTGCCGGTGAGCAGGGCCTGGGCGTGGGCGAGCACGATCGGGTCGTTGTCGGCGTAGACGACCCGGGCGCTCGGGTTGATGCGCTGGGCGATCTCGTGGAGGTTGGGCGAGGTGGGGATGCCGGTGCCGATGTCGAGGAACTGGTCGATGCCGGCGAGGGCGAGGGCCCGGGTGGAGCGGTGCATGAAGGCCCGGTTGGCCCGGGCGGCGGCGCGGATCCAGGGGACGACGGCGAGTGCCTGGCCGGCGGCCTCGCGGTCGGCGGCGAAGTTGGTGAAGCCGCCGAGGAAGTAGTCGTACATCCGCGCCGAGTGCGGAACGTTGAGGCGGAGGTCCACCCCGTCGTACTCGTTCATCCTTCGCCCCTCCCGCCCCGCGCACCCCTCGATTGCTGCCCACGGTACCGGTGAGCCAATCACCGTTCGTCTCCGGCCAGTTCTGGGCGCAGGCCGATAGCGGCACCCGATGAGATGACAATCTGTATTCGGAAGGAAGCCTGGAGTGACAGGACGGGGGGACTGAGGATGAGGGGCACACAGCTCCCGCCCACGCGGCCCGGCGCACAGCCGGCGGTCGCAGAAAGCAGGCCCGATGACGATCGACAGGGGTGCCCACTCCTACGGGCGCCGGGGAGGCCCGGCGGTGGAGGACAGCGGCGAGCAGGCCGAGGCCGTCCGGATGGGGTTGGCGTACACGGCGTTCTGCGAGACCCATGAACCGGCCTGGCGGTCGCTGGCGCTGACCCGGATAGGCAACCGGGCGGACGTGACGGCGGTCGTCGAGGCGGTCAAGGACGACCTCGCCCGCTCGTGGGCGCATGTGCTGCGGTTCGAGGAACCCGCCGCCTACGCCTGGCGACTGGCGAACCGTCAGGTCGCCGATTGGGTGGCCGGGTCGGAGCCGGTGGAGGTGGAGGCCGTCACCTTCGCCGCGGTGATCGGCGCCTTCAAGGACGTCGCCAAGGGCCTCCTCCGCAACGAGGCGGACGAGGTCAGGCTCTATGCGGCGATTCTCGAACTACCGGACCGGCAGCGGGATGTGGTCATCCTGCGCTATCTGCTCGGCCTGCACGTCAAGGTGATCGGCGCCTATCTGGACCGGCCGGTGGCGACCGTCCACTCCAACCTCCGGCACGCCCGGGAGCGGCTGGGCCGGCGGCTCGGCGTCCCGGACCTGCCGGACCACGGGGGCGCGCCGTGATCCCGGGAAACCCGCCCGAGACCCTGGCGGCTCCAGCGCCGACTGAGACTGCGGCGGAGGCTGAGACCGAGGCGGGAGCGGTTCGGGTGCAGCCGCCGGGCGACGGGCCGGCCCCGCTGCGGGTCCCCCGCCCGGAGCGCGCGCACGCCCGGCGGATCGCGGCGCTGCGCCAGGCGCGACTCACCGCGGCCCCCGCGCACCTGCCCTCCGAGCACGAGCAGGCGGCGTTCGAGCTGGGCCTGGTGGTCGCCCTGGTGCTGGGCGCGCCGGACGCCTCCCGGGGCCTGGACCTGCTGGTCAACGCGCGCCGGATCCAGCCCGAGGGCGCCGAGGTGTTCGGCGCGCTGCTGTACGCGACGGGGCGCGCCGACGGCGCCGAGTTCTGGTGGCGGTTCGCGGCCGGCTCCGGCAGTCGGACCGCCGCGTACTGCCTGCACCTGTACCACCTCAAGCTCGGCGAGGCGGACGACGCCGACTACTGGCGGGCGTGGTCGGACCAGCTCGCCGCGACGGCCCGTCCGCCGGGCCTGCGCCCGCTGCGGGTCGGTCCGCCGCTGCTGCCGGACGACGTGCGCCGCGACATCCTCTCCCGCTGCCACCGGGGGCTGGCGCCGCAACTGCCCCCGGCCCTGGTGGAGGTGATCGACCGGCTGCCGGTCGGGGACGGCGTGGACGGCGGCGGCGGTGTGGGCGATGACGACCGTGGCAGCGGTGCGGACGACCGCGGTGCACCGCAGGACCAGGTGCCCTGCCCGTGGGACCTCACCTCGGAGGCGACCTCCGGCTGCTCCTGGGACCCTGCGGGGTGAACCGCCCGGGGAGCGGGCCGCGCCCCTCTTTCAGGTGAGCCCGCTCCGCTCCCCCGGTCGGCCTGCCGATCGCCGGTCCGACCGAGCCGGGTCAGCCGGCTTCGGTCTCGCGGCCGTCACCCTCCGCGGCCGGCGGCAGCGTGTCCCCGGACAGTGCCTCCCCGAACTGCGGGGTGCCGGGCTGCGGGGTGCCGGCCGGGACGCGGTGGACGAGGTAGTGGTGCGGGGCCATCGCGGTGTCGTGGCCCGGGAGTTCGGCGATCACGGCGCGGTGCGCGGCGGTCGGCGTCAGCGCCGGGTCCGCGGTGGCGAGACGGGCGACCAGGCGCCCGCCGGCCACCGTCACCTGCACGGCGACGCCCGGGCCGAGGGCGTCACCGACCAGCGCGCGGACGGCGGCCAGGTCGATCCAGCAGCCGTCGATCAGGTGCCAGTCGCCGTCCCGGCCGACCGGCCGCAGCCCGGTCAGCGCGGGCAGTTCCGCGAGCGGCACCGGGCCGCGCGCGGCGGCCTTCAGCACGGCAAGGAGCCCGTGGGCGAACTGTTCGGCCTCCGCCCGGTCGAGTACCTGCGGGCAGGCGACCAGCACGAACTCCAGCCGGCCGGCGATCCGCAGGATGTTGAACATGATCCGGACCGGGATCCGCTGGTCTGGCAGCCAGAACAGCTCGGGGTCGCTCTGCGGGGCCGGGCGGGACTCCGAGACGGCCTCGGGGATGGTCAGGCTGAGGTCGTTCACCACCACCTGGCGGGCGAAGCGGGCGCCGCGCCGGTGGGCGACGTCCTCGATCAGCTGCCAGACCTTGCCGGCGTCGAGGGTGCTGTGCCAGTAGCCGGTGAAGGAGGCGGCCTTGGCCCGGCCGATCAGCTCGTCCAGGTCGGTGGCGTCCGTGTCCAGGGCGATCAGCGCGTCCTGGGCGAGGGTGCCGATGTGGTCGGCCATCACGGAGCGCTGGCGGTTGGCCGAGAGGGCGGCGAACACCAGGTCGGACCGGTCGGCCCGCTGCGCCACCAGGGCGGAGAAGGCGGCGAGCAGCACCACGGACGGGCTGCTGCCGGTGCGCACGGAGGCCGCGGCGAGGTCCTCGGCGGCCGACCGGGAGCGCAGCAGGGCGACGCCGACGGCCTCGGCCGGCCCGGTGATGCGGGAGTCGGCGAAGACCGCCTGAGGTCCGGTGGTGAGCAGCCGCTCCCAGTGCTGGAGGGAGGCGGCGGCCTTGCGCCGGCCCTGGGCGGTCGCCTCCTGGGCGGCGACCTCCAGCGGGGTGCGGGCGGTGGAGGGCGGCAGCTCCTTGCCCGCGGCGAGGTCCGTCCAGTCCTGGATCAGCAGGGTGGCGGCGGCGCCGTCCGCCCCGGCGTGGCAGACCACCACGATCAGTCGCAGGACGAGGTCTTCCTGGGTGAGCAGGGTGAAGCGCAGCCGGACACCGGTCGTGAGGTCGAACGGGACGGCGACGTCTGCGCGTGCCAACTCGTCAGCGAGCTGGTCGAGTTCGGCGCCCTCGCGGGAGCCGGCGTCGATCGCGGTGACGGTGAACTCGCCCTCGCCCCGGATCTCCTGGCGGTCGGGGAAGCCGTCGGGGCCGGGCGGGAAGACGGTGCGCAGCGATTCGTGGCGTTCGGCGAGGGCGCGCAGGGCGTCGAGGGCCGCGGGGAGGGTGGTGCCGTCGGGCACGGGCCAGACGGATTCCTTGTTGATCTGCTCGGGGGCGTCTCGCCGGATGCAGCGGATCATGTTGTCCTGGCCGAGCGTGAGCGGTCCTGAGCCGCTGCTCGCGCCGCCGAAGCGGACCGTGATCCGTCTGGGGTCTGTCACGTGGCACGCGTCCTTCGGGTCGCCGGGCCTGAGCGGGGTGTGGTGGATCCGGTCCGGACGCTACCGGCGGCCCGGAAGATCGGTCTACGCCAGAAAGCCGGGGTGGAACGGGAGGCGTGAAGACAAGTTGAGGTGTCGTCAATCACCTTGATGGCGGAGCGAGTTCGGGCACCAGGTGCGCCGACCAGTACCGGCGCCGGACTTCGAACGGGCGGTCGCCGACGGCGGCGACGGCGGCGTGGAAGGGTCCGGGCACGGGGATGTCCTGCACCCGGCACGGCCCCTCCCCCAGTGTGCCCACCGTGTCCAGGCGCAGTGGCGCCGGGCCGGCCAGCGGCAGGCCGAAGCCCTGGACGAGCCGTCCGCCGTAGGCTTTGACGCACGCCTCGCGACGGCTCCACAGCCGGGTGAAGCGTGCGGCGCGGGCGCTCGGCGTGGCGGCCCGGGCGATGAACTCGGCTTCGGCGCGCGGGAAGTAGCGGTTGGCGATGCGGGCCGCGACCCGTTCGTCGCGGAGCTCCTCGACGTCCGCGCCGACCTCGCGCCCGTCGGCGATCGCCAGGACGGCAAGGGCGCCGGAGGCCGAATAGCTGAGCTGGAGCAGGCCGTTGCCGACGGCCGGTTCGGGTTTGCCGTGCGGGCCGTACCGCCAGGCGAGTTCGGCGGGGTGCAGGCCCAGGCGTTCGGCGGCGAGCAGCCGTACCACGCCGTGGACCACGGTGAAGCGGCGCCCGATCAGCACGTCCTTGTCCGCGCGGGCGCGTTCGCCGGGGTCGAGCACGGTCCGCAGACGGTGGACCACCGGGTCGGGTTGGTCGGTCGGGATGACCCAGAGGTCCACCTGGTCCGGGATCATGGCCCGGCCCGGAGGGTCAGGGTGCTCAACAGTCCGAGCCGGCGGTCGAGGGCGGCGACCAGGACGGGGCTCGGCCTCGGCGGAGCGGGCTGCGGCGGATCGGGCTGCAACGACTTCGACTGCGAAGGCTGCGGCGACCGGTCGGACAGGTGCTCGGCGAGTTGCGTCCACACCCCGGTGAAGGGCTGCCCGGCGATCGGGGGCTGCGCACCGGCGACGCCCGACAGGCCCGGGTCGACCAGGACGAGCGCCCCGGAGCCGAGATCCCCGACCTCGGCGGCGAGCTGCTTCGAGGCGGACTCCTGGTCGGCGGGCTTGAGTTGACGAATCGTCAGTTCAGAGCCCGGATCCTTCTCGCAGACCAGGACGACCACGCAGTGCCGGTCGGGCAGGTCGACCGGCTCGGCCGGCCGGTAGTGCAGCGCGGTCTGCTCGGCGAGGACCACCACCACCCGGTCGAAGCCGCTCCCGCCGGACGTGAAGTCGGCGGCGAGCTGCAGTGCGGTGAAGGCCGCCGCCGTTCCCTCGTCGCAGACGGCGAAGGCCAGCGGTGAGCCCGGGCAGAAGCGGCTCAGGTGGATCGAGGCGGGCGCCCCTGGTCGGACGTCGGGCGAGTCGAAGGCCAGGATCAGCAGGTCGACGGGCTTGCCGTCGGCCACCGCCTCGCGCAGCGGGCCCTCGGCCATCTCGCCGTAGGAGTGTCCGACGCCCTCGTCGAGCAGGTCCTCGCGCAGCGGCAGCCCGTGCGGGCGGACCAGGTCCGAGACGAAAACCCGCAGGTCCGGGTCGAGGGAGGTCTCGGATCTGCCGTCGACGTAGCGGGTCACGGCCTTGGCGATGCGCAGACCGGCGGGCACCCCGGTCAGTCCTCGGGGATGATGTGCGCGGCGACGAAGTCGGCCAGCCTCGTCACCGAGCGCAGGTCGTCCTCGCCGATCTGCTCGACGTCGACCTGGATGTCCAGGGACTCCTCGATCTCCAGGATCAGCTCGATGGTGCCGGCCGAGGTGAGTCCGAGGTCGTCGAAGAGGCAGGCGTTCTCGGGGATCTCGGGGAGCTCGCGCTTCAGTACGCGCGGCAACAGCTCGCCGATGCTCCGGAGGATCCGGTCCCGAAGTTCGACATCAGTGGTCTGGACCGCGGGGTCTGACATGGGTGTCCCGTCCCGTCGTGCGAAGGAAGTGGCTGGGTGCGGCAGGCGGCGGCGATCGCCGTCGGGGGCCGTCCGGTCCGGCGGTGCGTCAGTGTTCGACGGCCATGGCGGAGAAGGTGGCCCCGATGCCGGCGGCGGCGATCAGGTAGCGGTCGCCGGGCTGGAGCAGCCCCCGCGTGGTGGCGGTGTGAAGATTGATCAGGCTGTCTGCAGCGAAACTGTGCCCGACCGCGGCCACGTTGTCCAGCACGACCTTCTCCAGCGGGAAGCCGATCCGCTTGGAGATCATCCGCCAGGAGGCCTGGTTGACGTTGTGCGGAAGGATCGCGGCGAGGTCCGAGAGGTCCAGACCTGCCTGGTCGAGGGCGGCCTCGATCGCCTCGATCATCACCGCCGGGTACTCCCGCTGGTATCGGGCGAGCAGGTCCGGGTCCTCGGCCAGCCGGCCGTCGAACTCGGGCCGGTGGCGGACGGCGTAGGAGAGCACGCGGTTGCGCTCGCCGGCGGCGCTGACCAGACAGGCGGCCGCGCCCTCGGCGAAGATCCCCGTCTCTGGCACCACCTGGGCGTCCTTGGTGAAGGTCTTCTCCCCGGCCAGGACCAGGGCAAGCGCCCGCGGGTCCGGATCGGCGGCCAGCAGTCGACCGGCCACGTCGACGGCCAGCAGGCCGACCGCGCAGGCGTGGTGGGTCACGGTGAAGGCCCGGGCGTGGGCCAGCCCGTACCGGTCGAGCAGTCGGTGCAGGGGGTTGAACGGATAGGGCTCGGCCACCGGCATGCTGCGCGCGTGCACCACGAACCGTACGTGGTGCTCGCGTCCGCGCAGCTCCGGCAGCGCCTCTACGGCGGAGCCGAGCAGGTCGAGCAGCGTCCCGTCCGGGTCCAGGCGCAGCTGGTCCAGGCCGTGGAAGCGGCGGAAGAGTCGAAGTTGACGTGGGGTCAGGCCGATGCGTTCGCCCACCGCCTCAATGGGCACGGTCTGGTGGGGAAGGTGAACGGCCACTGCCTCCAGTGCTGTCACCCGGGCTAGTATTCCGACGCCCGACGGGTCGCACAAGTGATCTCGGGCCGTTGCGCACCTCATCCGCCCCCGTGCCGTCGAGCAGGTGGAGCTCTCCTGATGACCGATCGTATACCTCCGAATTCTCCTGACGCGGTCTCCCCCGAACTGGTGGAACTGCTGGTCAGAGCGGCCGAGGCGCCTCCCGAGTGGGCGGCGCTGGTGACCCCGCAGGCTCGCCTGGACGGCGACCTTCTGCTGGACGAAATCGAACTCGAACAACTCGCGGAGCTGTTGCGCGAACGGTTCGGCGCGGCGGCCGATCTCGGTGCGCTGCGCGCCGGACTGGACCTGGCCGGCCTGGAGGAACTGACGGTGGAACGGGTCCAGCGACTGCTCGAGGAGGCGCGGGGATGAGCCGCTTCCTGCTGGTGGTGCCGCCGCTGACCGGGCACGTCAATCCGACCGTGGGGATCGCGCGGGAGCTCCGGGCGCGCGGGCACGAGGTGGCCTGGACCGGGACGGAATCCGTGCTGCGCCCGCTGCTCGCCCCCGGGGCGCAGGTGCTGGGGACGGGCACCCGGGCGTTCCGCGCGCAGGGCGGGCACGGGCTGGCGGCCCTGCGCTCGCTCTGGGAGGGGTTCATCGTCCCGTACGCGCGGTTCACCGCGAAGCCGCTGGACGCGGCGGTGCGGGAGTACCGGCCGGACGCCCTGCTGGTCGACCAGCACACGCCGGCGGGCGCGCTCGTCGCGCACCGGCACGGGCTGCCGTGGGCGAGCCTGGCCCCGGGTGCGATGGAGCTGGGGCGGCCGCTGCGGGCGCTGCCGCAGGTGGAGGCCTGGATGACCGGGCTGCTGCAGGGGTTGTGGCGGCGGGCCGGGCTGCCCGAGGAGGAGTACACCGACCCGCGGTTCTCGCCGCGGCTGGTGCTGGCGCTGACCGGTCCGGCGCTGACCGGTCCGGCGCTGACCGGAGCGACGCCGTTCCCGGAGCACTACGCCCTGGTGGGACCGGTTCTGGCGGAGCGTCCGGCCGACCCGGCCTTCCCCTGGGAGCGGCTGGAGCAGGGGCGGCGGCGGGTGCTGGTCACCATGGGCACGCTGGCCGGGGAGCTCGGCGCGGACTTCCTCGCCAGGGCCGTCCGGGCGCTGGAGCTGTGCGGCCGCGACGTGCAGGCGGTGGTCGCCGCGCCGCCCGAGCTGCTGCCCCCGCTGGCGCCGGACACGGTGGCCGCGGCGCGGGTGCCGGTGCTGGAGCTGATGCGGCGCGGCGCGTTGGACGCGGTGCTCTGCCACGGCGGGATGAACACCGTCGGCGAATCCCTCGCCCACGGGATTCCGGTGGTCACCGCGCCGATCCGGCACGACCAGCCGTTCGTGGCGGCGCAGCTCGCGGCGACCGGCGCGGGCCTGCGGGTGCCGTTCGCGCGGGTGACGCCGGATCGGCTGGCGGCCGCGCTGCGGACCGTTCTGGAGTCAGACGCCCACCGGGCGGCGGCGGTTCGGACGGGGGCCGCACTGCGGGCGGGCGGCGGGGCGGTCGCGGCCGCCGATCGGCTTGAGGCGCTGGTCACAGCAGGGGAACAACACGTGAATCCATTGGTCTAGGCCATTGTTTCCGGGGTGCCGGAGACCCTAGGGTGGCGAACGGCACCACTTTCCCAGGCGCTCCGGCAGCCCATCCCCGTACGGGAGTTCTGGCTTGATCGAGACCAAGGGACTTCGCAAGTCCTATCCGTCCAAAAAGCGCGGCCAGGCCGCTGTCGACGCCGTACGCGGCATCGACCTGGACGTGGCTGCAGGTGAGATCTTCGGCTTCCTCGGCCCCAACGGCGCCGGCAAGACGACCACCATGCGCATGCTCGCCACGCTCATCCGGCCCGACGGCGGCGACGCCCTGATCGCCGGCGCCGATCTGCGCTCCGACCCGGCCGAGGTGCGGCGGCGCATCGGCTACGTCGCCCAGGGCGGCGGCACCACCGACGCCGTCACCGCCCGCGAGGAGCTGGTGCTCCAGGCGCGGATGCACGGCACCGGCAAGGCCGAGGCGCTCCAGCGCGCCGAGCAGGCCCTGCAGGCCTTCGAGCTCACCGAGTTCGGCGACCGCCCGTGCCGTACCTACTCCGGCGGCCAGCGCCGCCGGCTGGACATCGCACTCGGCGTCATCCACGCGCCCCGCGTGCTGTTTCTGGACGAGCCCACGGTGGGCCTCGACCCGGCCAGCCGGGGCCACGTGTGGGCGGAGATCCGCCGCCTGCGCGCCGAGGGGATGACCGTGGTGGTGACCACGCACTACCTGGAGGAGGCCGACGCGCTCTGCGACCGGGTGGCGATCGTCGACCACGGCGAGATCGTCGCCGAGGGCACCGCCGAGACGCTGAAGCGGGAGATCTCCGGCGACGTCGTCCTGGTCGGCGTCGCGGCCGGGGAGGCCGAACGCGCGGCCAAGGCCCTGCAGGAGCAGTCCTACCTCCACCGGGTGGAGGTCCAGGGCGAGGACGGCGTGCGGCTCTACCTGGACGACGGGGCCGCCGCGATACCGCGGCTGCTGCGCGCCCTGGACGCGGCGGGCGTCGTACCCGGCACCGTCCAGCTGCAACGGCCCAGCCTGGACGACGTGTTCCTGGCCCGCACGGGCCGCTCGATCGAGCAGTCCTGACCATCCGCGATCCCGAAGGGCCCTGATGAAGCTCGCCCGCGACACCTGGCTGGTCTTCCAGCGGCAGCTGCTGCTCATGTGGCGGACACCGATCTGGATCGCCGTCGGGGTGATCCAGCCGGTCTTCTATCTGCTGTTGTTCGCTCCGCTGCTCAAGAAGGTGCTGGCGCCGATGGGCGCGACCACCTATGCCGAGGCCTACCAGATCTACGTGCCCGGCCTGTTGGCAGTGCTGTGCATCTTCGGCGGCCTGTACACCGGGTTCAGCCTGCTCGGCGAGCTGAAGGCCGGAATCATCGAGCGGTCCCGGGTGACGCCGGTCAGCCGGCTGGCCCTGCTGCTCGGCCGGGCCCTGCGGGAGACCGTGGCACTGCTGGTGCAGGCCGTCATCATCACGCTGATCGCGCTGCCCTTCGGGCTGCGGGTGGGCGTGGGGGACCTCCTGCTGGCCTATCTGCTGCTCGGCCTGCTGGCCCTGATGACCTCGGCGATCTCCTACGGCATCGCGCTGGTGCTGCCGGCCCCCGAGGCGATGGCCCCGGTGGTGAACACCATCGCGCAGCCGATCGGACTGCTCTCCGGGGTGCTGCTGCCGCTGGCGCTCGCGCCGATGTGGCTGCAGTCCATGGCCAAGTGGAACCCCTTCTACTGGGCCGTGGAGGGCATGCGGGCGCTGTTCTCGGGCCACGCCGGGGACAACGCGGTGTGGCAGGGGCTGCTGGTCGTGGGTGTGATGACCGTCGTCTCGGTGTACTTCTCGGCCCGGCTGTTCTCCACCCGGGTCCGTTAGGTTCTGCCCGGCAGGGCGCTCCGGGCCGGTCCGTCCGGGCAGGGCTCGCAGCCTGCTCGGGCGGGTCGGCCCGGTCCACTTGTGCACTTGTCAACTCTTGCCGCTGACATGAGAGTTGCTTGCCGCTCGGCCTGCCAGGACCTATCGTCGTCGACGGTGCACGTCCAGGCCTGCCGAGAGGAACCGCTATGAGTCCGCGCTCCGGGAACGAGACCTCCACCGGCGGCGGTGACGCCGTACCCGCCCGACGCCGCCGTGCGCGGCTGGCGCTGGCGGGCGGGGCGGTCGCGGCGCTGCCGGTGGTCGGTCTCCTCGCCGCCGGGTCGGCCGCCGCCGAGCCCGTCGCGGTCAGCGCCCGCGTGGCGGCCAAGCCGCCCGTGAAAGTGGTCGCGGCCAAGCCCCCGGCCAAGGTCGTCGCCGCGAAGCCGCCGATGAAGGTCGTCGCCGCGAAGCCCCCGGCCAAGGCGGCCGCTGCCAAGCCCCCGATGAAGGCCGCCGCCGCGGACCCGCGGCCGGGTGCCGCCCACTGAGCACGGCAGCGCCTTTCCCGCACGAGGCCGCAACAGCCAGCCGCGGACGGCCGGACAGGGCCTAGATGACGATGGCGGCCGGTCCCGGAAACGGGGACCGGCCGCCATCGGCCGTTCGGCGCCGCGGTGGCGGCGCTGCCGGGCGGGCCCGGCGCAGGGGCTACGCGCCCCGCGTCCCCGCGCCCACGGGCTCAGGCGCGGGCTCGGTGGCCGTGACCGCGGCGCACTCCGCCCGCACGAACGCGGCGAGCCGCTCGACGCCGTCCCTGATCTGCGGTCCGCTCAGGGAGCTCACCGACAGCCGCAGCCGGTGCTCCCCGCCGCCGCCCGGATAGAACGGCGCCATCGGCGTCCAGAGCACCCCGTGCTCGCCCGCGCAGCGCTCCATGGCCGCCTCGTCCGCCGTGAACGGCACCGTCAGCACGGCGAAGAAGCCGCCCTCCGGCCGGTTCCAGGACAGTCCCAGGCGTCGGCGCTCGGCGGCCGGGAAGTGCCGCTCCAACTCCTCCAGCAGGGCTTCCATGTTGGCCGCGTAGTAGGCCGTCGCACCGGCGTTGGCGGCCCTCAGCCGGCAGTCGCTGCGCAGCAGCATGCCGCCGATGACGGCCTGGCTGAGCGCGGGCGTGTTGACGGTCGTCATGCTCTTGAGCTTCGCCAGCTCGTCCGCCAGCAGGGTGCGCCGGCCGCCGGGCCCGGCCACCTCCTGGTCCGCGACCACGTAGCCGAGCCGGGCGCCGGGGAAGCAGGTCTTGGCGAAGGAGCCCAGGTAGACGACCTGGCGGCGGCGGTCGAGCGCCTTGAGCGTCGGCCGCTCGCCGGGGTCGCGGGCGAAGAAGCCGTACGGGTTGTCCTCGATGACCAGCAGGCCCTCCTCGGCGGCGGTGTCCAGCAGCCGGGAGCGGGCGGCCACCGGCATGCTGGTGCCGGAGGGGTTGGCGAAGTCGGGGACGACGTAGAGCGCGCGCGGGCGGCGGCCCTGGGCGCGGACGGCGCGGGCGGCGGCCCGGACGGCCTGCGGATCCGGCCCGCCGTCGGGGCCCTCGGGAACGGGGACGGTGGTCAGGTCCAGCAGCCGGGCGGCGCCGGTGACGCCGACGTAGCAGGGCGAGCTGACCAGCAGGACGTCGTCCCGGGTGGCGCACAGGGCGCGCAGCGCGAGCAGCATGCCCTCCTGCGCGCCGACGGTGAGGACCAGGGCCTCGGGGGCGACGTCGAGGCCCTCGTCGTTCGCCAGGGTGCGGGCGACCAGGTCGGCGATGATGCCCTTGGTCGGCCCGTACTGGAACAGGGTGGTGCGCGCGGCGTCGCGGTCGAGGCCGCGCTCGGCGAGGTGGGCGAGGTAGGCGTCCAGGTGCCGGTGGACGTCCTCGGGCTCGAAGAAGCCCTCGTAGGGGCGGCCGGGGGCGAAGGAGAGGGCGCCGGGGTAGCGGGTGGTGACCTCGTTGAGGAAGGTCATGGCGTCGAGCAGCGGGTCGGCGAGGGAGGCGTGCAGGTCGCCGAGCCGCAGCGGCTCGCCGGGCGCGGGCCGGTCGGCCGGCGCGTGCGGGTCGGCGGGGCTCACCGGAGGGCCTCGCGCAGCCGCTGCGCGGCGTACTCGTGGGCCTCGCCGCCGGCGTCCAGCACGCCGGCCATGGCGAAGAAGCCGTGCGGCATGCCCGCGTAGCGGCGGGCCTCGACGGGCACGCCGGCGGCGCGTAGGGCCTCGGCGTACTGCTCGCCCTCGTCGCGCAGCGGGTCGTACTCGGCGGTGATCACGGTGGCGGGCGGCAGGCCGGACAGGTCGGCGGCGCGCAGCGGGGAGGCGTGCGGGTGGTCGCCGTCGGCGGGGTCGGCCAGGTAGTGGCCCCAGTACCAGGCCACCGAGCGGCGGTTGAACAGCGCCGGGTCGTCGTGCTCGCGCAGTGAGGCGGTGTCGGCGCCGTGGTCCGTGTTGGGGTAGACGAGCAGTTGGTGGCGCAGCGCCGGGCCGCCCTCGTCGCGGGCGATCAGGGTGAGGGCGGCGGTGAGGTTGCCGCCCGCGCTGTCGCCGCCGACGGCGAGCCGTGCCGGGTCGATGCCGAGGGTGTCGGCCTGTTCGGCCAGCCACCGGGCGGCGGCGCGGCAGTCGTGGACGGCGGCGGGGAAGGGGTGTTCGGGGGCGAGCCGGTAGCCGACGGAGGCGGTGACGCAGCCGACGGCGTTGGTCAGGCTGCGGCAGATGGCGTCGCTGGTGTCGGGCGAGCCGAGGGTCCAGCCGCCGCCGAACAGGTAGAGCAGCGCGGGGAGTCGGCCGGCCGCCCCGGCGGGGCGGTAGATCCGCATGGTGAGTTCGCCGCCGGGGCCGGGGATGCGGTGCTCCTCGACCGCGCCGACCGGCTCGGGGTTGCCGGCGGCGGCCTGGATGTCGGCGAGGTCGGCGGCGCGGGCCTCGGCGAGGCCGAGGGTGTAGAGCGGGGGTGTGCCGGCGCGGGCGCGCTGCGCGCGCAGCGCCTCCGCCTGGGGGTGCAGTGGCATAGGGGTCCCATCGGTGCGGGTGCCGGCGGTGGGCACCGGACGGTCGGCGGCGGAGGCCGGAGGGTCAGCGGTCGGCCTCGACGTAGATGGTCTCGTCGGTGCGCAGGGCCGTGTCGAGGTCGGCGACGTCGGCACGCAGGCCCTGCCGGTAGGCGCAGTGGCGGACCTGTCCGGGCTCGAAGCCGGCCCGGGTGAGCACGTGGCGCAGCTCGTCCAGGTCGTAGATCCACTGGTGGCCGAAGTGGCGGAAGATCTGGTTGACCAGGAAGGCCGGGCGCTGCGGCATCGGCGGGCCGAAGCCGAGGGTGGAGAGCCGGCGGCGGTGCTTGGCGAGGAAGCCGTCGTTGGTGGCGTAGCCGACCAGGTAGCGGGCCAGGTCGGGGGTGGTGATCCGCAGGACGCCGCCGGGTCTCAGCACGCGTCTGGCCTCGCGCAGCCAGCCGACGGCCACGGGCATGGTGACGTGCTCGATCAGGTGCTCGGCGTAGACCCAGTCGACGCTGGCGTCGGCGAAGGGCAGCGGCTGGGAGATGTCGAGCCGGGTGAACCAGCGGTCGCCGTCGACGCGGTAGAGGGTGCCGGGCTCGGTGGTGGCGTCGGGGCTGGTCAGGGCGGCGAGGTCGGTGCCGAGGCCTTCCGGGTGGGCGGTCCGGAAGGCGGCGAACTCGATTCCGGTGAGGCCGAGTTCGCGGAAGCCCTGGTGGTCGCGCGGGAGGCCGGCGGGGGCGGGTTCGAGGCTCTTGCAGGTGGCGACCCGCTCGCTGAAGCCGTCGAGGTGGACGGCGAGGCCGTCCGGGTCGTCCCAGTCCCAGCCGGGGAAGGCGTTCGTCATGTCGCTGGTCTTTCTGGTGGGTTGCGGTGTCGGGCGCCCCGGCGGGCCTGCGGGCCTGCGGTGCGGGGCTGCGGTGCGGGGCTGCGGTGCGGGGCAGGGAGGCCGGGTGCGCTGTCAGGGTCCCGGCGGTGTGCAGGGCCGGGGCCGGGTCAGGTCCGGGCGGTGTCGGCGGCCGGCCAGGGCGCGAGGGCGCCGCGGTCCAGGTCGGCGAGTCGGGGGCGGCCCAACAGGGCCATGGTGTGCTCCAGTTCGTCGCGGAGCAGGCCGAGGACCCGGGCCACGCCGGCCTCGCCCTCGGTGGCCAGGCCCCACAGGACGGGGCGGCCGACCAGGACGGCCCGGGCGCCGAGGGCGAGGGCGATCGCGATGTCCGTCCCGCTGCGCACGCCGCCGTCGAGTAGGACCGGGTAGTGCGGGGGCAGGGCGTCGACCACCTCGGGTAGGGCGGCCAGGCTGGGCAGGGCGCCGTCCAGTTGGCGTCCGCCGTGGTTGGAGACCACGACGGCGTCGACGCCGTGGTCGGCGGCCCGGCGGGCGTCCTCGGCGGTCAGGATGCCCTTGAGGACCAGCGGCAGGCTGCTGCGCTCGCGGATCCAGGCGAGGTCGGCCCAGGTCACCGTGGGGTCGAACTGCTCCGCGGCGTGGTCGGCGATGCCGGAGGAGCCGGTGGTGGCGCGGTGGCTGGCGGCCATCAGCCGCTGGTCGAGGTTGACGGCGCGGATGTCCGGCGGGACGGCGAAGCCGTTGCGCAGGTCGCGCAGCCGGCGTCCGATCCGGGGCGCGTCCACGGTGAGCATCAGGGCGGCGAATCCGGCGGCCTCGGCCCGTTCGATCAGTGCGGCCAGGGCGTCGCGGCGGCGCAGCCAGTAGAGCTGGAGCCAGAGCGGGCCGGTGGCGGCGGCGGCGATGTCCTCCAGGGTGCGGCTGGCGAAGATGCCGGCGACCAGCAGCGCGCCGGCCTGCCCGGCGGCGCGGGCGGTCGCGGTCTCGCCCTCGGGGTCGATCAGCCGGTGGTAGGCCATCGGTGCGATGCCCACCGGCAGCCGGAGTTCGGAGCCGAGCAGGGTCAGTGCGGGCGAGCAGGCCGAGACGTCGACGAGCGCACGGGGTCGCAGGGCGTACCGGCCGAACTGCTTTCCGTTCGCCGCCAGGGTTCGTTCCGTGCCACTTCCGCCTTCAATGAAGTCCCAGATTTCTGGGAGAAGTCGGTCGTGCGCCGCGCGCTCGATCCCGGCCAGCGTGAGTGGTCCCACGGGGCATCCTCGTTCCCGGACGGCCGCGCTCGGACCAGTCCCGGATCTGCAGCGTAGGAGGTTCGGACCACATTGGTATAGACCTTGATTTGACCAATCGTCTGTGCAATCGTCTGGCAACGGAATTGACCGTATTGGTTCTGAACAGCGTCCATGTCAAATCTCCTCACTGCGTGGAGCGGCGTTGACCGCCATTTCCCTCTCATCACCTCCGCCTTCCGCGGCCCCGCACGCCGACGCCCCCGAACACTGGGTGGACCGGCTGCTGCTGGCCGGCCCCGGAAGCGAGGAATGCCTACGCTTCGGCACCCCCGTCGATCGCGACACCCTGCGCCGCCTGGTCGGCGAGCAGGCCCAACGGCTCGCCCTCGCGGGCCTGGAGCCAGGCGGGACGGTGGCGTTGCGGCTGCCGCCCTCGCTCGGCTTCGTCGTGGCCCTGCTCGCCTCCTGGCAGAGCGGCGCCCAGGTCGCGCTTCTTGACCACCGGTTGACGGACCATGAGGTCGACGCGGCCGTCGAACGGCTGGCCCCCCAACTGTTGGTAGGCTCGGCACACCGGTCGGCGCCGGCACTGCGCGGCTTCCACGAGGTGGATCCGGTGGCCGTCCGGCTGTCGGCGGGCCGCCCGGCCCGCACCGGCCACGCGCTGGTCCAGCTCAGCTCCGGCTCCACCGGTCCGGCCAAGGTCATCGCCCGCACGGCCGGTGACCTGATCCGCGAACTCGGTTGCTACCAGCGGCTGGAGGAGTTCCCCGGCGAGGGCGAGCGGGTGGTGCTGCTCTCCTCGGTGGTGCACGTCCTCGGACTGGTCGGCGGGCTGCTCAACAGCCTGCACGCCCGGGCGCCGCTGACCGTGCCGGAACGGATGACGGCGGCGGGCATCCTCGCCACCGTCGGCGCCGACACCCGGCCGACCACGGTGGTCGGGGTGCCCTTCCACGCCGAGCTGCTGGCCGGAGCGGCAACACCCCCGCCGCTGCCCGGACTTCGCCGGATGGTCGTGGCCGGCGAGCTGGTCCGCCCCGGACTGCCCGCCGCCTTCACCGCCAAGTACGGCGTGCCGCTCGGCACCATGTACGGGATGACCGAGCTCGGGGTCATCGCGACCGATCTCAGCGGTCGGCTGCACCCTCGGGTGCAACCCGTTCACGGCACCGAACTCCGCCTGGTCAATGGCGAGTTGCAGATCGGCATGACCGCCTCCCCGTACCCGGGGCTGGACGATCCGACCCGGTGGGCCGAGGGCTGGCTGCACACCAGGGACGCCGCCGTGCTCGACCCCGCGACCGGGTACGTCACCGTGCTGGGCCGCCGGGACTCCCAGGTCTCGATCGGCGGCCTGAAGGTCGACCTCACCGAGGTCGAGCAGACCCTGGCCGCGCTGCCCGGGGTCCGCGAGGCCGTCGTGGTGTTCGACCAGGGCACCATCGAGGCCTACCTCTCCACCGAGGAGGGCACCGAGCCCGCGCTCGTCGAGGGCGGACTGGCGCGGCAGTTGGCCGCCTACAAGCGGCCCCGCACCCTGGCCTTCCTCCCCGCGCTCCCCCGCACCGCCACCGGCAAGCTGCTGCGTGATCCGGTCGCCCTGCGCGCGACCGCCCGCTGAATTCCCCGCCGCACCCGAACCGATTTCCCGATCAGGCAAAACACACTTCCCGATGGGGAAGCACCGGATTTCCCGCTGTGTCCGAACGGCTTTCCCGATTGGGCCGCACCGCCTTACCCGGCGGCCCCGGACGGCCTTCCCGACCGGGTCGGCCCGATTTCCCCGCCGTACCCGACTCCTCCCCGACCCCGCGCGCCAGCACAGGCGCGCAAGCACAAGGAGCACACCATGCAGGACCGCATCCGCGAGTTCGTCCTCGCCGCCCTGGCCGAGATGCAGTACGACGTCTCGGAGGTCACCGGCGACACCGACCTCGGACCGGCCGGGCTCGACCTGGAGTCGCTCGCGCTGGCCGACCTCTCCGTCCAGGTCGAGGACGAGTACGGGATCAAGTTCGACCTGGACGAGATGGAGAGCACCGCACTGATGACGCTCGACCAGTTCACCGCCGACGTCGCCAAGCGGATCGCCGCCGTCCCGAGCACCTCGGGCAGCCCGGCGTGACGGACACCCGCCTCCCCGGCCGGGCCGAGGTCCTGGAGATGCTGGCGGCGTTCGGGCAGCGCGCCGCCGAGAGCGTCCCGGAGACCGTCGGGTCGCTGGAGCTCACCTGGCTGATCGCCGAGTTCGAGCAGCGCTACGGGGTCGAACTGGACCTCGACGACGAGCAGTTCGAGGCCGTCCGGACGGTGGACGACGCCACCGCGGTGCTGTCCGCGGCCGTGCTCGCCGCCGCCGGGGACGACCGCACCGCCGGGGCCGCGCAGTCATGACCGGCAACGCCCCGCCCGCCGTCCGGCCCGTGGTGACCGGCGTCGGCGTGCTCAGCGCGGTCGGCTCCGGGCTCGACGCGCTCGCCGAGGCGACCGCCCACGGCAAGGCCGCCTTCGCCGCCGTCACCCGGTTCGACGTCTCCGCGCGCCGGACCACCCGGGCCGCGCTGCTGCCCGAACCGGTGGCACTCGCCGACGCCGTCCTCGCCGCCGTGGACCAGGCCTGCCGCCAGGCCGGCCTGCCCGCCGCGGACGGCGCCGGCGTGCCCGCGTCCGCGCCCGACGCGGGTGCCACGCCCGTCCTGCTCGCCCTGCACAGCGACCTGCGGACCAGGGAGGTCACCGAGGCCGTCGCCGCCGGGGCCGCCCGGGTCTGGGGCCTCGCCGGGGTGACCAGGGTCTACACCGGGGCCTGCGTCGCGGCCGGCACCGCCGTGGCCGACGCGGCCGCCATGGTCGCCACCGGCCGGCACCCCCGGGTCCTGGTCGCGGCCGGACACCTGGTGGAGCCGGGCGTGTTCGCCGCCTTCGACGCCGGCCGGGCGCTGGCCCGCGACGGCGAGCTGCGCCCGTTCAGCGCCGGCCGCAGCGGCACCCTGCTCGGCGACGCGGCCGCCGCCGTGGTCGTCGAGGCCGAACCGGCCGCCGAGCGGCGCGGCGCGCCCGTGCTCGCGCGGCTGGCCGGCTGGGGCCGGACCGGGGACGCCCACCACGTCTGCCGCCCGGAGCCGGACGGCGAAGGCGCGGCCCGCGCCGTCGAGGCCGCGCTCGCCCGGGCCGGCGTCGCCCCGGCCGAGATCGGCTACGTCAACGCCAACGGGACCGGCTCGCCGCTGGCCGACCGGGCCGAGGCAAGCGCACTGCGCCGGGTCTTCGGCCCGCACGCCGAGCGGCTGCCGGTGAGCTCCAGCAAGTCCGTCCACGGCCACGCCCTTGAGGCCTCCGCGCTGCTCGAACTCGCCGTCACCATCGCGGCGTTGCGCGACGGCCGACTCCCGGTGAACGCCGGCTGGCTCGGCCCGGACCCGGACGTCGCGGTGGACCTGGTGCTCGACGGACCGCGCGCCGCCCGGCCGCGCTACGCGCTGACGCTCAACTCCGCGTTCGGCGGCGCCAACACCGCACTCCTGGTGGCCGCCCGATGACCGGACTGCGCATCCTCGCCCAGGCCGGCTGGCCCGACCCGGACGTCCCTGAGCCCCTCCCCCCGATCCCCGGCTTCACCGCCTCCTCGTTCAACCCCCTGGTGGCCGAGACCGCCGAGCGCTGTCTGCGCGCCCACCACGGCGCCGCACCGGCCCCCGGCCGCACCGCCCTGCTGCTGGCCAGCGCCGGCGGCGACCGCGCCACCGCCCGGGCCATCGAGGAGGCCGCCGCCTCCGACCGGAGGGTCCCGCCGCTGCTGTTCTTCCAGTCCAACCCGAACGCCGTCCTCGGCCACATCGCCGCACGCTGGGGCCTGACCGGACCGGTCGTGGCGATCAGCCCCGCCGCGAGCCGCCCGGGCCGGGTGCCACAGGACGCGCTCGACCTGGCGGAACTGCTCCTCGCGGACGGCGACGCCGACCAGGTCCTCGTCATCGCGGCCGAGCAGGCCGACGCCGGCCAGGGGGCGGACCACGCGGTCGCCCTCCTGGTCACCACCGCCTGACCGGGCCGGCCCCGACCGCACCCGTATCCGGAGCCCGCGCAACCCGCGCCACCAGTTCCACCCGCAGCACCGCCACCACCGAGCGAGCGGCCCCACACGCCAGCCCGCCGCAGCACGCCCCGCACCATGGGAGGGATCCACCACCGTGAGCATCCGCAGTATCCGCACCCTTCTGGCGGACGACCCCGACGTCGGCGCCGGCAACGTCCTGACCAGCCGGCTGGCCCTCGGCCTCGGCCTGGACGAGCCGCTGGTGACCTTCGACACCGCGGTGGACGACCACGCCGCCTGGCAGCCCTTCACCCTGCGCGAGCTCGACCGCGCCGTCCGGGCCCGGGCCGCCGCGCTGCACGCCCTGGGGGTGACCCGCCGCGACCCGGTGGTGGTCTACACCAGCGACGCCGCCGACCACGTGCTGGCCTTCCTCGCACTCGCCCGGCTCGGCGCGATCCCCGCCCTGCTCAACCCCAACGTGGACGGCGAGCGGGCCGCCCGCTACATCCACCGCCTCGGCGCCGTCGGCATCCTCGCCGACGCCCCGCACCTGGCCGCGCTGGCCGGCCACGACACCGGCACCCCCAACCTGCCCGAGATCTCCACCCTCGGCGCGGGCGACCCCGACGCCGCTCCGGCGCCCTACCGGCACTGGTCCGGCGACCCGGTCGCGATCACCCACTCCTCCGGCACCACCGGTCTGCCCAAGGCCGTGGTCCACTCGCACGCGAGCCTGTACGCGGCGATCCGCCACCGCCTGCGGATGCCCCGCCCGCAGGGCCAGGACCGGATGCTCAGCGCACTGCCCGCCCCGCACGCCGCCACCCTGATCGCGATCAACCTGGCGCTCAGCTCCCACACCCAAATCGCCCTGCTCTCAAAGCAGTCGGGCTCGGGCGTACTGGACGCGATCGAGCGCTGGGAGCCCAGCGGCGTCATCGGCTTCGCCGCGACCTGGGCCGAGCTCGCCCACCACGACCTGAGCGCGCGCCGGACGGACTCGGTCGCACTCTGGTGGAACACCGGCGACTGCGCGCACGAGGTGCACATCCGCCACCTGATCGCCGCCGGCAGCCGGGAGACCGTCACCCGCGAAGGCCGGGTCCGGGCGCCCGGCTCGCTGTTCGTGGACGGCCTCGGCTCCACCGAGATGGGCCACTCGCACTTCTTCATCACGCACGGCCCCGGCACCGAGCGCTACGGCCGCTGCGTCGGCCGCCCGCACGCCTTCGTCGACTGCGAGGTGGTCGGCCCGGACGGCGAGCCGCTCGGCCCCGGCGAGGTCGGCGAACTCGCCACCACCTCCCCCACCCTGGCGCTCGGCTACTGGAACGACTCGGCCACCACCTTCCGCACCCGGATCCGCGGGCGCTTCCTCACCGGCGACCTGATGTACCGGGACGAGGAGGGCTACTACTACCACGTCGACCGGGCCGTCGACTCCGTCGAACTCGGCGACGGCAAGCGGCTGTTCACCGCGATGTCGGAGGAGCGCGTGCTGGCCCGCTGCCCGGACGTGGCGGACTGCACCGTCGTCGCCGTCCGAGACGGCGACCGGGTCGTCACCGACGTGCTGCTCCTCCTGGCCACCGGCGCCGACCCGGAGACGGACCGCACCAAGGAGGTGACGGCGGCGCTCGACGAGCACAGCGCGGCGACCGTCCGCAAGGTCCTGGTGGTCTCCGGCGAGGACATCCCGCTCGGCCCGACCGGCAAGGTCCGCAAGGTGCTGCTGCGCCAGCGCTACCTGGACTCGGCGGCGGGCCGATGAGCGCCCGCCCGGGCGCCACCGTCACCGGCCTCGGCCTGGTCACGCCCCTCGGCCGCAAGCCCTCCGAGGTCTTCGAGGCACTCACCACCGGCCGCAGCGGCATCACCGCCGTGCCGGAGGGCCACGCCGCGCACGGCTGGCTCACCGCCGCCGGCATCGCCCCCGCGGTGGAGGGCCGCGAGGTGCTGCCACCCACCGAGACCCGCTGCGTGGACCGCTTCGTCCTGCTCGCCCTCGCCGCCGCCGACGACGCGCTCGCCGACGCCGGACTGGTCGTCGGCCAAGACGTCGACGCCCACCGCACCGCCGTCGTCCTGGCCACCGGCGGCGGCGGCCTGGAGACCTTCGAGCAGCAGTCGCACCGACGCCTGGAGCGCGGCCGCCCCGGGGTCAGCCCGTACCTGCTGCCCGGCATGCTCTCCAACATGGCCACCGCCCGGATCGCCATCAAGCACGGGATCCGGGGCTACAGTTCGGCGATCGTAACGGCCTGCGCGGCCGGCGCCCAGGCCGTCGCCGAGGGCCTGCGGCTGATCCGCGCCGGGGACGCCGACGTGGTGGTGTGCGGCGGCAGCGAGTCCTCGCTGCACCCGACGATCGCCGCCGCCTTCACCAACGCCCGCGCGCTGTCCCACGGTTGGGAGGATCCGGAGCAGGCCAGCCGGCCGTTCGACGCCCGCCGCACCGGCTTCGTGCTCGGTGAGGGCAGCGCCGTCCTGGTGCTGGAGCGCGCCGAGCACGCGGACGCCCGCGGCGCCTCCGGGTACGCCGACCTGACCGGCTGGGGCGCCTCCACCGACGCCCACCACCCGACCATGCCGCGCCCGGACGGCGAGGGCGCCGCCGACGCGATGCGCGCCGCCATCGCCAACGCCGGCCTGTCGCCCGCCGACATCGGCTACGTCAACGCGCACGGCACCGGCACCAAGCTCGGCGACATCGCCGAGACGGCGGCCCTGCGGGCCGTCTTCGGCGCGCAGGGGCCCGCGGTCAGCTCCACCAAGGGCGCGACCGGCCACCTGCTGGGCGCCGCAGGGGCGTTGGAGGCCGCCGTGACCGCACTCGCGGTGGCCCGCGGGACGCTGCCGCCGACCGTGAACCTCACCGACCCCGACCCGGCCTGCGCGCTCGACCACGTCCGGGGCGCCGCACGCACCGCGGCCCCGGGCGCCGCCCTGAGCAACGCCTTCGCCTTCGGTGGCCACAACCTCAGCCTGATCTTCGGCCCGGCGTCCACCCGTGCCGCCAAGTAGCGCTCCGCAAACCGCCCTTGCCACACGCCCGGGGAGTACCGATGTCCGTCCAGTCCATCACCCATGTCGAATACCACTGCGCCGACGCCGACCTGACCGCCGCCGGGCTCTGCTCGGACTACGGCTTCCTGCATGACGACCAGGCCCCGCCCCAGCCCGGGATACGCACCGTCCGGCTGCACCAGGGCACGATCCGGATCCACGTCTCCTCGGCCGAGGACCCCGCCCACCCGGTGGCCCGCTTCGTGGCCCGGCACGGCGACGGCGTGGCCGTGATCGCGCTCGGCTGCACCGACCCGCAGGCCTCGCTGGAGCGCGCCGAACGGCACGGCGCCCGGGTCCTGGACCGGGCCGGCGGCCTGGTCGCCGGCTTCGGCGACGTGGCCCTGCGGTTCGTCCCCGACGCCCCGGCCCAGGCCGCGCCCGTCGGCCTGCTGGAGGCCCTCGACCACGCCGCGATCTGCGTGCCCGCCGGCGAGCTCGCCCCCGCCGTCAAGTTCTGCGAGGCCGCGCTAGGCTTCCACCGAATCTTCGGCGAGTACATCGAGGTCGGCGCGCAGGCCATGGACTCCAGCGTGGTGCAGAGCGCCTCCGGCGAGGTCACCTTCACCCTGATCGAGCCCGACACCAGCCGCCAGCCCGGCCAGATCGACACCTTCCTGGACGCCAACGAGGGCGCCGGCGTCCAGCACCTGGCGTTCCGCACGGAGGACATCGCCACCGCCGTCCGCACGGCCCGCGCGGCCGGCGTCGAGTTCCTGAGCACCCCCGGCGCCTACTACGACGCCCTCGCCGAGCGGCTCGGCGCGACCGCCATCCCGGTCGACACGCTGCGCGAGCTGGACGTGCTGGTGGACCAGGACCACGGCGGACAGCTGTTCCAGATCTTCGTCCGCTCGACCCACCCCCGACGGACGTACTTCCTGGAGCTGATCGAGCGCCAGGGCGCGGGCACCTTCGGCACCGCCAACATCAAGGCCCTGTACGAGGCCGTCGAGCGGCAGAGCTCCACCGCGTCCGTCTGACCCACCCCCCGAGGAGACCGCCCCGCCATGACGACCGCACCCGAGTTCCACCTCACCGACGCCGAACGCGCCCTGCTGCCCACCCCCGAGGAGGTGGCCGGCTACCTGGAGCACGGCTGGTACCTCTCCCGCCGGCTCTTCAGCGACGAGGAGCTGGACACCCTCCAGGCCGCCACCGAGAAGTACTACGAGGGCCACCGCGACCGCACCCTCGCCGTGCGGCCGCCCAACCTCGCCTCCTGGGAGCCCTCGCACGGCCCGATCCAGCGGCACAACGACTACGTCCACTACGAGAGCGACGCGATCGGCGCGATCCTGCGCAAGCCGCTGCTGGGCGCCGTCGCCGCGCTGCTCGCCGAGGCCGAGGAGATCCGGGTCTTCCAGGCCACGCTGATCTTCAAGCCGCCGGTGCCCGAGGAGCCCACCAACCAGGTGCCCTGGCACTTCGACAAGCACTACTGGCAGACCTCCAGCTCCGACCGGATGCTCACCGCCTTCCTCCCCTTCCACGACTGCGGCGAGGAGAACGGCACGATCACCATGATCGACGGCAGCCACCGCTGGCGGGAGCTGGACTCCGGCGAGGACTCCACCCGGCACTTCGCCCAGCGCGACCGCTCCGAGCTGGAGGGGATCCTCGCCGAGAACGCCCGCTTCAACGGGCAGGAGGTGCGCAAGGTCCCGATGGTGATCCCGCGCGGGCACGTCAGCTTCCACCACTGCCGCACCTACCACGGCAGCGGCGCCAACCTCTCGGACGCCCCGCGCCGGGCCGTCTCCCTGCACCTGCAGGACGGCGGCAACGAGTACCGCCACCACACCCGGGCGGACGGCGGGACGGTCGTCTACAACCACGACGTGGTGGTCCGGCGCACCGCCGACGGCCGACCCGACTACGCCGACCCGGACATCTGCCCGGCCGTGTGGCGGGGAGCGCTGTGACGATCGACCAACCTGCCACCGACCGGAGTTCGGGGCCGACCGGCGGCGCCGTCACGGCGGGCAGCGCCGTGACCGCGCCGCTCGGCACGCCCGAACAGCGCTACCGGATGCTCCGGCTGATCCGCGGCTTCGAGGAGCTGGCGCTCGGCCTGGTCCGCGCCAAGGTGATCATCGGCGGCGTCCACCCGTACATCGGCCAGGAGGCCGTCGCCGTCGGCGTCTGCGCCGCACTCGGCCCGGGCGACCGGCTCACCAGCACCCACCGCGGGCACGGACACGTCCTCGCCCGGGGCGTCGACCCGCACCGACTGCTCGCCGAACTCGCCGGTCGGGTCGACGGGTTGAACCGGGGGCGGGGCGGCTCGATGCACGCCGCCGACCTCTCCCTGGGCATCCTGGGCGCCAACGGCATGGTCGGCGCCGGGGCGCCGATCGCGGTCGGCGCCGCCTGGGCCGCCCAGCAGGCCGGCGACGGCCGGGTGGCGGTCGCGTTCTTCGGCGACGGCGCGCTCAACCAGGGCGTGCTGCTGGAGGCGTTCAACCTCGCCGCAATGTGGCGGCTGCCGGTGGTCTTCGTCTGCGAGAACAACGGCTACGCCACCACGCTGCCCGCCTCCACCGCGGTGGCGGGCAGCGCCCTCGGCCGGGCCCGGGCCTTCGGGATCCCCGCCGTCGAGGTCGACGGAATGGACACCGAGGCCGTCCGCGCGGCCGCCGCGGAGGCCGTCGAGCGGGCGCGCTCGGGCGGCGGACCGGGCTTCCTGGAGTGCCGGACGTACCGGTTCGAGGCCCACCACACCATGGAGCACCGGATGAAGCTGCACTACCGCGCCGCCGAGGAGGTCGACGCCTGGCGGACCCGCGACCCGCTGCCGCGCGCCGCCGCACTCATCGGCGAGGCGCGCCGGTCCGCCCTGGACGAGGAGGTCGCGGCCGAGCTGGCGGCGGCCGAGCGGTTCGCGCTCGCATCCGAACACCCGGACCCGGCAGGCGCGTTGGACTACCTGTACGCCGACGGGCTGCGGCCCAGGGCGGGGGCGTCGGGATGAGGCTCTCGTACGCCAAGGCCCTCAACCGGGCGCTGGCCGACGAACTCGCCGAGGACCCGGCGGTCTGCGTGTTCGGCGAGGACATCGGGGCCGGCATGGCCGGTCCGACGCTCGGGCTGCTGGACCGCTTCGGATCTGGGCGGGTGGTCGACACCCCGCTGTCCGAGCAGGCCTTCACCTCGATGGCGATCGGTGCGGCACTGTCCGGCCGGCGGCCGGTGATCGAATTCCAGATCCCCTCGCTGCTGTTCCTGGTCTTCGAGCAACTCGTCAACCAGGCACACAAGTTCTCGCTGATGACCGGCGGCCAGGCCGGTGTGCCGCTGACCTGCCTGGTGCCCGGATCCGGCTCCCGCGACGGCTGGGCGGGCCAGCACTCCGACCACCCGTACAGCCTGTTCGCGCACGCCGGGATCAAGACCGTGGTGCCCGCCACCCCCACCGACGCCTACGGGCTGATGCGCTCGGCCATCCGCGACCCCGACCCGGTCGTGGTGTTCGCGCCGGCCGCCGCCCTGCCCGTCCGGGAGACCGTCACCTGGGAGTTGGCGCCGATCCCGCTGGGCTCGGCCCGGGTGCACCGGGAGGGGACGGACGTCACCGTCGTGGCCGTCGGCCACCTGGTGCACGACGCGCTCGCGGTCGCCCAGGAGGTCGCCGACGAGATCTCCGTGGAGGTCCTCGATCCGCGCACGCTCCACCCCTTCGACTGGGAGGCGCTCGCCGCCTCGCTGGAGCGCACCGGTCGGCTGGTCGTCATCGACGACTCCAACCGCAGCTGCGGCATCGGCGGCGAGGTGCTGGCCACCGCCGCCGAGCAGATGCGGCTGATCGCCCCGCCCCGGCGGATCACCCGCCCGGACGGCACCGTCCTTCCCTTCGCCCCGCAGCTCGACCGCGCCCTGCAGCCGGGCCGCGAGCAGCTGCGGCACGCCCTCCACTCCGTCATGAAGTAGCCGAGCCCCCGAGGAGTCCTCCGATGTCCACCAACCGCTACCACTGGGACCGTTCGCACCCGGGCCTGTCCAGCCTCCAGCAGGCCATCGATCCGCTGCGCCGCGAGGTCGTCGACCACACCGTCTACGGCGGCCTGAACAGCATCGAGCGGGTCCGCACCTTCCTGGACAGCCACGTCTTCGCCGTCTGGGACTTCATGTCGCTGCTGAAGAGCCTCCAGCGCGAGCTCACCAGCGTCGACGTGCCCTGGGTCCCGAACGGTCCGACCGCCAGCAGGCGGCTGATCAACGAGATCGTGCTGGTCGAGGAGAGCGACGAGCTCGGCGAGGGCTTCACCAGCCACTTCGAGCTGTACGTCGAGGGCATGCGCCAGGCCGGCGCCGACCCCAAGCCGGTCGAGGACTTCCTGGAGCTGCTGCGTTCCGGCACGCCGGTGCCGCAGGCGCTGAAGGCCGCCGGGGTGCCGCAGGCCGCCGTCGACTTCACCACCACCACCTGGGAGATCATCGAGAACGCGCCGGTGCACTGCCGCGCCGCCGCCTTCGCGTTCGGCCGCGAGGACCTGATCCCGGACATGTTCGCCCAGGTCATCAAGATCGACGACCCGGAGGGTGTGCTGACCGTCTTCAAGGACTACCTCGCCCGGCACATCGAGGTGGACGGCGAGCAGCACACCCCGATGGCCATGCAGATGCTGATCGACCTCAACGGCGACGACCAGGCCAAGTGGGATGCCTGCGCCGAGACCGTCCGCACCGCGCTGCAGGCCCGGGTCCGGCTCTGGACGGCGATCGAGGAGGCCTTCCCGGCCTAGGCCCCCGTCCTAGGCCCTTTCCGGATCGCACCGCTGCGGCCCCGCCGCCGTAGCGGTGCTGTCCGCTGCGCTGCGGCGGGCCAGGAAGAGGTAGGTCCGCCAGGGCAGGGTGAAGGACCCGCCGAGCTCCCGGAGCAGGGCGCTCTCCAGGTCCTTCACCAGGTCGTCGCGGACCCCGTCCGGGAGCACCAGCAGCTGGGAGGTGGTGGCGCGGTAGGCCGCGAACTCCGCCGCCTCCCAGTCCTGTTCCCAGTCGTAGGTGAGCAGTTCGAGCTCCTGGAACCCGTGCCGGCGCGCCGTCGGCTCGGTCGGCCAGACCGCCGGCCCGAGGCCGCCGTCGTCCCGGGCCTCCTGCCCGTGCCGGGCGAAGGCCCGCTCGATCACCGACCGGGCGGGCGTCCCGCCCCACTGCTCGACGTCCCACCGCTCGACGTTCCAGAGCAGCGCGAGCAGGCCGCCCGGGGCGACCGTCTCGGCGGCCTTGGCCCAGCACCGCTCCTGGTCGAACCAGTGCCAGGCCTGGGCGCAGACCAGGCCCGAACTGCGGTACGGCGGGCGCCAGTCCTCGAACGGCTCGACGTGGACGCCGACGCCGCGTACCCCGGCACCGGCGTTCGCGCGCATCAGTACCGTCGCCATGCCCAGGTCCGGCTCCACGCAGGTGACCTGGACGCCCCGGGCGGCGAACAGGCGGGTCGCCTTGCCGGTACCCGCACCGGGTTCGACCAGGGTCGGCCCGGGCAGTCGGGCGACGATCTCCCGGATCGCGGGCTCCGGGTAGGACGGCCGGGCCACCTCGTACAGCGACGCCGCCGGGCCGTAGCTCCGGGCCCGCTTCGCCCACTCGTCGGGCGTGTTCACTCGGCTCCCCCTCAGGGATCGTACGGCTACTCGGACTTGACGGGCTTGGGGACGAACAGGGCGGCCAGCGCCGCGCCGAGCCCCGCCAGCACGGCGGCGGTCAACGCGATCCGCAGCCCGCCGGCGGACGGGTGGACCGCGCCGCCGTCCGCCGCCGAGGCGGTGGTGGTCAGTGCGGCCAGGACGGCGCTCACCACCGCGCTGGCCACCGAGGCGCCGATCGAACGGACCAGGGTGTTCAGGCCGTTGGCGGCGGCCGTCTGGGAGTGCGGGGTGGCGGCGACGATCAGCGCGGGCATCGCGGCGAAGGCCAGCGCCAGGCCGGCGCCGACGATCACGGCCAGGACCGACAGCCACCAGCCGCCGCCGAGCAGCGGGATGCCGGTCGCGTAGCCGACCGCGATCACCAGGGCGCCGAGGACGAGTGTGGCCCGGGCGCCCCACCGGGTGGACACCGCCGGGGAGAGCAGCGCGACGGCCATCATCACCACGCCGGCGACGGACTGCAGCAGTCCGGTCTCCACCATCGAGAAGCCCGCGCCGTAGCCGGTACTCGGCGGGGCCTGGAGGATGTGCGGCAGGACCAGGGAGATCACGAACATCGCGAAGCCGACCAGCAGCGTCGCCGCGTTGGTCGCCAGCACCGGGCGGCTCGCCGAGGTGCGCAGGTCCACCAGCGGCTGTGCGGTGCGCAGTTCGAAGCGGACCCACCAGAGCGCCGCGGCCACCCCGAGGGCGAGCGCCCCGAGCGTCGGCCCGCTGGTCCAGCCCCAGCCGCGCCCCTTGGACAGCGCGAGCAGCAGGCAGACCAGGGCGACGCAGAGTCCGGCCGCGCCCGGCCAGTCGAAGCGTCCGCCGAAGCGCACCCCGGTGGCGGGGATGTAGCGCGCGGCGAGCAGCAGGTTGCCCGCGCCGAGGGCGGCGACGGCCCAGAACAGCACGTGCCAGTCGGCGTGTTGGGAGAGGAAGGCGGAGAACGGGAAGCCGATGGTGGAGCCGACGCCGACGGTGGAGCTCATCACCGCGAGGGCGCGGCCGAGGCGTTCGCGCGGGACTTCGTCGCGCATGATGCTCAGGCCCAGCGGCAGTGCCCCGGCGCCGCAGCCCTGGAGGGCACGACCGGCGATCAGGACGGAAATCGAGTCGGCGGCCGCGCACAGCATCGATCCGGCGACCATCAGCGCCAGGCACCAGAGCAGCACCCGGCGTTTGCCCAGCATGTCGCCCAGCCGGCCGCTGACCGGGGTGCAGACGGCGGCTACCAGCAGCGTCGCCGTGACGGTCCAGGCGGCGTTGGCCGGCGAGGTGTGCAGCAGCTGTGGGAGGGAGGGCAGCAGTGGGATCGGCACGGTGTTGACCAGTGCCGCGGTGAACCCGCCGAGCGCGAGCGCGGGCACGGCGGCGCGTCGGCCCCCGGCGGCGCCGGGCGGGGCGGGCGGCTCGCCGGTTCGGGCGGATCCTGCTGCGGTGGGTCGCACGGGGGCGGACCTCCCTTGGTCGTGGGGCGGGTGGACGGTGCCGGGCCCCCGCCCGCCGGAGCGGGGCGGGCGGGGGCGCCCAACGGGCGGCTTCGGACGGCTTCGGGCGGCTTCAGGCGAGTGCGCCGGGTGCGGCGGTCAGGCGGTCCGCTCGGCCACCGCGCGCGCCACGGCCCGGACGGTGGGTTCGCGCATGAACTCGCCCAGCGGGTACTGGTAGCCGAACCGGTCCCGGATCCGGCTGAGGATCCGCACGGCCTTCAGCGAGTTGCCGCCGAGGTCGAAGAAGGAGCGGTCCAACGGCACGGACTCCAGGCGCAGTTCGGCGCACCACATCAGATGCAGGGCCTGCTCCGCCGGGGTGGTGGGGGCGCCTTCCGCCGTGGCGGCCGCGGCCGCATCCGGCGCCTGAGCCGGGAGTGCGCCCGGCTTCCCGACCGGATCCGGCAGGTCCTGTGCCCGCAGTTTGCCGCTGGCGTTGACCGGCAGCCGGTCCAGCCGCACCCAGTGGTCCGGGACCAGATAGGGCGGCAGCGTCGCGGCGAGGCCGGTGCGCAGCGCGGCGCTCCACTCGGCGCCACCGTCCGCCTCGGGGGCGACCACGTAGGCGACCAGTTGGGCCTCGCCGTCCGCGTCCCGGCGGGCCAGCACGGCGGCGTCGCGGACCCCGGGCAGCCGCCCGAGCGCCCACTGCACCTCGCCGGGCTCCACCCGGTGGCCGCGGATCTTCACCTGCTCGTCGGTGCGGCCCAGGTACTCCAGCGTGCCGTCGGCGCGCAGCCGCACGAGGTCGCCCGTCAGGTAGACCCGCTCGTCGGGGCCGGCCGGGCCGGTCGGGAAGCGCTCCGCCGTCCGCGTCTCGTCCCCGAGGTAGCCGATGGCCAGCCCTGGTCCGGCCAGGGCGAGTTCGCCGGTCGCGCCGACCGGAACGGGCCGGCCCGCCCGGTCCAGGACGTGCACCCGGACGTTGTCCACCGGCCGGCCGATCGGGATCCGTGCCTCGTCCAGGTCGGTGACCGGGTGCGAGAGGGCGATCACCGAGGCCTCGGTGGGGCCGTACTCGTTGAACAACCGCGCCTCGGGGTGGGCGGCGAGGAAGCGGCGCAGCGCCGGGGTGGCGACCAGCTGCTCCCCCGCGAGCCGGACCTCGCGCAGGGTCGGTACGGAAAGGCCGTGCTCCACCAGGTACTTGAACGGGGTGCCGGCCATGTGCAGCCGCTCGACCCGGTGGCGGCGCATCGCGGCGGCCAGTTCGGCCGGGTCGCCGCGCAGCGCCTCGGGGACGAGGACGAGGGTGGCGCCGGCGGCCAGGGTCGCGAAGATCTCCTGCACGCTGACGTCGAACCCGGTGGAGGTCCACTGGAGGGTGCGCAGTGCCGGGCCGGTCCGCAGCTGCCAGCGGACCAGGTTGACCGGGCCGCGGTGGGGCACCAGGACGCCCTTGGGCCGACCGGTGGAGCCGGAGGTGTAGATGCAGTACGCCGGGTCGTCCGGGCCGACGGCCGGCTCGGGCCGGGTGTCGGGGAGCCCGTCGCGGGCGTCGTCGAGCAGGAGGACGGGAACGTCCACCGTCTCCCGGCGGTCGGTGAGCAGCAGGACGGCGCCGCTGTCGGCGAGGCAGTCGGCGACGCGTTCGGCGGGCAGCGAGCGGTCCAGCGGGAGGTAGGCCGCGCCGGTCTTGAGGACGGCGAGCAGCGCGGTGACCAGGTCGGCGCCGGCGGGCAGGCCAACCCCGACGATGCGGCCCGGACCTGCGCCCCGGGCCGCCAGGGCGTGTGCGAGCCGGTTGGCGGCGCGGTCCAACTCCCGGTAGCTGACGGCGGTGTCGTCACCGAGCAGGGCCGGGGCGTCGGGCGTGGCGTCGGCCTGCCGCTCGACCAGCTGGTGCAGGCAGTCCGGGGAGGTGCCGGTGGCCTCGCCGTGCCGGGCCTCGACCGCCGCCCGGTCGCCGCCGGTCAGGGCGGTGAGCTCGGAGAGCGGCGCGGGGCCGGCCTGGCGCAGTACCTGCTCCAGGTAGTCGAGGATCCGCCGGACGGTGGACTCCTCGAACCGCGCGGCGTTGTACTCGACCGCGCAGCGCAGTCCGGCCGCGTGCCGGGTGAGGTAGAAGGTCAGGTCGAACGGCGCCCGGTCGCTGGGCAGGTCGACCAGTTCGACGCCGATCCGCGGCGGGTCGAACTCCAGCGGGGTGTGGTTCTCGTACTCGACCATCACGCCGAACAGCGGGTTGGCGCCGGGGACGCGTTCGGGGTTGAGGGCGTCCACGAGTTCGTCGAACGCCACGTCCTGGTGCTCGTAGGCGCGGGTGCTGCGTTCGCGGACCCGTCGGACGAGTTCGTCGAAGCCCGGGTCTCCGGAGAGGTCCATCCGCAGGACGACGGTGTCGATGAACATGCCGATGTGGTCCTCGGCGCCCTCGGGCCGGTTGGCGACGGCGGTGCCGAGCATGAAGTCGTCCTGGCCGCTCAGCCGTCCGAGGACGGCGCCCAGTGCGGCGAGCAGCACCATGAACGGCGTCGCCCCGGCGGAGCGGGCGAACCGTGCGACGTGGTCGGTGAGTTCGGCGTCGTAGTCGTGGACGAGGCTGCGGCCGCGGCTCGTTGCGGCGGCGGCGGCCGCCGGGCGGTCGGCGGGCAGGGCGAGGACGGGCGCGCCGGCCAGCTCCCCGGTCCAGAACTCCAGGCTGCGTGCGGCCGGTCCGGCCGGTGCGGCCGGCGGGTCGCCGAGCTCCGGCAGGTCGGTGGGCAGGGCGGGCCAGGCGCGGTAGTACGCGGCGAGGTCGAGGCAGAAGACCTGGGTGGAGAGCGAGTCGAAGACGATGTGGTGCGCGAGCAGGAACAGCACGTGCCGGTCCGGGCCGAGCCGGGCCAGGCGAAGCCGCACCAGCGGGCCGGTGGCCAGGTCCAGGACGGTGTCCCGCTCGGCCTCGACCAGGGCGGCGAGCGCCTCCTCCACGGGCGTGCCGGTGAGGTCGGTGACCGGGCAGGGCAGCGGAGCGAGGGGCAGGACGACCTGGCGGAGCCCGCCGTCGGCCTCGTGGAACACCGTGCGCAGTTGCGGGTGGCGGGCGGCGACCCGGTCCAGCGCGCCGTGCAGGGCGGTGAGGTCCAGCGGACCGGTCAGCACGATGCCCTTCGGCTCGTGGTAGTCGGTGCGTCCCGGGTACATCCGGTCGACCAGCCAGAGCCGGCGCTGGGCGGGCGTGGCCGGGGTGCCGGGCGTTGTCGGGGTGGCCGGGGCGGCGGGTGTGGCCGGGACGGCCTGCGGCTGCGATCGGTGGACCGGCCGGTGGGCGTCGCGGAGCTCGGTGACCAGGGGCAGCGCGGCCAGCAGCTGCTCGCCGGGCACGCCGAAGTCCACGAAGCAGGCGATCTCGTCGGCGCCGGCCGCGACCACCGCCTCGGCGACGGGCCGGGCACTGTCCGGGCTGCCGATCAGGGCGCGGTCCTCGCAGTAGCGGTGGAACGCCCGGTCGAGCAGGAAGTCGACGTCCTCCGGGTCCGCCTGCTCCAGCTCGGTACCCAGGCCCAGGCTCTCGGCGAAGCCGCCGAGCAGCGAGAGCGAGGAGCGCAGGTAGGACCGGAACGGCCCGGCGGCCTCCCGGCGCGCCTGCTCCCGGTCGGCGCCCAGGTAGGTGTGCATCAGCACGACCACCCGCCCGGCCGCCGGGTCCAGGCCGCACTCGGCCCGGGTGCGGCGGTAGAGCGCGATGTTCGCCGCCAGGTCGGCCACGCTCTGGGTCATCAGGTTGGTGACCACGCCCAGGTCGTTCTCGGCGGCGCGGCGGTAGCTGTCGGGGTTGGCGACCACCGCGACGAACAGCGGCGGCTGCGGCTGCACCGGCCGGGGGAAGAGGCCCACCTCGACCTTGGCCCCGGTGCCGGAGACCGCGGCCACCTGCTCGCCGGCCCAGAGCCGGCGGACGGTGCCGAGCTGCTCGTACATCAGCTCGCGGTGCCGGCCGAAGTTCCCGGGGGCCAGGACGAAGTCGTTGGCGTGCCAGCCGGAGGCGACACAGAGCCCGGCCCGCCCGTGCGAGAGGTTGTCCACCACGGACCACTCCTCGGCGACCCGGATCGGGTCGTGCAGCGGCAGCACCACGGAGCCGGCGTGGATCCTGATCCGGGTGGTGCGGGCCGCCACGGCCGCCGCGAGGACGGACGGGTTGGGGAAGATCCCGCCGAAGGAGTCGAAGTGGCGTTCCGGCAGCCAGACGGCGTGGAGGCCGCTGCGGTCGGCGAACTCGGCGGCCGCGAGGACGTGGCCGTACTTGTCGGTCGCGGACTGGTCGGGGTAGTCGCCGAAGAAGTAGAGGCTGTAGTCGCAGGCGGCCCGGCCGACCGGGGGCCGGCTCGAGGGAGCGGGCACGGGCACGGCGGCGGGAGCAGGAGCGGCCGCGACCGGGGTGGGCGCGGGTATCGACCTGGCGGCGGGTACCGGCGCGGGCGCCGGGACCGGCGGGGCGGCGGGTGCGGGGGCCGCGGGCGCCTGCCTCGGTACCGCACCGGCCGCTGCGACGCCGACGGCGGCAGTGGTGGCGGCGGGTGCGGGGGTGGTCGGGCCGCCGCCGTTCACATCGCCCCACAGGTCCAACTGGCGCGTCATCAGGCCGGTGACCTTGGCCATCATGTCCTCCGCGACCCGCAGCTGCGAGGCGCACAGCTGCGCCAGCTCGCTACCGGGGACGGCCGTCGGCACGGCTGCGGCCGGTGCCGGGGCGGGCGCGGCCGCCGTGGTCCCGGCCGGCGGCGGGCTGACCGCGGAGTCGGCCACCCCGCCAGCCGCCGAGGCCCCAACCGGGGCCGGGTCCTGAACGGGGGCCGGAGCCGGGGCAGCCGCTTGGACCCACCCAGCCTCCGGAGCCGCAGCCGCAGCCGGAGCCGGAGCCGCCAGACCGTCGGCCCCCTGCGCGCCCAGCAGACCGGCCAGCCTGCGCGGAGTGTCCGCCTCGTCGAAGAACGCCCGCATCGGCACCCGCACCCCGCACTCCCGGTCGAGTCGCCGGGCCAGCCCCACCAGCGACAGTGAGTCGCCACCAAGGGCGATGAAGGTCTCGTCCACGTCGAGCAGCCCGGGCTCGAGGCCGAACCGCTCCGCCGTCAGCGCGCGGACCAGGTCGAGCAGACCGTCCGCCGCCCCGACCGCCCGCGGCGCCGCAGCCGGAGCCCCGCCGGCCACCGGTACCGCACTCGCCGGTACCGCACTCGCCGGTACCGCACTCGCCGCGAGCGCACGCACCGGTACCGCACTCACCGGGACCGCTCCCGCCGCCGGGCCCTCGCCGCCGGACGGCACCCGCCGCCCGAGGACGGTCCGCCGGAACGGGTACCCGGGCAGCGGCACCCGGTGGCCGCCGTCCGTCAGCCGGTCCCAGTCCAGCGCGAACCCGGCGCAGTACAGCTCGCCCGCGGCCAGTTGCAGCGCCGCCGACTGGCCGCCGTCGCGCAGCTGGGATGCGGTCCAGGCGAGGTCGGGCACGGCCCGCCGGCCGAGCAGCGTCAGCTCCTCGCGGGGGCCGATCTCCACCACCGTCTCGCAGCCGGTCGCGTGCAGGGCGGCCAGCGCCAGGTCGAAGCGGACCGGGCGGCGGGCCTGGCGCACCAGGTAGTCGGCGGGCGGCACCTCGCCGGCCGGCAGCACCATGCCGTCCGCGGCGGTGATCAGCGGCACCCGCAGCGGGGCCGGCACGCATGCCTCGACGGCCTGCGCCAGCGGCTGCAGGACGGCCTCCAGCATCCCGCTGTGGAAGGCGCGGTCGACCGGCAGCCGCCGCGCCTCGATCCCCATCCCGTCGAGCAGTTCCTCCGCCGTCCGCAGGGCCAGCGGGGTGCCGGAGAGCACGAAGGTCCCGGCGCCGTTGCGGGCGGCGATCTCCAGTCCGCTCTCCCGCGCGACCCGTTCGGCGACGGCCGGGTCGGTGCGCAGCGAGAGCATGCCGCCCTCCGCCATCGCGGTCTCCATCAGCTCGCCGCGCCGTGCGGTCAGCCGGATCCCGTCCTCCAGGGAGAGCGCGCCGGCCGCGCAGAGTGCGGAGAGCTCGCCGAGGCTGTGGCCGAGGACCTGGCCGGGCTCGATCCCCCAGGCGCGCCACTGGGCGGTCAGCGCCGCCTGGAGTGCGAACAGCGCGGGCTGGGCGAGGCCGGTGGCCAGCGGTTCGCCCGACCGGCCGGAGTCCAGCAGGGCGGCCAGCAGGCCGGGGGTGCCGACGGCCTCGCGGTAGGCCTGCTCGCAGCGGTCGAGGACGTCCCGGACCACCGGCAGCGCCGGGTACAGCTCACTCGCCATGCCCCGGGACGCCGAGCCCTGCCCGCTGTACGCGAAGGCGACCGCCTCCGGGGTACCCGGGCGGGGAGTGCCCAGCCGGAACGCGGTGGCCGCGTCGGGCTCGGCTCCGGAGGCCAACCGGTCCAGTTCGCGGGCGAGTTCGGCGGTGTCGGCGGCGACGACCGCGGCCCGCACGGCCAGCGCCGGCCGGGTGGCCAGGCTGGCGGCGACATCCGCCACGGCCGTGTCCGGGTCGCGGCGCAGCCGGTCGGCGAGTTCGGCGGCCAGTTCGCGCACCGCCGCCTCGTCGCGCCCGCTCAGCGGGACGAGGCGGGCGCCCCCGGCCGCGGCCGTGGTGGCGGCCGGGCGCGGCGGGGCCTCCTCCAGGACGGCGAAGGCGTTGGTGCCGCCGACACCCAGCGCGTTGACGCCCGCCCGCAGCACCGGCGAGCCGCCGGGTGCCTGCGGCATCGGGCCGTGCTTGGTCACCAGGGTCAACGGACTTCCGTTCAGGGCTAGTTCGGGATTGGGGCGGTCCAGGTTGCGGGTCGGGACGAGCTCGCGGTGCTGGAGCATCAGCACCACCTTGATCAGCCCGGCCATACCGGCACAGCTGTCGAGGTGGCCGATGGCGGCCTTGACCGAGCCGACGGCGCAGAAGCCCTCCGGGCCGCCCGGTGAACCGAGGCCCAGGCTCAGGGCCTTGAACTCGACCGGGTCGCCGATCGGCGTGCCCGTCCCGTGCGCCTCGACGTAGCTGAGGTCCTCGCCGCGCACGCCGGCCCGGCGCAGGGCCTCGCGGACCACGTCGACCTGGCCCTGCACGCTGGGGGCGGTGAAGCCGACCTTGCGGGCGCCGTCGTTGTTGACGGCGGTACCGGTGATGACGGCGAGGACGGGGTCGCCGTCGGCGAGTGCCCGGTCGAGCGGCTTGAGCAGCACCACGCCGATGCCGTTGCCGCCGACGGTGCCGTCGGCGGCCGCGTCGAAGGGGCGGCAGCCACCGGTGGGCGAGAGCACGGACTCCGGGTGGTAGCGGTAGCCGGCACCCTGCGGCAGCTGGAGGGCGGCCGCGCCGGCCAGCGCGAGGTCGGCCTCGCCGTTGCGCAGCGCCTGGACGGCGAGGTGCACGGCGACCAGGGAGGTGGAGCAGGCGGTGCGGATGCCGATCGCGGGCCCGGAGAGGCCGAGCCGGTAGGAGACCCGGGAGGCCAGGTAGTCGGGCAGGCTTCCGAGGGCGGCCTGCATGCCGTCGGCGAGGTCCGGGTCGGGTGCGGAGCTGTCGGACTGATAGCCCGTCAGATTGGCTCCCTCGCCCGCGTAGACGCCGATCCGCAGGCCGGGGGCGGGCTTCGCGTAGCCGGCCGTCTCCAGTGCGTGGTAGCTGGCCTGCAGGAACAACCGGTGGGCGGGGTGGGTGAGTTCGGCCTCGCGCGGGCTCATGCCGAAGAAGCCGGGGTCGAACGTGTCGACGCCGGTCAGGACGCCGCCGACCGGCACCCGGTCGGGTGCGGTGCGCTGCGCCTCGGAGAGTCCGGCGGCCTGGAGGTCGGCCGGGGTGAAGGCGGTGAGGCAGTCGCGGCCGGTGCGGAGGTTCTCCCAGTACTCCTCGGGCGTTTCGGCGCCGGGGAAGCGCAGGCCCAGGCCGATCACGGCGATCGGCGCGTCCACGGGCACCGGCACCGGCACCGGCACCGGGACATCAGCCTGGACGACAGGTTCCGGCACCGACTCCGACTCCGGCCGGGGCTTCCGGACCTCCCGCACCCCCAGGGAGCCGAGGTGGTCGGCGAGTTCGGCGATCGAGGGGTGCTCGAAGAGCGCGGAGACGGCCAGTTCGGCACCGAACCGCACGCCGAGGGCGCGGTGCAGCCGGACCATGGTGACCGAGCCGAGGCCGAGCTCGTAGAAGGGCGCCCGGTCGTCACCGCCGTCCCGGTCGACCCGGGTGCCGGATAGGGCCGCGACCTCGGCGCGCAGCAGGGCGCGCAGTTCCGCCCCGCCCAACTCCCCGCCGCGCGAGCCGTCGGGCGCGGGGGCCGTCGCAGGCGCCGGCGCGAGCAGCTTCACCAGTTCGCCGCGGCGGACCTTGCCGCTGGAGGTCCGGGGGAAGTCCTCGGCGGCCAGCGGCACGACGTGCCGGGGGAACAGTCCGAGCCTGCGCAGCACCACGCGGCCGATCTCGGCCCGCGTCTCCTCCACCGGCCGGTCGCCCGTGGGGGCGAAGAACAGGGCGAGGGTCTCGCTGCCGAGCTCCTCGTCCGGCACCCCGCAGGCCGCCGCGCCGCCGGCGGCCACGCCCGGCACGGACTCGACCACCGTCTCGACGGCGTGGCAGGGGTGGTTCTCGCCGTTGATGATGACGATGTCCTTCTGGCGGCCGATCATCACGGCCTGGCCGTCCCGGATGAACGCCAGGTCCCCGGTGTCCAGCCAGGGCAGCTCCTCGCCGACGTCGACGAAGGTCTTCGCATTGGCCTCGGGGTTGGCGAGGTAGCCGGGGGTGTTGCGGATCGAGCGGACCTGGAGGCGCCCGACCGTTCCCACCGGCACCACCGCGCCGTCCTCGTCGACCACCCGCAGGCCGGCGCCGGGGGCGGGGGCGCCGACGGCGACGAAGGTGGTGCACAGCTCGTCCGGCACGTCCGCGCCGGCGGCGACGGTGGCGCCGCCGAGGCTGTCGGTGCGCAGCCGGTGCAGGCTGCCGGGGGCCCGGTAGCGGCTCCAGCTGATCGCCGTGGTGGTCTCGGTCATGCCCCAGCAGGGCACGAAGCAGTCGGGGTCGACGCCGTAGGGCGCGGTGGCGGCGAGGAAGCCGTCCACCACCCGCGGGGGGATCTGCTCGCCGCCGCTGACCAGGGTGCGGACGTGCGCGAGGTCCCAGTCGGGGGCGGGGGCGTCCTGGAGGGCGGACCAGACCATGCGGAAGCCGAAGGACGGCGCCCAGGTGTGCCGGGAGCGGTGCTCGGTGACCAGGTCGAACCAGCGCAGCGGCTCGGCGAGCACCAGCTCGGTCGGGACCTGCACGTTGTCGCTGCCCAGGTAGACCGGCAGCACGTGGTAGAGCAGCAGCGCGGCGCTGGCGTCGACCGGCAGCCAGCTGAGGGTGGAGTCGTCCTCGCCCCAGCCGAGCGCCTGTCGGCTGCCGGGGAGGAAGTCCAGCAGCGCCTCGTGGGTGAGCGGGATGACCTTGGGCAGACCGGTGCTGCCGGAGGAGAGCATCAGCAGGGCCGGGTCGCTCCCGGCGGGGACGAACTCCCCCTGGCCGTCGGAGTCGTCCCGGCCGTGCTCGCCTCCGCCCGCGCGGCAGTCGGCGATGTCCAGCGCCTCCAGTGCGGCGCCCTCCGGGTGGCCCGCCAGGTCGGCGGTGCCGGCGGCGTCGGTCAGCACGCGGGGGCCGTCGAGCAGGGTGCAGGCGCCGGCGAGCCGTTCCACCGAGCGCTGCCGGGCCGAGGCGTCGCGGCGCACGTCGACCGGCAGCGGGACGATCCCACCGAGCACGCAGGCCCAGAACGCCGGGAAGTAGTCGGCGAGTTCGAGGCCGTACAGGACGAGCACGTCACCGGGCCGGCAGCCGCCGCGGCGCAGTCCGGCGAGGACCGTGCGGGCCTGGGCGAGCAGGTCCGGGTAGGGCATCCGGGTGGCCCGGCCGGCCGCGTCGACCACCACGACGCCCCGGTCCGGCCGGTCGGCGGCCGCCCGGGCGAGTACGGCGGCCAGGGTGGCCGGTTCGTCCGCCGCCCGGAGCACGTCCGGCCCGTGGCAGATCGCGGGTTCCGGCCGGTGCGGTGTGCGCTCGTCCTGCTGGGTCATCCGTCCGTCCCCCCGGTCAGCGGGTCCGGCGCCAGTAGGCGCCGTAGCCGTCAATGTCCTTGATCTCGTCGTCGATGCCGTGGCTGCGGCGGAAGTCGTGGACGGCCTCCTGGCACACCGTGATCAGGTAGTCGTCCACGATCACGAAGCCCCCGACGGAGAGCTTCGGGTAGAGGTTGGTGAGCGCGTCCATGGTCGACTCGTAGAGGTCACCGTCGAGCCGCATCAGGGCCAGGCCGCGGATCGGGGCCTTGGGCAGGGTGTCCTTGAACCAGCCCGGCAGGAAGCGCACCTGGTCGTCCAGCAGCCCGTACGCCTCGAAGTTGCTGCGGACCTGCTCCAGCGGGACGCCCATCACGTCGTTGAGCAGGTGGGTCTCCAGTTCGGCGTCGCCGGGGTGGCCCTCGGCGCCGACCTCGGGCATGCCGCGGAAGGAGTCGGCGGCCCAGACCCGGCGGTCCGTCACCCCGTGGGCGCGCAGCAGGGCGCGCAGGAAGATGGAGGTGCCGCCGCGCCAGACCCCGGTCTCGATGAAGTCGCCGGGGACGCCGTCGCGCAGGATCCGCTCGACGCAGTACTGGACGTTGTCCAGGCGGCGCAGGCCGACCATGGTGTGGGCCTTGCTCGGCCAGTCGAGCCCGGCGTGGCGGCTGATCGGGTCGTAGGAGTTGTCGGGGGCCCAGTCGCTGGGCAGTGGCGGGTCCTCGTAGATGACGTTGGTGAGGGTCTTCTTCAGCAGGTCCAGATACAGCTCGGTGCCGGTGTCCACGGCAGCCGCCTTTCCTGTCGTACCGCCCGGTGTGCCGGCCGTGGTGCCTCCGGTCGCACCGCCGGGCGGGGTGCCGGTCGGGGGGTCGCCGAGCAGGTCGCCCCGGAGCAGGGCGACGGCCCGGGAGGCCTGTTCGGTGAGGAGGAAGTGCCCCGCCCCGGTCGCGGTGCGGATCTCGACGGGCCGGCCGACCGCCTCCTGCCAGTCCTGCGCCCGGTACGGCGCGGTGACCGGGTCGGCGTCGCCCCACAGGACGGTGACCGGGCTGTTCAGGGGTTGGCGCGGGGGGCGGTAGTGGTAGGCGTCGGTCAGCCTGGCGTCTTCGCGGACCAGGCCGGCGTAGTAGGCCATCGCGTCGCGGTCCCGGGCGATCTCGGCGGGGACGCTGCCGAGCCGGAGCAGGAAGGCCTCGACCTCGGAGTCCGGGGTGTCGGCGTCCCACTTCGGGCCGAAGCCGCGCTGCGGCGGCGGGCAGGCGGAGACCACCAGGCGCCGGGCGGGCGGGAAGCCGCGCTCCTGGAGCAGGCGGGCGGCCTCGTAGGCGATCAGGGCGCCCATGCTGTGGCCGAGCAGCACCCAGTCGGCGCCGTCCGTCTCGGCGGCGATCACCCGGGCGAGGTCCTCGGCCGCCTCGGGGATGCCCTGGTAGCCGCGCTCGGCCGAGCGGGTGCCGCGGCCGGCGGACTCGACCGGGCGGACCAGCAGTTCGGCGCCGAGCAGCTGCTGCCACTCCTGGAAGGCCGCCGTCGTCCCGCCGGCGTGGGGGATGCAGAAGAGGACCGCTGGGGTACCACGAACCGGCAAGGCCGTCACCTCTCGCTGAAGGCGCCCGGTGGGGCGGGGTGTGCGGAGACCGCCGAGCGGGTCCGGTGGGTCCCGTCCGGCGTGAGGTTGATCACGGGGGCGTGAATACAATGTCACATGCGCCATGTCATGCCAAGAGGTCTCCTGACACAGACACATCAATCGCCACTCCCGTAACTGCACCTCAACGGCCCGTTTCAAACGGGGCGCACACGGTTGATCTGTGTACGGTTCATCGGCGCACGGCTCGTCAGCTCACAGCTCGACGGCCCGCCGGGGAGGTCTGCCGGTGCGCATCCGCCGGCGCACAGGGGGAAGGCGGAGCGGGCACGCCTCAGGACCCGCCGGGCGGACGCACGGCGGGTCGGATCCGATCCGCGCGACGGCGGGGACGGCGCAGGCGGCACGGGCACGGGCACGGTGCAGGCGCAGGCGCAGGCGGCGCGGGCACGGTGCAAGCGATAGCGGCGCGGGGGGGGGCGCCCCACGGCCCCCCCCCCCCCCCCCCCCGGGGACCCCCCCCCCGGGGTACAAGGTGCCTTTGCACCGGGGGGGCCCCCCCCCCCCCGACGACCGGCCGGGGGCCGGCCCGGGGCCGCCACCC